>NZ_NEJZ01000002.1:0-587586 GCF_002113215.1 Pseudomonas sp. B15(2017)
GGGGTGGAGATGCCTAGGTTGGTGGGGCCGTGAGTTGCAGGTGGAAGCTGGTTGTCTTTTTCCCTCAGGTCTGATGTCAACTCAAAGTTTTTCTGAAAAAGAAAAGAACGAATAAGCACGGGATGTTCTTGGTTGCCTTCGGTCAAAGCCTGCCCTTCACATACGGCCAGCTTACGGTCTGTGGAAGACACCCAAATATCAACTAGCCTTTTGTCAATAACTCGTAGTGGCGACGAGCTATATATCTCTTGCCTAGGGGCTTTTGTATGATTTATTTTTAGGGCTGATTTTTTGTGGATGATGCTCTTGTTCGTGTTTTTAAGTTTCAGTTTCTGATTTAGTTTAGCGGTTACATATTTTTTTAGTGGGGTGTTGTTTAAAAATAATCTACTCTGTCGGCGTTGTTGTCTTAAAGATTAGAGCTGTGGTCGGGCAGAAGGAGGGGGAAAATGGTAAAAGTAAAGCCAATAATGAAAATGCCGGAGTTTCTGGTTTTTTTAAAAGCTCTCGTTATAGGGTTTGTTGGTGCGGAAGTATGGAGAGTTGCATCCTATCTTGGTGGAAATTTTGCTCCGTTGTTGCAGGATGTAGCCTTTGCTGTACAGCTGCATATTGTTTTAATCGTACTAGCGCTTTGTTTTGTATACGCTTTAGTACGAGGAGCATTTGTCGAGTTCGCAAAAATAGCTCGTAGCTTTCGAGTTGATTTGTTGATAGCGATTGGTGTCGGGATCTGGATCAACGAACTCACCTCTCCCTTGCTGGTAAAACTTCATGCGATATTAAATACTATGGATCCATATTGGACACCGGCATTGCTTATCCTGCTCTGTACTGTTCTGATATCGCCATTGGTACAGCAGTTTTGGCCTAGAGCTAAGAAAGCAATTTCGCAACTTTATTTTATTGCTGATGAGGAAATATCTGATAAAAGTCAGGACGTGCTTTTAAGCGAAACTCAGGCCAAGTCGTTCGCTGAAATGGTGCTCGCAAGTGGTGCCCATGCTGGACTTGTGTTCGGAGTAGATGGCCCATGGGGAGTCGGTAAGACAAGCTTTCTAAATCTTGCAGAGCGTCATTGGGAAAGTGCTGAAGACAGGGTAATTGTTGTTCGTTTTGAACCTCTTCGTTACGCCTCAGAGCCAGATCTTGCAGAACGCTTGATAAGGGATTTGTCCGCTGCGATCCAACGTGAGGTATTCGCTCCCGAATTTCGACCTGCCGCTTCCCGATACTCGCGACTGATAAAGGGAAAAGCAGATATTTCCTTTCTCGGTTTTAAGTTGTCATTGGAGCCTTCTCAGGAAACTGTAGATGAGCTCTTGGATGATATTGATGAGGTCCTTAGGCGAATTGATCGTCGGGTGATAATTGTCATTGATGATCTTGATCGTCTAGACGCAAAAACTACAAATTCGGTTCTATTTGCAACGCGACGTACCTTCAAGTTGTCACAGGCGACTTACGTGCTTTGTTATGATACAGAGATACTCGCCGGTAATCATGAGGAAGATTCAAGGGCTCGTGAGTTTCTAGAGAAGTTCGTAACGGTAAAGATCAGTTTATTTGTCGATAGCTCCGGTATCCGGGATTTTTTGCTCAGGGACTGGCAGCGTGAGGCCAATCAACTGGGTTCGATCCCTTCTGATACGATGGTGAAGTTGGGGGCGATACTCATTGAGTTAGCGAATATTCTTAATGGTAATCTTGCAGCTAGTTACCTCCCTCTTGTTGGAAATCTTCGGAAAATAAAACGTTTCGTTAACGCTATGCTGCTGATGCAGCTCGAGCGCAGTGATTTGGCTCGGACAGACTTTAATGGTCGTGACCTTATTAATCTTATACTTTTACATTTGAATTACCCTGGACTATTTAGGCGTGTTTACGCTGAAGAAACGGAGGGGCGGTCGGGATCTTTTTCGCTTTGTCGTCTTTATGGGAAGACTGACTACAGTAATTCACCTGATTTTTCAAACCACCTGGATGGACAACCGGAACCTGCTAAATTTTTATTAAAACAACTTTTCGATGTGGAGACACTCAATCTTCCTGCCCGAAGAGACGTAGAAGAGGCGGTGTTGGCGACACGTGCTTGCTTCAATCATGAATCTTTCAGAAATCTAGAGAACTACCTGAAACTCATCGTGAGATTTGCCACGCCAGAGCCGCAGAAGACATATATTCTCTACCATAATGCGGTTGAGCGGGTTCGCAAGGGAGATGCAATAGACTCAATTCTTGTGTCCCAGAATTTTCAGCTGGAGCAGGGGCAGCATTCCCATGATCAGTTCTGGCGAATATTTGTAAATCGAGCTTATGACATAACCACGGCTGTCGCTGAAGATGCATTTAATACTCTTGTTGACTACTTGCCTAGATACTCTGCAGTCGGATACAAAGATATAGGTTTGCGGCAAAGATCTATTTACTCCTTAATTAGGCTTTTAGATCGTGCTGGGTGGGGGCAGGCAGTTGGGAGGAGGGTTGACAATTCACCGGAAAATATCGTTGAAATTGCATGGCGAGTTTTTGGCGAGCACGCTTACGTGGGGAAGGGCTTATTAGAGCAACTTGTAGCGAGCAGTCGTGGAGTTTTAGGGTGGAATGACCTGATGTTGTTTCGGCTTCAGTGCTGCGCTGACCGGCAGGGGCAGGTATATAATCTTCATTCAGCTCTAATAATAAATCAGGATCCAGGTGCACCTACAAACGGTTCGGTGGAAAAACTTACCATAATGGGTATGAGAAAAATATCTCAAGAAGTTTTTTCTCTGTTTAAAGCCAATTATATTGATGCAAAGGAAAATTTTTTCGCAGCAGTAGACAACACTCCCTCTGAAAATTTCCTCGGTGATGCTAAATCTAATGGTGAGGCTGCTAGCTCCCCAGGTGATGATTCACTAGATCGAAGAGTTTTGGCGGCGCGTTGCGATTTGAAGTCGTTTGTAATCTACCAACTCATTAACTCAGAGCTTCCACATGGGAAGGGGGTAGGGTGCGGCTATTACGATATGGTTGGCAAAGAGGATGCTGGGGGCATTGCCTGCTTGATGAATAAATATGTATTTGGGTTTTGCTTCAATCCGGTTGTTGACGAAGATAATGTTTTCCATTTTGTCGACCACTGCTTGGCTAATTTGAGTAATTCCTTTTTCACGGATTCGGATGAAACAGGTTATGTTGCTACGAAAGATGGATTGTTGGAAGGGTTTGACCCGAAAGAAATGCGCCAATACTGGATTCAGCATCGAGATCTAATCCGTCAAAAAGTTAAGAAGGTCGAAAGTCGATTTGTATTCACATCTGCCTACACTGCCTCTTACAAAGAAGAATTGGATGGAGTTTTTTCTGTGTTGGACGAATTTGCCGCAGAACCGGTGGTCGAAGTGCTGGGTAAATGACTGCGTCAGGTTTTTAACCCAGCTGCATTGACTTGTCGTACGATTTTGGCAGGAAAACGGGACTGATTTGTTTCAAGGAAATAAATCAGTCCCCAATCTGGTTCCGTCAATTGGCATGGTCGAAAATTTCACAGACAATACCCTTCGGTCAGTGATCGTCTGCCCAGCAAATCGCCAATTTCATGGCTTTATAGGGATAGCTAGAGGTTAATTAGGATGCGCCAATATTCAGAAGAGGAAGTACAGGATCTGACGGATAAGGTTTTCTTGCTGAGAGATCGTATAGACGCGGGAAAAATTCATTTTGCTGCGCACTTGGTGGATGAATTCAGACAAAGTTTCGAAGCTATCCGGCTACGTCCTGACGGCTTAGTTGACCCCACAACGGTCGACGGTCGAATCAGAGCTTCTACTCTTGCGATTAGAGCCTTTGCTTACCGAGACGAAGCTAAGCAATCGGTGAGCCTGCATAAAATTCAGACGTTATATTTTGATTTTTTGTCTAGAGAGTTCGGTTTTCTTTACGAGCCAATGTCTAAGGCTGGTGCCTCACCTGCTCAAGCAGCCGCCGTCGCAGTGAGGAATGATGAACTGGTAAAAGGAATTTCCGAGGCTTTACCAGATATGGCAGAAGGTATAACGGAGTTTTGGTCGTCGGTCGCCGATCCAGCAGCATTTCATCTTCAAGATGGGCAGCAGCTTAAAGCAACTTTTTCTGGTGATCTCTTCCCGGCTCACTGGGAAAACGTAGTTTCAACAGCAGGATTATATATTGATACCGTTGTTCTCCCATGCCCGATATTGAAAATCGCTCCACTTTTGCAAGCCTTGCCGTTAAAAAAAGTTGTCGAGTTGTTAATAAAGCACGTGCTAACCGCAATGACGTACAGGAACATTGCTCTAGCGGAAGTTGACCCTCCGTTGGTCGTCATCTCTCCAAATCCAAAGGATGTCAATGATGACGATCGAGCGGAGTTAGCCGCGCAGAGTCAGTTACTCTCATGCAATCATGGAGGATACCTGTTTGGCCGCGACTTCGACTCTGTTGAGCATTTTGCGGACTTCTGCTCCCATTTAGAGTCAATCGAAAATGTACTTGCTGAGTTAAAGGGTGCCGATAGGTTGATTATAGACGCTGAATGGGGTCGGAGTGCCATGGCTCAGCTCGAAATGGCCATGAAAGAGGGGTCTACTCCGGGGTTAAATCCAGAGTTGGCTGGGAACCATGTGCTATATGCTTGCTTGGGTCGTATGCCCCAAGCGTTGGCCTCTCAGCAGTATGCTACCCATTTCGGTGGCACCCCGTTTATTGGAGCCGAGACCTCGTGGCAGTATTTTAATTGGATGCTAGATTATCAGGGAGGTGCAATAAAGCGTCCGGGTGATGATCGTCAAAGCATGCATATTGTCCGGGCGCTAAGTGCTGAGGCAGGTAATAATTTACTGTGGCTTGGAAATATACCTCCTGAGACGGTTCTGGATATTCGAAGGGCGGGCCTAGCTGAAGAGGTGAGATCGATTTTAGGCCATGGTGTGTCTGAACTTGTAAATCTGCGACCGGATAATTACTTCAGAACCGCTGATCAAGTAGTGGAAAATCTAGATCGCGCATTCCGTGAGCACCAGGTATTGCTTAAAGAGGCACGCGCGAAAAAGTTGAAGCTGTATGGAATTGACGTCGCATCATGCTTGGCTGTTGGTGCTATTGGCGTTGCTGGCGCATTAACAGGGAATGTTGCGCTTGGTGCAATTGGCAGTGTGTTAGGCGTAGCTGGGATCCCGAATCTTAAAGATATAAGAACGAAATATAAGGATCTACAAATAGAACAGAAGGCTCGCGCAAACTCTCCAACAGGTATGTTGTTTAGGCATTTGAAATAAAAATTTTTAGAAAAAGGGGGCTGATTTATTTTCTTAGAAATAAATCAGTCCCCTTTTTTCAGATAATGAAAAAATGGCCAAGGCGCTGGGGTCTCTCATGATTAATGCACCAAGAATAGATGAGCGGTGTATTATGGTGCTTGGGCATAGCGGAACTCGTCCACTTGCTAATGCACCGGCGAAACTTGTCAATATTATGGATGCTGCATCGAAAAAACTATATGGTTCGATATTTAGGCAGAACTACTCTAGAAACGCTCCGCGCCTGTAAAACTTGTTAGGATGAGAAAGAAGGGGGGTGATCTATTTCTTAGGAAATAAATCAGTCCCCTTTAGGTTGTCCCCTTTAGTTTCCTGATATATGACTCTTTAAAGTTTGAGAAGGCGTGCTGCGTCTACCGCCAAAGGCTTTGAAATTCATTTGTTTGTTATTTTTTTGTTTGTATATTGAATGTTAAGTTTTCTGGTAGACGGTATAGCAAGGATCGCTTAATCTCTCCTTGGAATGCTGTTTGTTCGCGTATATTTTGTTTGATAATTTTGAATATATCATGTGGGATTCTGGGGTCTATCATGATCTGAGTGATAAAATCATAAGGTTTAATGTCATACTTGAATAGTTTGCTTTCGTCGGAGTTCTCAGACCAATCACAAAACATCAATCGAATTTCATTTTCATGCCTGAAGGCTCGACGTTTTAATAAGAGGGAGTTAAAAAGCTTGCCAAATGTTATTTCGCCATGATGAGTAAAGGTGTCTTTAGCTCTTTTAAGGATTTCTGCTTCTCTTAAATATTCAACTTTACCAATGCAGTGTTCGCAATTTTCTCTATCTATAGTTGCTACACAAAGACTGTTCAGTAGTTGGCCAATGGTTGTTCGAATTCTAATTCCATCTTTTTTTGAGGAGTAGATCCTCCACATGGCATCGGATGAGTTCTCTAGAGTCCAGCATTGTCCATATATTCGATTGTGAACGTCGTACTCAATTAGTCGGCCCGATTCGTCTCTCAGTTTTGACTTTAAAGCAAAATTTTCGAAAGTGTCTTCCCAAAGGCTTGGCTTGACTAAAGTGTTTTTTCTTGTTGAAAATAGCTCTATTAGTCGATCGTATGAAATGATCCGGTAAATGTGCTGCTCTAGTTTTCTCTCGTCTAAATTAAGATACATTTAAAATCCTTTTGATGGTCATATTTTTGCTAAGTAAAAATTGGCACCTGATTTGTTTTGTTGAATTGGTTAATTCACTTTTGAATGATATTTCTATTGAATAGTCCCTACTCGAAACGAGCTCGAGTAGGGGTGAAATCCGTCAGTCTTTCTTGGACGGTGGCGGCGGTGGAGGCGATTTCGGGAGGTTTCTCCCGTGATCTTTAACGAAGCGCATCGGAGGTGGAGGAGGTGGTGGAGGCTTTTGATTGCTCATGCTGGTTCAGCTCCTGCTGATGGGTGTAAAACGGAACGAATGACAACACCGAAAAAATCATAGTGAGCGTTACGGAATTTGCTAGCGACACCAGTTTTGAGCCGCGTTTATCGTTGTTCAGCGTGTTAACGGTTGCACCTTCAATGTAGTAGTTCAAGATTATCGTCTTGAAATAGGTTTCTGCGTCATCTTGATTTTCGCCGTGCACTGCGAAATGAGCAGTTGCTTCGGCATGATAGTTCTCCAGCTCAGTAAGAGTTGGGAGCCCTCTGTCAAAATCACGTATCTGCCAGGATGAGCGGAAGTAGTAAATTCCGCAAAGCAGGCAGAAGACGGCGGACAAATACAAAATCCAAAATGAGATGCCGGCAAAACCATCTTCTGAGCCAGGAGCCTTTCCCAGCATGTAGGAAAGGAATGAGAGCAATACGCCTAAGATCGCCAAGGGGAGGTTGAGCCTCGAAATGAGCTTTTCTTTGCGTTCCAGTTCGTAAAAATAAATCTTTTCGTAAAATGCAAACCTTGTCGCTTCGTCCATGCCGTCGTCCTTTTAGCTAGGAATGGTTGGCATCTCGCTATATCAACTACTCAATCAGCGCTTTTTGTATTGAGTTTCGCCCTACATCGCATTGACTTCGATGCCTTCAACTGCCCAACTGAATTTTAGCGAGGTTCAAAGCGGACGGATCCATTTACTGAGAACGAATCCGTCCTCAAGGGCAGATTTCAGGACAGAGACTGCAAACTCCCGGTTAGTCTCCAGGCTTATGCTTGTGGATAGGTAAAGTCGGGTGCTTTTTATCATTTGGTGGATTCACGTGCCGTCTGCGGTCTTCCTTGCCATCTTCTCGCTTGGGCTTCGGGCCTGGCTTGATATCAGTAAACATAGATACTCCTGTAAAGAACGGTGATGAGAAACTCTGAAAAAGTAGCACATGGCCACTCACTTGGCTTATTCCGTTTTGAATACAGATTGGGAGCAGCCCTCAGGTCAACGTTCAAGCGGCTTTCTGATAGAGTCCGCACTCGTTCAATCCGCTGACAGGAAGTCAAGCACATGGCAAAACCTGCCGCACGCGTTACTGATCCAACCTCCTGCCCAATGCCCGGGCATGGTCAGAAGGCCATCGCCTCAGGATCCCCCGACGTGTTCTTCGACGGCCTTGCTGCCGCCCGTAAAGGAGATACCTGTACCTGTGGAAGTGCCTTGGTGTCAGGTGTTTCCGCCACAGTGTTCATCAACGGCAAGAATGCTGCGCTGATCGATACCACAGGTTCACACGGCGACGTTGTGATTGGTGGTTCGGGGACAGTCATCATCGGGGATTCGCATACCCCGGCACCTTTCATTCCTCCTTTACCTCTCGCCATTCAGAAACGATTCGGGCAGTCGTTCAGTGTTACCGACAGTGAGACGGGTAAGCCGTTGGCGTTTCGTGACTACGTTGCGACGGTCAATGGCGTCGAGACCAAAGGCGTCACCGATGCTGATGGCATCGCACACATCAAAACGCCGACGCCCAATGCCCAAATCTCACTTCACATCACGTTCAATGCCCCAGCTCGAACGCTTCATGAATTTTCGGAGAAACAGTAATGGCCGCGAGTTTTGCGACACAAGCAATTGCTCAGGAGATTAAGCCGGGCGAGTTCATGTGCCCTATACCGGTGGCTGTGAATGATCGAGCGGCTACTCGTGAGGCGATAATCAAACGGGTTCGGGATTTGAAGGTCACGTTTGTCGAGCGCTCGTCCTGGAAAGCGTTGGATGGCAAGAAGGATATGGTTAAGGATTGGGACTACACCATGATCGCTTTGCACCACGCGGGCCGCAGCCATAGCTGCACTCCCGGAGCGGAGCAGATGCAAGAAATCCAGAAAGGACACCTGAGCCAGAAGTACGACGATATTGGCTACCACTACGGCATTGATTGCACTGGGCAGGTTTTTGAAGGTCGTGACATTCGGCTTCAGGGTTCAAGTGTTCTGAAATACAACACAGGGCTGATTGGCATCGTTCTGCTGGAAAACCTTACGACACCGGAGGAGGGTGGCGATTGGGTCGCCAAAGGTCGGGTGGCTCTGGATAGCATCGGTTACAGCACCACAAACGTGATTCCCAAGGAGCAAATCGTTTCGCTGATGCACCTGATCGACGCATTGAAAAGCGTGTTTTTTATCAAGAATTTTGGTGGCCACCGGGAATATCCAGGACAAGGCTCTGAAGGGAAAATTTGCCCCGGCAACATTGGAATGGAGCTGGTCAGAAATATCAGAGCTAAAACCCAACTGCTTCCACCGCCGGCGCCACAGCAATGAAAAAGCTTTTAATCGCAGCAATCCTCGCCGTAGTAACCGTGCTCTACGTCGGCTACTACGAAGCCCTTGAGGACGGAGACATCGAGACCATTGTCTTCATCAAAAAGCACCCGACGTTTCAGATGAAGTTCTACAACATCCATGCGAACGATGGAGAGATCAGGAAAGTGGAGCGCCTAACGGCAGAGGAACGGGGATGGATTATTGATTACTGCAGGTATCGCTTGGGAATCGACACCGACCTGAAGACTCAGGATGACGTCGAGATGTGCCGCAAAAAATAGAAATGCTCATTTGGCCGAGGTCGTCAGTTACAACTGACAACCTCGGCCATTTTCTTTCTGGCTATTGAGCTACAGCGTTCAGCCGATCACGTCTTCACCTCAACATGATCCAACGCCTGATTCACCGCCAACCCCGCAACCATAACCACCTGCGCAATACCCAGCGCAGTCTTGCGGTGGGCGGGTTCCAGGATCGCGGCGAAGTTGCTGAGCATTTCGCTGGCGGAATCCAGGGACTCGCTGGCGTTGGCCAGGAGGGATTCGCTGTTGTAGGCGGGGTTGGCCAGGAACATGGGGTCGTGTTTGGTGTGGCTGCCCATGATGCGTTGTTGTGGGGTGAGGTAGTGGTCGAGGGCGCGTTCGGCGGCTTCGTTGAGGGTTCGGGAATCGGGGAATTGGTAGGGGGAAACCGGGTCGGTTTCTGGTGGGTTGGGTGTTGGCTTGATCATAGATGTAACTCCTCATGCTTCAAAAAGGGAGGCCATCCAATTTCGCTACCAAACGAAGGTGGCGGCCATGCTCAGGTTGGTAGACCGGCACATGAGGAACCCGGCGCACCCGAAGGTGCCCTGTGCATGACCACCATAAAGCCGAGACGAAACGACGCCGCGAATGGTGATGCTGTGCAACTCTCATGTGCGGGCTACCAAACCCGATCACTGTTTTTCAGTGACCCGGAAACGATAAAACCCGCACCCTGGACGCACAAGCCGGCGGATTCTGGCGTAGTCGTAGGCAATGACGCAAGGCGTTGTAGCCTTGAGGAAGTAACGATGAGTGTCTTTAAACAGAGTTAAAGAAGTCGGTTAAACGGGTGGGTCAAAAGCGACGATCACCTGGTCCTCCCGATACGTCGGACCGCCCGGAGGGAGAGGGGACTGACCGGGCTGGCTGGCGTTATACATCGGCCTGAACGACCACAAAAAAGGAACAGGTTTCTGGCTTCAATCCTTTTCAGGGCATTTGAAATTCCAGGAATAAATCTTCATGTCTTTGACCTCTTCGCCGACCGTTCCTACACCTAAACAATCTCCGTTCTTGATGTAGTTGAAGCTGCAGTAACGGACGCCCTCCGTGCAGGACTCGATTTCATTGAAGCCTTTTCTTTGGATGACGCTTTCAACCCCGAACTCACCTGAGTAGGTCGGGTTCGGCTCCCAGCCATTTTTGATCAAAGCTTTTCGGGCTTTCGAAAATGGCATTCCCTTTTTGATAGGAAGGTCTGCTGCGCTAGAAAATAAACTGACGCAACCTAAAAGGCTGATGGCTAATGGTTTTAGGTTCATTTTTTGATGCCTTTCCAACTGCAGTTTTTAAGTCGCCGCCGATCAGCGGTTCGTACGTTGCGCAGGAGCTCAACGGCAATGGGGAAAAGGGGACTGAATTATTTCATTCAGTCCCCTTTGTTTCTTAACCCGCGTCACCGCTATCTGGCTCTGAAGGCGCATCCGGACATTCATCGCTCCATCGCGTAACCGTCATGTCTTTGAGTCGCTCACCAATGGTGTCAACGCGCAAGCAGGCGTTTTTCTTCGAATAGAACAGGATGCAGCGCGAGCTATCAAAAGAGCAGGTATCGAGCTCCAGGAAATCGCGTGCAGCCAGCTCCCGCTCGACACCACTGTATTCATAGCCATCGCGGGTGTGCATCCGGGTTGGCTTCCATCCTTGTTTGATTAGCTTGGATCTGGCCGACACCAAGGTCTCATCGACGGCGATGCCTGCTGGCCCGTGTTTGTTGTTTGTCGCTTGCGAGCCGCCGGCATGCGCAAGGCTTGTACCGGTGCAATACATTGCGAAGAGCAAGAGGATCGGGACCTTCATCTGACATTTCTTCCGGTTGACGTCCATGTACCTATGCTTCGAGCAGGATGCCTGAGGCAAAAGTTGCGCTCAACAGCCGTCATAAAGCACTGATGTTTCGAGCTCGGAACCCGTAGCCAGAAATCCGGATTTTCCCTACAACGAATACCGATCCATCCTGCATTCAAACCTGAGCCCGTTCGCCAAAGTCCCCCGTTTTCAGAACGGGACACGGACGTGACCAGACTCATCCCGCAAAGCGAACACCATGGCCAGCGCGACCAGATCCTCGATTCCTACCAAGCCTTGGAGGACTTCCGACAGGCATTGAATCGCCCGGACGAGCTGCCCGGATTCGACGACCTGTTAAACGCCATGGGCCTGCATCGTTCGAACTACATGCAAGGCGCGAATGAGCGGAAACTTATCGATGCTGTGCGTAACGGTGAGTGGACACTGGTGAAACCGCGCACGGCTACAGACAGCGGCGGCGCCTCCTGGAACGCCTTCAAACCCAAACCCGAGCCACCTCCCGCACAACACCTGGTGGAGGAACACGCCTACACCTTGCCGCAACCCGCTGAATCGGGTTTTCACATTGTTCAGAAACCCATGACGCTCGAAGCGCTTGAACGGGAGTTGTACGAAGTCAGGCCCGGCGATTCACTGCGTCGCGAATTCCGTTCACTCAATCGACATCTGGGTGAGCAGGTCAAGCCTGGGCAAATGGTCTTGTTCAGCGACTCACGCAACTACATGTGCCGGCGCGAAGAAGCACAGATGATGGCCGCTGCGGAGAAGGTGAACGAGGCGTTGAAAGATCTCTCGGATGAAGAGGCTTCGTTCATGGTTGAACATCATGAGGTCATTGAGCCGTTTCTGGAGGTGTCGGCGGGCACATTGGGCGTGGCGTCATTCATGATCGGCCATCATCTGGAAGGGTTGAAAAACACCCTCAAAGAGTTGGAACAACTGCATCAGCAGCAATACACCCAACATCGCCATCTGCATTCCCCGGAGTTCTTTGCCAAACGCAAACGTCTGATGGCGAAACTGGATGCCAGCCTTGGGCCGCTGGTACGCAAAGGCACAGGTCTGCCAGATCATCCAAAACTCAAACGTGCACTGGGATTGTCCAGTCGCCGAATTGTTCACCGATGGGGCAAGGCAGGCGCACCGGCACAACTGCCCGGATATGCGACCAACATTGCGGGCGTTGCCAGAGCAGCGAAGTTCATGAAGGGAGGTGGCTATCTCGGCATAGGTCTGCAACTGGGCGCATCCAGCTCGAAAATCTACGAGGTATGCGCGTCCGACCGCGAGGCGGAATGCAGGCAAGTGAGGTTTGTTGAGGGAGGGAAAATGGTCGGCGGTACCGCCGGAGCTCTCGCTGGTGGATATTTCGGCGAGAAAGTAGGTTCGGCGGTATGTGCGAAGTTGAAAGGAATGGGAAAACTGGTGTGTGTGCTTGTGGTCGGTGCGGCAGCGTCCGTGGAGGCAGGAACTCAGATGACTGAAGGTGGTGCGTATTTAGGACAAAAAATCTACGAGTACTCCGAATGATAGAAGTCAACAGCACGGTATATGCCTTGGCTTGGGGAGTGCTGATCCTGCTCGCAGTGATCAACTGCGCAATGATTTTCTACGCCGTTTATACAAAACTCGAAGCGCTGGAAAACCACTTTGACGAGTGGCTTTACCTGACCACGGACTGGCGTTCTTCAGGTGGGAGTTTTCACTGGAGATCTCGTCGAATGGCAGAGGTCAGCCGGTTGATTACCTCCAAGAGTATCCAACGGCAGGAACCGTTGCTGATCGACGCTGTTCAACAACTCCCCAGAGGACTCAGGTTCTGGGCTACGTGTCCGTTTCATGTCGGCTATTTCGTCTGCGGTGGGACGTCACTGCTTTGGCTGTATGGGAAATACAGAGGTTTTTTGTAATGGGGCAAAGCGAAAAACTGTGGTGGTGAGTTTTCAGGACAAAAAATCTACGAGTATTCCGAATAATGGAAATCACCCAATCAGCATTCGCTTGGGCCTGTGGAACGCTGATCCTGCTGGGCATCATCAACTGCGCAATGATTTTCTACGCCGTTTATACAAAACTCGAAGCGCTGGAAAACCACTTTGACGAGTGGCTATACCTGATCACGGACTGGCGTTCTTCAGGTGGGAGTTTTCACTGGAGAACTCTTCGAATGGCAGAGGTCAGCCGGTTGATTACCTCCAAGAGTATCCAACGGCAGGAACCGTTGCTGATCGACGCTGTTGAGCGCCTTCCCAGAGGACTCAGGTTCTGGGCGACGCGTCCATTTCATGTCGGCTATTTTGTGTGCGGCGGGACGGCGGTGCTTTGGCATTACGGGAAATACAGAGGTTTTTTGTAATGGGGCAAAGAGAAAAACAATCCCTCGGTGAAGTGGTTTACGAAGTCTCTCCCCATGACTGAAATCAAACTTCTGTTCGCCGCCACTGGCATTGGGTTACTGGTGCTGATCATTTCCAACGTTCTGGTGATGATTTATGTCGGGTATTTCAAGCTTTCCGAAATCGAGTCGCACCTTAAAAATTGTTATCTGCTCCAGAATTGCCCGCAGAAAGGAAGTGCCGGTTTTTGGGCGCGCAGGTACAGGCTCAATCTGATCACTGCTTTGGTTCGCAAGCGTCCTTCGCGCCTGTTGCTGGATAATCCGAACGCCCTCGAAGATGTCCGGCGCCTTCCGCTGAATTTGCGGCGGTGGGTCGAAATTCCATATCGATTGAATGCATTTTCTCTGCTGGGAATTCTGGCCTTGTATGGTTGGGCGGAATATCTAGGGCTGTTCGAGTAAGTGCCGTTGAGAAGCCGGTCGTCTATCAAAGGGTCTTGGTGGTCCGACGCTTCGAGGGGGGGTAGGGCTAAGGACTTTCCGGCCGGCTAAGCAACGTCTCCAGCCGCGCAAGCGCCGGCGCCTCCTGGGTGCGATCAAAAACCTGCACACCGACCTTGAGCAACCGCCCATTCTCTGCCGTACCAATCACCTGCTCACACCGCAACAACAACCGCCCTTGATCACACTCAACCGCCTTGACCCCCATCGGCAATCGCCCCTCCAGCCGCAATTCCGCCATCCGGCTCTGCGCCGCAATCATCGCAATCGAACGATCCCGCAAAACCCCGCTGCTCTGCGTCATCAACCCCGCCATGCGCACGGCGGCGGACATGGCCACGGCAATGATGGCCAGCGCCACCAGCACTTCAATCAGGGTGAAACCCGCTTCTCGGGAACGCGCTCGCATAAGTGGCCCAGAGGCAAAACACAGCCCTCGACGCTAACGCCCGTGCTTGACGGCTTGACGACGAAAACACCCGAGGATTTTCAACATCCCTGACATATCTTCTTGCAACACTGCGCGTCGAATCGAATCAAGCCAGGGAATGACGAGATGGATATCGCGCAATTCAAACAGCCCAATCGACCGAGCCGGATGCCCCGTGGGCAGCAGGGTTTTACGCTGATCGAGATCATGGTGGTGGTGGTAATTCTCGGGATTCTGGCGGCGATGGTGGTGCCCAAGGTGCTCGACCGGCCGGATCAGGCGCGGGCCACGGCGGCGAAGCAGGACATTGGCGGGTTGATGCAGGCGCTGAAGCTGTATCGCCTCGATCACGGCACTTACCCGAGCCAGAGCCAGGGCCTGAAAGTGCTGGTGGAGCGGCCGGCCGATGCGAAGAACAGCAACTGGCGCTCGTACCTGGAGCGTCTGCCGAATGACCCGTGGGGTCGTCCTTATCAGTACCTCAATCCCGGTGCCAACGGCGAGATCGACATCTTTTCCCTCGGCGCCGACGGCCAGCCTGACGGCGACGGCGTGAATGCCGACATCGGTTCCTGGCAGTTGTAAGGCCGGTCATGAACAACCCATCGAACCAGCAGGGGATGGCGATCATCAGTGCGCTGCTGATTGCGGCGGTGGTCGCGGTGATCGCCGCCGGCATGCTGACGCGCCAGAGCGTTTCGACCCGGGCGCTGGAAGCCGAACAACTGCGCGTGCAGGGCCGTTGGCTGTTGCACGGCGGGCTGGAGATCAGCCGGCAATTGTTGTGGGACGCCCGGCAGCGCGATCCGCTGACCCGACTCGATCAACCCTGGGCGCAGCGCTTGAACACTCAGGGTTTCGAGGGGCGGCTGGAGGACGAGCAGGGCAAGTTCAACTTGCGCAATCTGGTGGCCAACGAGCGGATTGATGACACGCAGGTGCAGGCGTTCGAGCGTTTGTGCGAGTTGATCGGTGTGAACGGCGGCTTGAGCCGGCGCATCAGTCAGCGGGTGATCGGCTCTTATCCGCACCTGTTGAATGCTCAAGTGGTGGAAAAGCCTGTGGCGAAAAACACCTTCGACAGCGGGCGCGCCACGTCGCCGTCCGCGTCGCGCAAACCGCAATCGCCGACCTTGCCGATGCTGCGCACGCTTGATGATTTGCGCAGTGTCGACGGGGTCAACGATGCGCTGTTGGCGAAGCTCGCGCCGTACCTGACGGTGATTCCGGCGACCACCTGGCTCAATGGCAACACCGCCACCGCGCCGGTGCTGGCGGCGTATGTGCCGGGGCTGTCGCTGGAGCGGGCGCAGGCGTTGATCAATGAGCGTGACGCTGGGCGCTGGTTTATCAATCGCGGGGATTTCGTCAATCGCCTGCGCTTGCCGCAACTGGAGATCACCAGCGTCAAGGTCGGCATCACCAGCGACTGGTTCCGGCTGCGCGGGCAGGCGAGGCGGGATCAGCGGCGGGTCAGCCTCGATGCGTTGTTGCATCGCAGTCAGGATCGGTTGCCCCAAGTGATCTGGTCGCGGGTGGGCGTATGAGCCAGTTGCGCGTGAGTTTGCCGCCGCTGGCGGAGTTGAGTCTCGACAGTGAAGTGGGTTGTGCGTGGCTGGATCGTCAGGGGCAGGTCACTCGCCAGGAACGCGTGCGACTTGGCGCGCTGGCGAAGCAACCGCTGGTGTGTTTTCTGCACCCGTCGGACAGCCTCTTGGCGAGCATCGATTTGCCGCCGTTGCCCGCGAATAAAACCGCTGCGGCGGTGCAATGCGCGGCGCAGGCCTTGATGCTCGGCGACAGCGCCGAGATGCACATCGCTCACAGTGCGCGCAATGAAAGCGGTCAGGTGCAGATTGCCTGGGTCGCGCGTAAGGATTTGCAGCACCTCGGGCAATTCGGTTTGAACCTCAAAGGCCTGTACCCGGCGGCCTACAGTTTGCCGGTGATGGCGGGCGGCGTTGGTTGCCTGCACGACGATCATCTGTTGCTGCGCCACGGCCCGAATGCGGCGCAGGTGCAGCCGATGATCGATGAAGCTTGGCTGCTGGAAACCGGTTTGCCGGCGCACTGGATCGGTGACGGCGCGCCGGAAGCGGTTCAATCAACGTTGGCCGACACGCAACGTTGCTCCGGCCCGTTGCCGAGCTGGGGCCTGCACGGCGGCCTCCAGCAACCGGGCACCGAACATCGCGGCTGGGGCAGGGCGCTAGGTTGTTGTGCGCTGGCGTTGGCGGTGTGGGTGATCGGTTTGAACCTGTACGCCGCCCGTGAGGCCGGGCAGGGTCAGCAGCTCAAGGCGCAGATGGCGCAGCGGGTGAAGCAGGCGTTCCCCGAGTTGCCGGTGATCCTTAATCCGTTGCAGCAGGCCCGTCAGCAAATCGCCGCTCGCCAGCAAGGTGCGACGGATGCGCCGGGGCAGGATTTCACGCGGCTGGTGTTGCAGGCCGGCAGTGGCATGCCGTCGATGGCCGGCACGGTGCAGCGGTTGGAGTTTGTTGACGGTGCGTTGCAGTTGAGTCTGCTGCCCGAGGCCCGGCGTTCGGGCAACGACAAGGACTGGCAAGGCACGCTGGCCCAGGCCGGTATCAGTATCAGCCCGAATGATGACGGCTGGGTCCTGCGCCCGGCCGGCGAGGCGACCGCCGCCACCGACAACGACGACAGCAGCGGAGCCGAAGATGAATAACCCATCGCTTGCGAAGTACCGCGCCGGTTGGCAGCGCTTCAATGCTCAGTTGCAGGCCCGTTGGCAGCCGTTGGCCGTGCGGGAAAAACGCATGGTCGGTGGCATGGTTGCGTTGCTCTTGGGGCTGTTTGTGTGGGTGGCGTTGGTTCAGCCGCCGCTGAAAAAGATCGCCGCCTCGCAAGTCGAAACCCCGAAATTGCGCGCCCAGGCCGAAGCGCTGGAAGTGCTATTGCGCGATGTCAGCGTGCGCCCGGATGGGCAGAACCTGGAGCAGTCGCTGCAACAGACCTTGCAGGCCAGCGGACTGGGCGGCCATTACCAATTGGCGGCCGCGTCCGCCGGCTGGCAGTTGACCTTCGACGCGGCACCGGCCGACGCCGTGCTCGACTGGCTGTTGAGCCAACCCCGGAATTTTTCACTGCAAGTGGTCGAGGCCCGTCTGCAACGCGCAGACGACGCCGCGACCGATGACACCGCCGGCACTCTGTCGGGCACCGTACGCATGGATCAGGCGCTGGGCGCTAAGGAAGCTTCATGAAGGGGGCAGGCTCCAAACGCATGGCGTTGCCGATGTTGTTGATGGCATTGAGCGCGTGCAGCAACACCACACCACCGAATCAACCGCCGCTGCTGGTGGACAGCGAACTCGGCCGGCCGCTGGCCAACACCCAGCGCAGTGGCGACGCGGTGCTCGACCGCGAACGTGCGCAGGCTCAGGCAAGACCTGCGCCGAAGCAATTGCACAACATCACCGAACGCGCCCGTAGCGGCGGTTCGGCGCGGGGCACGACGTTGCCGGCCAATCCGTTGGGCGATCAACCGGTGACGCTGAATTTTGTCGATGCGGATATTCAAGCGGTGGTGCGGGCGTTGTCGCGCTCCACCGGCCAGCAGTTTCTGGTCGATCCTCGGGTCAAGGGCAACCTGACGCTGGTCTCCGAAGGCCAGGTGCCGGCGCATCAGGCTTACGACATGCTGCTGGCGGCGCTGCGCATGCAGGGTTTCAGCGTGGTGGACGTCGGCGGCGTGGCGCAGGTTGTGCCGGAGGCTGACGCCAAACTACTCGGCGGGCCGATCTACAGCGCCGACAAACCGGCCGGCAACGGAATGCTCACTCGCACGTTCCGCCTGCAATACGAGAACGCGGTGAACCTGATCCCGGTGCTGCGCCCGATCGTCTCGCCGAACAACCCGATCAATGCCTATCCGGGCAACAACACCATCGTCGTCACCGATTACGCCGAGAACCTGACGCGGGTCGCGCAGTTGATTCAGGGCATCGACACCCCGAGTGCTATCGACACCGACGTGGTGCAGATCCAGAACGGCATTGCCGCCGACATCGCGCCGATGGTCGCCGACCTGCTCGATGCACCGGGCAATGATCCAACCCAGAAAATCGCAGTGATCGGCGACCCGCGCTCCAACACCATCATCATCCGCGCCGGCAGCCCGGAGCGCACGGAGCTGGCGCGTAATCTGATCTACAAACTCGACAACGCCCAGAGCAATCCGAGCAATCTGCACGTCGTTTATCTGCGCAACGCCCAGGCCGGCAAACTGGCCCAGGCACTGCGCGGATTGTTGACCGGCGAGAGCGACAGCGGCACCAGCGACAACGCGCGCTCGGTACTCAGCAACATGGGCAGTTCCACCCAATCGGGCGGTGGGCAGAACGGCCAGAGCGGTACGCAAACCAACGGCAGCACGTCGACCACCAACAGCGGCAGCACCGGCGGCAGTTACGCTCAGGGCAGCAGCGGCACCAGTGGCAGCAGCAATGCGCAAAGCAGCGAACAGAACGTCGCCTTCAGCGCCGGCGGCGTGACCATTCAGGCGGACGCGACCACCAACACCTTGCTGATTTCCGCGCCGGAACCGCTGTACCGCAACCTGCGTGAAGTCATTGATTTGCTCGACCAGCGCCGCGCGCAAGTGGTGATCGAAAGCCTGATCGTCGAAGTCGGCGAGGACGATGCCAGCGAATTCGGCGTGCAATGGCAGACCGGCAATCTGGCCGGCAAAGGCGTGATCGGCGGCGCCAACCTCGGCGGCTCGGGGATCAACCTCAACGGCAAGACCAGCCTCGATGTGCTGCCGCAAGGCCTGAACCTCGGCTACGTCAACGGCACCGTCGACATCCCCGGCATCGGCAAGATCCTCGACCTGAAGGTGCTGGCCCGGGCCCTGAAGAGCAAGGGCGGCACCAACGTGCTGTCGACGCCGAACCTGCTGACCCTGGACAACGAAGCGGCGAGCATTTTTGTCGGCCAGACCATTCCGTTTGTCAGCGGCAGCTACGTCACTGGCGGCGGGGGCACCAGCAACAACCCGTTCCAGACCGTGACCCGTGAAGAGGTCGGTTTGAAACTTAACGTGCGGCCGCAGATATCCGAGGGCGGCACGGTGAAGCTCGACATCTATCAGGAAGTCAGCAGCATCGACGAGCGTGCTTCGGCGGCGTCCACCTCCGCGGGGATCGTCACCAGCAAACGCGCGCTCGACACCAGCATCCTGCTCGATGACGGGCAGATCATGGTGCTCGGTGGCCTGCTGCAGGACGGCTATAGCCAGAGCAACGACGCGGTGCCGTGGCTGTCGAGCATTCCGGGGATCGGCGCGCTGTTTCGCAACGAACGCCGCTCGATCACCAAGACCAACCTGATGGTGTTCCTGCGCCCGTACATCATCCGCGACAGCGCGGCGGGGCGCAGCATCACGCTGAACCGCTACGACTTCATGCGCCGTGCTCAGGGCGGTCTGCAACCGGAGCGCAGCTGGGCGATGCCGGACATGCAGGCGCCGCAGTTGCCGACCGCTGCGCAGGGCGTGCCGGCAGCCGTTCCGACTTCCGGGCCCCGTGCGGTCATCAAGGCTGTGCCGATTGAAGCAGGCCCGCGGTTATGAGCAGCCTGCCTTACGCCTGGGCCAAGGCGCAGCGGATTCTGCTGCGCGACGGCGTGCTGACGGTGTGCCCGTCGACGCCGGGCTGGTCGATCAGCGAAGTACGGCGGCAGTTCGGCGCGGCGAAGCTTGAGCGGGTTCGCGATGACGAACTCGACGGCTTGCTTGCCACGGCCTACGCCGATACCGGCAGCGCAGCAGCGGTGGTCGGGGCGGCGGAAAACGAAGTCGACCTCGACCGCCTGATGCAGGACATGCCGGAAATCACCGACCTTCTCGACACCCAGGACGGCGCTCCGGTGATCCGCATGATCAATGCCTTGCTCACCCAGGCGGCGCGGGACGAGGCCAGCGACATTCATATCGAACCGTTCGAAACTCATTCGGTGGTGCGCTACCGGGTCGACGGCACCCTGCGCGACGTGGTCTCGCCGCGCAAGGCGTTGCACGGTGCGCTGGTGTCGCGGATCAAGATCATGGCGCAGCTCGATATCGCCGAAAAACGCCTGCCGCAGGACGGCCGCATTGCGTTGCGCGTGGCGGGGCGGCCGATCGACATTCGTGTTTCTACCGTGCCCACCGGCCATGGCGAGCGGGTGGTGATGCGTCTGCTCGACAAAAAAGCCGGACGTCTGCATCTGGAAACGTTGGGCATGGACGCGCAGGTGCTGGCCAAACTCGATCACCTGATCCGCCAGCCCCACGGCATCGTGCTGGTCACCGGCCCGACCGGTAGCGGCAAAACCACAAGCCTTTACGCGGCACTGGCGCGACTCGATGCGAGCACCAGCAACATCCTCACCGTGGAAGACCCGGTGGAATACGACTTGCCGGGCATCAGCCAGATTCAGGTCAACGCCAAGATCGACATGACCTTTGCCCTGGCGCTGCGGGCGATTCTGCGTCAGGACCCGGACATCATCATGATCGGCGAGATCCGCGACCTCGAAACCGCGCAGATCGCGGTGCAGGCTTCGCTGACCGGTCACCTTGTACTCGCAACGTTGCACACCAACGATGCGGTGTCGGCGGTCAACCGTTTGATCGACATGGGCGTCGAGCCGTTTCTGCTGGCCTCGTCGATGCTCGGTGTTTTGGCGCAGCGCTTGGTGCGGCGCCTGTGCAATCAGTGCAAACAGGAAGACCCGGCCACGCCCGGCACCTGGCGCCCGGTCGGTTGTGCGGCGTGCAATCACACCGGTTACAGCGGCCGCACCGGCATTCACGAATTGTTCTGCATCGATGACGACATCCGCACCCTGATTCACCAAGGGGCAGGGGAGCAGGCGTTGCGTGCAGCGGCGAGCAAGGCCGGGATGTTCAGCCTGCGCGAGGACGGTGAACGCTGGATTCGCAGCGGTGCCACGGCGCCGGAAGAAATCCTTCGTGTGACACGGGACGCCTGATGAATCGCTATCGTTTTGAAGCCGCCGATGCCAGCGGCAAGATCGAATCCGGGCATCTGGAAGCGGAGAGTCAGGGTGCCGCGTTTGGCGCGCTGCGCGGTCGTGGTTTGACCGCGTTGTCGGTGGAGAAGGAAAGCAACGTCTCCCAGCACGGCGGCGGTGGTTTGTTCAGTGCCAAACTCTCGGACAACGATCTGGCGTGGGCCACCCGGCAGCTATCGAGCTTGCTCGGCGCCAGTCTGCCGCTGGAGGCCGCGCTAAGTGCCACGGTCGAACAAGCAGAGAAAAAGCACATCGCTCACACCCTCAGCGCCGTTCGCGCCGACGTGCGCAGCGGCATGCGTCTGGCCGAAGCGCTGGCGGCGCGGCCACGGGACTTTCCGGAGATTTACCGGGCGTTGATCGCGGCGGGCGAGGAGTCCGGGGATCTGGCGCAGGTGATGGAACGGCTGGCGGATTACATCGAGGAACGCAACAACCTGCGCGGCAAGATTCTCACCGCGTTCATCTATCCTGGCGTGGTCGGGCTGGTCTCGATCGGTATCGTGATTTTCCTGCTGAGTTATGTGGTGCCGCAGGTGGTCAGCGCGTTTTCCCAGGCGCGGCAGGATCTGCCGGGGCTGACGCTGGCGATGCTCAATGCCAGTGATTTCATCCGCGCGTGGGGCTGGTTGTGCGCGGGGATCATGGCCGGGGCGTTCTGGAGCTGGCGCCTGTACTTGCGTAATCCGGCGGCGCGCTTGAGTTGGCATCATCGGGTGCTGAAGTTGCCGCTGATCGGGCGGTTTGTGTTGGGGCTGAACACCGCACGTTTCGCCTCGACCCTGGCGATTCTCGGTGGTGCCGGAGTGCCGTTATTGCGGGCGCTGGAGGCGGCGCGGCAGACCTTGTCGAATGATCGCTTGAGCTTGAGCGTCAATGAGGCCACCGCCAAGGTGCGAGAGGGCGTCAACCTGGCGGCTGCGCTGAAAGTGGAGAACGTGTTCCCGCCAGTGCTGATTCACCTGATCGCCAGCGGCGAGAAAACCGGTGCGCTGCCGCCGATGCTCGAACGCGCTGCGCAAACCCTGTCCCGCGATATCGAGCGCCGGGCGATGGGCATGACCGCGCTGCTTGAGCCACTGATGATTGTGGTAATGGGCGGGGTGGTGCTGGTGATCGTGATGGCGGTGCTGTTGCCGATCATCGAGATCAACCAGTTGGTGCAGTAGGGTGTGTCTGTTGGTTTGATGTTGTCTGTGCCGGTCAGAGCAATAAATAATTCAGGTTTTTTTCAGCGACCTCAGCATCACCCGACCCTCATTCCTCCCATCCTCGGGTTCTCCTTTCTGTCATCTGCAACGGCCCTTCAAGGGTTGTGGCCGATTCGCTCGAAAAGCCCGCCGCAGACACTCCGGATAGCCCCCGGAACACCCGAGAAAATCCCTCGAAAATCACCTCGCACCTCCCGAGGTTTTTTCCTTTATCTGTCACCGGAAACTGCGAATTTCTCAGTGCGACTTAACCACGGACCCCGCTTGCGAAGGTCAGCGGTGAGTCTTCCCAGTGTCATGCAAGTCCCCTGAAAACCTGTGTTCACAACCAACGTTGAAAAGGAGATTCTTCATGTTCAAGCGCACTCTGATCGCAGCTTCCCTGACCGTCGCTGCCCTGGCTTCCGCCCAGGCCATGGCCGCCAACGTCACCGGTGGTGGCGCGACTCTGCCTGCCGCTCTGTACAAAGGTTCCAGCAACAGCATCCTGCCAGCCAACTTCAGCTACGTGGGTACCGGTAGCGGCACTGGCAAGACCGCTTTCCTGACCAACAACTCGGCACTGTTCAGCACCACCGGTTCGGTTCACTTCGCCGGTAGCGACTCGATCCTCAGCGCTTCGGAAATCAGCACCTACAACGCCAACTTCGGCGCTTCGTACGGCCCGCTGATTCAACTGCCTTCGGTGGCCACTTCGGTTGCCATTCCCTACAAAAAAGCCGGCCAGACCGCTCTGAACCTGACCAGCGCTCAGCTGTGCGATGCCTTCTCCGGCGCCAAAACCACTTGGGGCGCTCTGCTGGGCACTTCCGACACCACGCCGATCCGCGTTGTTTATCGCAACGTGTCCAGCGGCACTTCGGAAATCCTGACCCGCCACCTGAACTCGGTCTGCCCGACTCAGTTCACCACCAGCTCCACGTTCACCAGCGCTCGTCTGCCAGCCGGTTCGACCCTGCCTTCGAACTGGGTAGGCGTTGCCGGTACCGCTGATGTGGCCACTCAAGTCAACGCGGTTGACGGTTCCATCGGTTACGTCGGTCCGGACGGTGTGAACGCCGCCAGCAACGCAGTGGTTGCTCGCGTCAACGGCGTACAGCCAACCACCGCCAACGTTTCGCTGGCCCTGGGTTCGGCTGCTCTGCCAACCACTCCTTCGAACCCTTCGCAGTGGGTACCGGTCGTTCCTAACCCGGCCAGCGGTTACCCGATCGTGGCTTACACCAACCTCATCTTCGGTCAGTGCTACAAGGACGCCTCGGTGGCCGCTGATGTCAAAGCCTTCCTGACCACTCACTACAGCAACCCGGGCAACAACGCTGCCACCGTGGCGCACAGCTTCACTCCGGTTCCAACCAACTGGAAAGCCGCTGTGACTGCCAACTTCGTCACCAACACCTCGGGCAACAACCTGGACATCAACAACGCCAGCGTCTGCAACGCTGTCGGCCGTCCTTTGTAAGCCTCGCTTCAGCGCAATGAAATGGCGGCAGCCTTCGGGCTGCTGCCATTTTTTTTGGCCGATCTACTCCTCATTCATGAAGTTTGTGTGACATCCGTTCGGTCGCGGCCCTCGCCAACCGCCTATGTCGTAACAGCAGGGGCAAGCCGACCTGCGGCCTCATGTGGCAAACAAAAAGGATCTCGCAGTGATGCTCGCTCGCCCATCCCGTTGCAGTACCCGTGTCCAGCCCTCGCAGCGTATGGCCGCCGATCCGGCGCTGTGGTTGCTCAAGCCCTTGGCGCAGGCGGTTGCCTTGTGCCTGGTGGCGGGCAGTGCCGAGGCGGCGACTGCGTTCAGTTCGGGATGGTTTGCCGCCAAGGGCGCCGCGCAACAGGCTGCCGCGTCACGCCCGAGCGTGGGCGGATTGCCGGGCATGACCCCACCGCTGGCCCAGCAGCAAAAGGCCAATGCGCAGTTGCAGCGCTCGATTCAAACCCTGAACAACACGGTGGCCGCCATTGCTGCCCAACAGGCGGCGCAGGCGGCCGGGCGTGCGGCGGCGCTGGGCACGCTGCAGTGGGTGCCTGACGGTCTGGGCGAGGGCGGGCTGAAGGTCGATAACAGCCTGACGCAAGGTTGGCAGAACGCCAAAGGTCCGCAGCAGACTCAGGTCGATGGCAAGACCACGGTGACGATCGAACAGACCGCCGACAAGGCGATTCTCAACTGGGAGACGTTCAACGTCGGGCGCAACACCACGGTCGATTTCGCCCAGCAGTCGAACTGGGCGGTGCTCAACCGGGTCAACGATCCGAATGCCCGGGCCAGCCAGATTCAGGGCCAGATCAAAGGCAATGGCACGGTGATGCTGATCAACCGCAACGGCATCGTGTTCAGCGGCACCAGCCAGGTCAACGTACGCAACCTGGTGGCCGCAGCGGCCAACATCACGGACATTCAGTTCCGCGACCGGGGCCTGTATTTCGACAGTACCGGCAGTCAGCCGACGTTCACCGAGGCGGCCGGCAAAGTGCTGGTGGAGCGCGGTGCGTCCATCGAGACGGCGCGGCCAGCCAAATCGACCGATGCCGGCGGCTATGCCTTGCTGCTCGGCAGCGAAGTACAGAACGACGGCAGCATCAACACCGCCAAGGGCCAGACCGTGCTCGGCGCGGGCGATCGTTTTTACATTCGCAAAGGCTCGGGTACTGAAGGCAACGCTTTCTCCACGACGTTCGGCAACGAAGTCACACCGGGCTTCAAGACCGGCAGCGCGGCCGGCAAGGTCAACAACAATGGCCTGATTCAGGCTGCAACCGGCGACATCACCCTGACCGGCCACCAGGTCGTGCAAAACGGCGTGTTGCTGGCCAGCACCTCGGTCGCCACCCGCGGCACGATCCATTTGCTCAACCCGGCCACCGACACTCAAGGCAGCGTGACGCTGGGGCAGGGCAGCGCGACGGCGATCCTGCTCGACAGCAGCGACCTGACCGCCCTCGACAGTCAGCACCAGGCCGCCCTGACCGGCGTTACGCCCAACAACAAAATTCGCAGCGATCAGTCGCGTATCGAGATCCAGAGCGGTGGCAGCGTCGAGTTCCAGAATGGCTCGATCACCCTGGCCACCGGCGGGCAGGTTGCGGTGGCGGCGCAGCGTCGCAGCCTGGTGCGTGACGGCGCGCTGATCGATGTTTCCGGTGCCATCGGCGTCAAGGTCGCGATGGACTCCAACAACATCAAGATCAACGTCCAGGGTAATGAGCAGCGCGATGCGTCGGTCAATCGCGAGAAGGGTGCGCTCAACAGCAATGACATCTGGGTCGATGTGCGTGAACTGGTGTACGTCCCGGCCGGCACCAATGGTTACGCGACGGATCGCTGGTACACCGCTGGCGGTTTGCTGGAGGTCGGCGGTTACCTCGGCACCCAGGGCCACAGCGTCGGCGAATGGATGGCTCAGGGCGGGATGGTGAGTTTTGCCGGCAATGACGTGGTCACCGAGAAGGGATCGTTGATCAACCTCTCCGGCGGCACGCTGGATGTTCAAAGTGGCGAGATTCGCCAGAGCTGGTTGCGCGGTGCCGACGGGCGTCTGTATGAGGTCTCCAAAGCGCCGGGGGATCTGCTCTACACCGGGCTGTACAAGGGCTATGAAGACAGCAGCCAGCGCTGGGGCCAGACAAATTACTACTACAACCCGTTGATTGCGCCGGCCAGTCGTCGGGAGTCGGGCTACACCGTGGGGCGCGATGCCGGGCAACTGGTGATCGGCACCCGCAACGCCGTGCTCGACGGCCAGATGCTCGGCGAGGTTTATCAGGGCGACCGCCAGACCCAGGCACCGCGTGCCGTACTCGATGGCTATGCGCAGAGCCAGACGGCGCTGGCGCGACGCGGGCAATTGATTGTCGGCAGTTATGACCCGGCGTACGTGGCGGCCTCCGGTGGCTTGCTCTATGGCCTCAATCCGTTGCTCGATCAGGTGCAGATCGGCGGCGAGCGCCCGGTCGCCGGCAATGATCGGGATCTGACCGGTGCCGTATCGGATGCGCGCAACGGCAAGCTGTTTGTCGATGCCGGGCAACTCAGCGACTGGCAACTGGGCGCGCTGAAAGTGGCGGCCAAGGAGCGGATCGACGTGCAAGGCGCGGTCACGCTCGCCAATGGCGGCGACATCACCCTTTACGGGCCGGACGTACAGGTCAACGCCGACCTGACCGCCCGGGGCGGCAGCCTGCATCTGGGCAACGTGCTCAACCAGCTCAGCACCGATCGCCTCACCGACACTCGACTCGTCGCACCGACCGGCAAGGCCACCCGCGTCAGCGTGGCTGAAGGTGTGCAACTGGACACTCGCGGTCTGTGGAGCAACCTGCGCACCAACCCGGATGATGCCGCGAGCCTGGCGTATCTGGACGGCGGCGTAGTGTCGATTCGCAGCAGCGGCGATATCGAGATAGGTGCCGGCAGCCTGCTGGATGTGTCGTCCGGCGGCGCGATTCTGGCCAACGGCAAGACCCGCGGTGGCAAGGGCGGCGACCTGACACTTGAGTCCAGCGCCTTGTCCGCGCCAGGTGACACCCACCTGACCCTGGACGGGCAACTGCGGGGTTACGGTGTGTCCGGCGGCGGCCGCTTGCTGATTCAGGCGGGCGACATCCTCATCGGGCAGGCTGATAAACCCCTCGCCGACAACACACTGCAACTGCAACCGGATCTGTTCGACAAAGGCTTCTCTGCCTACAGCCTGATCGGCCTCAATCGCCTCGATGTAGCGGACAACACCCTTATTGACGTGTTGATGCCGGTCTACCGTTTTGGTGACGCGGCAGCGAATCAGGTCAGCGGCACGGCGCCACGGCAGGCACTCGAACTCTGGACGCCCACGCTCTACCAGGAAAACCCGCTCAAGGCGCAACTGACCCAGCGCGCCGGCGCCAGCCTGACCCTGCAGGCCGGTTCCAGCGAGATTGCGCTGGTGGACCCGACTCGCAACACGTTGAGCCTGGGCCAGGGCTCGCGGATCAGTGTCGATCCGGGGCAGCGCATCAATCTGCGCAGCGCCGGTCAGCTCACGGTCGATGGCGAACTGAATGCCTGGGGCGGCACGATCGATGTCCGTCAGCAGCAATTCGGTTCGATCAATGTCGCCGATTCTTCGCAGACGGCAGACAAGCAAACCCACAACCGTTCGATCTGGATCGGCGAGCACGCGGTGCTGGATGTGGCCGGTCGCGTGGCCACCGGCATCGATGCGCTGGGGCGGGTGTATGGCCAGGTCGGCAAGGGCGGCTCGATCGTCATTGGCGGTGAAACCGATGCGAAGAAAGCCACGGCCACGTCGGCCGACGCCTATGTGATCGTGCGAAACGGTGCGCGACTGGACGCCTCCGGCGCACAGGCAATGCTGGATATCGCCGGGCAGGGGCCAACGCTGGTTGCCACCGATGGCGGGCGCATTTCGCTGAGTTCCTACAACGGCCTGTTCATCGAAGGCGACCTGCGTGCCGCGGCCGGTGGTGCCGGGGCGGCGGGCGGGCGACTGGACATCGCGCTGGAGACGCCGAGTTATCTGCGCAGCGATGCGAGCAACGCTGTTCGTGTGCCGCGCGAAATCGTCATCGGCCAGGACGCCGGCCCGTCGCTGTTGCCGGCCAGTCTGCAAGCGGGTGACGACGCTCCTGCGTTGCAATATGGTCGCGCCCGTCTGGGCGCCGATCAGTTGATGGCCGGCGGCTTCGACAACCTGAGCGTGCTGAGCAACGGTCTGCTGTCGTTTGACGGCAACGTCGATCTGCACATGAATCAAAGCCTGAGCCTGTATGCCGGGGCCTTGTCGCTGGCGGATGGCTCGCCAGAGCGCGCGCGGATCAATCTGTCTGCGTCTTACGTTCGCCTGTCGGGGCCGGGCAAATATTTCGAGGCCCCCGGCAATATCCGGCCGCGAGTGTTGAACAATCCGACCCACGCCGTGGCACCGTCACAGTTCACTGCCACGGCGGACCTGCTGGATCTGGGCAACAGTCTGTCGTTCGGCACGGCCGGGTCAATCGTGCAGCTCAGCGGTCCGGCGCTCGAGGTCGGGCGGCGTGGTTTTGAACAGGTCACGTTCGACAGCCGAGGTGATCTGCGCTTTCTGGCACCCACCGGCAACGTCGAGAAAACCGAACTCTGGACACCGGGCGACCTGAACCTGCGTGCCGCGCAGATCTATCCCGCCAGCGATGTCACCGCCGAGGTGCGCGTGGGGTATCAGAGTGTCCAGCGTGACGCCAACCCGGCGCGGACCCTGCGAATCAGCCGTTCCGGGGCCGCGCCTGCGGCGTTGCCTTACTCGGTCTTCGGCAGCCTGACGCTGGCCGCCGGCCATATCGAGCAGGGCGGGGTGATCCGTGCGCCGCTGGGCATGATCAATCTGGGTGACAACCTGGTTCTCGATACTCAGGCATTGCATCTGTTGCCAGGCAGCATCACCTCGGCCAGCGCCGCCGGACTGGTCATGCCTTATGGCGGCACCACCGACGGCATCGACTATCGCTACAACGACAAGTCCGTGCTGCTTCGAGGGATCACCGCCGAAACCGCTGGCGTGACGCTTACCTCGCAATATGTCGATGTGCAAAGCGGCGCGTTGATCGATCTTTCGGGCGGCGGCGATTTGCGCGGTGCCGGTTTCGTTTCCGGCCGTGGCGGTTCCACCGATGCCCGCTACAACCCGCTGGTGCGCAACGCCAGTGACGGCACTTTCCGTCTGCCGGGGCTGGCCAGCAACCCGGTGTACGCGATCATGCCGGGGAATCAGAGTGCCTATGCGCCGATGCTCGCCGAGGCGGGGGCGGTCGACCCGCGTATCGGTCAGCAGATCACCCTTGGGACCGGTGTTCCGGGGTTGGCGGCGGGCACCTATACGCTGCTGCCTTCGACTTTTGCGCTGTTGCCGGGGGCTTTCCGGGTCGAGGTCAATGGCCAGGCGGCAGCGGGTGCGACCAACGCTGCGCTGCCACTGCGCAATGGTTCGTGGACCAGTTCGGGGCGGATGTCGATTGCCAATACCGGCCTGCGTGACAGCCTGGCGAGCCAGGTCATCCTGACATCCGCCGATGTGCTGCGCCGTTACTCGCAGTACAACGAAACCTCGTTCAGTCAGTTCATCCAGGGCGATGCGACGCGCCGGGGCGTGCCTCGGGCATTGGCGCCCATGGACGGCAAATCCTTGAGACTGAATCTGTCCCGTGGCGCCGCAGCGGGTAACGCGCTGGATTTCAACGGTCAGGCGCTATTTAAGCCCGCCACGGGCGGCGTCGTCGGGACGGCGGTGGTGAACGGCGCGGCGAACTTCGAAATTCTCGGCGCGGGGCATTCGGGCACTGAGGGTTTTGCGGGGGTGTCGCTGTATGCCGACAGCCTCAACGCGCTAAACGCCGGCCGCTTGACCATCGGCGCGCAACCGACGATCGACTACAACACGTCGGGCAACATCATCGCGTTCAGCGGTGATACTTCAACGATCACCCTGCGTGAAGGCGCTGTGTTATCGGCGCCCGAAGTGCTGTTGCGCACCACCCGGACCGATGGCGGTATCAGTATCGAGGCCGGTTCGGGCATCAACACGCTGGGGCGTGGCAACGCGCCTTACGATTCCAGCACCGGCTTCATCTACAAACCGGGTGCGGCGGGGTTGCTGGTGGTGTCGAACGGCTGGACCAATGTGCTCGCGCCCGAAGTCTCGGTCAGGACATCCGGCTCGGGCGACATCCGCATCGGCAACTGCCCGACGACAGCCTGTAACAACCCGACAGTGCTCTATTCCAATGGCAGCATTACCGCCGCCACCGACAGGCAGTTCGAACTCGACGAGTCGGTGCGCTTCGGCACCCGTCATCTGACGCTGGCCGTGGGCTCCGTCAACGCCGGCAGTGCCGAGGCCTTGAGCGCCGCCGGCAACCGGGTGCCGACCGGTCTGACCCTGAACCAGAATGTCTTGAACCGCCTGTTGCGGGGCGATACCCAGTACGGCGCGCCGACGCTGGAAACCTTGAGCCTGACCAGCCGCGACGCATTCAATTTCTACGGCAATGTCAGCCTCGATACGCGGGATCCGCAGACCGGCGTCAGCAAACTGCAAAACCTGATACTGAGCACCCCGGCCATTTACGGCCTGGGTGAAAGCGGCGACGTGGCGTCCATTCGCACCGCCAACCTGATCTGGAACGGTGCTACTCAGGATCCGGGTGCGGTGATCGCGGATGGCGCCGGCACGGGCCGGGGCGCGTTCAATATTGAGGCGCAACGCATCGAGTTTGGCTACGGCCCCAATCCGCAAGCCAGTGGTCTGGAGCAGAACAAACGTCTGGTGTTGGGCTTTGCCAACGTCAATCTCGCTGCCAGTGATCGCATCACCGCCAACCACAAGGGCAGCCTGGCGGTGTACCAGACGCAGGGTGCTTTCGATCCGGTCAGCGGTTATGCCTACAGCGGCGGCAATCTCACGCTGCGTACGCCGTTGCTGACGGGAGAGGCGGGCTCGGTCAACCGGCTCAAGGCCGGTGACAACCTGACCCTGACGGGGGGCGGTGCAGCGACAGCCGCCAACGCCCTGGGGGCGGAGCTGACCCTCGATGCTCGCAGTGTCTTGCTGGACAGTCGCATCGCCCTGGCCAGCGGCAAACTGGTGGTCAAGTCCGAGGGCGATCTGACCCTCACCCGTGGCGCGTATCTGGACATGGCCGGTCGTACCTTGCCGTTCAACGATGTGAACAAGTACAGCTGGGGCGGCGACGTGGCGCTGTACAGTAGCCAGGGCAACATTCGTCAGGCGGCGGGTTCGCGTATCGATCTGTCGGCGCAGAACAATCAGGCCGGTAACCTGAGTGCGGTCGCCCTGGCCGCCGATGCCGGCATGGTCGATCTGCAAGGCGATATCCTCGGTGCCAGCAGCGGTCATTACGATGCCGGCGGCACGCTTGTGCCGTACAAGGCCGGTGGTGTGGATATCCGCGCGCAGCACCTGAACGGCGATGCGAGCCAGCAGTTTGCGGCGCTCAATCAACGCTTGAATGCGGGGCAGGTCTTCGGCAGCCGCAGCTTGCAGCTCAAGCAAGGCGATCTGTTGATCGGCGACGGGCTCAAGGCGGGGGAGGTCAATGTGTCGGTGGACAACGGCCGCCTGACGGTGGCCGGTCTGATCGATGCCAGCGGCGAGCGGGTCGGCAGTATTCGCCTGTCGGCGCAAAACGGCCTGACCCTGGCGGGCAATGCCGTGCTTGATGCCCATGGTCGCGTGCTGCGGGTCGACAGCTACGGCAAGATCATCGACGCACCGAACCGGGCAATGGTCGAACTCAACTCCGGACAAGGTGTGCTGACCCTCGGCGCCGGCGCGCGCATCGACGTGCGCCATGGCACCGAAGCGGTTCGCGGTTCACTGCCGGGACAGTCCGATGGGCTGCTGCGCGGCACGCTTGAGCTGAATGCGCCACGTCTGGGGGCGGATGACATTGCCATCGATGCCGGCGGCGCGCTGAGCATTCAGGGTGCGCGCTCGATTGGTCTGAACGCCACGCGCCGCTATACCGATGCCAGTGACGGCACGGACCCGGCGGCCAGCGGACGTCCGTATCAGGTGATCGATCAGGCTTATCTTGATCGCCTTCACGGCGACAGCACGGCGTTCATCGACGCGGCGCTGGCCAACAGTCATTTGCTGAACAACAAACTGGCCGGTCTGAACAACGCCACGTACGCCGACGCCTTCCATCTGCGGCCCGGTGTCGAGATCGCCAGCAAAACCGCCGACGGTGATCTGGTGGTGCAGGGTGATGTGGACTTGTCCGGTTATCGCTATGCCAGCCTGAATCCGCATACGCAAAAGACTTCGGTATACGGCTCGGGCGAGGCCGGTAACCTGGTGATTCGCGCCGGCGGTAACCTTGATATCCACGGCAGCCTCAACGACGGTTTCGCACCGCCACCGGAGACCGTGGACGACTCCGGCTGGAAATTGCTGCCGGGGATTCAGCCGTTCGGTGGCGATCTGATCGTGCCGGGGGCGGGCGTTACCTTGGCGGACGGCACGGTATTTCCGGTGGGCGCCACGTTGAACTACGACGTCCCGTTGCAAGCGACGACGCTGGCCAGCGGCACGCTGTTGCCCACCGAGGCGACGCTGGCGGCGCCTTACAGATTCGGCGCCGGCACGGTGCTCGCCGGTTCGGTGCGCGATGCCTCGGGCAATCTGCTGTATGCCGCCGGTACGCTGCTCGCCGACAGCGTGACCTTGCCGGCGGGCAGCCGGTTGGGAGCGGGTATCCGTTTAAACGAGGCAACCGCGCTGCAAGCCCTGCGCTGGCCCAAGGGCGTGCCGCTGCCGGGCAGCGTCGAGGCTGGTGACAACGGAATCAAGGGCGTGCGCCTGAGCGGTTCTCTGGCTCTGTTGCGCGGCTCGCTGATACCGTCGATGACGAATGTCGTGCTGGCTGACGGTACGTCGTTCATCGAGTTGCGACCCTTGACCGGCACGACCCAGGGGCGCAACTGGGCGGTCGCCAGCATGTTGCCGGCGGGCAGCGCGTCCTGGTCGATGCGCGTGGTGGCAGGGGCCGATCTGGGCGCTGCGGACAGTCGGGCGATCAAACCGGTGTCCAGCGATGGCAACCTGCGCTTGGCCGACACTCACTACGGCCTGACCGTCACCGAAAAACCACCGACCCTGGTCTGGGGCGAAGGCAACCTGGGCGGTTTCACGCCGGGCGAGCCTGTCCCCGAGGATCAAATGATGTGGTGCGACTGGGCGCCGAATTCCTGTGTGCCGGCGCCGCGTTGGGTCTGGGCACCGGACAACTGGATGGGGATGCCGCCCGGCTCGCCGATGACCGACGATGATGTACTCGCCTGGTGTGGCGCCTTCCCGGAACTGTGCGTGGAAAACAAACCGGGGACCACCGTCAAGACCCACACCCAGATGTTCAGCGTGCTGCGGACCGGCACCGGTGATCTGGACGTGCTCGCCGCCGGCAACCTGAGCATGGATTCGCCGTACGGCGTCTACACCGCTGGTACTCAATCGCCAGACATCGATCCGCGCTTCAATCAGCCTCGCGGAAAACTCTCGGACAACGGCTCGGTGCTGGGCAGTGCAGGCGGCGATTACGAAAAATGGGTCAGTGGCAGCGACAGCCTGTATCAGGCCTGGTACCCGCAAATGGGCGGCAACCTGACCATCAATGCCGGTGGCTCGATTTCGGGTGATGTACTGGGCCGTCGCGGCTTGTCGCAAACCATGAACACCCGTGAGCAAGTCCCGAGTGTGGCCGTGGGCAACTGGCTCTGGCGCCAGGGCACCGGCAACAGCGATGTGCCGACCGCGTGGTGGATCAACTTCGGCAGCTATGCGACGCAACCGTTGCCGGATCAAAGCGTTGATACGGGCCCGTATCTGGTCGGTTTCACCGGTTTCGGCACCTTGGGTGGCGGCAATATCAGCCTGCGTGCCGGGGGCGATGCCGGCATGCTCAAGGCGATGGGTGACGGTAACAAGGTCAATCTTTATCCGCGCGGGCAGGGGCTGGTCGTGGCGGTTGGCAGCACCGGTCGCGTGGGCAGCGACGGCAGCCTGCAATTGACCGGTGGCGGTGACATGGACATCCGCATCGGCGGATCGGTGAACCCGTCATTGCAGGCCCGGGCCGGAGAGAATGGCATCGGTGTGGCACAACACGACCTGCAAGGCGCGTTGATCAACCTGCGCGGTGCAGCGCGACTGGCCGGCGGCGCGCTGGGCGGGATCAATCTGCAATACGGCGCCGCAGCCTCGACCCAGGATCCTCGGGAAGTGCGTCCGTTTGACCCGTTCACGTCCACGATGGGCAGCGCCTCCGGCGGGCTGGTGCTGATTCCGGGGGATTCCGGGATGAGCCTAAGCACCCGTGGCGATCTGGTGTTGGGCGGGGCGGCGGATCCGGGCCGGGTGCGGCTGCAGAACTCCACGCCGTTCACCACTGACGACGGTGTCGTCCACGAGGGCGGCGGTTTGACGGGCTTCTCGTTGTGGACTGACCACACCGCGATCGACCTGTTTTCGGCAGGGGGCAATCTGACGCCGAGTACGCAACTGGGCGAAGTCACCGGCCAGGGGCCTGTCACCGGGCGCAATACGTCGCCGACCGACGGGCGCTTCCTGTACCCGTCGATCCTGCGGGCGGTAGCGGCGCAAGGTTCGATTTATGCCGGACCTTCAGCGGTCTACAGCCAGGGCAGCGGAACAGTGCCGGCAACCGGGTATTCGCTGTTGCTGGCACCTTCCAGCACCGGGCAACTGGAGTTGCTGGCACACGACTCGATCTACGCCGGCGGCTATGCGATCAATCAGTCGGGCGCCAGTCCGCTGGCCATCGCCACGCCGTTCGCGCCAGCCTTCAACGGTTACGGCAACAACACGTCGGCCACGCCGATCATGAGCAACCGCAACAGCGACGGTATCGCGCCGGACAAGAACCTGCGTTATCCGTTGTTCGCTTTCGGCGCCAACAGTTACTCGGGCTTGAATGACGTCCAGACACCGGCGCGGTTTTATGCCCTGACCGGCGATCTGGTGGGCGTTCGCAGCGGTGAAACGCTGACGTTCAGCCTGTCGAAACGTACCTGGCACGAAGCGGCAGGCCCGGTCTGGATGCTGGCGGGGCGCGACATCGTGGCGTCGGGTACTTTCCTGGGCAATCCGACGACCGTGCCTGACGCCGAGATGGGCGTACCGACGACAGAAAGCATCACGTCGACCGGCAACCTGTTCGTGCATGACGATCCTCGGGATGTTTCGCGGGTCTCGGCAGGGCGTGACATCCTCTACAGCAGCTTCGATATCGCCGGCCCCGGCGTCCTCGATATCACTGCCGGGCGCAATATCCTGATGGAAGATCGTGCCAGCATCACCAGCCTCGGATCGCTGGTGGCGGGTGATCCGCGACCGGGTGCCAGTGTGGTGTTGCAGGCCGGTGCGGGCGCGCAGGGGCCGGATTACTCGCGGTTCATCGCCCGTTACCTGAACCCGCAGAACCTCGCCGACCCGAATGCTTCCCTCAACGGGCAACCGGGCAAAGTGGTCAAGACTTACCTCGACGAACTGCAGAGCTGGCTGACCCTCGGCTATGGCTTCAGCGGCAACGCCGAACAGGCGCAAGCGTTCTTCGCTGCGCTGCCGAGTGCCGAACAAGCGATCTTCGCCCGCCAGGTGTACTTCGCCGAATTGCGTGCTGGCGGTCTTGAGTACAACGATGTCGACGGCCCACGCAAAGGCAGTTATCTGCGGGGTCGCAACGCCATTGCTTCGCTGTTCCCGACCACCGATGTGGCCGGCAATCCGATCCGTTATGACGGCGACATCACGCTTTATGGGGGCGCCGGGGTCAAAACGCTGTTCGGCGGTGACATCCAGATGCTCACGCCGGGTGGCGGTCAGGTGTTCGGCATCGAAGGCGCGGCGCCGCCCTCGACGGCGGGGATCATCACCCAGGGCTCGGGCAACATTCAGCTCTACTCCGAGGGCAGCATTTTGCTGGGGCAGAGCCGGATCATGACCACGTTTGGTGGCTCGATTCTGGGCTGGTCGGCCGAGGGCGACATCAACGCCGGTCGCGGCTCGAAAACCACCGTGGTCTACACGCCGCCGAAACGCGTGTACGACACCTGGGGCAACGTGACCCTGTCGCCATCGGTGCCGAGCACCGGCGCCGGCATCGCCACGCTCAACCCGATTGCCGAAGTGGCCCCGGGCGACATCGACCTGATTGCGCCGCTGGGCACCATCGATGCGGGCGAGGCGGGGATTCGCGTCTCGGGCAACGTCAACATCGCCGCGCTGACGGTGGTCAACGCCGCCAACATCTCGGTGCAGGGCAAGGCGACCGGGGTGCCGGTGGTCTCGGCGGTCAATACCGGGGCGATCACCTCGGCCAGTTCCGCTGCGTCGTCGGCCACCCAGGCGGCGGAAGACGTCGCCCGTCAGCAACAGGCCGCGTCACGACAGAACCAGGCCTCGGTGTTCACCGTGCAGGTGCTGAGCTTCGGCAACGAACAACTGGCCCCAAGCCGCGATGGCGCCAGCCGTGCACCGACACCGGGCTACAACCCCAACAGCCCGGTGCAGGTGCTGGGCGCCGGAGCCCTGGATGAACAGGCGAAACAGCAGTTGACCGAGGAGGAGCGGGGGCAGCTGACGTTGTAAAAGGACTCTCGTGCAGTACGCTTCGGGCGGCCATTTGGCCGCCCTTTTTTTTAGGTTGATGAGGTTCGTGGGTATTGTCGTCGGGTGTGGACTAACGTCAGTATTTTGATGTGCCCGTTCACTCGATAGACCAGCAGATAGTTTGGATTGACCACCATTTCCCGAGTGCCTGGCACTCGACCGGACCGGTAACCATAGGGAATTGATGAAAGCCTTTGCGTCGCTGCACCAACCTTGTGCTGCAGAGCCGTTGAAGCGTTTGAGTTGTATTGTTCAACGTAGTCGATAATGCCAGCCAGATCGTCCAGAGCTTGATTGCTCCATTCAAGCGGCAGCGGGTCGATTCTTGCGTTTCTCTTCTAATAGTTGGTCGAGCCGCACCATGGCTTCTTTATGGGGAATGCCCGGGCGAGGGTCATCCAGTACAGCCTGCACCTTGGCGCGAAACCAGCGATCGTAGCTCTCTGCCTCTTCTTCGGATTCAAAGTCAGAATAAAACGGGGAAAGCAATATGCTCATAGTGATCTCCGTGTTCAATCTCGGCAGTTTAAGGGGGAATGGCCCATTGTCGTCACTGGCAGACGATGCACCCCATGAGCCCTTGAGGAACCATGAGGTAGCGGGACTCAGTATCTGCAAGCCCCCCTTTCAAATCTGCCGGACGTTTCCCTCCGTTGTCCGGCAATCTCGACCGCCGCTGTAGGCCTATTCCACCCCAGCGTTTTTCAGGTTTCCAGCCTACAAATCCGCGCGCGCCTTCCTACAAATGCACTCAGAACGCATAGGGAATACTCACCTTCGCCCACAACATTTCCCCCTCCGGCCGGTTCTCTACGTCGAATTCCTTGGCCCAGCGAATCTCCGCGCTGGCGTACTTGAGGAAGGTGAAGTGCAGCGCGGGACCTATGGCGAAGACTTTGCCGCGCACACCGTCATCAACGTCCTGACCGGCGAACTGCACGGTGTGGCCGAACTGTTTGTCGTCGGTGGTCTGCTTGAGGTAGTAGCCGTTGATGCCGAGCATCAGGTCATCGGTGATCTTGTAGCTGGCCGAGTAATCGAAGTGGAAGATCTGCCCGGACTTGTAGTCGGTGTCCTTGTTCTTTTCGTTGAAGCTGTAGGTGGTTTTCATCGACACCTCGGTGCGTTCTGTCGGCAACCAGGTGAAGGAGAACAGCGGTTTGTAGGTGTAGAAGTTGTTGCTGGTGTTGGCCAGCCGATCGACGCTGTATTCGCCGGTGGGTAAGGTGATTTCAACGGCTGCGCCGAGGGTCAGGTTCTTGCCCATGTCCCACAGGATGATCGGCGCGATAGTGGTATCGCCCATGCCTTCGCGGGTGTCGCTGAGGCCGAATACCGAAACCTCCTGCTTGAGCCACGGCTGGGCGATGTAGCCGGCCAGGCGTCCGCCGAAGATCCGCACCGGGCTGAGGTAATCGAGGCGCGGGATGACCGCGGTGGATTCGATCTCGACATTCGGCACTTTGCCGCCGAGTGAGCTGATATTGAGCTTCGTCGATTTGTAGTGGTTGTAGTAGAGGTTGAAGGCGACCATGTTCTCCGGAAGGCTGTCGACTTCCAGCGGCAACATGAAGAAGCCGTCGGTTCCGGGGCCGATGTTGTCGACGCCGGCTTCGGTAGCCAGCACCGGCAGGGTCGCGGCGCAGCCAAGCAGGCTCAGCGCCAGTTGCACAGGGAAAGTCGCGCGGTTCGGGGTCATGGCCGTCCTCATTATTATTGTGTTTGGGCGCAACGCCGGCGCGCAGGGCGCCCGGCCACTATAGAAATAAGCCCTTGGCGCGCGCCGGGGCAGGGTATTGGCGGACACGGAAGGGGGCTTCTGCGGACAGTCGGTCAACCCTGTGCTAACTTCCTTCGACATAACCGGTTACAAAAATAACAATTCAACGTGATCCGGAATGTCAGCCCCCATGAACGTAAAACTCCAAGACCCTACCTTCGATCTGGCGCTGGTGTCGCCATTTCTGTTGCAGACCCTGGCCGAAGTCGTCGCCGGCAAGGGCATCGAGCCGCAGAGCCTGTGCCGTGGCCTGGGTTTTGATTTCGAAGACCTGCAGGATCCGGCACAGCGGATTTCCTACCGGCAGGCCGTGGCCATGATCCAGCGGGCGCTGAAGGCGTTGCCCAATCAGGGGCTGGGCCTGTGGGTCGGCGCGCAGAATGTGCTGGGTACGCTGGGGCTGCTCGGGCATGTGCTGTCGCTGTGCAAGACCTTGCGCGACGCTTTCGAAATCGGGGTTCGGCACCAGCACACGTCCGGCGGGATTGTGGTTTCCAGCGTCGATGTGGTGGGTGATCAGGTGTATGTCGACGTTGAATGCCGGTTGCCGTTTGCCGAGGTGCAGGTGTTCGCGGTCGAAGAGTTTTTCGCCAGCCTGCTGGTCTACGGCCGGGCGCTGGTGGGCGAGACGTTCAAGCCGATTGCCGTGCAATTCATGCACGCCACGCCGGATTACGTCGATGAATACCGGCGGCTGCTGGGGCCGGACGTGCGCTTCGGCTGCCTGCACAATCGCATGCTGATCGACGTGCAGTGGCTGGATGTGAATTTGCCCAACCACCATTCGCTGGCGCTGCGTCAGGCGGTCAAGTTGCTGGAACTGGAAGCGGCGCAGGTTCATCAGAAACTTGATCTGATCCAGGCAGTAGAGCGGGCGATTGCCCGGGACCTGAGCCGGGGCAGCCACATTGAAAAGATCGCTGGCGACTTGAATATGAGCAGCCGTACTTTGCGTCGGCGGCTGACCGAGCACTCTCTGACTTTCGAGGCACTCCTGGAGCAAGTGCGCCAGGCGCGAACCATGAGCCTGCTGGCCAATCCCGACATGCCGATCGAACGCATCACCGAGGAGGTCGGCTATAGCGACGTGCGCAGTTTTCGGCGGGCGTTCAAACGCTGGACGGGGAAAAGTCCGAGTGCGTGGCGCAGCGAGTGCGTCATCTGATCCCACACAAATCTTCCGCCTACAGTTAAACTCCGCGCTCTTTCCAAGGAGTCGACATGAGTTACTACCAGCCGGGCATCCTCGCCACCCCAGTTCCGCCGCAAGCACGTCACCTGTTTTTCGCCCTCGAGTCGGTTGAAGCGCTGCCGCAGGCGATCGACAACCTGCTGAATCTGGTGGACGGCAAGTCGGCGGTAATCGGTTTCGGTGAATCCCTGGCCAAGGCTCTGAATGTGAAGATCGACGGCCTGCGCAGCTTCCCGGCGCTGACCGGCGTCGGCGTGGAAAACCCGTCGACCCAGCACGCCCTGTGGGTCTGGCTGCACGGCGTCGACCGTGGCGAACTGCTCAACCGCAGCACCGCACTTGAGGCCACACTGGCCCCGGCACTGCGTCTGGTGCAGATGCAGGAAACCTTCCGCCACAAGGACGGCCATGACCTCACCGGTTATGAAGACGGCACTGAAAACCCGCACGACGAAGCCGCCATCGCCGCCGCACTGCTAAGTGAAGGTGCGGACGGTCTGGTGGGTGGCAGTTTCGCCGCGATCCAGCAATGGCAGCACGACCTCAAGGGTTTCCATGCGCTGTCCGCCGAAGACAAGGACAACATCATGGGCCGTCGCCTGAGCGACAACGAAGAGATCGACGACGCCCCGGTGTCCGCCCACGTCAAGCGCACCGCCCAGGAAAGCTTCGCCCCGGAGGCCTTCGTCTTGCGCCGTTCGATGCCGTGGATCGAAGGCGACCGTGCCGGCCTGATGTTCCTCGCGTTCGGTTTCTCCCTTGACGCGTTCGAAGCGCAACTGCGCCGCATGAGCGGTCTGGAGGACGGCATCACTGACGGCTTGTATCGCATCAGCCGGCCGATCACCGGCGGCTACTACTGGTGTCCGCCGCTGCAAAACGGTCACCTCGACTTGCGCGCACTGCGCATTGGCTGAGGCACAAGAATGAAGGTGGTGCGTTGGGGCATGATCGGTTGCGGCAGCGTCGCCGAACGCAAGAGCGGGCCGGCCTTTTACAAGGCGCCCGGCTCGGCGTTGGTGGCGGTGATGGGGCGACGCCTCGAAGCCGTGACCGATTACGCCGCGCGCCACGGCATCGCCCGGACCTGCACCGACGTCGATGCCCTGATCAACGACCCTGAAGTGGACGCGGTGTACATCGCCACACCCCCCGACAGCCATCACGCCTACAGCCTGAAAGTCGCCGCCGCCGGCAAGCATTGTTGCGTGGAAAAACCCATGGCCCTCAATGCCGGGCAAAGCCGTGAGATGCAGCAGGTGTTCGCCGAGGCCGGTCTGCACCTGTTCGTCTCCTATTACCGCCGTTCGTTGCCGCGATTCCAGCAGGTTCGGCAATGGCTGGAGCAGGGGCGTATCGGCGAGGTGCGGCACCTGAGCTGGATGTTGACCAAAGCGCCTTCACCAAAGGATCTGGACGGCAGCGCGAACTGGCGCACCGATCCAACGGTGGCGGGTGGCGGGTATTTTGCGGATCTGGCCAGCCATGGGTTCGACCTGTTCCTGTATCTGCTCGGTGACATCGTGGAAGTCGCAGGTTTCACGGCGCGTCAGGCCGGGCTGTACGCGGCGGAAGATGCGGTCAGCGCCAGTTGGCGATTCGCCTCGGGCGCATTGGGCATGGGCTGCTGGAGCTTTGTTGCGGATCGGCGCGAGGATCGGGTCGAGATTATCGGCAGCCAAGGGCGGATCGGTTTTTCGGTGTTCGACGAGCATCCGGTCGAGCTGCATGCCGACGAAGACATCAGCCTGGAAATCCCCCATCACGAGCACATCCAGTGGCAGCACGTACTCGGCATGAACGCGCAGATTCGCGGTGAGTCCAGGCACCCGGCAGTCGCCGCCGAAGCGCTGAAAACCGATTGGGTCATGGATCAGATTCTCAAGCGCCAATAATTCCCCAGACCACACCGTCCCCTCTGTGGGAGCGAGCTTGCTCGCGATAGCGTCCTGTCAGTCAATAACTTGGGTGACTGATACACCTCTATCGCGAGCAAGCTCGCTCCCACAGGGGATGGTGTCGCGCATCTAACCTTATGCTCATTCGGTATTTCTCAAGCTTGTCATAACGTCTCTAAGATCACGTCATAACTCGTTATAACAAGTGATCCCGTGATGACCGATAACGCTCTCTCCTCAAGCCCGCTCTCCTTATCAAGTGTCCCGCTGCACACCCAACTGCGCGACGTGCTGCGCGCCCGCATTCTCGACGGCGAATACCCGCAAGACAGCCAGATGCCGTCCGAAAGCGAGCTCGGCACGCTGTTCAAGGTCAGCCGCATCACCGTGCGTCAGGCCCTGGGCGATCTGCAGAAGGAAGGGCTGATCTTCAAGATCCACGGCAAAGGCACCTTCGTCGCCAAACCCAAGACTTTTCAAAACGTCAGCACCTTGCAAGGCCTCGCCGAGTCCATGACCGGCCGTGGCTACGAGGTGATCAACCGCCTGCGCAGCTTCAAATTCATCGCCGCCGACAAACGGGTCGCCGAGCGCTTGCAGGTCGCCGAAGGCGAAATCGTCGCCCAGATCAAACGCGTACGGCTGATCAACCGCGAGCCGATCTCGATGGAAATCACCTATCTGCCCAAAGCCATAGGCGAGCGGTTGGAGAAGGCCGATCTGGTGACCCGCGACATCTTCCTGATCCTGGAAAACGACTGCGGCATTGCCCTCGGCCATGCCGATCTGGCCATCGATGCGGTGCTGGCCGACAGCGATCTGACCCAGGCGCTGAACGTCGAGGCCGGCTCGCCGATCATGCGCATCGAGCGTCTGACCCACGATGCCAACGGTCAACCGCTGGACTTCGAACACCTTTACTACCGTGGCGATGCGTTCCAGTACCGCCTGCGGATCGACCGGCAAAAAGGGGAGCAGGCATGAGTCGAACGACACTCGAACAGGAATACGACATCGTCGTGATCGGCGGCGGCACCGCTGGCCCGATGGCCGCGATCAAGGCCAAGGAAATGAACAAGGAACTGCGCGTGCTGTTGGTGGACAAGGCCAACGTCAAGCGCAGCGGCGCCATCAGCATGGGCATGGACGGCCTGAACAACGCGATCATCCCCGGCCACTCGACGCCCGAGCAGTACACCAAGGAAATCACCATCGCCAACGACGGGATCGTCAACCAGGCGGCGGTGTACGCCTATGCCACCCACAGTTTCGAAACCATCGAGCAGCTCGACCGCTGGGGCGTGAAGTTCGAGAAGGACGAAACCGGTGATTACGCGGTGAAGAAAGTCCACCACATGGGCGCCTACGTGCTGCCGATGCCGGAAGGGCACGACATCAAGAAGGTTCTTTATCGCCAGTTGAAACGGGCGCGAGTGAACATCACCAATCGCCTTGTCTGCACCCGTTTGCTGACCGACGAGGAGGGCGCCGTCAACGGCGTGATGGGCTTCGACTGCCGCACCGCCGACTTCCATGTGATCAAGGCCAAGGCTGTGATCCTTGCCTGCGGCGCGGCCGGGCGTCTCGGCCTGCCGTCCTCGGGTTACCTGATGGGCACTTACGAAAACCCGACCAACGCCGGCGACGGTTACGCGATGGCGTATCACGCCGGGGCCGAACTGGCGAACCTGGAGTGCTTCCAGATCAACCCATTGATCAAGGATTACAACGGCCCGGCCTGCGCCTACGTCACCGGCCCGCTCGGCGGTTATACCGCCAACAACAAGGGCGAACGCTTCATCGAGTGCGACTACTGGAGCGGGCAGATGATGTGGGAGTTCCACCAGGAACTGGAAAGTGGCAACGGCCCGGTGTTCCTCAAGCTCGATCACCTGGCCGAAGAAACCATCCAGAACATCGAGGAAATCCTGCACAGCAACGAGCGCCCGAGTCGCGGCCAGTTCCACGCCAACCGCGGCACCGATTACCGCACGCAGATGGTCGAGATGCACATCTCGGAAATCGGTTTTTGCAGCGGTCATTCGGCGTCCGGCGTGTGGGTCAACGAGCGCGCCGAAACCTCGGTGAAAGGTTTGTACTCGGCCGGGGACATGGCCGCCGTGCCGCACAACTACATGCTGGGCGCGTTCACCTACGGCTGGTTCGCAGGCAACAACGCGGCGGAATTTGTCGCCGGGCGCGAGTTCTCCGCGCTGGATGCCGAGCAGATCGCGAAGGAAAAGGCCCGGGTCTACGCACCGCTGGACCGCGAGCACGGCCTGCCGCCGGCCCAGGTCGAGTACAAGCTGCGGCGCTTCGTCAACGACTACCTGCAACCGCCGAAAGTGACCAGGAAGATGGAAATCGGCCTGCAACGCTTCAGCGACATCGAACGCGATCTCAACGAGATGAAGGCCAACAACGCCCACGAACTGATGCGTGCGATGGAAACCAGCGTGATCCGCGACTGCGCCGAAATGGCCGCCCGCGCCTCGCTGTTCCGTGCCGAAAGCCGCTGGGGCCTGTACCACTACCGCGTCGATCACCCACAACGGGATGACCGCGAATGGTTCTGCCACTGCCACCTGAAGAAGGGCGAGGACGGGCGCATGACCAGTTTCAAGAAAGCCGTCGAGCCTTACATCATCCCGCTCGATGCCGAGGAAATGCAGGCCTACGACCGCCTTCGGGTTGGCGCTTTCGCCGCTTGAGGCATCACCAGAGAGAGTCCGAACCATGGCCTATCAAGCCCAGGAAATCTTCTTCCGCTCCAATGCCCCCGTCACCGTGGACGAGGACAAATGCATCGCCGAAAAGGGCTGTACCGTGTGCGTCGACGTTTGCCCGATGGACCTGCTGGCGATCAACCCGGCCACGCAAAAGGCCTACATGGCGTTCGATGAATGCTGGTACTGCATGCCTTGCGAAAAGGATTGCCCGACCGGCGCCGTTAAAGTCGAAATTCCATATTTACTGCGTTGACCGGTAGTCCGCTTTCGCGAGCAAGCTCGCTCCCACAGTGGATAGAAGTCAGCCGCAAATAATGAGTAAACCGACGATCATGTGGGAGCGAGCTTGCTCGCGAAGATGCCCGCACAGACAGTCCCAAAGCCATCCGTAAACCCCGGACGCTGGACTCACCAAACACCCCTCGTTTCCCACCGCGCCCTGATCGCGGCGGAGACGAACATCCTGAAAATGATTCGAGGGGATTCAACCATGTTGCGTGCAGCAATCGCCGGTCTGGTACTGGCTTCGTTCACCTTGTCGGCCTCGGCCGAAACCATCCGCATTGCCATCGGCACCCAGGACACCACCATCAACTGCGCCGCTGGCGGGCTGTTGATTCGTGAACTGGGCCTGCTCGACAAATACCTGCCTCACGACGGTGCCTACAAAGACGCCAAGTACGACGTGCAGTGGAAGAACTTCACCAGCGGCGCACCGCTGACCAATGAAATGGTCGCCGGCAAACTCGACTTCGGCGCCATGGCCGATTTCCCCGGTGCCTTCAACGGCGTGGCGTTTGAAACCGCCGGCAAACACAGCCTGTTCATCAGCGTGCTGTCGGGCAGCATCAAGGGCAGCGGCAACGGGATCGTGGTGCCGAGCGCGTCCGGCGTGCAGTCGCTGAGCGAGCTCAAGGGCAAGACCATTTCCGTGCCGTTCGCCTCCACCGCCCACGGCATGTTGCTGCGCGCCGTGGCAGAGCAGGGCTGGGATCCGCTGAAAGATGTGAACATCATCGCCCAGCCGCCGGAGGTCGCAGGTTCCGCGTTGCAGGCCGGCAAGATTGACGCACACGCCGACTTCGTACCGTTCGCCGAACTGTTCCCGAGCCGTGGCTTCGCCCGCAAGATCTACGACGGCGCCCAGGCCAATGCGCCAACCTTCCACGGTGCACTGGTGGATCAGGCCTACGCGAAAAAGTACCCGGAAATCGTCGTCGCTTACCTGCGCGCCAGCATCGAGGCCAATCAACTGCTGGCCGCCGAGCCCGAGAAGTACAGCGAACTGATCGCCAGGGTCACCGGCGTCGATGCCGAGGTCAATTATCTGTTCCACGGCCCGCTCGGCGTGCAGACCCGCGATCTGAGCTGGAAGCCGGAATACCGCCAGGCTGTGGGCACCGCGATCGACACGCTGAAGTTGCTGAAGAAGGCCGATCGCGGGCTCGATCTGAACACCTTTATCGACGATCAGTACATCCGTGCCGCGTTCAAGGCCTCGAATCTGGATTACACGGCGCAACTGGCCAATTACGCGCAGACGCCATTGAAGTCTGTCGATGCGGCGACTGGAAACACCATCAGCGATTTCAGCCATGTCGCGGAAATCTGGGTGCGGGGTGAGGACAAGGTCCGGCGCTATGCCTCGGCAGAAGAGGCGTTTACCGCACTGGCGGGACTGAAGTCGAAAGGCAAGAACATCCGGGCGGTGTATACGCAGGCGAGTGACAGCGGGATCGAGTTGCTGGCGGAGCAGGCGTGGTTTGCCAGTGATGGGAAGGGGCGCCTCAGCGCGTTTTTGCTCAAAGGTCAGGCCCAGCAATTTGCCTCCGCTCAGGGCGGGAAAGTCTTTGATTTCACCGAAGCCACGACCCAGGCCGTTGCCACCCGTTAACTCAAGCGAAGATCGTTCCCACGCTCTGCGTCACAGTGGACGCGGAGCGTCCATGGCGGCATTACCACGCAGAGCGTGGGAACGATCAGAGGTGATATATGTTTTCACGCTGGATCCCCCGAGCCGCCTCACTGCTGCTCTGCCTGCTCTTCTGGCAACTCGCCGCCAGCCATCACTGGAACCTCGGCCTCGTCACCTTCGCCAACGTCCCGACCCCGTTGGCCGTGATCGAAGCCGCCCTCGGCCTCGGCGACTCCGGAAAGCTCATCCAGCACCTGAGCGCCAGCCTCGGCCGGGTCTTCGCGGGCTACCTCGCGGCAATGGTGGCCGGCATCGCCCTGTGCCTGGCCATCGGTCGTTCCAGGTGGGCCGAAGACCTGCTGCTACCACCCCTGGAAGTGCTGCGCCCGATCCCCGCCGTCGCCTGGATTCCACTGGCCATCCTGATGTTCCCGTCGTCTGAACTGTCGATGGTGTTCATCACCTTCACCGGCGCGCTGTTCCCGATCCTGCTCAACACCGTGCACGGCGTCGAAGGCGTCGACCCGCGCCTGATCGCCTCGGCCAAAAGCCTTGGCGCCGCGCGCCGGGCGATCCTGCTGGAAGTGATTCTGCCGGGCGCCGCGCCGAGCATCATCACCGGCCTCGCCATCGGCATGGGCACCTCGTGGTTCTGTCTGGTGACTGCCGAAATGATCTCCGGCCAGTTCGGCATCGGTTACTACACCTGGGAGTCCTACACCATTCAGAACTACGCCGACATCGTGGTCGGCATGTTGCTGATCGGCGTGTTGGGCATGGGCAGCAGCCTGCTGATCAAACGCCTGGGCGGGCTGTTCACGCCCTGGCATCGACCACGAGGAAAAGCCTGATGAGCGTGATGCAAACCCCGGATGGGCGGATCATCGAAGACCTGCGCCTGGATTTCCCCCGGCCACGCACCACTGAACTGGTGACCAGACATGCGTTCTCGCGCCTCAAGCGCCACTGCCTCGACCTGCTGCGCCACGACAACGACCGACCGCTGCCGCGCCTCAATCCGCTCGGCTTGCCTCCTGAAAACCCCTTGCCGAGATTTGCCCTATGACCTCATTTTTTGCGGTGACCGATAACAACGACATTCTCGCCCTGCAACCGCGCCTGACGGCCGATGACGCCGGGGTACGGCGGATTGCCCTGATCGACCTGGCCGACCTCGAAGAACCGGACGGTCTGCTCTGGCTGGTCGAGCGCCTGGCCGAAGACCCCGCCGAAGAAGTGCGTGCCGAAGCGGCGCGCCTGTTGGAGGCCTGGGAAGATGAGCCGGTGGTTGAAGCGCTGTGCCAGGCGCTGACGGATCCGTCGCCGGCGGTGCAGGCCGCTGCGGCGCAGAGCCTGAGCCTGCTCAAGACCGAAGCGGCGGGCCGGGTGATTCTGCCGTGGACCGCCCATGCCGAAACCGGCGTGCGGATTGCCGCGTTCCGGGCCTTGCGTGAGTTGCGTTTCCCCGGCGCTGCGTCGGCCGCGATTCAGGCGCTGAACGATGCCGATGCCAGTGTCCGTCGCGAAGCTGTCGGGGTGCTCGGCTGGCTCAAGCAGCTCGACGCACTGCCGGGCCTGGCCCGCTTGGCGAGTGATGACCCGGACACCGAAGTACGTCGCGCCGCCACCGGCGCCCTGGGCCTGGCGAGTGATGCCGAGGTGCTGCCCGCGTTGTGTCAGGCCTTGCAGGATCAGGCCTGGCAAGTACGCGAAGAAGCCGCAACCACCCTTGGCAAGGTCGGCCATACAGATGCGGGCCCGGCGCTGATCGAAGCCCTGGATGACGATTACTGGCAGGTTCGTCTGCGCGCGACCCGCAGCCTCGGCCGTTTGCGCTATGTGCCGGCACTCGATGCCCTGATCGACACCCTCGGCCATCGCATCAGCAACCTGCGCAAGGAAGCCGCGCTGGCCCTCGGCGAATTGAATGATCGCGGGGCGGTGGCGGCATTGCAGGCCGCGCAGGACGACGGCGACCCGGAAGTGCGCAAAGCCGTGCGGATTGCCTTGAGTCAGCTGCAATGAATCCGCTGTCGGTCGGCAATTCCCGAAGTGAGCACCGGTTACGGCTGAGCTGGCCGGATGGCCGCGAGCAGCTGCTGGACCATGCCGAACTGCGCCGCCAATGCCCGTGCTCGCAATGCCGGGCGTTTCGCCTGCGGGGCTCGCCGCCAATGATTGACCCGCGTGTGCGGGTCATCGAATTGAACGCTCAGGGGTACGGTCTGCAACTGGTGTTCAGCGACGGCCATCAGCGCGGGATTTACCCGTGGGCCTATCTGGCGCAGTTGGAGGGGATCACTGTCCCGCCGTCATTGCCGGCCGACAGCCATGGAAAATATCCAGCCCAGGCTGATACAGCGACGTCCTGACCTCGAACAACCCCAGCACTGAGTGAAACAGATTGTCATGGCTCAGATCCGATTGGCTGCTTTTGCCTTGCAGGCAGCCACGGTCGATGCCGAGTTGCGCCAGGGTGTTGTTGCCGAACCACATCACCATCGGCACATGGGTCTGCGCTTCCGGCGCCAGCGCATAAGGCGCGGCGTGCAGGTACAGACCGTTCTCGCCCAGCGATTCGCCATGGTCGGAGACGTACAGCATCGACGTATCGAGGTGATCCTGATTGCGTTTGAGCAGTTCGATTACCTTGGCCAGGAAATGGTCGGTGTAGAGGATCGTGTTGTCGTAGACGTTGACCAGCTCGTCACGGCTGCAACTGCCCAGCTGGTTGGTGTGGCAGATCGGTTTGAAGCGCTCCATGTCCTTGGGGTAGCGCTCGTAGTATTCCGGGCCGTGGCTGCCGTCGGCGTGCAGGACGATGATCGCGTTGCCCTTGAGGCTGTCGATGTAGCCTTGCAGGTCGGCCAGCAGTGCTTCGTCGAGGCAGTTGTTGCCGTCACAGAACGGTCCCGGCTGGTTCTTCGCGATGTCGCGGTTCGGCACGCGCAGGCAGGTGCCCTTGCAGTCGCTGTTGTTGTCCAGCCACAGCACCTGCACGCCGGCCCGTTGCAGGATGTCGAGCAGGCCTTCGTAGGTTTTGCCTTTCTTGTCGCTGTAGTCCTCGCGCGGGAACATCGAGAACATGCACGGCACCGACACCGCCGTCGAAGTGCCGCAGGAATGCACCTGGGTGAAATTGAGGATGTCGAGTTTGCTCAGCTGCGGATTGGTCTCGCGCTCGTAGCCGTTAAGCGAGAAATGGTCGGCCCGGGCGGTTTCGCCCACTACGAACACCATCAGCGATTTCTTCTCGCGACTGGCTGCCTTGGCGCTCATTACCGCGTCTTCGCCGATGGCCTGCACCACGAAATGCTTTTTGATCCCCAGCCGTTGCTTGGTGTATTTGCTGATCGCGTAGATGTAGTTGGTCGGGTTGATGAAGTGGGTGAGCTTGTCTTCCTCGCGAAAGATCGGCGCGTAGGTCGAATAGAACGCGCCCACCGAAGCGCCGATCACCAACACGCAAGCCGCTATCACCAGCACCTTGTTCAGCAAGCCCCGAAAGAACGGTCGATAAACCACCGGCCAGCGCCAGATCAGCACGGCCGGCAACACGCCGAGCAACAGCACGTAAGCCAGCAGTTTGCCGCTGAACAGCGCGGTGGCTTCCTCGGGATTGGTTTCGAACACGTTCTGGATCATCACCGTGTCGATGGTGATCCCGTATTCGTTCATGAAATACGCCGCGCAGGCCGAGAGCAGGGCCACCAGCGTCAGCGCCGGTTTCAGCGTCCAGCGAAACGACACCAGGGTCAGCAGCAGCGTGATCGCCGCCCAGAGAAACAGCCCGAAGGACGCGAAAAACGCCAGTTTTTGTGCACCTTGCAGGGTAATCAGTGTTCCCAGCGCCTTCCAGGTCGCCAGGTTGTACAGCGCCACCAGTGCCAGCGAAAACAGCAGCACCAGCCGGGTCGGAGTGATGGACGGTAAACGCAGTCCTTTGCCCAAAGCCATTTCGATACTTTCCTCTACGTCAGTCGAAACCGATGCGGTTACGCGCGTAACTGTAGAAGGGCATTGGTAAAAATTCCGTAAACATCCAGTAACAAAATCACGCTGAGTGCAAAAAAAATGTGGGGCCAGCAATCTGGCCCCCACCAGAGTTTTGCGCTCGGTCAGAAAGATTTGCTGACGCTGGCGACGACCGTCGCCGTGCACACGTCCTTGAAGCCCCAACTGCTCAGGCACTGGCTCTGCGAGAGATCGGTGTCGATGTAGCTCAGACCCAGCACCACGCCGGCCAGGTTGTGGGTCAGTTTGACTTCCCACTCCCGGTAGGACTCATCGCTGTGTCCGGACGCCGAATACATATGCGGGTCCTTGAAGTCCATGTTGCCGTAGCGCAGTTTCAGCCCGGAATCGAACGGCAATTCGGTTTCATAGCCGATGTAGCTGTAGAGCGAGCTCTGTTTGCTGTCGATGCCCGGCGCGTCACTGGAGTAATACGCCGCGAGTTTCACGCCGTAAGCGCTGAGAATCGAGTACACCTCGCTCTGGTTGAACTGGCTCTCCTTGGGGTACGCGTATTTGATGTAGCCCAGATCCAGACTCACGGCTTCGGTCGCCTGCCACAGCCAGCCGGCGTAGTAGTCGACTTCCTGACGGGTTTTCAGGCCACCGCCGAAATCGACGTTCGAACTCCACGCGCCCAGGTACAGGCCGCTGCTGTGGGCCAGGGTCAGACCGGCCTGTACGGCGGGATCGTTCTGGGTCTGGGAGATGCCACGGGTGCGGTAATCACTGGCCAGGGTCAGGTCGACCAGCACCGCAAAATCATCGTTCAGGGCAATTGCGTGGCTGCTCAGGGGCAGCAGGCTCAAGGAAGTGAGGGCGAACAGGGGCAAGGCTTTCATGTGAAGTCCCGTTGTTGTGGTTGTTATGGGGCAGAAAGAGAAAACTTGTGGGAGCGAGCTTGCTCGCGATAGCGGTGTATCAGTCGCCATCATTTTTAATGGTCATACCGCTATCGCGAGCAAGCTCGCTCCCACAGGGGAACAGTTGTTGTCATTGGGCGGCGGTATAGACCTGACGGCCGGCGAACCAGGTTTGCAGGACCTGGGTGTCATGCAGGGCTTTGTCATCGACGCTGAACACATCGCGATCAAGCACGATGAAATCGGCCTGTTTGCCGGGGCTCAGCGAGCCGATCTGTTGTTCCAGGCCGATGGTCCGCGCGGCGTTGGCGGTGTAGGCGTAGAACATGGTTTCGCGATCCAGGCGTTCGTCGGCGTTGAGCACGCCCAGCGGCCCGGTGCGGGTGATGGCCTGGGCCATGGCGTTCAACGGGTTTGGCGAGGACACCGGCCAGTCGCTGGCGCCGGCAATCGTCGCGCCCTGCTTGAGCAGCGAATGTGCCGGGTATTGATAGCGGAAGGCGAGGGCGCTGACGTAAGGCTTGATCATGTCGGTGGTGTAGTCGTCGGCGCTGGCCCAGAGCAGTTGCATCGAGGCGATCACGTTCAGCGGCTTGAAGCGGGCGAACTCCTTCGGGTTGACCATTTGCAGGTGGGTGATCGAGTGCGTCACGCCGCTCTGCCGGTCCTTGCGCGCCTGGGCGATGCCGTTCAGTGATTCGCGCACGGCACGGTCGCCGATGGCGTGGATGTGCACCAGCCAGCCGCGCTGGTCGATAGCGCTGACCAGTTCGCCGAAGTGCTGCGGATCGATCAGCAGTTCGCCCTGTTTGTGCGAGTTGCTGTAGGGATCGATCATCGCCGCGCTCTGGGCCGGGTATTCGATCACACCGTCAGCGAAGATCTTGATTCCCGGCAGCGTCAGGTGGGGGATGCCCTGGAACTGCCGACGAACCTTGTCGAGGGTGTCGAGATCGGCCGGGACGCTTTTCGAGTTGGCCACCAGCAGCGCGGCGACGTGGGCGGTCATGCCGCCGCTTTCCGACAGGGCTTTGTAGGCCGGCAATACGCCGACGGTTTTCTCGGTGGGCTTGAGGGCGAACACCGGCTCGCCCGGCGCGGCGTTGGCGGCGGGGTCCATCCACGCGGTGATGCCGAGGCTGTTGTTGAAGCGCACCGCCGATTGCGCAGCCTTGAGCAGGTCGGCCGGGCTCGGCGCCGGTATTTTCGAGGCGACGCGATCCCAGCCGGCATCGACCACAAAACCGTTCGGCTCACCGCTGGGCAGTTTGCCGATGGTGTCTTTTTCCGCGTCCGGCAGGGTTTTCAACAGCGCGGCGTCGATTCCCGCACGCTTGAGCATCACGTTGTTGGCCCATGCGGTGTGGTGATCGCTGCCGGTGAACACCACCGGCACGTCGGCCCATTCGCCATGGTTGAAGAGGTTGCCCAGCGCTTCAGCCCTGGCCCAGTACGCCGAACTCATGCCGGCCACACTCAATACGTCGCCATGCCGGGCCTTGCCGTCGTCACGCCAGTCGCGCAGGCGTTTTTCCAGTTCATCCAGACCGACCACTTCGTCTGCCATGTTGGCCGAGACCATTTCCAGTCCGCCGAAAATCGCGTGGGAGTGGCTGTCGATCAGGCCGGGCATCAGCGTCTGGCCTTTCAGGTCGATCACTTGGGTGCCGGGTTCGATCAAGGCCTTGATCTGCGCATCGCTGCCGACTTTCAACACTTTGCCGTTCTCCACGGCCAGCGCCTGAGCCTTCGGTTGAGCGCGGTCGGCGGTGAAAATCTTGCCATTGAGCAGCACCAGATCGGTCGCGGCCATGGCTTCCATCGAGGCAAAACTCACCGCGGCGATCAGCACGTTTTTTGCGAAATGCGGGATGAATCTTTTCATTGAACATTTCCGTGTTATTGCGTCTGATGGCCAGATTAGTGGCTGCCAACGCCCGACAGAACGCCTCCCTCACGAAAAACGTTTTTGCCTGAATGGAAAAAGCATGGACAAGCTGGGTGCACTGAAAATGTTCGTCGTCACCGCGCAGCTCGGCAGTTTCAGCCGCGCTGCCGAGCAACTGGGCAAGACCCCGTCGGCCCTGACCAAAGCGGTCAATCATCTGGAATCCGAGCTCGGCGCGCGGCTGTTCGAGCGCAGCACGCGGCGGATACTGCTGACTGAAATCGGCCGGCTCTATCTGGAAACCGCACGCCTGGTGCTGCAACGGCTGGACGAGGCCAGCGAGGAAATCGAGCAGTTGCAGCACGGCCTGCGCGGCAGCCTGAAAATCACTGCGCCGCTGGCTTACGGGCGGGCGTTTCTCGATCAGGTGTGCGACGGCTTTTTGCAGCAATACCCGCAGATCAGCCTGCAAGTGGATTTGTGCGATGAATTCGTCAATCTGCTGGAAAGCGGCTACGACCTGGCGCTGCGCGAAGGGCACGATGATTTGCCGGGGCTGATTGCCCGGGTGGTCGGCAGCAATCGGCTGGCGCTGTGTGGCAGCCCTGAATACCTGGCGCGCAAGGGCTTGCCGGTCACACCGCAGACCCTCGATCAGCATGAGTGGCTGCTGTATCGGCATCCGTTGCTCAGCCGCGAATTCTGGTGGGCCGAGCGCGACGGTCAGCGCCTGAGCCTGGCGCAGCCGGCGGCACCGTTGTTGCGCAGTGACAATTACGATTTGCTGCTGGCCAGCGCTCTCGCCGGACGCGGTTTGTTGCATACGCCGCTGTGGAGCGCCGCGCCGTATATCGCCGACGGGCGACTGGTGCGGGTCATGGCCGATTACGAGATCGACCCGGACAGTTTTGGCCCGCACATTCTGGCGGTGTACCCGAGCCATCGGCGGGCGACGGCCAAGGTTATGGCGTTTATCGACTACATCGCAGGGTTTCTGGCGGAGCGGGGGTTGAGCTGACGGAGAGATCGTTCCCACGTCGAGGCGCCGAACCGTCCGCTTTGATCGTTCCCACGCTCTGCGTGGGAATGCCTCTAGGGACGCTCTGCGTCCAGTGACGCGGAGCGTCACGGGCTGCATTCCCACGCAGAGCGTGGGAACGATCATCAGTAGGTTTGAGCTGACTGGCGGTGCTTGTCAGGAAATTCCCACAAGAGTACAAATGTACTCCATGACAAATCTGACTCCCCGCCGTACCGCCATCCTGACCTTTATCCGCGAACGCATCGCCGAACACGGTCAGCCCCCAAGCCTCGCTGAAATCAGCGAGGCTTTTGGTTTTGCCTCCCGCAGCGTGGCGCGCAAGCATGTGCTGGCGCTCACCGAAGCCGGGTTTATCGAGGTCAATCCGCATCAGGCCCGGGGCATTCGCCTGCTCGGGCAGCCGGCGCGGCCGGAACTGCTCGAAGTCCCGGTACTCGGCCGGGTCGCTGCCGGTGCCCCCATCGGCGCCGATGCCGACCTGCACAATCGGCTGATGCTCGACCCCGCACTGTTCTCCCGCACGCCCGACTACATGCTGCGGGTGCAGGGCGATTCGATGATCGAGGACGGCATTCTCGACGGCGATCTGGTCGGCGTACGCCGCAACCCCGAGGCGCTCAACGGCCAGATCGTGGTGGCGCGACTCGACGGTGAAGTCACCATCAAACGCTTCGAGCGGATCGGCGATGAGGTTCGCCTGTTGCCGCGCAACCCGGCGTACCAGCCGATTGTGGTGCGGGCCGATCAGGATCTGGCCATCGAAGGGGTGTTCTGCGGTCTGGTGAGGCAAGGCTGATGGGTGCCGTCGTTGCGCTGGATACGCTGTTCAATGGCGGCCAGGTCTGGAAGGGCCGGCCTGCGCCACCCACCGCCAGCCCGCAACCCACCGGGCACGCGGCGCTGGATGCGGCCTTGCCCAGTGGCGGCTGGCCGGAAGCGGCGCTGAGCGAAATCCTCCTGGCCGGGCCCGGCGTTGGCGAACTGCAACTGGTGTGGCCGACGTTGGCGCGGCTGTCGGCAGCGGGCGAACGCATCGTGCTGGTGGCGCCGCCGTTCGTGCCATACCCGCAGGCGTGGGCCAATGCCGGGGTCGATCTGCGCCAGTTGTCGGTGATCCAGGCCAGTGAACGCGATGCCTTGTGGGCGGCGGAACAATGTCTGCGCTCGGGCAGTTGCGGCGCGGTGCTGTGCTGGCCGCACAAGGCCGATGACCGCGCCTTGCGCCGTTTGCAGGTGGCGGCGGAAACCGGCCAGACCCTGGCGTTCGCGTGGCGCCCCTTGAGCGAAGCGGTCAACCCGTCGCCGGCCGCGCTGCGCATTGCCATTGATGCCCGCCCGGCGCAATTGCGCGTGCTCAAGTGCCGGGGCGGTCTGGCGCGCAGCGCACCGATCGCCTTCGCCGTGGGGCATTGAGGTCGCCATGCGCTGGGTTTGCATTCTGTTCCCGCAATTGGCCCTCGACGCCGTGCTGCGTCAGCGCCCCGATCCCGAACAACCGTTGGCGCTGCTCAGCGGCCCGGCCCAGCGCCGGGTGCTGCAAGCGGTCAACCCGGCGGCGCGGGCACTGGGCTTGCGTCCCGGGCAGTCGATGACCGCCGCGCAGGCCATGAGCAAAGGGTTCACCACTGTCGATTACGATTCGGCCGAGGTCGAGCACTGGCAGCAGTTTCTCGCCGCCTGGGCCTATCGTTTCAGCGCCCAGGTCAGCGTGCATTACCCGCGCACCGTGGTATTCGAGATCGAATCGAGCCTGGGGCTGTTCGGTTCCTGGGCGCAGTTCGAAGCACGGTTGCGCACGGAACTGTCCGAGCTGGGCTTTCGTCACCGGATCGTCGCCGCGCCCAACCCGGTAGCGGCGCGAATACTGGCCAACGCCTACGACGGATTGGTGGTGCCCGACGGTGAAGCCTTGCGCCACCACCTCGGGCAATTGCCGGTCGACCGTATCGGGCTGGAACCGAGTGTGGCCACGGCGCTGTCGCGCATGGGCCTGCGCAACCTTCATCAGGTGCAGAACCTGCCGCGTCAGGCCCTGGCCCGGCGTTTCGAGGCGCCGATGCTCAAGCATCTGGACACGCTGTTCGGCGCACGGCCGCTGGCGCTGGCGTTCTATCTGCCGCCGGACCGTTTCGACGTGCGGATCGAACTCAATTTCGACGTGCAATCCCATCAGGCGCTGCTGTTTCCATTGCGCCGCCTGACGTCCGATCTGGCGGCGTTTTTGTGCGGGCGCGACAGCGGCGTGCAGCGCTTCGATCTGCATCTGGAACATGCGGGGCTGCCGGATACGCTGATCAAGGTCGGCCTGCTCAGCGCCGAGCGCGATCCGGCGATGCTCTTTGAACTGGCCCGTGGCCGACTGGAGCAGGTGCAGGTCGAAGCCCCGGTGCGCGGCTTTCGTCTGCGCGCCGAGGATCTGCCGAGTTTCGTGCCGCAGTTTCAGGAACTGTTCGACGACCGCCCGCAGCAGACCTTGCCCTGGGAGCAACTGCGCGAACGCCTGCGCGCGCGGCTGGGGGATGAGGCGGTGCAGGGCCTGCGCTTTCAGGCCGATCACCGCCCGGAGTGCGCGTGGCAGAACGCCGACGACAAACAGCGTTGCCCTGCATTGCCGGGGGTGCAGCGTCCGGGCTGGTTGTTGGGTGAGCCGCAGTCCGTGCCCGAAGGTTCGGCGCGCATTCTCATGGGCCCGGAACGGATCGAGTCCGGCTGGTGGGACGGTGATGACGTGCGCCGTGATTATTACCTGATCCAGAACCGCGCCGGCCAGCAAGGCTGGGCGTACCGGACAGTGGGTGAGGGCGGCCCGTTGTGGCTGCAAGGCTGGTTCGCGTGAATCAGGGTTATGCCGAGCTGCACTGCCTGTCGAACTTCAGTTTCCAGCGCGGTGCGTCCAGTGCGCTGGAGCTGTTTCAGCGTGCAAAAAAACACGGCTATCAGGCGCTGGCGATCACTGATGAGTGCACGCTGGCCGGAATTGTCCGTGCCTGGCAGGCAGCGAAGTCGGTTGAGTTGCCGCTGATCATCGGCAGCGAAATCCGCATCGAGAACGGCCCGAAACTGGTGTTGCTGGTCGAGAACATTGAGGGTTATCAGGCGCTGTGCGGCTTGATCACTCAGGCTCGAAGGCGCATGCAGAAAGGCCAGTATCAAGTGCTGCGCGAGGACTTCAGCGAGCCATTGCCGGGATTGCGGGTGCTGTGGGTGCCGGATACGGTCGATGACGTGGAAGAGGGCCGCTGGCTGAAGCAGACCTTCGGTGAACGGCTGTGGCTGGCCGTGCAGTTGCATCGCGGGCAGAACGATCAGCAACGGCTGACCGCACTGCTGAGTCTGGCGGATGAGTTGCAGATTCCAGCGGTGGCCAGTGGCGATGTGCACATGCACGCCCGTGGCCGGCGGGCCTTGCAGGACACCATGACCGCGATCCGCCACCACGTCCCGGTGGCCGAGGCCGGGTTGCGTCTGCATCCCAACGGCGAGCGGCATTTGCGCAGCCTCGATGTGTTGCGCGAGTTGTATCCGCAGACCTTGCTGGACGAATCGGTGAAACTGGCCCGGCGCTGCACGTTCGATTTGAGCCAATTGCGTTATCAGTATCCGAAAGAGCTGGTGCCCGATGGACACTCGGGTCGTTCCTGGCTGCGACAGTTGACTAAACAGGGCATCGCCTGGCGCTGGGAAAACGGCGCGCCCTTCAAGGTGCTGAGGCAGATCAACAAGGAACTGAAGCTGATCGCCGAACTCGGCTACGAAAGCTACTTCCTCACCGTGCACGACGTGGTGCGCTTCGCCCGCAAGCAGAAAATCCTTTGCCAGGGCCGGGGTTCGGCGGCCAACTCGGCGGTGTGTTTTGCCTTGGGCATCACCGAGATCGATCCGGATCGCACCACGCTGCTGTTCGAGCGTTTCATGTCGAGAGAGCGCAACGAGCCGCCGGACATCGACGTGGATTTCGAGCACGAACGCCGGGAAGAAGTCCTGCAATACGTGTTTCGTCGTTATGGTCGCCGTCGTGCGGCGCTGACGGCGGTGGTCAGCACTTACCACGCCAGCGGCGCGATCCGCGATGTGGCCAAGGCGCTGGGCTTGCCGCCGGACCAGATCAATGCGCTGGCCGACTGCTGCGGCCACTGGAGCGATGAAACGCCGCCCGTGGAACGCTTGCGCGAAGGCGGTTTCGACCCCGAAAGTCCGCTGCTGCACCGGGTGCTGAGCCTGACCGGGCAACTGATCGGCTTCCCCCGACACCTGTCGCAGCACCCCGGTGGTTTCGTGATTTCCGAGCAACCGCTGGACACGCTGGTGCCGGTGGAAAACGCCGCCATGGCCGACCGCACGATCATTCAGTGGGACAAGGACGACCTCGATGCGGTCGGGCTGCTCAAGGTGGATATCCTCGCCCTTGGCATGCTCAGTGCGATTCGTCGCTGTTTCGATCTGCTGCGCCGTCATCGTCATAAGGATCTGAGCCTGGCGACCATCCCGGCTGACGACCGCCCGACCTACGACATGATCAGCCGCGCCGACACCATCGGCGTGTTCCAGATCGAGTCCCGGGCGCAGATGTCGATGCTGCCGCGTCTGCGCCCGCAGAACTTCTACGATCTGGTGATCGAAGTGGCCATTGTCCGGCCGGGGCCGATCCAGGGCGGGATGGTCCATCCGTATCTGCGTCGCCGGAACAAGGAAGAAGAGGAGACCTATCCGTCACCGGAGCTGGAAGTGGTGCTCAAACGCACCCTCGGCGTGCCGCTGTTTCAGGAACAGGTGATGCAGATCGCGATTGTCGCCGCCGATTACAGCCCCGGCGAGGCCGACCAGTTGCGCCGCTCCATGGCGGCGTGGAAACGCCACGGCGGGCTGGAACCGCACAAGGAACGGCTGGCCGCCGGCATGAAGAAAAACGGCTACAGCCCGGAATTCGCCGCGCAGATCTTCGAACAGATCAAGGGCTTCGGCAGTTACGGCTTTCCCGAGTCCCACGCCGCCAGTTTTGCCTTGCTGACCTATGCCAGCTGCTGGCTCAAGTGCCACGAACCGGCGGCGTTCGCCTGTGCGCTGATCAACAGCTGGCCGATGGGTTTCTACAGCCCGGATCAGATTCTTCAGGACGCGCGCCGGCATCATTTGCAGATCCGCCCGGTGGACGTGCGCGCCAGTGACTGGGATTGCAGCCTGGAGCCGATTGCCGGCGAGCAACCGGCGATTCGCATGGGTTTGCGCATGATCAAGGGCTTTCGCGAAGAGGATGCGCGGAACATTGAAAGCGCTCGGGCGAGGGGCGCGTTTGCCGATGTCGCCGATCTGGGCGAGCGCGCCGGGCTCGACAGTCGCGCTCAGGCGCTGCTGGCGGATGCCGGCGCGCTGCGCGGCCTGGCCGGTCATCGCCATCGGGCACGATGGGAAGTGGCCGGGGTGCAGAAACAGCTTGGACTGTTTGCCGGGTTGCCGAGTCAGGAGGAGCCGGATGTGCTGCTGCCGACGCCGAGTGTCAGCGAAGACCTGTTCACCGATTACGCCACCCTCGGCACCACGCTGGGGCCGCACCCGTTGACGTTGTTGCGCGACGAGTTGCGGGCGCGGCGCTGCCGCAGCTCCCGGGAGTTGCTGGAGGTCGAGCATGGCCGGCCGGTCAGCGTGGCGGGGCTGGTGACCGGTCGCCAGAGGCCGGGCACCGCCAGTGGCGTGACGTTCGTGACCCTGGAGGACGAGTTCGGCAACGTCAACGTGGTGGTCTGGCGCGATCTGGCCGAGCGCCAGCGTCAGGTGCTGGTGGGCTCGCAATTGCTCAAGGTCGATGGCCGCTGGGAACGGGAAGGCGAGGTGCGGCATCTGATCGCCGGACGCTTGAGCGATCTCAGTCCGTTGCTCAACGGGATTCGGGTGCAAAGCCGCGATTTCCACTGACGGCAACTGGTTGATTAGTGATCGTTCCCACGCTCCGCGTGGGAATGCCGCCATGGACGCTCCGCGTCCACTGTGACGCAGAGCGTCACGGTATGCATTCCCACGCGGACGGTTCGACGCCTCGACGTGGGAACGATCGGTCGCTGACGGCAGCTGATCGCTTCAAAAGCCAATTTGCTGACGTCAAAAAAACCTGTCCTCACTGATGGCACTTTGGCATAATGCCGCCCCTTTCCCGATCCCCCACGACTTCGCCGTGCCGGGACACATCGATTTTCAGAAGGAATGCACAGTGAGAATGATCTCCCGGATGTTGGTCTCGGGCATTGCGATTGCCGTTCTCGGCACCCTGGCCGGCTCGCTCGCCGGTTGCGCCACCGAAAGCTCCCGCGCACTGCCGGTGGCCAAGGTGGAAAGCGCCGCTCAGGCCTGGTCCGGCGTGCGGATCCCGATGGCCGTGGGCAAGTTCGACAACCGTTCGAGCTACATGCGCGGAATCTTCTCCGACGGCGTCGACCGTCTCGGCGGCCAGGCCAAGACCATCCTGATCACCCACTTGCAGCAGACCAACCGTTTCTCCGTGCTCGACCGCGACAACATGGGCGAAATCCAGCAGGAGGCGGCGATCAAGGGCCAGGCCCAGCGTCTGAAAGGCGCCGATTACGTCGTGACCGGTGACGTCACCGAGTTCGGCCGCAAAGAGACCGGCGATCATCAACTGTTCGGCATTCTCGGCCGTGGCAAGACCCAGGTTGCCTACGCCAAGGTCAACCTGAACATCGTCAACATCAGCACCTCCGAAGTGGTGTATTCGACCCAGGGCGCCGGCGAATACGCCTTGTCCAACCGCGAAATCATCGGCTTCGGCGGCACCGCTGCCTACGACTCCACCCTCAACGGCAAAGTCCTCGATCTGGCCATGCGCGAGGCGATCAATCGCCTGGTCGATGGCATGAACGCCGGCGCCTGGAAACCGGGCAACTGATAGACGCCCATCGCAAGGAGCAACACACCATGAATCTGTCCCTGTCCCGGTCGCTGATGGCCCTGGCTGCCGGCGCGCTGCTGGCTGGTTGCAGCAGCCCGCAAACCCTGTACCAGTGGGAAGGCTACCAGCCACAAGTCTACGAATACTTCAAAAGCGAAACGCCGAAAGAGGCCCAGGCCGAAGCGCTGGAAGCCGATCTGCAAAAGATCCGCGCCAGTGGCAAGCCGGTACCGCCGGGTTACCACGCACACCTTGGTCTGCTGTACCTGAGCATGGGCAAGGACGATCAGATGGTGCAGCAATTGCGCACCGAGAAGACCCTGTTCCCCGAGTCCGGCACGTACATGGACTTTCTGCTTAAAAACGCCAAGACCGGAGATGCGCAATGATCTCGCGTGCCTTGAAAGGGCTGGCCGCAGGCCTGGCGCTGACCGTTCTGGGTGGCTGCGTTGCACCTAAAACCGTGGACTACTCGGCGTACAAGCAAGCGCGGCCGAAATCCATTCTGGTGCTGCCGCCGCTGAACACCTCGCCGGACGTCAAGGCGTCCTACAGCCTGTTGTCGCAAGTGACTTTTCCGCTGGCCGAGGCCGGTTACTACGTGCTGCCGATCACGTTGGTTGACGAGACGTTCCGCCAGAACGGCCTGACTACGCCGGATGACATCCATGCGGCACCGGCCAACAAGCTGCAGGAAATCTTCGGTGCCGACGCGGCGCTGTACATCACCGTCAGCGAGTACGGCACGCGTTACATGGTGATCAGCAGCGAAACTGCCGTCACCGCGAGCGCCAAGCTGGTGGACCTGAAAACCGGCGTCACCCTGTGGACCGGTGCGGCCCGGGCGTCGAGCGAAGAGGGCGGCAACAACAGCGGTGGCGGCCTGATCGGCGCGCTGATCACCGCGGCGGTGAAGCAGATCATCAACAGTTCCACCGATGCCGGCTACCCGATTGCCGGTGTGGCCAGCAATCGACTGCTGTCGGCCGGACATCCGGCGGGCCTGCTGTACGGGCCACGGTCGCCGAAGTACGGCACTGACTGATCGACCTGTTTCGCACTGATCGTTCCCACGCTCTGCGTGGGAATGCCGCCATGGACGCTCCGCGTCCACTGTGACGCAGAGCGTCACGGTATGCATTCCCACGCGGACGGTTCGACGCCTCGACGTGGGAACGATCAGCACCTCGGTGGGCCGCTGTTTTATTTGGCAGGCCAAAACCGCTCGCCACCTCCCGGTGCCTCCGTCCACGCTTGCAACGAGCGGGTCGGCAAATCGAAGTAATCCCGGGTCCGCGCATAACCATGGCCGCCCATGCGTCCGATCGCATCCAGCCCCAATTGATCGATGTACAGGGTTTTCGGGTCGATCAACTCGTCGCGCACATGCGCCATCAACACCTCGCCAAAAATGATCTCCCGCGACTGGCCGATGTTCAGCGCCATCATCCGCCGACATTCCAGCGCCACCGGTGCTTCGCCGATTCGCGGGCATTTGACCGAGGTGCCGGGAATTGCCGTCAGGCCCGCTGCGGTCAACTCATCGAAGCCCGGCGCGAACGGCACGGCACAGACGTTCATGGCTTCCACCAATGCGTCGCTGACGATGTTGACGGTGAATTCCTGATTCATCTGGATATTGCGCGTGGTGTCCTTGGGGCTCTGGTCGCCATAGTTCTCCACGCCGAGCGCGAGTATGGGCGGATCCGCCGACAGCGCATTGAAGAAGCTGAACGGCGCCGCATTGACCCGGCCTTCGCCGTCGATGGTGGTGACCAGTGCGATCGGGCGCGGCACCACGCTGCCGATCAGAATCTTGTACTTTTCCCGTGGGCTCAGTTGGCTGAAATCGAAGCTGTGCATGGCAGTGTTCTCTAAAGAAGTGGATCGATGGCGCTCAACGGCGCTTCGGCGCTGTAGTCGTCGGCGAACGGAATGGCCGGCTGGAACAGGGTTTTCCAGTCCGGTCGGCCAAAGGCCCGGTCGCTGTGGCTGCGCATCAGTTTTTCGTATTGGCGCTGGGCCTGACGTTGCAGCGTGGGGTAGTCGACGCCGTTGACCTGACCGTCGTGCATCACGCAGCGACCGTCGATGAAACTGGCGATGCAGTCGTCGCCGCGTCCGGCCAGCAGCAGGTTTTTCAGTGGATCGAATAACGGGCCCAGGTGCAGTCCGCGCAGGTTGAACACGGTGATATCCGCCTTGGCGCCGGGTGCCAGGCGACCGAGGTCATCACGGCCCAAGGCCTTGGCACCGCCGAGGGTGGCGGCGTTGTACAGATCGAGGCTGCTGGTCAGCGTGGGCCCGCCCTCCATCAACCGGGCGATGTTCAGTCCGTGGCGCATGTTTGCCAGCAAATCCGCTGGCCAGGTGTCGGTGCCAAGGGCGAAGTTGATGCCCTTGGCGCGATAACGGCCGAACGAGTTCAGTGCCTCGCCGTCACGGGCGAACACCAGCGGGCAGTGCACCAGACTCGCGCCGCCGTCGATGACCCGTTGCAGATCGTCATCGCCCGAGGTGTAGATGCCGTGGGGTAACAGACTGCGCGGAGTGAGCAGGTCGAGTTGCTGCAACCAGCCTAGCGGCGTGGTGCCGCGCAACTGTTCGACCATCGCCACTTCGCCAGGCGCCTGACAACAATGCAGACGCATCGGTGCATTCAGCTCGCGGCTCAATGCAGACGTACGTTGCAGCAGTGCCGGGGTGCAGGTCTGGATGCGATCCGGCAGCAACGTACCGCGAATCAACCCCGCATGCGCACCATCGAAATCCTTGAAGAACCGTTCGGCCGCGTCCAGCCCGGCCAGCCCCCGAGCCTCATCCCAGTGGTGGGCGAGGCTGCCGTCGGCACGCCAGTAACTCATGCCGCTCATGTAGCAGGGGCCGAGGTACGTGCGCAGCCCCAGTTCGCCCGCCACGTCGGCGACAGCGGCGAACTCGTCGTAGGTCTCCGCCCATTCGCGGTAGTACATCGAGGTGATTGGCATCGCCGTGGTGATGCCGTTGCGGATCAACTGGGTAAAGGCGTAGCGGTATTTGAAGACTTCTTCTTCCGGGTTGAACGACTCACGCGGGCCGCTCGCCAGGTACTCCGCCGACCACATGCGGCCCATCGCGCGTTCGTCGCCGTTGTCCAGGGTCAGTACCGTGGAATCGAGATCGCCGAGGGCATCCAGATCAATGAAACCGGGCCCGATCAGCGCATTGCCGTAATCGATCCACTGATCCAACGGCTCTTGATAACCGCGCCCGACAAATTCGATGCGCGAGCCGGCAAATACCACTTCGCCGTCACGCCACAGCACATGCTGCGTGCCGTCGAAACCGACCACGCAAGCGGCCTTGAGGCCGATCCGTTTCACAGACGGCTGCCCAGCAAGCGACCGCCGCTGGCGATCAGTTCGCCGCCGCGATACACCTGACGCACCGGCCGCGCGACGACAGCCTCGCCAAGTGTTTCGACCGGCATCAGCAGAAAGTCCGCAGGCTTGCCGATGGCGAAGCCGTAACCCTCGATCCCCAATGCGCGCGCCCCGTTCACCGTTGCCGCGTCGAATGCCGCCGCCAGTTCATCGTCCTTGCCCAGGTCGAAACGGAACGCCAGCAGCATCGCTCGTTCGAGCATGTCGCCATTGCCCATCGGCGACCAAGCATCGCGGATGCCGTCGGAGCCGAGGCACACGTTGACCCCGGTTTCACGCAGTGCCAGAAACGGTGGCACTGCGCAGTCCGCCGGTGCCGAACTCATCAGCGAAATGCCAAGGGCAGCAAGGCGTTCGGCGACGGGTCTGACCTGGCTCCACGGCAGCATGCCGAGGCAATAGGCGTGGCTGATCATCACCCGCTTTTGCAGGTTGAAGCGCTCGGTGTAATCGGCGATCCGGGCGATCTGCCACAGGCCCAGTTCGCCTTTGTCGTGCAGGTGAATGTCGACGCCACGCTGAAAGTCGCGGGCCAGGTTGAACACGAAGTCCAGTTGTGCAATCGGGTCGTTGTCGATGCCGCAGGGGTCGAGTCCGCCGACGTTTTCCACGCCCAGGGCCATGGCTTCGCGCATCAGTTCGGCGGTGCCGGGGCGGCTGATCAGGCCGGTTTGCGGGAAGACCACCAGTTGCAGGTCGATCAGGTCGTTGTAGGTTTCGCGCAGTTGTTGCATGGCCTCGACGTGACGCAGGCCGAATTCCGGGTCGATGTCTACGTGGCAACGCATCGTCAGCGAACCCCGGGCGATGCAGTTTTCCAACAGCGCACCGGCCCGTTCGGCAATCGGCGCTTTCACTTCGCGCAACACGCGGCGTTCGTTGCTGATGTAATCCTTGAGCGTCGGGCCCGCGCTGTTCGGGCGCCAGGGCTGGCCGTACAGGGTCTTGTCGAGGTGGACGTGGCTTTCCACCAGCGGGGCGGTCAGGAGCTGGTTCTGGCCGTCGATATCGGTGGCGGCCAGTGGAGCATTGGAGGCCGGGCGGCGTTGGGTGAACTTGCCGTTTTCGATCAGCAGGTCTTCGGCGGGGGCGCCGTAGGGGCGGATGTTTCTGAGCCAGCGGGGACGGGACATTGCATACCTCTGTTTCTATGTTGTCTGGGCGGGCCTCATCGCTGGCAAGCCAGCTCCCACATTGGAACTGTGAGCGCCACCGATCCTTGTGGGAGCGAGCTTGCTCGCGATGGCCGCAACTGGGTCTTGAGTCAGGCGATCAGCCTTTGAGCTTCGACCAGATCCGATCCTGCAGCTCCCGCGCCTTGTTGCTGCATTCCTTCTCCGGCCGCAGCCGCGAGGCGTATTCCTCGGGCATGTTGATCGCGTCCATGACCTTCCATTTCGCATCCAGCAACTGATCGCTCTGAATCCCGTTGGCATAGGCAATCGCGTTGGACACGGCCGCCGCGTTCTCGGGCTTCATCATCCAGTCGATAAAGATCTTCGCGTTGCCCGGATGCGGCGCGCTTTTAGGTACGGCGAAGTTGTCCTGGAACATCGCCAGGCCTTCTTTCGGGTACACGTATTTGATCGTGCTCTTTTGCAAGGTGGCGCGGGCGGTCGAGCCGTTCCAGTTCTGCATCATGATCACTTCGCCCGAGGCCATGCGGTCGACGGTGTTGTCGGAGCTGTACATCTTCAAAAACGGTTTCTGCTTTTGCAGCAGTTCAAGGATGCGCTTGGCGTCCTGCGGGTTTTCCGTGCATTCGTCGACGTTCAGGTAATGGCTGGCGGCATTGATCACGCTGCTGGAGGTGTCGAGGGCGGCGAGTTGGCCTTGCAGTTCCTTGCGCGGTTCGAAGAACTCTTTCCACGAGTCGTCGAGCTTGCCGCCCGGCACCCGGGCGCTGTCATAGGAAAAACCGGTGGTGCCCCACAGATACGGCGCCGAATATTTGCGGCCCGGATCGAAGCTCGGATCGCGGAACGGCCCTTTGACGTACTGGAAGTTGTTCAGGGTCGGAGCGTCGATTTCCAGCAGCAGATCCTGTTTGATCAGCGTCTGCATGATCGACTGCGACGGCACGATCACGTCATACGCCGCGCCGCCGGCCTGCAACTTGGCGAGCAGGGTTTCGTTGCTGTCGTAGCCGTCCATGGTGACTTTGATCCCGGTCTCCTTTTCGAACTTGGCCAGCAGGTCCACCGGGTAGTAATCGGTCCAGTTGTAGAAGAACAACTCCTTGGGCTCGGCGGCGTGGGCGCTGAACGCGGTGAAACAACTCAGGGCCAGACCGGATACTGCCAGACGCATGTTTTTCAATTTCATGAGAGCGCTCCAGGTTTATTGTTGTTTGCCACGTTGGCCAAGCCAGAAGGCCAGCACCACGAGCACGATGGAAATCACCAGCATCAGGGTCGAGATCGCGTTGATCTCCGGCGTTACGCCGGCCTTGATCGCCGAGAAGATGTACACCGGCAACGTGGTCGAACCGGGCCCGGCGACGAAGAAGGTCATGATGAAATCGTCGAGGCTGACCACGAATGCCAGCACCGAACCGGACAACACCGCCGGCCACAGCAGCGGCAGGGTCACGCGGCGGAACACCTGCCACGGATTGGCGTACAGGTCGTTGGCGGCTTCCAGCAGGCTCTTGTCCAGATCGTTGAGCCGTGCGCGGATCGGCAGGTAGGCGAACGGAATGCAGAAGCCGATGTGCGCGACGATCACGGTCATCAGCCCGAGCTTGATCCCCAGTGCCATGAACAGCAGCAGGGTGGCCACGGCAGTGACGATCTCCGGCAGGATCAGCGGCAGGTTGATCCCGCCCTCGACCATTTTCTGCCCGTAGAACGGCCGATAAGTCGCCAGCGCCGCCAGCAGTGCAATCGCCGTCGCGCACACCGTGGCGATGGTCGCGACGATGATCGAATTCAGCGCCGCGGTCTGGATCGACGGGTTGGCCAGGATCCGCCCGTACCAGGCGAACGAGAACTCGGTCCACACCGTTGCCGAGCGGTTGGCGTTGAAGCTGTAGACGATCAACACCAGGATCGGCACGTACAGATAGGCGAGGATCAGCAGGCTGATTTCCCGGGTCGCCGGGAGTTTTTTCAGGTGCAGAGAGATCATGCTTTCGCTCCCCGGTTCAGGGTTTTCGCCGCGCTGCGGCTGTAGAGGGCGTAGAGCACCAGGGACAACAGCAGAATCCCCAGCAACAGGAACGACAGCGAACTGCCCAGCGGCCAGTTGCGCGCGGTGCCGAATTGCTGCTGGATCAGGTTGCCGATCATCAGGGTCTTGCCCCCGCCGAGAATCGCCGGGGTGATGAAGGCGCCGAGGCTCGGCACGAACACCAGCAACGCGCCGGCAATCACGCCGGGCATCGACAGCGGCAGGATGATCCGGCGCAGTGCGTGCCAGCGGTTGGCGCCCAGGTCATAAGCGGCTTCCACCAGACGCCAGTCGAGTTTTTCCAGGGTCGAGTAGATCGGCAGGATCATGAACGGCAGGAAGCTGTAGACCAGACCGACGCTGACCGCGAAGTCGTTGTAGAGCAGGGTGATGCCGCCGGCACTCGGGAACAGCGCGTTAAGGCTCTGGGCGACCCAGCCCTGTTCGCGCAGGATGATCAGCCACGCGTAGTTGCGGATCAGCAGGTTGGTCCAGAACGGAATGGTGATGAGCAACACCATCAGGTTGCGTCGGCGCGGGGTCAGGCTCGACATCCACAACGCCACCGGAAACCCGAGCAGAAAGCACAACACGGTGGTGCCGCCGGCCTGGAACACCGAGCGCAACAGTGCCTGGGCGTAGACCCAGTTCAGTTCCAGCTCGCCGTCGAAACCTTCCTGGAAAAACAGCTGCACGTAACTCTGCAACTGCCATTGCGCCTGCCAGTCGACGCCGCCGTAGGTGTTGCGCGGCAGCAGGCTGATGTAACCCATGATCCCCAGCGGAATGGCGATCAGGGCGAGCAGGGTCAACACCACCGGGCTGAGCAACAGCGCGCGGTTGAGGGAGGGGGAAGTGCTGCTGACGCTCATCTCAGGCCTCCATCAACAGGCAGGCCTGGGGTGGCAGATGCACCGCCACGGGCTCACCGACTGTGCGACAGGCGCTCAAACCTTCGTTGTTTTCCCGCAGCATGACTTTGATGTCGTTGTTCAAACGGCACTGGTACAGCGTCGCGGTGCCGACATACAGCACGGCTTCGATCACCCCGCGCAAATGATGCGGCTGGTCCGCCGCGACCAGTTGCGAGCGCTCGGGCCGAAACGCCAGTTGTACGCTGCTGCCATTGACGCCTTGCGGCGGGCAGGGAATTTCCACCGGCATGCCGCTGGGCACGAAGAGGTTCTGGTTGTGCTCGCCACGCTTGAGCTGGCCGGGGAGGAAATTGATGTCGCCGATGAACTGGGCGACGAAGCGGTGCTGCGGGCGCTCGTAGATGTCGGTCGGGGTGCCGATCTGCAGGATCTTGCCGGCGGACATCACCGCGATCCGGTCGGACAGGGTCAGGGCTTCTTCCTGATCGTGGGTGACGAAGATGAAGGTGATGCCGGCTTCCTGCTGCACGCGCTTGAGTTCGACCTGCATCTCCTTTCGCAGCTTCAGATCCAGCGCCGACAGCGGCTCGTCGAGCAACAGCACTTTGGGCTTCGGCGCCAGGGCCCGGGCCAGAGCCACGCGCTGCTGCTGGCCGCCGGACAGTTCCGCCGGTTTGCGCCCGGCCAGGTGCTCCATCTGCACCAGCGCGAGCATTTCGTCGACCCGTCCTGGAATGGTCTTGCGATCAAGACCCTGCATCTCGAGGCCGAAGGCGATATTCTGCGCGACACTCATGTGCGGAAACAGCGCGTAACTCTGGAATACCGTGTTGACCCGACGCTTGAACGGCGGCAGGTGATTGACCGTTTCGCCCGCCAGACGGATCTCGCCGTCGCTGACGTGTTCGAAACCGGCGATGGTGCGCAGCAGGGTGGTCTTGCCGCAGCCCGAGGGGCCGAGGAGGGTGAAGAACTCGTTGTCGGCGATGTTCACCGACACGTTGTCGAGGGCTGGCGCCAGGCCAGGATCATCAGAATACCGCTTGGATACGTTACGCACTTCAATGGCTATTGGCTGACCCATAATGGTGCAATCCTCTAATTATTGTATGCAATATCTGAATGCAATTTAGAAATACCCGGATTAATCTGCTGGCGCAACCCCCCATTTCCCCGACTGAGTCGTTCGTCGGGCAGCGTTGCCAGCATTGAAGGAGTTTTCAAATGACCGAGAAAAAAACGGAAACCACGGTCGACCGCGTCTACCAAGGGGTTTACGAGGCGATCAGCAAGCGTTCGCTGCGTCCGGGGATGAAGCTGGGCGAGGCGTCGCTGGCGGAGTTGTTCAATGTCAGCCGCACGTCGGTTCGAGCCGCGCTCAAGCAACTGGAGGCCGACGGATTGGTCACCACCGAGCCCAATAAAGGTGCGTCGGTGTCGCTGCCCAGCGATGAAGAGATCCGTTCGCTGTTTGAAACCCGGCGCTTGATCGAGATCGGCATCGTCACTGAACTGTGCCGGCGCAAGGACACTGCCGCGATGCAGGACCTGCGCGATCACTTGCTGCTGGAAGACGAGGCTCACGCAGCCGGCGACCACGAGCGGCTGATTCACCTGCTCGGCGAGTTCCACATCAAGCTGGCCCGCAGCCTGAACAACCCGGTGTTGCTCGACTGGTTCCAGAAGCTGATTTCCCGCGCCTCGCTGTATGCCGCCGCGCTGGACGACGACAGCCACGAGGCCTGTCGCGACGACGAACATCTGCGGCTGATCGAGTACATCGAGGCCGGCAATCAGAACGCCGCCATTGAGCTGACCTGTATGCACCTGGACGGCATCCAGAAGGCCATCCTCGATGTCGCTGCAAAGATGAAGACCGGCTACCATCCGCTCAAACACCTGATCGAAGTCTGAACGTCGAGCAGGGGTGAAATCGGCTATACCTCTAATGAAACCATCGCTGCCCAGCGCGCTCGAAATAGACGGGCGCGACGCTTGACCGCGCAGCGATTGAACCGGACCCACCACAAGGCGTTAAAGCAGCCGATGCAGTTTTTATCCGATAGCCATGGGTGTGACGGCTGGCAAGGCGAGATGGCCGGGCGAATCCGTGAGTTCGACTGGAGCGGCACGGATCTTGGCCCGCTCGAAACCTGGCCGGCCAGCCTGTGCAGCACGGTCCAGTTGATGCTGGCCTCGCCGCTGCCGATGGTCATGCTCTGGGGCCATGCCGGTTACATGATCTACAACGATGCCTATTCCCGATTCGCCGGCGGACGGCATCCGTACCTGCTTGGATCACCGGTGGAACTGGGTTGGCCGGAGGTCGCCGATTTCAATCGGCATGTGGTCGACACCTGCCTGGCGGGCGGCACCCTGGAGTACCGCAACAAGGTACTGGTGTTGTTGCGCGATGGCGTGCCCGAGGACGTCTGGCTCGACCTTTATTACAGCCCGGTGGCCAACGATGCCGGCGTGCCTTCGGGTGTCATGGCGATGGTGGTGGAAACCACTGAACTGGTGTTGTCCGAGCGTCTGCGCCAGGCCGCTGAAGATGCCTATCGTGCCGATAACGAGCGGGTGCGACTGGCCCTCAATGCCGGCGCATTGATCGGCTCCTTTGTCTGGGACGTAAAAAACAATGTGCTGTCGGCCGACGAGCGTTTTGCCCGGACATTTTCCTTCCCGCCGGATCAAGACCTCACCAACCTGCCGCAGCACATTGCTGAAGCGCACATTCATCCCGATGACCGTCCCTGGGTGCAGGAGTGCATCGAAAATTCGGTACGCACCGGCGAACCCTACAACGCCGAGTACCGCGTAATACGCGCCGATGGCAGCTTTCTATGGGTGTTGGCCAGTGGCTGCTGCGAGTTCGACGAACAAGGCCGGCCGTTCCGTTTTCCCGGCGTGCTGATCGATATTCACGAACGCAAGATCGCCGAAGAATCCCTGCTCAAGTTCACCCGCAATCTCGAGCAGCGTGTGGCAAATGAAGTCGAAGCGCGCCTCGCCGCCGAAGAGCGACTGCGACAGTCACAGAAACTCGAAGCCATCGGCGGCCTCACCGGCGGCGTGGCCCATGACTTCAACAATCTGCTGCAAGTGATTGCCGGCAACCTGCACCTGCTGGCTCGCCACGAACCGAACAACGCCAACGTGCAGCGTCGGGTCAGCGCCTCGCTGGCGGCAGTCGAGCGCGGTGCCAAGCTGTCCTCGCAACTGCTCGCGTTCGCCCGTCGTCAGCCACTGTCGCCGGCGGTGTGCAATCCCCGGCAGATCTTTGAAGGCGTCGGTGAGTTGCTGCAACGGGCGTTGGGCGAAATCATTCAGATCGACGTGCAGTTGCCGGACGAACCGTGGCACATCAACGTCGATCGCAATCAACTGGAAAACGCCATTCTCAATCTGGCGATCAATGCCCGCGACGCCATGAAGGGCGAGGGCACAATTGTGCTCGGCGCCGCCAACCTCTCGCTGGATCAGGCGTTCTGTTCGGGCAAGGGCATCGTGCCGGGGGATTTCGTCCGGGTCTCGGTCAGTGACAGCGGCGTCGGCATTGCGCCGCACATGCTCGAGCAGGTGTTCGAACCGTTTTTCACCACCAAGGCCGACGGCCAGGGCACCGGTCTCGGCTTGAGCATGGTGTTCGGTTTCGTCAAACAGAGCGGCGGCCATGTCGAGATCGACAGCCAGGTGGGCCAGGGTACGCGAGTGCAGTTGTACTTTCCGCGCAGCGTGCGACCGGTAGATCATGCGGCGCCCAGCGTGGAGAAACGCCTCACGGGTGGCAACGAGACGATCCTGGTGGTCGAGGACAACGAAGCGGTACGCAACTCCGCCGTCGAGCTGTTGCGTGAAGAAGGCTACCGCGTGCTTATCGCCGGCAATGGCGATGCGGCCATGCAGATGCTGATGGAAGGCGCTCGGGTCGACCTGATCTTCACCGACGTGGTCATGCCCGGCCTGATCAAGAGCTCCGATCTGGCGGCGTGGGCCAAGGTGCAGATGCCACCGGTGGCGGTGCTGTTCACCTCGGGCCACACCCGCGACATTATTTCGCGCAATCACCAGCTCAGCCCCGATACCCATCTGCTCGGCAAGCCTTACGGCCCCGAAGCGCTGTTGCAGATGATCCGAACCGTGCTCAGTGCCTGAGCTTCGAATCCCTTGATCAAGGCTGGCCAATGACCTCCAAGCGCAGCTCCAATTCCGCCGCCGGCATGGTTCGCGTGCGCGGCGCCCGTGAACACAACCTGAAGAACGTTGATGTCGATATTCCCCGTGATGCGTTGGTGGTGTTTACCGGCGTGTCGGGTTCGGGCAAGTCGTCGCTGGCGTTTTCGACGCTGTATGCCGAAGCACAGCGGCGCTATTTCGAATCGGTGGCGCCCTATGCGCGCAGGCTGATCGATCAGGTCGGCGTGCCGGACGTCGATTCCATCGAAGGCCTGCCGCCGGCCGTGGCCCTGCAGCAACAACGCGGCACGCCGAGTACGCGCTCGTCAGTGGGCAGCGTGACCACGCTGTCGAGCCTGATCCGCATGCTTTACTCGCGCGCCGGCAGCTACCCGCCGGATCAGCCGATGTTGTATGCCGAGGATTTTTCACCGAACACGCCACAAGGCGCGTGCCCCGAGTGCCATGGACTGGGGCGGGTTTACGAGGTGACCGAGGCGCTGATGGTGCCCGATCCGGAACTGACCATTCGCCAGCGCGCCGTGGCCGCCTGGCCGCTGGCCTGGCAGGGACAGAACCTGCGCGACATCCTGGTGACCATGGGCATCGACGTCGATATTCCATGGCGCAAACTGCCGAAAAAGCAGCGCGACTGGATCCTTTTCACCGAGGAAACACCGACGGTTCCGGTGTACGCCGGGCTGACACCGGAAGAAACCCGCGTCGCCCTCCAGCGCAAGATGGAGCCCAGTTATCAAGGCACCTTCACCGGCGCACGGCGCTACATCCTGCACACCTTCACTCATTCCCAAAGCGCGTTGATGAAGAAGCGCGTGTCGCAATTCATGCTCGGCAGCCTGTGCCCGTTGTGCGATGGCAAGCGCCTCAAGCGAGAGGCGCTGTCGGTGACGTTTGCCGGGTATGACATCGGCGAGTTGTCGCGGATGCCACTGTTGCAAGTCGCCGAAGTCTTGAAGCCGGTGGCGGATGCGAGCTGGCTGGAGCACGCCGATGAAACCGGTGAAACCCTGACTCACCGCCAGACCCGCGAAGCCCGCCAGCAGCGCGTGGCCCATGGCGCCAGCGGCCACGCCAACGCGCCGGACGTGCGCCATACGCCGAACCTGTCGCTGGAGAAGCGCCTGGCCGCGCAGCGCATTGCCGAGGACTTGCTGGACCGGGTCAGCACCCTGACCGATCTCGGCCTCGGTTATCTGGCCCTGGAGCGCAGCACGCCGACCCTGTCGTCCGGCGAGTTGCAACGTCTGCGGCTGGCTACCCAACTGGGTTCGCAATTGTTCGGTGTGATCTACGTGCTCGACGAACCGTCCGCCGGCCTGCACCCGGCTGACGGCGAGGCGCTGTTCGAGGCTTTGCAGCGTCTGAAGGCCGACGGCAACAGTGTGTTTGTGGTCGAACACGATCTGGACACCATGCGCCGGGCCGACTGGCTGATCGATGTCGGCCCGGCAGCGGGCGAAAAGGGCGGGCAGATTCTCTACAGCGGCCCGCCACCGGGGCTGGCGGCGGTCGAACACTCGCAGACCCGCGCCTACCTGTTTGCCGAACAGCAACGGCCGACCCGCACCGCGCGCAAACCGTCGGGCTGGCTGAAGCTCGACGGCGTCACCCGCAACAACCTGAATAACCTCAGCGCCGAATTTCCGCTGGGCTGTTTCACCTCGGTCACCGGTGTCTCCGGTTCCGGCAAGTCGAGCCTGGTCAGTCAAGCGCTGCTGGAACTGGTCGGCGCGCAACTCGGGCGCAGTGTCAGTGACGCCGAGCCGGAAGAACTCAATCTGGAAGATGAGACCCCGACTGCCAGCACCGGCCAGGTCAGCGCCGGGATGGAGTCGATCAGGCGTCTGGTGCAGGTCGATCAGAAACCCATCGGTCGTACTCCGCGTTCGAATCTGGCGACCTACACCGGGTTGTTCGACAACGTACGCAAGTTGTTCGCCGCGACCGATGAGGCGAAAGCGGCGGGATACGACGCCGGGCAGTTTTCCTTCAACGTCGCCAAGGGGCGCTGCCCGACCTGTGAAGGCGAGGGGTTTGTCAGTGTCGAATTGCTGTTCATGCCCAGCGTTTATGCGCCGTGCCCGACTTGTCATGGCGCGCGTTACAACCCCGAGACCCTGGCCATCCTCTGGCAGGGATTGAGCATCGCGCAGGTATTGCAGCTGACGGTGGACGAGGCGGTGACGGTGTTTGCCGAGCAACCGGCAATCCGCCGTTCGCTGGAGGTGCTGCGCGATATCGGCCTCGGTTACTTGCGCCTCGGGCAACCGGCGACCGAGCTGTCCGGCGGCGAAGCCCAGCGGATCAAACTGGCCACGGAGCTGCAGCGCAATCAGCGCGGCGCGACGTTGTACGTGCTGGATGAACCCACCACCGGTTTGCACCCTCGGGATGTCGACCGCTTGCTCGAGCAGCTGGATACGCTGGTGACGGCGGGGCATACGGTGATCGTGGTCGAGCATGAAATGCGCGTGGTGGCGCAGAGCGACTGGGTGATCGACATCGGACCGGGAGCGGGGGATCAGGGCGGCAAGATCGTCGTGGCCGGGACGCCGCAGAAAGTGGCGGCGAGCAAGAAGAGCCGGACTGCGCCGTTTCTTGCCCGGGCCTTGAGCCGATAACGGCGTCGCCTGGGCCGGCCTCATCGCGGGCAAGCCCGCTCCCACAGAGTCTGATGTGTTCACGAATGTGTGTACGGCAATAAGACTGTGGAAGCGGGCTTGCCCGCGATGGCGGCGTATCAGGCGCCGTCGAGCGTGCGGCGCACCTTGTCCAGCAATTCACTGATGTGGAACGGTTTGACCAACATCTCCATGCCAGCCCCGAGGAACACCTGGCGGTTGATCGCCGTTTCCGCGTAACCGGTCATGAACAGGATCGGCAACCCTTCGCGCCAGCCCCGGGCAACGTCCGCCAGTTCGCGGCCGCTCATGCGCGGCAGGCCGACGTCGGTCAGCAGCAGATTGATCGATGGATCGTTCTGCAAGCACTCCAGCGCGGTTTCGATATCGCCGGCCTGGGTGCAGCGGTAACCGGCGTCCTCCAGTACCTCGGTGACGAACAGTCGCACGCCCGGCATGTCTTCGACGATCAGCACGTGTTCGCCGCTGCCTCTGGCATCAATCGTCGGGATGGGCACATCGACGGCGGTCGGGTCGTTGCTGGCTGGCAACATGATCGTCACTTCTGTGCCGCGCCGCGCCACACTGCGGATGTGCGCATCGCCGCCTGACTGGCGGGCGAAACCGTAGATCGTCGACAGTCCCAGCCCGGTGCCCTGGCCCAGCGGTTTGGTGGTGAAAAACGGCTCGAATACCTTGTCGATCAAACTGTGCTCGATACCGGTGCCGTCATCGCGCACCGACAGCGCTACGTAGGAACCGTCGGTGAGGTTCGGATCACCGTGGGAGTACGCCGCGTAGGTGCTGACCCAGATATTGCCGCCCTGAGGCAACGCGTCCCGGGCATTGATCACCAGGTTGAGCACCGCGCTTTCCAGCTGGATCGGGTCAACCAGTGCAATCGCCGGTTTGGTGGTCAGCTCCAGCTTGAGGGCGATGCGTTCACCGATGGTGCGCACCAGTAATTCTTCGAGCGAACGAACGTGCTCGTTGATGTCCACCGGCCGAGTGTCGAGCGGCTGTTGCCGGGCGAAGGCCAGCAAACGATGGGTGAGCGAGGCCGCACTCATGGCCGAGTTCAGGGCCGCTTCGGCGTAGAACCGGACCTTGTCCGGACGGGCATCGGCGACGCGTTTCTGGATCAGCTCAAGACTGGTGATGATCCCGGTCAGCAGGTTATTGAAGTCATGGGCGATGCCGCCGGTGAGTTTGCCCAGCGCATCCATCTTCTGCACTTGCAGCAGTTGCGATTCGGCGCGTACCCGGTCGGCGACTTCCTTGGCCAGTTGCGTGGTAGTGTCGTCCAACTGAGCCAGGTGCGAGCGTTCGCGATGACGGTGCTCGGTGACGTCTTCGACGAACACCAGGCTCAGCTTCGGGGTGCGATAGGGTGAAATCTGCCACTCGGTCTCGCGGATCTCGCCCTGCACGCGCATATTCAGCGTGCCTTTCCAGCGCTCGCCGTCCACCAGACGCAGGCGCAACTCGCGAAGGATCGCACCTTGATCGTCAGCGAAACACTCGTTGAGTGCCTCGGAGTCGAGGTTGTCCTGGATCAGTTGGGAGAAGGCGTGATTGCACTCGTGGACCTTGAGCTCGGCATCGAGTACCGCAATCGGAGCCGAGACATTGACGAAAATCTCGCGAAAACGCGCCTCGCTTTCACGCAACGCACTCTCCGTGTCGCGTACTCGCAGCAGGGTGCGCAACGTTGCCAGCAGCACATCGGGATCGACCGGGTGAATCAGATAGGCATCGGCTCCGGCGTCGAGGCCGGTGATGATGTCGCCGGTCTGGATCGACGCGGCCGACACATGGATCACCGGGAGCAGGGCAGTGCGAGAGTCGGAGCGCAGTTCACGGACGATGTCGAAACCGCTCATGTCCGGCAGGTTGACGTCGAGAATCAGCGCATCGAGCGGTTCACTGGCGATCAACGCCAGACCTTCGCCGCCGGTGCCGGCTTCGAGCACTTCGTAACCGTGGCGCTCCAGGCGCCGGCGCAAGGCATAGCGAGTGGCGACGTTGTCATCGACGATCAACAGACGGATGTCATGTTTCATCGACGTTCTCCTGGGCGATCGCCAACGGAATGATCACGAAAAAGCTTGAGCCCACGCCCGGTGTACTCTCGACACCGACCTCACCACCGAGCAATTCGGCGAAGCGCTTGCACAGGGACAAGCCGAGCCCGGTGCCGCGCAGGCGCTTTTGCAGCGGTGAGTCGACCTGTGAAAAATCTTCGAACAAGGTGCCGTGCAATTCAGGGGCGATACCGATGCCGGTGTCGCTGACCGCGAATCGCACTTTGTCCTGGCCTTCGAGGCGCGCCGAGATCCGGACTTCGCCACGGGTGGTGAACTTCAGCGAGTTGGAAATGAAGTTGCGCAGGATTTGCGCCAGCTTCTTGTCATCCGTGAAGAGTCGCGGCAGTCCGACGGGTTCTTCGAAAATCAGGTCCACCGCCGTGGCGTCGACAATCGGCCGGAACATTCCCCGCAGGGCGGCGAACAGATCGAACATGTCGAACCACGCCGGAGAAATGTTGATGCGTCCGGCCTCGATCTTGGCCAAATCGAGCAGGTCATCGACCATGTCGCTGAGTTCCCGGGCGGCGCTGCTGACAAACGCCACCTGCTTGTGTTGCTCCGGGCTGAGTGGGCCGTCGAGTTCGTCGGCCAACAGGCTGTTGATGCTCAGAATCGAACCCAGCGGGGTGCGGAACTCGTGGCTCATGTACGACAGGAAGCGGCTTTTCAGGTCGGAGGCCTGACGCAGTTGTTCGGCCTGGGTATCGAGTTCGGCGTACAGGGCGAGCACGCCCTGATTGGTTTCGTCGAGTTCGTCACGCAGTGCCGCCGTTTCGCTCTGCAACCGGGCGATCAACGCGGCCTGTTCGGCGCTGTTCAAGGTCGGCGACTCAGCCATGGGCGGCCTCCAGGGCAATGACCAGCACCGTTACATCGTCGCGCCCGCGACAGAAGTCGCGGTGCAGGACGGTGGCTATCACGGCAGGATGACGATGCACCAGGCCGGGATAGTCTTGTAGATTCCAACGGGACTGCAAGCCATCGCTGTACATGATCAATAGATGTCCGTTCACGTGAGCATAGTCAAAGGGCTGGGCTTTTCGGTACTGGCCGCCGACGATTCCGGGGTGCGAGGCCAGTCCGCGGGACTTGTCGGCCGTCACCAGGCTGGCACCGATGTTGCCGACACCGGCATAGGTCAGGCTGGCGCGCTGGCCATGGAACTGCGCAAACGCCACCGCGCCGCCACGGGTGCCGATCATTTCCCGGTGCAGGTCCTCCATCAGCGGCACCGGGGAGCCGAAGGGGTTCAGGGCGAAGGCTTTTTCTCCGGCGCGGCCGGCGCGCTCGGCGTCTTCGCCATGGCCCAGGCCGTCGATGATCAGGGCGCTGATATCCGGCCCGTTGAACGCCAGATGCCACACATCTCCACATGCCGGGTCGTTGTGCAGTGAATGCTGACTGACGCCGAAGCGCAGATCCGGCTGCCGATCACTGCGTGGATACAGCCGTGCCAGCAATACGGCGCCCCGAGCGTCGGCATACACATCAAACACTTCGGTCTGGCGCGACACCGCGCCGAGGCCGATCCCCTGAGTGCCGCCCGTGGAAAAACCATCGGCCATGCACGCATCGAGATCGAAGCCACCGGCGCGGTCGACCGCGAGCATTTCGAGGCCGAAACCATCGACGCGCTTCAACACGCGCAGGTGCAATTCACCGTGTGTCGCATGCTTGAGCACGTTGCTCGCCAGTTCAGTGGCCACCAGCGCAACACGTCCGGCATCGCGCTCATCAAAACCATGCTGCTCGGCGAGTTGCTGCGCCGTGCGCCGGGCATGGCCGATCTGGCTGCTGTCTTCAAGGAGCAGCACTCGGGTCAGACTCCCGCTGAAATTCATGTCCATCGGGTGATTGTTATCCGGGTGCCTTTACCGGGCGCGGTGTCCAGTTCGAATTCGTCGACCAGTCGCTTGGCTCCGGTCAACCCCAGGCCGAGGCCGCTGCCGGACGTCCAGCCGTCGGTCATCGCCAGTTTGATGTCGGCAATGCCCGGGCCTTCATCGCGAAAAGTCAGACGCAGGCCGACCTTGTGGTTGTCGTCGAGGATCTGCCAGTCCATGTCGCCGCCACCGCCGTAGACCATGGTGTTGCGCGCCAGCTCGCTGACCGCGGTCACCAGTTTGGTCAGGTCGATCAGGCGCATGCCGCATTCGGTGGCCAGTTTGCGTGCCTGTTGCCGGGCCAGCACCACGTCCTGCTCGATGTGAATCGGTTGGGTACCGCTGCTGCGAACGGTCATTGCTGGCGTACTCGTTCCTGCAACAGTTTCATTCCGCGCTCGACGTTCAGCGCGGTGCTGACGCCTGGCAGGTTCAGGCCGAGCTCGACCAGGGTGATCGCCACCGCCGGTTGCATGCCGACCAGCATGGTTTCGGCGTCCATGATTTTCGACAGGCCGGAAATGGTGCCGATCATCCGGCCGATGAACGAATCGACCATGTCCAGCGCCGAGATATCGATCAGCACCCCACGGGCCGAGGTTTTGCTGATGCGCTCGGACAAGTCGTCCTGCAGGGTGAGGGCGAGTTGGTCATGCATGTCGACCTGGATGGTCACCAGCAGGAAGTCGCCCATCTGAAGAATCGGGATACGTTCCATTGATCAAACCGTCTTGGTGAGGGTGGTACCCAGACGGGTCAGCGCCAGTTTCAAGGCATCGGCCAGATTGGCTTTGGTCACCACGCCTTGCAGGTCGAGGCCCAGGTGGACGATGGTCTGGGCGATCTGCGGACGCACGCCGCTGATGATGCAATCGGCGCCCATCAGGCGGATCGCAGTGACGGTTTTCAGCAGGTGCTGGGCCACAAGGGTGTCGACGGTCGGCACGCCAGTGATGTCGATGATGGCGATTTCCGAACCGGTGTCGACGATGCGTTGCAGCAGCGACTCCATCACGACCTGGGTGCGTTGCGAGTCGAGGGTGCCGATCATCGGCAGCGCGAGCACGCCTTCCCACAGCTTGACCACCGGGGTGGACAGCTCCAGCAGTTCTTCCTGTTGACGCTTGATTACCGCTTCACGGGATTTCTGGAAGGTGCGGATGGTGTGCAGGCCGAAGGCGTCGAGCAGTTCGGAGATTTCCCAGAGCTGTTCGGCGAGCAGCGCCGGCTGTTCACGGTAATGGCTTTGCAGCAAAGCGAATAGCGGACCTTTGAGGGCGAAGATGAAACTGGCGGTCTGTTGTGAATCCTGACCGAGCAGGGCACGACTGTGAGACAGCTTTTCGAGGAACTGGCGGGTAGCCTCCCAGCCCGGTGCGGCGATGTTGGTGGCGTTGTCGTTTTCCAGTCCGCTGACCACCAGTTGCAGGAACTCGCTGGTCTGCTGCTGCACGTCGAGTTCCTTGAGATTGCGGGTGGCGCCGCTGTCTTGCAGCCCTTTGATCCATTCGCCCAGCAGTTGTGCCTGTTTGTTTTTCATCGCATCAAGTGTGCTGTTCTGCAGTGCTGCCATGTAGATGTTGCTCCATTGCGAATTGGGGGCCGGTTCTTCGATAAATGACCGGCGCGAAGTGAATGACCTTGGCCATTCGAAATAGTTGTTCGTACCCGCGAGGATATTTTAGATCTGCCGCATGGAACGCACCGGTAACTCTAGTCGGCGTGACGGCGAATGCTGGCATTTTGCGCGCAACAAGACCTCAACGCAAAGAGGCCGCGTCCAATGGAGGCGGCCTCTTTGCATTTATGGCGGTTACTTGCTGGGGTGTTTGGCCTGCAGCTCTTTGGCGGCCGCCAGGTGTTTCTCCAGACCCGGCAACATTTTCTGCGCAAAGGCCTTGAGTTCAGTGGCGCCTTTGACCTTGTCGTCAGTCACGGTGTTGGCTTGTTTCTTGAAAAGCTCGATGGTTTCTTCGTGGGCCTTGACCTGATTGTTGGCGTACGCCGCATCGAAGGATTCATCGCGCATGTCCAGGATCTTTTCCTTGGCCTGCTTGACCAGCGTCGTAGTGTCTGGCACTTCAATGTCGTTGGCCTTGGCAATCGTCGCCAGCTCATCGTTGGCCTTGCCATGGTCGGTGATCATCATGTTGGCGAAGGCCTTGATGTCGGCCGACTGGCTTTTTTCCAGCGCCAGGCGGCTGGTTTCGATTTCAGCGATGCCACCGGCCGCGGCGTTATCGACGAAGTCGTTATCGGTGGCGGCGAAGGCCGAGCCCATGCCGGTGCTCAAAGCCACGGCCAGAAAAAGATGACGCAGTTTGAATCCGTCCATTGGTATTACTCCACGCAGGTTTTTGTGAGCGTTATTCAATGGAGGGAAATCGCCGACAAAAGGTTTTATCGCATTTGCGAAAGGGCGACGAACGGGCACCGCTGGTCTGACAGGAGGTCGACAGAACCGGTCAACCGAGGCCATTCTGATACCTGGCCAGCGCAATCGAACGCGTTGGCTGCCGATCAATTGACGGAGGTGTTCCATGCCGGTGACCCATGATTTGTTACAGGACTTGAAACTGACAAAGGAAGAGATCCAGCAACGACGCACCGCGGATCCACATCTGGATGCACTGATCAACAAGTATTTCCTGGCGGACGCCGAAGTCGTCAAGGCCGAGACGGCGACCTCGGATGCACCCAGCGACGACACCCTGAAGAAACTCAAAGAGAAGCGCTTGCAGGTCAAAGACAGGATCGTCGAGCAATTACAGGTTCGATCCTGACCGTCAGTCGCGCCACCGGCCCTCGGTGGTGAAACGACTGGAACAACAGCCCCGACGGGCACCTCGAATGTTAAGAGTCTTCACATAGCGACTCTCAGCGAGGTGCCTTATGAAAGATCCAAAATTTCCTAGTGAAGAGCAGGGCGCATTCGACCCGGTTCCCACGCATCCCGAGCCCAATAGTCCGGCGCACACCGTCCGTAATCCTGAAGAGGAACGCAAGAGCGAGGAAATGCCGGAGGATGAAGATCCGGACAAGTTCGATCGATCCAGTAACTGACCGGCTGCCATCGCCTCACTTCAAGGCTGCCTCGAGAGGCAATCGCGCCATGTGCGTGGCATTCAGCGAGCCGAAATACAACCACTCGCCATACTCGCGCACCGTGGTGATCGGCGAGTAATTGCCGGCGCTGGCGTCCTGCAGATTGGCGATCACCTTGCCGTTCAGATCCAGCCCCAGGACAAACCCGCGTTTTTCCACCGGCTTGGGCAGCACAGTCATCGCCCGCACGATCATCTTGCGCACTAACGGGTGTTCAGCCGTGCGATCCAGCAGCGGATTGCGCGGCGTGTACAGCGCCACCCAGAAACGATCGCGGCCATTGAATGCGAGGTTGTCCGGCAGCCCCGGCAGGTTGTCGATGAACAGGTCGTGGGTGCCGGCCTTGGGCCCGGTCAGCCAATAGCGGCTGATGCGGTAGGCGCCGGTTTCGTTGACCAGCACATAGGCGTCATCCGGGCCGAGGGTCACGCCATTGGCGAACTCCAGTCTGTCGAGCAGCACGACAGTCTTGCCGGTCTGGAAGTCGTAACGCAGCAGGCGTCCGTCGCCGCCATGCTCGATGATCGCTTCGCCATCGTGGCCGTAGCCCCAACGACTCGAAGCATCACTGAAATAGGCGTAATGCCCGGACTTGTCGATGGCCACGTCATCGGTAAACCCGAACGGCAGGCCATTGGCTTCGGTGGTCAGCGCCACGAGCTGGCCCTGCGCGTCGAGCGACAGCAAACCCTTGACCCCGTCAGCGATCACCAGCAAACCGTTGGGATGCCGCGCCAGCCCCAGCGGCCGTCCGCCGGTATCCGCCAGCACCTTGCGCTGCTGGCCGTCGAGGCTGGTGCGCAGCAGGCGACCGTCGTGCAGGCCGGTAATCAGAAAGTTGTTTTCCAGCAACAGCGCTTCCGGGCCTTCGATGTCGCTCGGGCCGACTTGCGCTGCGCCCTTGAGCCGCTGGTTGTCAGCGTATTGGCCTTCGGTCAGCGAGGGGGCCGGTTGCGGCGTCCAGGCCACGGGCTCGACCTTGGTCGGCAGCAACAGCAGAAAGGCCAGAACCGCGACAAACAGCAGCAACACCAGATAACGCCATCTCACACGTGGGCTCCCGCAAGAGACAGGTGTCGGGTCGCCATATCACGCAGGGCGAGCATCGAAGCCGCCGATTCGCGATCGATGCGACGCTTGAGCAGCAGGTGGTTGGCAATGCGCAGGCCGATGCCTTCGAACTGATAATCCAGGGTGCGCACGAACCGCGTGGCATCGTTGTGCGCCGAGCATTCATAGGTCAGCAGCAACGACAGCCCCTGATCACCCTGGGCCCGGGCACACCAGCGCCGACCGGGCAGGTACTCGGTGACTTCCCAGCGTAAATGCCCCTCGCGCCCGCCGGCATGGATGTCCTCGTCGAATCGCGCACCGGCATGCAGCGCACCGCTGGGGCCGTCGATCTTCAGCGAAGACGGGTGCCACTCCGGCCAGCGACTGACGGTGGCGGCGTAGGCGAGGACGGCGATCGGGTCGCCGGCGATGTCGACTGTGTGCTGCATGCGGGTCATGGGCATTCTCGAATCGGTCAGAGGGGCGATTTCCGGCTCCCAGTAGAGGGTGCCGAACAAGTAATCCATCAGCGGAAAAACGATATTGAAATTGCGTTCCTGCATGCGTTCGCGACGGTGATGCAGTTCGTGCAGGCGGCGCATCTGGCGGATCCACGGCAGGCGGGTCAACGGGTTCTGCGGCGGCAGATGCTCGCAGGCGTGAAACACTTCATAGGTCAGGTACCCGAGCACCATGCAGCCGCCGAACAGACCGGCGATGTTGCTGTTGACCTGCGCGAACAGCCACCACAGGGGCAGGGTGATCGCCAGCGTGTGCAGCACGATCAGCCAGGCTGGGAACAGAATCACCCGCCAGTCGCGGGCGCCGTCGTAGGTCATGTGGCCGGGGGTGAAGAAGCTGTGATGATCGCCGGTATGCCGGGCGTAGAACATCCGCGCAAAGCTCTTTTTGTGATGGCCGAGGTGGCGGTGCACCATGTACACGCCGAAATTGAAGAACAGCAGGGTCAGCGGCACGGTCAGCCATTCCAGCGGCTGCACCTGGTGCACGCTGCTCCAGAACGCGCCGATGGCCAGCACGCCGAACAGCAGCACGAACGCGCCGTGCAGCCACGGGTTGTAGCGGGGATGGATCGCCGCACGGTAGCGGCTGCGAAATGCCTCGGTGGTCTGCCTCACTGCGGTCACCTGCGGATATTTTTGTTATCCCGGCAGATTAGCCGATCCCGCCGTTTGTGCAGGGGCAACCTTCAGGTCACAAGTGCCATGCTCCGGTACATAGCGACCGTCAGCTCAACGGGTTCCAGCGCTGCGACCAGTCGTCATCGGCCCTGATTACTTCGCGCAGCAGATCGAATGCCTGTTGCAGGATCGCCGAGTCGCGGTCGCGGGAGTAGACGAGGTAGGTCGGATAGCCGAATTCCGGGGCCTTGGTCACTGGCTCCAGTGCACCGCTTTCCAGATAAGTGCGCACCACCCGGGTGCGGAAATAGCCGCTGCCGCCGTTCTCCAGAATGTACTGCAGGGCCAGCGGGCCGAGGTTGAAGCTCAGGGCGGCCTTGGCCTTTTCCGGCAGCGCCGCGTCGTGCTGGCGGCGGAAGTCCGGGCCCCAATCGATGTAAACGTAGGGAGCAGGGCGGCCGGGCGTGGTCACCAGAATCAGTTTCTCTTCCAGCACCTGCTCGACCTGCAGCCCCGGCCAGTATTCCGGTTGATAGACCAGTGCCGCATCGAGCACCCCGAGTTCGAGCTGACGCAGCAGGTTTTCGCCGTCGCGAATATCCATGCGCAAGGCGTGGCCGGGGATTTTCTCCCGCAGTTCTGCGGCCCAACTGAGCATCAGCGGGTTGCACAGACTGACCTCGCCACCGATGTGCAATACGTTGTGATAACCCTCGGGCAAGGGCAGGTCGCGGCGCGCCGCTTCCCAGGTCTGCACCAGTTGATTGGCATAGACCACGAAGGCCTCGCCGTTGGCGGTCAGCCGCGCACCGGCGCGGTTGCGCACGAACAGCGTGCTGCCCAGCTGGCTTTCGAGTTTCTGGACCCGGGCGGTGATTGCCGTTTGGGTGACGAACAGCTTTTCAGCCGCCGCGGCGAGGCTGCCGTGGCGGACGATTTCCAGAAAGGTGCGGGCGAGGTCGATGTCCATGGGCGGGCCGGTGGTTGAGGTGCGCGCATTGTAAGGCAAAAGCGCCCTCAACCTGACCCTCCCGAAACGCCGGACCGGCCCGAGGGAGAGGGCCAGGGTGAGGGAAAAAGCAGACGCCGCGGACTAACCGGCCAACTCAGCCTCCCGCACTCGAGCCCAATCCTCCACCAACCGCGCCGGCGTGCAGCAGGTCTTGCGCTTATACACAAAATTCCGGCACTTCTCGGCGAACTGATTGCGGTTGTACAGCATGTCTTCCTGCATCTCTTGCAGCTCCGCTTCGCGACACTGACGAATCAACACGTGATCGACCCGCAACTTGCGTTCCCGCACCGCTGCATAAGTCGGATCACTCAGCACACTGTTGGCCCGTTGCAGCAACCACAAACCAAACTCGTCCGGGCAGCGCGGGCCGATTTCCTGAACCATGCCCAGTTGCAGCGCCTGCGCAGCGCTGACAGGCAGACAGGCCTGGGTCAGTTGTTCGGCCATCGCCGGGCCGACGGCGCGGGGCAGGCTGTAAGTCCAGTATTCCGAGCCATACAGTCCCATGCTCTTGTAATGCGGATTGAGCACGATGTCGGCGCGGGCAAACACGATGTCAGCCGCCAGTGCCAGCATCACACCACCGGCGCCAGCATTGCCGGTGACCCCGCTGACCACCAGTTGCCGCGCGTTGAGCAATTCTTCGCAGACATCATCGATGGCCTGGATATTGGCCCAGGCTTCGGCGCCCGGATCCTCGGCGGCCTGAATCACATTCAAATGCACGCCGTTGGAAAAACTGCCGCGTCCGCCCTTGATCAACAACACCTGAGTGTCGCGGGATTTGGCCCAGCGCAGTGCCTCGACCATGCGCCGGCATTGCTCGGTGCTCATGGCGCCGTTGTAGAACTCCAGCGTCAGTTCGCCGACCTGCCCGGACTCGCGATAACGGATGGGTTGATAGGCTTCGTCGCTGAACGGCGCGTTGGCGACCGACCAGTCCAGCACCGGCACGTTCGCCAGTTTTCCGGCCAACACGTGCCGCGCCGGACGCTTGAAGGTTTCTTCACCCGGTTGCGGTTTGCGTCGCAGCGAGCCGATCCACAGGCTGTGATCACCAGCCGCCACCAATACCGCGTCGTCGTGCACGGCGAGAATCTCGCCGGGAATGCCAGTGCGCTGATCGAGATGCGCGTCGTAGACGTAATACTGACCGCCGGCGAGACTGGCGAGCACGCCAGGCTGGCCGTCCGCCGCGTCAATGCAGCGTTTGATGTAACGCGAACAGTCGTGCCAGCTGAAGGTGCGGTCGTCCTGTTTCATGTTCGGTTGCAGGCAGCCGCGAACCTTGGGATCGGTGTAATCCAGGGGCACCGGGACGAAGCCGTCGATGAATTTCTCCACCACTTCGCGGATGCAACGGATCGCCGCGTCGCTGACCCGGCCGTTGTACAGCTCGGATTTGCGCAGGCCCGCCGGCAGGTTGAATTCGCAGGTGGCCCAGACCGGGCCGGCGTCCATTTCCTCTACTGCTTGCAAAGCGGTCACGCCCCAGGATGGCAACTCGCGCATGATCGCCCAGTCCAGTGCGCTGGCACCGCGATCGCCGACGATGCCGGGGTGAATGATGACCACCGGACGCTGGGTGTTGCTCCACAGCGCGTGAGGGACACGGTCTTTGAGGAACGGGCAGATCACCAGATCAGCGCCGCTGTTTTCGATCTGCTCGCACACGGCGGTTTCGTCGGTGAACAGCACCACGCTGGGTGAATGCCCGGCCTGACGCAGTTCCAGCCAGGCACGCTGAGTCAGGCCGTTGAACGCCGATGACAGAAGAATGATGTTGAGTGATCGCATGATTGCTCTTCCTTGAAAAGGTCAGCCGCAGGCTCCCGGTGAGCCGTCCGTGGCTAATCGATGGAGGCGCAAGGTTAGAGACTGGCGTGGCGGGCGCCACTGATCGAGATCAACGTTGTGTCAGCCAATGTTGCAGTGGCGACGATCTGCCTTGTCCTAAATGGTTTGCTGATACTTGTTTTCTGTTACTTCAAATGCCTCAGGTGCTGTTGCACAGTCGCACCCTGATCACCGCCGGAAGATCCCGGCGTTGTTCATCAGCCATGACTTGGCGGTGCTGCGGGCACTGAGTTGGCGGCGTCGTTTGCCGGTTTGAGTGCCTGAAACGACAAATCCCGCCACAGGGGCGGGATTTGTTTGCAGACGGGCTGCGGTCTTAAGCCGGGAACAGCTCGGACAGTTTCATCGACAGCATCATGTCGCCTTCAACGCGCAGCTTGCCGCCCATGAAAGCCTGCATGCCGTCGGTTTCGCCGCTGACGATACCTTTGAGGGTTTCGCTGTCCAGCACCAGCGTGCAGTTGGCGTTCGGGTTTTCGCCTTCCTGGATGTCGCAGGTGCCATCTTTGACGATCAGGGCGTATTGCTTGTCTTCGTCAGTGATGTTGAAACCGAAGACCAGATCCAGACCGGCAGCGGCGGCTGGGTTGAACTTGGCTTGCATTGCTTTTACGGCATCAGCTACGGAGGTCATGGTTCGATCCTTTTTGGTTGATTGCAGCAGGGTCACAGTAATCCGGACTCAGCGAAACGTGATGAGTTCCGGTGCCTTCAGCAGTTGCAGGTGTGCATGACTGTTGAAGGAAGCCAGAGCCACCTCGCGACCGCGGAACTTCAGCTGGTTGAGCGAGGTGTTGACGATTTGCCAATTCAGTTCAAAGGCCTGTCGTGCAGGCATTTGAGTGATGAGATGGAGCAGGGCGGTGATCGTGCCACCGGAGGTGAACACGGCAATTTTCTGGGTGTTGTCGGCCTGTTCGAGAATCCGCTGCAGCCCGGCCTGTACCCGCTCTACGAACGCCAGCCAGCTTTCCAGGCCCGGTGTGTCGTAGGTGCCGGCGAGCCAGCGTTCGATGATCAGGGCGAAGATGCGCTGGAACTCGCCACGGTTTTGCGCGGCGTTGCGCAGGATCTCCAGGGCTTCAGGCTCTTCGGGCAGCATGGCCGGGAGCAGGGCGCGGATCACGGCGTCGGCGTCGAATTCGTTGAAAGCCGAATCGATTTCCAGAACCGGAACCGGCAAACCGACGGCGGCGAACTGTTCCAGCGCGCTGTTGGCCGTGTGTTGCTGGCGGCGCAGATCGCCTGACAGGCAGCGGTCGAAGCTGATTCCGAGTTCGGCGAGGTGACGGCCGAGGATTTCTGCCTGGCGTACACCGGTCGGCGACAGGACGTCATAGTCGTCTGCACCGAAGGAGGCCTGGCCATGTCGAATCAAGTAGATGCTGCCCACGTCCGCGTCATCCCGGTACGTTGAAGGTTGTGGCGAGGTTATGGGGATGGCGGTGAGCTGTCAATGAAAAAACATACGCTTGTTTGAAATGCCCGTTCCAGCCTTGTTGCCAGAGGTTTCACGGCTGGCCGACGGGCCGGTGCATGGGTATGCTGGAGCCCATTCCCGCGCAGGTTTCACGACCGCGCATCGTTTGAAGGAGTCACTGTGGAGTTTTTGACTGAATACGCCAGTTTCCTGGCCAAGACCGTGACGCTGGTCATCGCCATTCTGGTGGTGCTGGCGAGTTTTGCTGCATTGCGCAGCAAGGGTCGGCGTAAATCCGCGGGCCAGTTGCAGGTCAGCAAGCTCAACGATTTCTATAAAGGCCTTCGTGAGCGGCTGGAGCAGACCCTGCTCGACAAGGATCAGCTCAAGGCCTTGCGCAAGGGCCAGGCCAAAACCGAGAAGAAACAGAAGAAGAAACCCGACGCCAAGCCTCGGGTGTTCGTGCTGGATTTCGACGGCGACATCAAGGCCTCGGCCACCGAAAGTCTGCGTCACGAAATCACCGCGCTGCTGACGCTGGCTACACCGAAGGACGAAGTGGTCCTGCGTCTGGAAAGCGGCGGCGGCATGGTCCACAGCTACGGTCTGGCGTCGTCGCAACTGGCGCGCATCCGTGAAGCCGGCGTGCCGTTGACCGTGTGCATCGACAAGGTCGCGGCCAGCGGTGGTTACATGATGGCCTGCATCGGCGAGAAGATCATCAGCGCGCCGTTCGCGATTCTCGGCTCCATCGGTGTGGTGGCGCAGTTGCCCAACGTCAATCGCCTGCTGAAAAAGCATGACATCGATTTCGAAGTGCTGACCGCCGGGGAATACAAACGCACCCTGACCGTGTTCGGCGAAAACACCGAGAAGGGCCGGGAGAAATTCCAGGAAGACCTGGACATCACCCACCAGCTGTTCAAGAACTTCGTCGCCCGTTATCGCCCGCAACTGGCCATTGACGAGGTCGCCACCGGTGAAGTCTGGCTCGGTATCGCGGCGCTGGACAAGCAACTGGTGGACGAACTCAAGACCAGCGACGAATACCTGGCCGAGCGTGCCAAACAGTCCGAGGTCTATCACCTGCACTATGCCGAGCGTAAAAGCCTGCAGGAACGTATCGGCATGGCGGCCAGCGGTTCGGTGGATCGCGTGTTGCTGAGCTGGTGGAGCCGTCTGACTCAGCAACGCTTCTGGTAAAGACTTCACACGCTCGTGAGCTGTCAGGCTCGCGGGCGTGCTGCATTTTCAGCGGAAGAAAGTGCGGTACATAGTTATTTTATAGTTGCCTATTGTTGTTGTTTTGCCGGTTGATTCATCAATTAATTGCGCTGTATTGAAAGAAGCTGAAACTTTACTCTGAGCGCTCTTCTCAGAAATAAAGTTGCTAAACATGGATGTTAAAAAAAGTAATTCGAATACACCTGTCATGACGCCCGCTCAACAGGGCGTTTTTTTTGACCTGTATAAAAAGCAGATCCCGAACTGGTTGCTTGAGTCTTCGGAAACTGCTCGAAACGATCTCTATGAAAGTTTCAAGAAAAGTTTCAAATCCCGTCACGCCGCGCGGGAAAAATTGCGCGCACTGAAATCCCCTCAGAGTTTTTGCACGCCACTGCTGGCCAAGGCCATGGCCGAGAAACTGGGCGAACCCTTTGAGGTCGAAGGGGCGATATTTCAGCATGTCCGCTCTGCGTCGAGCCTCTTGGGGCTGCATAGAAAACTGGTGCTGCCCATCAATCGCGATTTGTTGACCGCGGCTTGCGAGAATTTCGAATTGTCGGAAACCCTGGCCAGCACGTATCACGAGAGTTCCTTGCTGTACATCCCGGAGCGGATAACCGGACGGAACAATAAGGTATTGTCGATACAGCCTCACGAATTTGCCAGGCTTTGCCGGTATCTGGATCTGGGCAAGCAATACCAGAAACATATTGAGGGGTTCTTCGGCAGCGACAGTCAAATCGCAAGTTTGCAGGAGTCCGCTATTGCATATTCCAGGGATCAGTTTGATGTCGAACGGCACATCGCTTATATGCGCGGGCATATCAGTTCCGATGTTCACCAGATGCTTGGATCGGTGAGGAACTCGAATCCTGCAATCAAGCTGGGCAAGAACACCCTGGGTTATCAAAGCCTTGAAATTCTCGGAGTACAGCTCAAAGGCCCGATGTTCATCGGTCCGGTCAGCGAACATGCGGATGACGATTACCGTTGTGTCATCTATATGCCTGGCGATCCCGATCATCCTCTCAAGGAGTACCCCAGTTTCCAGAAGTTCGAGCTCGAGTTGAGCGGGCGTTTACGCAACTCGCAGTTTCGCAGTTTTTTCATGCGCTTCATCCCGATGAAGGATCGCTCGGTTTTCCTCACGGGACTCGACGTACGTCTGTTGAAAGCCCGACCGAACCAGTTCCCCGTTTCCACGACCTTTCTTCCGCTGAATGGGATCGATCTCCAGGGGGACGCAAGAGATAACCTGTTTCTCGCGATGTTCCAGCACCGCGCGGAGCAGGTTCGGGCCGATACTCGCCTGCTGGTAGTGCCGACGGATGATGAAGATGAGAAAACCCGCCTTGCCAGGCAGGACTCCTATAAAGCCATCGGGCTGAATACGCTGTTGTTCTTTGCGTCCTTCGTGCCGGTTCTCGGTGAGGTCATTTGTGCCGTCGCCGGGATCCAGTTGCTCGGTCAGATCTACGAAGGCATCGACAGTTGGGCCCACGGTGACCAGGAACATGCCACCGATTGTCTGTTCGATACGCTTGAAAACCTGATCCTCATGGCGGGTTTTGCCGCAGGCGGTCTTGCTGTCGGCAAAGCCTACAAAGTCGTGCGTTCGTCGAGTTTCATCCAGGGACTTCGGCGCGTTCAGGTTGGCCCAATGTCTTATCGCCTGTGGAATCCGGACATGAAGGCTTACCGTCAGCGCGAGTCATTGCCGCGCAGTTTTGCTGCGGATGCGCAAGGGCTGGTATGGCGTGCAGACAACCGCTATTTGCCGCTGGGTCCCGACGCGTATGCGGTGCGTCCGGTGACCGGCACCAGTTTGTGGGAGGTCCATGACCCGCAGTTGCCCGGGCGTTATTCACCGTTGCTTGAGACCAATGGAGCTGGCGCCTGGCGTCATGACTCCGAGCTGCCCCATGATTGGAGTTCGTTGACCCTGTTCCGTCGTCTGGGTTTTCGCGAGGACAGGATTTCGGACATCCGTGCCCTGCAAGTCATTGCGGCCAGCGGAGTCAGCCAGGCGGCCATGCGCAAGTTATTTGTCCAACGCAGCAAGCCAATGGCGATGCTCACAGACTCGGTCAGACGGTTTCGTGCAGATTCCGACGTCAGTGAGTTCATGGCGCAAATTGACACGCCCGCGTCTGCTTCATTGGCGGATGCCGATCTGCAACTTTATTCGCTGACAGCGGCAGGTCGCTGGCCACGGGATATGGGCATCCTTGTGAAGGACATTACTGGAAACGAAGTGGCCCGCTATGGCGCAGACAAGACTGAACGCCAGGTGAGCATCAGTGAGGATGCACTGCGCAACGGTCAGTTTTATACGCCTCTTCTGGCGGCACTCAACGACAGTGAGCGCACACACTTGCTGGGTTCGGCCACTGTGGAGTCGAAAAACCAGATAGCGTTATTGGGTAAACATATTGCCGGACTGGCGCCGCGGATGCGCATGGCGATGTTGGAGCGGTTGTTCCGGCGAACCGATGTCTGCGAGCTTTCCGCAGGCGAGACGATCATCAAGGCGTTTCCAGGGCTTTCAGCCAGTGTTGCCGACGAACTGGTGCAACATGCCGATGCGCGTGAGTGGGCGCAGCTTGAATCCGACACCGTACCGTTGCGTCTGGCCGAGGAAGCCAGGCGCTATCAGCAGGTACAGCGACTGAACCGCGCGTACGAGGGGTTATACCTGGACGCCGCCAGCGGGCGCGATGCAGACATGCTGGTACTCGATACCCTGAGCCACTTGCCGGGCTGGCCTGATGATGTATTTGTCGAAATTCTGGATTGGGGAGTGTACGCCGATCAGCGGGCCGTCATTGGCCCGAGCGATGCCCCACACAAAGTGCTTGTCGAAGCCTATGCCGAGCGCTATCAGGTCCAGGATCCGCGTAACAATAGCGTGTCCAGTCATCCGGCACGCACCCGGGCGAATTTTTTCCAGGCGCTGTGGGAAAGCCTTCCAACCCACAGTCGCAAGGCCATCGGCGTTGACGCGCAAGTTGACGGCACGGGCTTGCGACAGAAAATCACTGCATTGGCGCTGCAGCGGCGCGAAGCCTTCGCCAGGGTGCTGGAAATTGCACCGGTGCGATCGAGTTATCGTTCACCCATGGGGCTGGCAGATCCCCGGATCGAACAGGTCACTGTCGAGCAATCGGCACCTTCAAGCCATTCTTCTCCTGGCATTTCCCCCGCGCCCGCGCTCGTGCGTCGGGCGCAGGAGTTGTACCCGAGCCAATCAACCGCACAGATCAAACGTTTCGTGACCTCACTGGGCACCGATGAAGTACTGGCCATCAGATCGCTTGAGCGGTTGCACGAGCAATTCCGAACGATGGTGGAAACCCTGGAGCGCTGGACTCATCGCAATACGTACTATCAGGATGAAGAAGGGCCCAGGCTCAAGGTGCCAGTCCACAGCAAAGCCCGGGCAATGCAAGCCATTTTGCGCGCGTGGCGCAAGGAAACCCGCGACGCGTCGCATCCGGGGCATCCGACCTACAGTCTGACGCTCGATCCGGTGCCGTTAGGGGAAATGCCGACCCTTATCGGTGACTTTGCCCACATCACCGCGCTGGAAATGAGCGGCGTGGGCGCCAGTGCAGGTTTGAACAGGTTTCTGCACAACTTTCCCGGATTGCGGGTGCTGAATCTTTCGGGGAACGGACTGACACGCATCCCTCTCGCGATCGGGGACATGCCGGGGCTGACGGGGCTGGACTTGAGCAACAACCGCATCCGGCTTACCGGGCAGACGATTGTGGAGCTGGCCAGCAAGCAGCACCTGCGTACGCTGGATATGGGTTTCAACCCGCTCCTGGGGCGCACTCCGGATATCAGGGCGCTGCGCAATCTGCGCCACCTGAACCTGCGCAACACCGGCATTAGCGAATGGCCCGCTACCGATGCGCTTGCGCATCTGGAAACACTCGATCTGCGCAATAACCAGATCGTCGATATCCCGCCATCAGTGTTCAACTCTCGCGCTGTACTGAACCGGGGTACCGCCATCGACGGCAATCCGCTGTCGACAGAGAGTTTGCAAGCCATCGCGGCGTACCAGCAGTCACAAGGTATCAGTCTGGGCGTTAGCACCACCGAGTACGCCCGCGCCGCGCGGTTGGCCGGAGGTCGGGAAGGGACCGCGTGGGTAAATGGCTTGCCGACGGTGGAGGTTGAGCGGGCGAAGCAAGTACTGTTGTCACTGTCGGCTGATCCGGACTCTCGGGATTTTTTTGAAGTGCTCATGCAACTGCGTGAAACCTCCGATTTTGCCCGAACCCGCGAACAGCTGGGCCAGCGTGTGTGGAATGTGCTGGAGGCTGCCTGCGAGGACGACTCGTTGCGTCGTGCGCTGTTTCGCATGGCCCGCGCAGGCTGGCTCAGTGCGCCCAACGTTGCTGGACTGTTCAGCGATCTGGAAGTCAGAGTTCTGTGTTATCGGGCAGCGGCAGCGGCCCGCACCGGCACGCAGACTCTGGAAGGCGATCTGGTTCGCCTGTTGCGCGGGCTGTTTCGTCTGCAGCAGGTGGAAAAACAGGCGTTGATCGATAGTGCGCGGCGTTCCCGCGCAGGCACCTTCACCCAGCGTCAGGCGCTGGACATCAGCCTTGTTTACCGGGTACGACTGGCGCAGCGCCTGGCGTTGCCTGCACAACCCACGGAGCTGAATATGCCACTGGATGTCGAGGTGACCGATGCGCAGATCGATCACGCGTATCTGGAGGTCGTCAGGGCCGAGCAGACGACGCAACTCTCTGAGTGGGTCAACAGCCAGGAATTCTGGACCGAGTATTTGCTAGCGACGCGTCAGGATGCATTTACCGGTGTGTTCGATCGCAGCGCTCAAGCGTTTGCGCGACTGGAAGCGCAAGTCGGACTGTCTCGTGAAGCCGCCACTCAACAAATGACGACGATTTTAGACAACTTCAGAAATGAAAGCCTGGAGCTGCGTAAACAGTTGACTATTGCGGCGCTGGCGAGGCATCCGGGTCTGAGCTTGCCGGTCACGCCGGAATCGAACGAATTGGTAAAAACGCAGGAATAAGCAGCAATACCCGAGCCCGCGATTGCAGGCTCGGGTACACGGTCAACGGCGACGGAACAGCGGCAGCGGTTCGTCAGTGGCGGCCTGATAGGTCACCGAGAAGTCCTTGAGGCTTTCAAGGGCGTCGTACGGGTCTTTGTCCGCACGCAGGGCGAAGGCATCGAAACCGCAACGGCGCATATAGAACAGCTGATCGCGCAGCACGTCGCCGATGGCCCGCAGCTCGCCTTTGAAACCGTAACGGTCACGCAGCAGGCGGGCGTTGGAGTAGTTGCGACCGTCGGTGAAGGCCGGGAAGTTCAGGGCAATCACCTGGAACTCGTTCACGTCGTCACCGATTTCCTCGGCTTCTTCGTCGGCATCCAGCCACACACCCAGACCGCCGTCGCGGGCCTTGAGCATGCGGGCGTGCTCACGCCACAGCTGCAGCGGGACGATCAGGTCGTCGCAGTTGCTGATTTCGTCGATGTTGAAATCCTTGGGCAGCAGGTGCCAGGTCTCGTCGACGACCTCGTTGTTCTTAATGATTCGCTGCATAGACGCGTTCCTTGAAGAGGTCGATGCCAATACGCTGGTAGGTGTCGATGAAACGCTCGTCTTCGGTGCGTTGTTCCACGTACACGTCGATCAGTTTGGAGATCACGTCCGGCATGTCTTCCTGAGCGAAAGACGGGCCGAGGATCTTGCCCAGGCTGGCGTCACGGCTGGCGCTGCCGCCGAGCGAGACCTGGTAGAACTCTTCACCTTTCTTGTCCACGCCCAGAATGCCGATGTGGCCGACATGGTGGTGACCGCAGGCGTTCATGCAACCGGAGATGTTCAGGTCCAGTTCACCGATGTCGAACAGGTAGTCCAGGTCGTCGAAACGGCGCTGGATCGATTCGGCAATCGGGATCGACTTGGCGTTGGCCAGAGAGCAGAAATCGCCGCCAGGGCAGCAGATGATGTCGGTCAGCAAGCCGATGTTCGGCGTGGCGAAGCCGCTTTCACGCAGCTCGCCCCACAGGGTGAACAGCTGGCTCTGCTCGACATCGGCCAGAATGATGTTCTGCTCGTGGGAGGTGCGCAATTGGCCAAAGCTGTAACGGTCGGCCAGGTCGGCGACGGCGTCGAGCTGCTTGTCGGTGATGTCGCCCGGTGCAACGCCGGTCGGCTTCAGGGACAGGGTCACGGCCACGTAGCCCGGCTTCTTGTGCGCCAGGGTGTTGCGGGCGCGCCAGCGGGCGAAGCCCGGATGCTCCTTGTCGAGGGCGGCCAGTTCGGCGTCCTGACTGCTCAGCGCCTTGTAGTCCGGGTCGACGAAGTGTTTGGCGACGCGATGAACTTCGGCTTCGGTCAGAGTGGTCTGGCCGCCGCGCAGGTGTTCCATTTCGGCATCGACTTTCTGGGCGAAGACTTCCGGAGTCAGCGCCTTGACGAGGATCTTGATCCGCGCCTTGTATTTGTTGTCACGACGGCCGTAGCGGTTGTAGACCCGCAGGATCGCGTCGAGATAGCTCAACAGGTCCTGCCATGGCAGGAACTCGTTGATGAACGCGCCTACGACCGGAGTACGACCCAGACCGCCGCCCACCAGCACGCGGAAACCGAGTTCGCCAGCCGCGTTGTGCACTGGCTCAAGGCCGATGTCGTGGACTTCGATGGCCGCACGGTCGGAGGTCGAACCGTTGACGGCGATCTTGAATTTGCGCGGCAGGTAGGCGAATTCCGGATGGAAGGTCGTCCATTGACGAACGATTTCGCACCACGGACGCGGGTCGATCAATTCGTCGGCCGCAACACCGGCGAACTGGTCGGTGGTGACGTTGCGCAGGCAGTTGCCGCTGGTCTGGATCGCGTGCATCTGCACGGTGGCCAGCTCGGCGAGGATGTCCGGGATGTCTTCGACCGCCGGCCAGTTGAACTGCACGTTCTGGCGCGTACTGATGTGGGCGTAGCCCTTGTCATAGTCGCGGGCGATTTTGGCCATCATGCGCATCTGACGCGAAGTCAGCTGGCCGTAAGGCACCGCCACGCGCAACATCGGCGCGAAACGCTGGATATACAGGCCATTTTGCAGGCGCAGGGGGCGGAATTCTTCTTCGCTCAGCTCACCTGCCAGATAGCGTCGGGTCTGATCACGGAACTGCTTGACGCGGTCCTCGATGATCCGCTGATCGTACTCGTCGTATACGTACATATAAGTCCTGTTCTCAGGCTTGGGCCACTCGGAAAACGCTGCGTTTTCGCTTGCTGGAGTCCGATGGTTCCTCTGCAATTCTGCGCGCACGGCCGCGCACTCCTTGACGGAGCCGGGGCAATATACCCGTTTGCAGTTATGCGCAAAAGTGATGTTTGAGTATATGGAAAGAACCAAATCGCCTAACGAGAATTACTGTCAACTAACCCACATTTGTCGTGCGGTCAATCATCGTCTTAACTGTGGTCGAGTCTTTCTGCAATCACCGACAAAACCGACAAGAGGCGATGCAATGAGCAACCCAACCAAGGCAAGGAAAAGCGATAGCAGCGTCGATGCATGGGCCATTCTGTTCCTGATCATTCTGGTCGTTGGAACAGCGGTGTTCTGGGTCAGCCATCAGTAAAACGACTCGTCCGGGCCCCGCTTGCGACGATTGTCGGACAAAAGGCGGGATCAAGCGCCAAAGGCCAGGCGATCAATGGCTATAATGCGCGGCCATTTTTCCCTGGGCCCGGATGTTTCATGTTCAAGTTTCTCCACATCAGCCTGCTCCTGTTCGGCGCGGTTTTCGCTACCTGCGCGCGTGCGGAGTCGGTGCTGTTCCTGAATCCGGGCTCGACCCAGGAAACGTTCTGGCTCAGCTACTCGCAGTTCATGCAGGCCGCTGCCCGGAATCTGGGTGTGGACTTGCGCATTCTCTACGCCCAGCGCAATCCCGAACTGACCCTGGCCCAGGCGCGCCTGGCCCTGCAAGGGCCAGATCGCCCGGACTATCTGGTGTTCGTCAACGAACAGTACGTGGCGCCGCAGATCCTGCGCATGGCCAATGGCAGCGGCGTGAAGCTCTTTATTGTCAACTCGGCGCTCACGCCCAGCCAGAAGGCGCTGATGGCAGATCGTGCTGATCATATCGGCAGCCTGGTGCCCAACGATGAAGAGGGCGGCTATCTGATGATGAAGGAGCTGATTCGCTTGCATCCACCCGTGGCGCCCGGTGAAAGCATTGATCTGCTGGCCTTTTCCGGTCTGAAAATCACGCCTTCGGCGCAACTGCGCGAAAAGGGCATGCAGCGGGCGCTGGCCGAGCACCCTCAGGTGCGTTTGCGACAACTGGTCTACGGTGGCTGGACGCAGCAACGGGCCTACGAGCAGGCCAGACAGTTGCTGGTCCGCTATCCCGACGTTTCGTTAGTGTGGGCGGCCAACGATGAAATGGCCTTCGGTGCGATGCGCGCCGTTTCCGAGGCCGGCAAAGTACCGGGCAAGGACGTATTGTTCAGCGCGGTCAATACCTCGGCCAAAGCTTTGCAGGCGTTAGTGGATGGGCGCTTGAGCGCTTTGCTCGGCGGCCATTTCACTCTGGGCGGCTGGGCGCTTGTCGAGTTGCACGATCACGCGCAAGGCGTCGATCTGAATCAATATGGCGGTCGTGACCGGCAGATTCCTTTGTTGCAACTGATCGACAGGGATCATGCCCGCCGAATTCTTGCCATGGGCGCCTCGCCAGACTATGGCGTGCACTTTCGCAAACTGTCGGCGAAGGGTCGTCCGGTTTCGTATCGCTATCCGTTCAACCTGCAGACCCTGATGCACTGACGCAGATCAGACGCCCGCCAGATGCACCACCAGTTGCACGATGCCGAACAGCGTCAGGGCGAACACCGCCGTGAACGCGATGCCCAGGAAGATGAAGTGGCTGGGCTTTCCATGGGTGAAGTCCCTTGCCCGGTTCTTGCCGCTCTGCACCCCGAACGCCGCTGCCATGACGCTGTGCAGCATCTGCCAGAAGGTCGGTGGCTTGTTGTCGACTGGATCGTCCATACATCCCTCGTCTTAAAGTGTGCCTATTGAGCATAGTCAATCGGCTGGCTGCGCGAGAAACCATTGGAAACCCCTCGCTGGCGCCGACATAACTATCTACCACGGCTGGCCGCCTTCGAAATGGTGTGCTGATGCTTCACTTTCACAGGAGAAGCGTTATGTCATCGATCCCGGCTACCGGAATGAAGCCAGCCGCCTCACAGAGCATCCACGGTGCCTTTCTCGAACAGGCCATTCCCGATTGGTTGACGGACGCCACCGCGCAGCGCCGCGCAGAACTCAAAAGCGCCCGTGCGACGCTGCCGCCTGGCTATCGGCAAGCCACCCGGGCGCAGCGTCGAGCCCTGAATGACGGATTTACCGCCAGCTTTGTCGCCCAGTCCCGGCTGGACAGACAACTGTCATCCCTGCAGGACATCGACACGTTTGCCGAGCCTCTGCTGATTGAAGCGTTACGAGACGAGTTCGGCATCGAAATGGATGTCAAAACGATCTATCTGCGTCTGAACAAAGCTGTCGAGGCCGGTATTTTCTCGATTGAAGTGGGGGTTTATGAAGTCTCCACGCTTTCGTTACTGCAGGCGGCCCTGCATAACTTCGAAGACTCGGAATGCGAACCGGGGGCCTTTCACCGTTCTTCCGGTTTTCTGGTCGAACGGAGGAAACCCGGAGAGTTGCTGCCCCTGACAACGCCGATGACCGTCACTCGATTCACGGCTTTATGCCGTTCGCTGGATATCGGTGCGAAGTATCAGGCCTATCTCAAGGACTTTTTTGATTCCAAAGATGCGCAGGCCGCAACGGCACTGCGTGAGACATTCATCGGCGCTGCCAAAGCCGATCTGCACGCTGCTGCGCAGTACGCGTTGTCCTGTGGGGACATCGAACCCGAGGATTACACGATGATCCTGTCGGTCATCGATGGAGACCTTCATCCGCGTCTGGGCCGCAAGAACGTCTGGTTTCACGATCTGAGCCTGATGAAGCATCGAATGACAGGCTGCGTCTGTTTTTCGATCAGTGAAGACGAGCGTTATACCGATGATCTACTGCTCTACATTCCCCATGACCCTTATCACCCGTTGAAGCGTTATACCCGCAGACAAATGGAGGCGATGTTCAAACGAAGATTCACTGAACGCGACGGCTTGTCGTCTGAAGATACGGTGCCGACGGCCTATCAGCGGTTTTTCAGTCGTTTCGTGGCGTATGCCGATCGTGGGGACTATTTCAGCCGTTTCTTGCACGACTCATCGTCCACGGCTCATTTTTCCGCTGATGCCATCGCACTCCTCAATCCTTTCGGGGGCCTCTGGCGCATTCATAACAGGCCTCCCGCCGTGGAGACAAAGTCCCCCGAGGATGACCCTTTTCTGGCCCCCACCGTGATTCCACGGGAGGGCGATAATCCCACCTCTGAAAATGTCGATCTGTGGAACTATCTCTTTGAACGGCACCGTGAGCGGACCATTGCCGATGCCCGCAGTCACGCTGTGCCCACGGCAGATGTCGACGAAAAGGTACGCAGCAGGAAACTCGCGACATTACTGAACATCGGCATGCTGGTGTTGACCACCGCAGCGGGTTTTGTACCGGTGCTGGGTGAGATCATGACGGCGGTGATGGTTGGCCAGTTGCTGGAGGAATCCATTGAAGGCGTCATCGAGTGGAGCGAAGGCGATCGCAGGGCCGCCAAGGCGCACCTGATCGATGTTGCGGAGAACCTGGCTCTGTTCGGTTTGCTCGCTGGCGCCGGTAAAGTCCAGTCCCGCCTCAAGCCGGCCACGGCTGCGCCGGTCATAGAAAAACTGCGGCCAGTCACATTGGCTGACGGTCAAACACGGTTGTGGAACCCGGATCTGACGGTCTATGAAAGCCCTGTTGAACAGCTTCCCCAGGGCGGGCCTAATGCTCAGGGCCAATTCATTGCACAGGAACGAGCCTGGATCCGGTTGCAGGGCCGGGTCTACGAAAAGAACTGGGACAGGGCATCCCTGCGCTGGCGTATCAGGCATCCCCGTGATCCTGATGCCTATCAGCCGATACTGAGCCACAACGGTGCCGGCGCCTGGCGATCCACGCTGGAGCGCCCGTTGTCCTGGGATCGCTTGACACTTTTGCGCCGGATCGGTCACAGCACCGAAATGCTGACCGACGAACAATTGCTGGCCATCGCCGACATTGGCGCAGTCAGTGACGACAGCTTGCGCAGAATGCACGTGGACAACCTGCCGCCACCGCCTGAACTGGCCGATGCGTTGCAACTGTTCGACGCGCAACGTCAAACCGCCACACCGGATGCACGGCTCCTCAAACTGCAACGGGTATGTCCGGGGCTCGGTGAAAACGCTGGCCGGGAAGTTCTTGCCCATGCAGACGCGGAATCACTGGCGGCTTTGCAAACGTCGACTTCAGTGCCGCGCCGCCTGCTGGAGGAGGCACGCTGGTACGCCGGACAGGGAAGGGCGGCCCGAACCTATGCCGGCCTGCATCAAGAGCATCCCTCCATCGACAGCTGCCGGCTGGCCTTGCGATTACTCGAAAAGTTGCCGGGCTGGCCGGACGATGTGCGGCTTGAACTTCGTGATTCACACATTCACGGGCCGTTGCTGGAGGCGATTGGCGGCGAGTCGGTCACGAACCGGGTGTACGTGGTCAAGCAAGGGCCGCTGTTTCAGGCATTCAGTGACCATGGATGGACGCAGAACGGCCAGCTCGATACCTTTTTTCCCTCGCTCATGCGCGCCTTGCCACAGGAAGCCAGTCAAGGTCTGGGGCTGTCTGGAAGTGAAAGCAGCGCTCGCTTGCAACGGGCAATCATCGACCATGCAACGGCGCATCCTGAGCAGGTTCGTACGGCCGTGGCCCCCTCAAGTCCGAGCAACCGTACGTACCAACCTCCGATACGCCTCAAGAATCGTCGATTTGGGTATCTCGCCAGTGGCGAGGGCGCGCTGGGGCGCCCGGGGATCAACACTTCACTCGCGGTGCAAGTGCTGGAACTCTATCCGAATCTGGATTTCAGACAGGCCAACGGAGTTGTGCTGCGAGCGATGCGAGAGGGGCAAAGTGATGTTCAGATCATGCAGTGGCTCAACGAGCGTGCTCAGGAATGGGAACGCCTTGAATCGACCCTCGATCACTGGGCGGCCCCCGGCCCCGGCCTTGAAGAACGTTTGAGAGCCGCGCATGACTTGAAACGCTGCTGGCGTGAAGCCCCCTTGGCTGCGAGCAATCGCGGCTACGACCAATTTGTCTGGGTCTGCGATGATCCGCTGCCGTCGCTGTCGGCGAGCTTTCCCCACGTCAAATTCCTGCTTGTGCAATCGCGTCGGTCGGAAACAGGTCAGATCCGCAATTTCCTCCGCGCTTTTCCCGAGGTTCGATATCTCGACCTCAGTGACTGTGCGCTGACAACCAACCCGATCCCGACGGATATCCGCGCCAGACTGGTCGAACTCGACCTGTCCGGCAATCCGATTTACAGGTTGGATATGTCGAGCATGCCGAACTTGAAGGCGCTGAGCCTTGAAGGCACGCAGTTGCAGCAGTGGCCACGGGGCGCCGAGGACCTTCAGGCGTTGCGCTGGCTGGATTTGCGAAACACCCGCGTTACCTCGCTGCCACCGCAGGCTCTGGCCCGTGATGACCTGCTGATCAACATGCTTCTGACGGGTGCTCCCCTTGGGCCAGACACACAAATTCAGCTGCAGGCGGCCCGGTCCCGGGTCGAGTCGACGCTGGGGCTGCCGGAGGGAGCGCTGGCGAGATTTGCCGCTGAACCCCTGCCCGACAGGAGCGCGCAACCCATGGAGACCGGATCCCTTGTGGCATCGCGGTTGTTGCAGTTGCCACCGGCGCCGCCTGCCGAAGAAAGTCTTTCTTCCTTCATCAGCCGCTTGCAGCGGGTGATTCCCGGTCTGTCGGAGGAGGACGCGATTGACGTGGTCGAATACCTGCGCTTCGGGGCTACTGACGCGCAAGTCAATGCTCGTATCAATGACTGGAACCAACGGTTCGAAGCGCTGACGCGCGAGCTCAATGGCTGGATCTTCGTGCGACGCAGTGTCGACATGCGTTTCAGGCAGCCGCGGATTTCCTCGAAAGGCCGGGCGCAGGCGGCGCACAGAATCATGGAGTGCTGGCAAATGGGCCTGTTTGGCGAGGCCGGCGTAACCGACTATGTGCTGGATCTGGAGGGTATTCCCGGAGTGGGGGCGTTGCCCGACCTGCCGGAAGCCTTTCCTCATGTAAAGGGTCTGAGCCTCAGGGGGCTGGAGCTGAGCGAGCAGGGGCTGCAAGGGTTTCTCACGTCATTCAATCAAGTGGAAACCCTGGATCTGGCCGCCAACGCGCTGCGAGACCTGCCGCAAGCCATTGGCGATATGGAGCGACTGGAGCAACTGGATTTGTCCGCCAATCGGTTGCATGACGCTCATGCAGCCGAGCAATTATTAGGTTCGCTGAACCATCTCAAGCGCTTGCGCCTGAACCTCAACCATTTCAGAGCCTTCAGTGCAGCGTCTCTTGAGGGGTTGGAACTGCTGGAGTTGAACCACAACCGGATCCGCTACTTCAACGAAGCGATCCCGCCCTGGCTCGAAGCGCTGCATTTGAGCGGTAACGACCTGAGGGAATGGCCGGCACAAGTTTTACAGGCCGAACACTTGCGCACACTGAGATTGTTGGGCAATTCGATCAGGGATGTTCCAGAGCAGCTCTTTGACGGCAATCATGACGAGCTGCTGCTCGACACCCGTTTATCCGGAAACTATCGCTCACTGTCGACTGCCAGTCTGCAACGGATCCGTGACTATTTTGATCGTACGGGCTACCAGTCGGCACTGGGCATTACCCGGGAGACGCTTGAACAGTGGATGGCAGACACGGACTGGGAGGAACCCGGTGGTTCCTCCTCTTCCGGAGGGGCTGATCAGCACTGATTGTTCAGTTGTCGTAACCCAGGTTCGGCGCCAGCCAGCGCTCGGTCAGGCTCAGTTCCTGGCCCTTGCGCGAGGTGTAGCTCTGGACCTGATCCTTGTCGATCTTGCCCACGGCGAAGTACTGCGCCTGCGGATGCGCAAAGTACCAGCCGCTGACCGCTGCCGCCGGGAACATCGCGTAGTGCTCGGTGAGGAACACGCCGCTGCGGCCGGCGCGCATTTCCTGCGCCTCGGGGTCGAGCAGGGCGAACAGCGTGGCTTTTTCGGTGTGATCCGGGCACGCCGGGTAGCCCGGTGCAGGACGAATGCCTGAGTACTGTTCTTTGATCAGCGCCTCGTTGTCGAGGGCTTCATCCTTGGCGTAACCCCAATGCTCCTTACGCACCTGCTGGTGCAGCCATTCGGCGCAGGCCTCGGCCAGACGGTCGGCAAGTGCCTTGACCATGATCGAGTTGTAATCGTCGCCAGCGTCCTGATATGCCTTGGCCACTTCTTCGGCGCCGATCCCGGCGGTGGTGATGAAACCACCGACATAGTCGGTCACCTCGCTGTCCTTCGGCGCGACGAAGTCGGCCAGCGAGAAGTTCGGCTTGCCGTCGGTCTTGATGATCTGCTGACGCAGGTGATGCAGGCGGGCCATGGGCTTGCCGTCATCGCCGTACAGCTCGATATCGTCGTCATGCACCTGATTGGCCGGCCAGAAGCCGAATACCGCACGAGCGCTGATCAGCTTTTCGTCGATCAGCTTGGTGAGCATCTCGCGGGCGTCCTTGTACAGCGAGGTCGCCGCTTCGCCGACCACTTCGTCTTCGAGGATGCGCGGGAATTTGCCGGCCAGGTCCCAGGAGATGAAGAACGGCGTCCAGTCGATGTATTCGACCAGTACGTTGAGGTCGATGTTGTCCAGCACGCGGGTGCCGGTGAAGGTCGGTTTGACCGGGGTGTACGTGGCCCAGTCGAACTGCGGCTTCTTGGCGATCGCGGCCGCGTAGCTCAGGCGCTCGGTGCGGGCACTGCGGTTGGCGGTGCGCTCGCGGACGTCGATGTACTCTTCGCGGGTCTTCTCGACGAAACCGGCTTTCAGTTCCTTGGACAGCAACTGCGTCGCCACGCCCACGGCGCGGGAGGCGTCGGTCACGTAGACCACCGCGTCATTGCTGTACTTGGGCTCGATCTTCACCGCCGTGTGCGCCTTGGAAGTGGTCGCGCCGCCGATCATCAGCGGCAGGTGGAAGTCCTGACGCTGCATCTCGCGGGCCACGTGAACCATTTCGTCCAGCGACGGGGTGATCAGGCCGGACAGGCCGATGATGTCGCATTTTTCTTCGCGGGCTACCTGCAGGATCTTCTCGGCCGGCACCATCACGCCGAGGTCGACAATGTCATAGCCGTTGCAACCCAGCACCACGCCGACGATGTTCTTGCCGATGTCGTGCACGTCGCCTTTTACCGTGGCCATCAGGATCTTGCCCTTGGCTTCCGGCTTGTCGCCTTTTTCCAGCTCGATGAACGGGATCAAGTGGGCCACGGCCTGTTTCATCACGCGGGCGGACTTCACCACCTGCGGCAGGAACATTTTGCCGGCGCCGAACAGGTCGCCGACGATGTTCATGCCCGCCATCAACGGGCCCTCGATCACTTCGATCGGGCGGGCGAAGGACTGGCGGGACTCTTCGGTGTCTTCAACGATGTGGGTGGTGATGCCTTTGACCAGCGCATGCTCCAGACGCTTGTTGACGTCCCAGCCGCGCCATTCTTCGGTTTCGGCTTCCTTGACGCTGCCGTCGCCCTTGTACTTGTCGGCGATGGCGAGGAGGGCATCGGTGCCTTCAGGCGTGCGGTTGAGGATCACGTCTTCGACGGCGTCGCGCAGTTCCTGCGGGATCTGATCGTAGATCTCCAGCTGACCGGCGTTGACGATGCCCATGGTCAGGCCGGCGCGGATCGCGTACAGCAGGAACACCGAGTGAATCGCCTCGCGCACCGGGTTGTTGCCGCGGAACGAGAACGACACGTTGGACACGCCGCCGGAGCTCAGGGCATACGGAAGTTCGTCACGGATGTAGGCACAGGCGTTGATGAAATCCACAGCGTAGTTGTTGTGTTCTTCGATGCCGGTGGCCACGGCGAAGATGTTCGGGTCGAAGATGATGTCTTCCGGCGGGAAGCCGACTTCGTTGACCAGAATGTCGTAGGAACGTTTGCAGATTTCTTTCTTGCGCGCTTCGGTGTCGGCCTGGCCGGCTTCGTCGAACGCCATCACGACAACTGCCGCGCCGTAGCGTTTGCACAGCTTGGCGTGGTGGATGAACTGCTCGACGCCTTCTTTCATGCTGATCGAGTTGACGATGCCCTTGCCTTGAATGCATTTGAGGCCGGCTTCGATCACGTCCCATTTCGAGGAGTCGATCATGATCGGTACGCGGGAGATGTCCGGTTCGCCGGCAATCAGATTGAGGAAGGTCACCATGGCCTTCTTCGAATCGAGCATCCCTTCGTCCATGTTGATGTCGATCACCTGGGCGCCGGCCTCGACCTGCTGCAGGGCGACTTCCAGGGCTTCGGTGTAGTTGTCCTCACGGATCAGACGGGCGAATTTCGCGGAACCGGTGATGTTGGTCCGCTCGCCGACGTTGACGAACAGCGAGCTGCGATCGATCGTGAACGGTTCCAGACCCGACAGGCGGCATGCCTTGGGAATGTCCGGAATCTGCCGTGGCGCGTAGCCGGCGACGGCTTTGGCGATGGCTTCGATGTGGCCCGGTGTGGTGCCGCAGCAACCGCCGACGATGTTGAGGAAACCGCTTTGGGCGAATTCTTCGATGACCTTGGCAGTGTCCGCCGGCAGCTCGTCGTACTCGCCGAATTCGTTCGGCAGGCCGGCGTTCGGGTGGGCGGATACGTGGGTGCTGGCCTTGTCCGACAGCTCTTCCAGGTACGGACGCAGCTCGCGGGCGCCGAGGGCGCAGTTCAGGCCCACCGAAATCGGTTTGGCGTGGGCCACGGAGTTCCAGAACGCTTCGGTGGTCTGGCCCGACAGGGTACGGCCGGAGGCATCGGTGATGGTCCCGGAAATCATGATCGGCAACTCGAAGCCCAGTTCTTCGAACACGCCTTGCACGGCGAAGATCGCAGCCTTGGCGTTCAGGGTGTCGAAGATGGTTTCGATCAGGATCAGGTCGGCGCCGCCCTCGATCAGACCTTTGGTGGCTTCGGTGTAGTTCTCCACCAACTCATCGAAGGTGACGTTGCGATAGCCCGGGTTGTTGACGTCCGGTGACAGTGAGCAGGTGCGACTGGTAGGACCGAGCACGCCGGCGACGAAACGCGGCTTGTCTGGCGTCTCGAGGGTTTTCGCATCGGCGACCTTGCGCGCCAGCCGGGCGCCTTCTACGTTGAGTTCGTAGACCAGTTCTTCCATGCCGTAGTCGGCCATGGAAATCCGGGTGGCGTTGAAGGTGTTGGTTTCGAGGATGTCGGCGCCGGCATCCAGGTAGGCTTTTTCGATGCCACCGATCACGTCCGGGCGGGTCAGTACCAACAGGTCGTTGTTGCCCTTGACGTCACTCGGCCAGTCGGCGAAGCGTTTGCCGCGATAATCCTGTTCTTCGAGCTTGTAGCTCTGGATCATCGTGCCCATGCCGCCGTCGAGAATCAGGATGCGCTCTTTGAGAGCTTGCTTGAGAGCTTGAAGGCGAACGCTGCGATCGGACATTGGGACTACTCGGAAAAAGACCATGACGAAGGGCCGGGATCATAACAAACCTGTGCGGTTTTAGAGCATGTGGCGCTTTTGCATGAATATCGCTCATGTTGGTACGGTCGTCATAACGGTAGAATCGCGGCGTTTTTCTTCTGGATCAGGATCAGGGACATGTCGTACCGCGTCATCAGCATTGCATTGCTGTTTTTAAGCTTTGGCGCGGCGGCGCAAAGTCCTGCCGTTTCTCCCGCTATTTCTTACACTCGCGATATCCAGCCGATCTTCACCGAGAAGTGCGTGGCCTGCCATGCGTGCTACGACTCCGCCTGCCAGCTCAATCTGGGCAGCGGCGAGGGCGCTGCCCGTGGTGCGAGCAAGATGCCGGTCTATGATGGCGAACGCACCCAGGCGGCACCGACCACGCGGCTGTTCTATGACGCCTTTGGCAAACGTGCCTGGCAGCAGAAAGATTTCTATTCCGTACTCGATGCTCAAGGCAGTCAGGCCGCGCTGATGGCGCGCATGCTGGAGCTGGGGCACAAAACGCCGCTGACGCCCAACGCCAGACTGCCGGAAGACATCGTGCTGGGGCTCAATCGCGAGAACCTGTGCGCGATGCCCGCCGAGTTCGACGGTTATGCCAGCGCCCATCCGAAAGAGGGCATGCCGCTGGCGGTGACCGGCCTGACCGATCAGCAATATCAGACGTTGCAACGTTGGTTGGCGTCCGGTGCGCCGATCGATGAGCAAGGCCTGGCGCCGAGCGCCAAAGAGGCGTTGCAGATCGTTCAGTGGGAAAACCTGCTCAACCAGCCCGGCGCGCGGGAAAGCCTGGTCGGGCGCTGGCTGTTCGAGCACTGGTTCCTGGCGCATATCTATTTCAAGGACGGCGAGCCGGGGCATTACTTCCAGTGGGTGCGTTCGCGCACACCGACGGGGAAGCCAATCGATCTGATTGCCACGCGTCGCCCGAACGACGATCCGGGGACCCAGGTTTATTACCGTCTGTGGCCGGTGCAGGGCGTGATCGTGCACAAGACCCACATCACTTATCCGCTGAGCGCGGCGAAGATGGCGCGGGTCAAAAGCCTGTTCTACAACGGCCACTGGCAGGTCAATGCCTTGCCGGGCTACGGACCGCAGAGCCGGGCCAACCCGTTCGCGACCTTTGAGGCGATTCCGGCGCAGGCGCGCTATCAGTTCATGCTCGATAACGCCGAATACTTCGTGCGTACATTCATTCGCGGGCCGGTATGCCGCGGGCAGATCGCAACCGACGTGATCCGCGACAACTTCTGGGCGCTGTTCCAGGCGCCGGAACACGACCTGTACATCACCGACCCGAACTATCGCGGCCAGGCCACGCCGTTGCTGGCCATGCCGGGGCAGAACGACGATGTCGGCAGCGTGCTGAGCCTGTGGCACAACTACCGCAACAAGCGAAACAAATACGAAGCCCTGCGCCGTGACAGCTACGCCGACCTGCCGGCACCGAGCTGGTCGACCCTGTGGGCCGGCAACGACAACGCCTTGCTCAGCATCTTCCGTCACTTCGACAGCGCCTCGGTGACCAAGGGCCTGATCGGCGAAGTGCCGCAGACGATGTGGCTGTTCGACTATCCGCTGCTGGAGCGCACCTATTACCAGTTGGCGGTGAATTTCGATGTGTTCGGCAACGTCTCCCATCAGGCGCAAACCCGCTTGTATTTCGACCTGATCCGCAACGGCGCCGAGCAGAACTTCCTGCGTCTGATGCCTGCCGATTCTCGCGAGGGCTACCTCGACGATTGGTACCAGAGCAGCGGCCAGTTCAAGATGTGGCTCGATTACGAAGCCATCGATGACGACAAGCCGACCGCGCTGAAGCTCGACGAGAAAGACCCGAAACACGATTTCGCCATGCAATTGCTGGCGCGCTATGGCGACCTCAACGCGCATCCGGATCCGATCAACCGCTGCGCAGACGCCTATTGCTCGCGTCCGAACATCGACCCGGCCCTGCAAAACGCCGAACAGGCGCTGAGCCGCCTGACTTCACGCCCGGCGGCTGGCTTGAAAGTGATCGATCAATTGCCGGAAGCGACCATGCTTCGGGTTGAAACCCGCAGCGGCAAACGCGAGGTCTACAGCCTTATGCGCAACCGCGCCCACAGCAACGTGGCGTTCCTGCTCGGTGAATCGCTGCGCTATCAACCGGGGCTGGACACGCTGACGATCTATCCGGGTGTGCTCAGCAGCTACCCGAACTTCATGTTCAACATCCCGGCTGATCAGGTGCCGGCATTTGTCGACGCCATGGAAAGTGCAAAGGATGCGGCGCAGTTCGAGAAAATCGTCGAACGCTGGGGCATCCGCCGCAGCCATCCGCAGTTCTGGTTCTATTTCCACGACTTGAGCCAGTACATCCACGAGACCGAGCCGGTGGAAGAGGGCGTGCTGGATATGAACCGGTACGAGAATCTTTGATCGTTTGAACGATGGCGGTTGTCCCAATCCTGTGATGTACGGAATCGGGAGCGCCATCGATGTTGATTTCAGTGCAGGCCCTGCGCGGGCTGGCCGCGTGGGCAGTGGTCTGCCATCACTTCATGCAGATTTTCTTCGACTTCAAGGCGCGCGGGCCGATAGGGCAGCTGTTCATCGACAAGGGCGCGGTGGGCGTCGATATCTTTTTCGTGATCAGCGGGCTGGTGATTTTCCTGTCCACCGAAGGCAAGGCGTTGCCGCCGACGCGGTTTCTGCTGTATCGACTGTTTCGGATTGTGCCGGCGTATTGGCTCTACACCGTCCTGATGGCGTTGCTGGTGGTGTTCGCCCGGCCATTGCTGCCGGATCAGACAGTGGACTGGAGCCATTTGCTGTTGTCGCTGCTGTTTATCCCGACCGAAAACCCCGGTGGCTACGGGATCTACCCGACCCTGAACGTCGGCTGGACCCTGAATTACGAAATGCTGTTCTACGTGTTGTTCGCCTGGGCGCTGTTGTTCCGGCTGCAAGTGCGCTTGCTGGTGGTCGCGGCGCTGCTGTTTGCGGTGTGCCAGGCCTGGACCGGGTTTGGCTGGGTCAGCGAGTTTTATCGCTCGGACATCGTTTATGAGTTCCTGCTGGGGATCGGCGTCGGCATGCTTTACCGCCGCGGCTGGATCGGGCCGGCGCTCTGGCTGCCGTTACTGGGGATCGGCGCGGCGTTGCTGGCGATCTATCACCTGCCACCGGAACCCCGATTGCTCAACTGGGGCGTGCCCAGTGCTGTGCTGGTCATGGCCAGCATTGCGCTGGAGCGACATGTCGAGCGCAACAGGTTGCTCAAATTGCTGGGCGACTGTTCGTACTCGGTGTACCTGATGCACGTGCTGGTGCTGTCGGCCGGCGGGTATCTGGCCCGGCGCTATGGGATCAACCCGTATTTGATGTTTGGCGCCTGCGCACTGGCCATTGCTATCGGTTCGTGGCTGAGCTACGAATGGGTGGAAAAGCGCAGTTATCAGTGGCTTAAAGCTCGGATCGACGGCGAACGTGGCGCTTAGCCGATTTGCGAACTATTCCTACGTAAATACTAGGACTTTGTGCCGCGCGCCGATTGGCGTAAACTCCGCCTCAAGCCTGCGAGGAGTCTCCATGACCGCTATTACCATTACCGACGCCGCCCATGATTACCTGGCCGATCTGCTCTCCAAGCAGAACACTCCGGGCATCGGCATCCGCGTTTTCATCACCCAGCCTGGCACCCAATACGCCGAAACGTGTATTGCCTACTGCAAGCCGGGCGAAGAAAAACCTGAAGACACGGCGCTGGGGCTGAAAAGCTTCACTGCTTACATTGACTCGTTCAGCGAAGCGTTTCTCGATGATGCCGTCGTCGACTACGCCACCGACCGCATGGGCGGCCAGCTGACCATCAAGGCGCCAAACGCCAAAGTCCCGATGGTCAACGCCGACAGCCCGATCAACGAGCGCATCAACTACTACCTGCAAACCGAAATCAACCCGGGGCTGGCGAGCCACGGCGGTCAGGTCAGCCTGATCGATGTGGTTGAAGACGGCATTGCCGTATTGCAGTTCGGCGGCGGTTGCCAAGGCTGCGGCCAGGCGGACGTGACCCTGAAGGAAGGCATCGAGCGCACCTTGCTCGAGCGCATTCCGGAGCTCAAGGGCGTTCGCGACGTGACCGACCACACGCAGAAAGAAAACGCCTACTACTAAGGCGTTCGCTGCGGCATGAAAAACGGCGCCCCGTGAGCGCCGTTTTTTTTGCGTGAAATTTGATCGTTCCCACGCTCTGCGTTGGAATGCAGCCCGGGACGCTCCGCGTCGCATTCATGGTCGATAAAGGTGCGCATGCCCCGCGCGATACAGCGATGACTCACCAAAGTGATCGCTACCCAAAACCCGCCCAACCAGAATCAACGCCGTACGCCGAAACCCCTTCGCCGCCACCTTCGCGACAATGTCCTCCAGCGTCCCCACCACCCAATCCTGATCCGGCCACGTCGCCCGGTGAATCACCGCGATCGGGCAGTCCGCGCCGTAATGCGGGAGCAACTCAGCCAGAATCTTCTCCAGATGATTGACCCCCAGATGAATCGCCATGGTCGCCCCGTGCTGCGCCAGATTGCCGAGTTCTTCACCGGCGGGCATCGCTGTCTTGTCCGCGTAACGGGTCAGAATCACGCTTTGTGAGATGTCCGGCAGGGTCAGTTCAGCGCCCAGCAGCGCGGCGCACGCAGCCGTGGCAGTCACGCCGGGAATGATCTCGAAAGGAATATCCAGCTCGCGCAAATAACGGATCTGCTCGCCAATGGCGCCATACAGACTCGGATCGCCCGAATGTACCCGCGCGACGTCCTGGCCCCTGGCGTGGGCGGTCTTGATCAGGTCGATGATCTGTTCCAGGTGCAGCTCGGCGCTGTTGATCACGGTTTCAGCGCAATGCCCGTCCAGCACCGCCGTCGGTACCAGCGAACCTGCGTAGATGATCACCGGGCAACCGCGGATCAGCCGCTGGCCTTTGACGGTGATCAATTCCGGGTCGCCGGGGCCGGCGCCGATGAAATAAACGGTCATCGCTGGATCCTGTAGAAAAGGGCAGTGCAGTGCTTCACAAGCCCTTCAGATGAAGAATGCTCATGATCGAAAGCAGGAATTATCGGGAATTTACGCAGCGCCGGCCAATGCCAGAGTTGCCTGCGCGTACTTTTGCCGGGAAATCAGCAGTTTTGCCGGGCCACTGATCAACTGTTCGGCGAGTGCCAGGGCGGCACTTTCCGCCACGCCGTAGCAACCGGTGCGTTCGAAGGCGATTTGTGAATGATGACTCAAGCGTTGCTGATAACAGGCCAGCTCTTCGCTGCTGAAATACAGCAACGGCAGCGCCAGTTGTGCGGCGAGTTCCTGCAGGCCGGGTTCATCGCGCTTGAGGTCGATGCTGGCCAGCGCCCTGACCTTCTCAAGATCAATTCGATGCGCCTGTAGCGCCTGATCAAGCAATGCGCGCAGCGTGCTGGCCGGGCAGCCGCGCTGGCAGCCCAGGCCGACCACGAAGGTCGGCGCTGCGCTGTCATCGGTCATGCGTGGTACTGGCCTTCGCTTTTGCGGCGGAACAACCAGGCGCTGATCAGGCCCAGGGCCAGCCAGAACGCGACGTTGGTCAACTGCGAAGCGATTTTGAACTGCGCTTCCAGAGCTTCCGGCGCGAGCATCGAATGCACTTGCGGTTGTGGCGCGCCGATCACATGCGGCACGGCAAGGATCGCTACGCCGAGGATCTTCATCAGCCAGTTGCGGCTGAACGCGATCAAGGCCAGACCGACAGCGGTGGAGGCGGCAGTGCCGATCCACCACATCTGACGCGAGGCCAGGTCGGCAGCGGCGGTGCCCGGCAGCTCCGGCGGCAGACCCATGGTCGGGGCGAGCACGAAGGTCGCGTAACCGGCCAGGCCCCAGAGCAGACCTTGGGAAGTTTTGGTCGGCGCCCGCAGGGTGTACAAACCCGCCAGCATCAGGGCAAAGCCCACGGCAACCACCAGATTGCCGCCGGTTGTGGACAGCACGCGCTGCCAGCCGTCTTCCGGCTCCCAGGCTTCGGCATCGTGGGTGTGGGCGGCGGTGCCGGCGGCGTGTTCGTGAACCTCGACCACCGGTTCGGCTTTCTCGAAGGTTTCGGCCTGCAGAATCAGTGGCGAAACCCAGAAGCTTTGCAGCAACGTCAGGAGCAGGGCGGCCAGAAGGCCGGTGAAACCTGCGGTCTGCGCAATACGCTTGATCATGTTGTCAGGTCTCAGTGGCACGGGAACGCGGCGCTGTGACGGGTATCGTGGGCGGCGTTGTGTACCGCTTCGATGTGCGAGAAACCGGCGAAATACACGAGGCACGCACCCAGGATCGACGCGCAGACGGCGGCGGTCAGGCGTTGGCTCAGGGTAGTGGTGCTGGAGATCTTGTCCGAATTGCTGCCGGTGCTGCTGATGATCGACATGGCGCTTCCCTCTGGAGTGTCAGCGGGTGAACCGAGCGCATGAAAATCCCTGCGAGTCAGGCACGCAGAGGTTCGAACAGCGCCCGCCCACCGCGGGTTTGTTATGTTCAGTAACGCAGGATGCGCACTGTGTGTTGCGGGCCGGTCTCCGGGCTCACGAGGGGCTGGCGTCAGGCCGACCTGCAAGCGTCACCTTCCCATGCCATCGGCACAGTGGATCTGACGCTTCGCTCGCTTACCGTTGCGGGGGCAGCACCGGACTGACATGGCTTTAGAGTAAAGCACATGATTCACCGGTTTCCCGTTTCACCCTGTGAAGGGCACCCGTAACAAGTTGTGTAGGAGACCATGGGCGGGGGATTCGCGTCAATCGACGGCGCTAAAGCGTCGCGAGTGCCACGTACACCGCCAAGGCGATCAGAAACGCGTAATAGGACTTGATTGGCGTCAGGCTCAGCAGCCAGGCCAGCGTTACCGGCACAATCCACTGCATTGCAGCGGCGTGCTGCTTGGTCAGTGGAAGGAGTGACCCCGCCAGCAGGCTGACCAGCATCGCCACCGACGTGTACTTGCCGAGGCGACCGATGAAGCTGCGGGCACCGCCGGACAGCCGCTCGACATCGACCGCCAACGGCAGCAGCCGGCAAATCGCGGACACCAGCGCGCAGATCAGCACATACAACCAGAAAGTACTAGGTTCGGTCATAGACATAACTCGTCAGGACTGTGACTGCCAGGACCAGCAGCAGGCTCACTTCGCCCAGCCAAAGCAAGCTGGCGGCGGTGGCCAGGCCGGCGATCCACTGCGCGTGGAAGCTGTGACGCTCGCGGGCCATCTTGCCAAGCGAGGCGCTGATGAAGACGGCGATCACCACGCTGACGTGATCCATCACGGCGTTGTCGGCCAGGCTCGCAAAGCAATAGCCGGCGATGGTGCCGAGCAGGGCGGCGGCATACAGCAAAAAGCACACGGTGTTGGCGTACGCTCGACTGATCGGCTGCTGTTCCTTGCGGATCGACATAAGCGTGAATGCAGCATTGGCCATCACCGCCAGCGCCGGAACGAACGCCTTGATCGGCCCTTCAAGGCTGGATTTCAGGCTCAGCGTGAAAACCAGAAAGCGCAGGTTGATGCTCAGCGCAGAGACCAGCACACCAAAGGCGTTCAGCAGATGCGCGGGTGTTTCCAGCAGCGTCAGTTGCAATGGCGAGGCCATCACCGTGCCGCTGAACACCACCATGGCCGGCAAGTCCAGGCCATGGCGGCGCCCGAGCATGCCGATCAGGGTGAAAGTCAGCAACAGCGAGAACACGAACGGCAGCGCATCGCGAATGCCGGTCGCAATCTCGTTGTGCGACACCGTTTTTGCCAGCGCGGTATCAACCGGCATGGGTGCTTTGCCGCGTGCCGGCGAGCAGTTCCTCGACCCCTTTCTTGTAGGCCAGGGCCTTCTCCAGGTAGTACTCGGTGGAGAAGCGCGGAATGAACTCTTCCACCACCGCGACCCCGCGATAGCCGTTGACCGCGAAACGATTGAGCACATCGCTCAGGCGCAGGTTGCCTTCGCCGATCGGCAGATGCTGGTGGTGCGTATCGTTGAGATCGGCAATGTGCAGGTGCCGAGTGATCGGCGCCAGACCGGCGATGGCTTCGAACAGGCTTTCGCCATACGGCAGCAGCGAACACAGGTGCGTCACGTCGATGGTCACGAAGCATCCGGTTTCCTGGTGGAAGCGCAGGTGTTCCTCGACCGTGAATACCGGAAATTTCGGTCGCTGTCCGCCCATGTTTTCCAGGCACAGGGCAATGCCATCGGTGTTGCAGCGTGTGCTGACCTGATTGATCGCGTCGATCAGGTTGTCCAGCAACACGCCGTTTTCCAGCTGATCCTTATAGCCGGGGTGGAAGGTGACGCTGGTGGCACCCGCCTCACGGGAAAAATCCACGGCGGCGCTCAGGCAGTCGACCGCCTGGGCGCGTTCGGCCAGATCCGGGGAGCACAGGTTGTACTGGCGTCCCCACCAGCCGGCATGCACGGTCAGGGTGATGCCATTGTGCTCAGTGAAACGGCGGATCTGCCGGGCCAGATTGACACGTTCCTCGGCGCTGAGTGACCAGAAGACCTGTTCGGCGTCTTCGCCGATTTCGAACTCCACGGCCTTGAAATGTCGGGCCAGATCGGTGATTGAGCCGAAGATATCCGCCGGGTTGTCGTAGACATTGGTGGAGAAGGAGATCAGCGGAAAATCCTGGCTGATCGGGCCATCGATACGGTACAGCGTTTCATTCGTGGTCATTGCGCCTGTCCTTGGGTAGTGAACCGTGGGTGGGAAATCGCAGCGTTGAAGGCTGCCTGGTCGTCCGCGTCGCTACAGCCCAGCAGCACGTAGCCGTGACGGTCTGCAGAACGGCGGATGGGCCGGCCGAACTTGTCATGGTTGAGGATCGCGCGCAGCGCAAACGGCTGTTGCAGCAGACGCCCCTGCAGCGGTTTCGGGTCGGTGGTGTGGTCCGCTTCAATGTAGCGAATCGCCATTTTCACGTAGGGTTTCTCGATTTCCGGCAGTGCAGAGCCCGTCATTGCGGCGATGGTGCTGGCCGCCAGATGCACGCCGGTGGTTTTCCAGACCATTTCCCATATCTGGTCGCCGCCGAAGCGAGTCTGGGTCTCGATGAAGTGCAGGCGTGAACCGTCGAGCTTGATCTCGGTGTGAGCCGGGCCCCAGCGGTTGCCCATGCGTTCGAGCAGCCACAGCACGGCTTCTTCGATTTGCACGCGGCTGTCATCATCGAGCCCGGCGGGAAAGTCGTGGCCGGTTTCGACATACCCCGGCGCACCGCTGGTGTGTTTGCGGGTGATGCCGAGAATCTGGTGCCGGCCATCCAGACTCAAGGATTCGACACTGTATTCCTCGCCGGTGGCGAAGGCCTCGATCAGATTGCGGCCCTCAAGCGGCAGTTGCGCGACATCCTCTGGCCGGTCGATGGCGTAGACGCCTTGGCTGCCGGAGCCGTTGACGGGTTTGACAATGGCCGGGCCGTGACGGAGCACGAAGGCACGAACCTCCTCGCGACTGTTGACGGCGGCGGCCGGCAATTCGTAGCGGCTGCCTTGCAACAATTGACGAAACAGCAGCTTGTCGCGGCTGACTTCGACACTGCCCAGGCTGTTGTGGGCGATGCCCAGTTGTTCGCCCAGCCGGGATGCCGGCAACAGGCCCAGTTCCGAAAATGACACCACGGCATCGAACGGGTGCTGACGGTGCAGTCGCTCGATGGTTTCGCTGTAAGCGTCCAGTTCTGCGATGTCCGGCGTCAGTACCGGTGTTGCGTGCTTGCGCTGATAGTCAGACAGGTCACCAGGCTGTTGGACGAGGGTAAAGCGAAACTGCCTTTGTGTATCCCAGTCCATTCCCGAATCGCGGCCGCCGATGAGCAGAATGTGACGGATGCTCGTCGCGCCGGGGACTTCGCCGTAGACATCGATGTCGGCGACGGCCAGCAAGGATTCGCGCAGGCTGGCGGTATCGGGTTGCTTGAACTCGATGTACAGGTAGTTCTGGAAACCGTTGCTGACCGGTCCGATGGCATCGCCCGGGTTGACATAGGCATACCGGCGCTGGAATCCCGCAAGGCGTTCGATGCGCTCGGCGTGGTGCAGCCCGTCATAGAACCGGTCGGTGCGGGCGAACGGTGTGGCAATGCCGAACGCAACGGGGGGGCGGCCGGAAAGAGGCTGCATTTCAGCGGACAGTGTCCGGTGGTAGCAGACGTCCAGGTGCAAGCCCCAGGCTTGGCGAATCACGTGAATCCGGCTGCCGCCGGGGCGCGCGCCGACTTCGAGAATCTTCGGTCCGCTGGCGGTGAGAATGAACTCGACATGGGCAAACGTGCCTCTGAGTCCCAGTGCGTTGACGGCGTCATGGGCCAGTCGGTGGCAGCGTTCTTTCAGGCCGGCATCGGGTTCCAGCAGCGATGGCGTGTAGCGGGCGAAATGGTGGAAGTCACCACGCCCGATATCGACACCGGCAATCACGTCGACAATCGGAAAACTGTGGATCGAACCATCCGCAGCGATTGCGCAGTCGATGGAGTGGTTGGAGCCCTGGAGGAACTCCTCCAACAGCAACTGCTCGGTTTCGCGGCTTTTACCGGCCACATAACGCTGCAGCGCCGGCCATTCGTGGCGAGCATAGTCGAGCAGATCGTGGTGAGTGTGGATGCAACGAACGAACAGGCTGCTGTAGAGGTTCGCGGGTTTCAGAATAAACGGGTAGGGCAGTTCATCGGAGTGTGCCAGCAGGTCGTCGATTCGTACTTCGCGGGACGGCACGTGCAGGTCAGGGTTGTCCGACTGCTGGAAGTGTTGGCGCTGCAACGCCTTGTCCAGCGTGTTTTCCACGTTGCGATGCAAGTGAGCCAGTGCTGGCAGCGCCGCGCACAGGCGGGCTGTGACAGCAACATAGCCTTCGCGGAAATTCAGCACGCTGGTGAACCCGTGTTCATCGAGCAGACGTTGCGTCAATCCGATCAGATCCGCCGTCAGCCCTCTGGAAAAATCGTACTGTGCCACTGGCGAAATTCTTGTCGCGTCAGCGATCTTGCTGGTTTTACGGCTGTCGGCGATCAACAGCGGAGTAATGCCCTCGGCAATCAGGCCTTCGTACTCACCTTCGCGGATGTTGCCTATGATCAGGCAGGCGCTTGCTTTCATCGGCAAACCTCCGGGTCGAAGCTGTAATGGATTCGGTTCAGGCGCTGGCAAATGTGCGACAGACGGATCCGATCCACGCCGTTCGCACCGCCGCTCAAGACATTGCGGATTATGTGGGCCAAGGCATCCAGGTCCTCGCTGCTGATCCCCAGGCGAGTGATTTCCTGAAGGCCGAAGCGCAGGCAATCGCGTCCATGGACTTGTTTGTTGTTGACCCGGATGCCCAGTTCATTGAGTTCCTGCGCCGCTTGCCGCGCCAGGGGGCCTTCAAGCAAGAGCAAGTGCGTGTCGGTGGGGTGTAGCGTCCAGCCCGGCAAGCCTTTCAGGGCATCATGTAGTTGGCGGGTGTTGGCGCACATGCGCTGGGCATAGGCCTGTCCGTAGTGCCGGGTTTCCACCAGGGTGATGAATAATTGCAGCAGGCCGGGCAGGTTGGGGGAAGAGACCAGACCGCTGCTGAGCGTCTGTTCGATTCGCCAGGCCAGGTCGGCGCTTCGGCAGACGATCAGTGCCCGGTGCGGGCCTGCCAGGGATTTGTGGGTATTGCCTTGAAGAATATCCGCGCCTTCGTCAAGCGGGTTGGGAAAGGCCTGTCCGGCGATCAGGCCCAGGGTGTGCGACGCATCGTAAATAATCAGTGTCCGCTCCAACCCGCGGCGGTTCAGCAACGTACGCAATGGCTCGATTGCGATTGCCCGAGTGGTCAGGCCGTGATCGAACAGCACGGCTGCCGGCGCTGTACCGAGTGCCTGAAGTGTCTGATCGACAGCTTCGAGATCGATCTGTCCGTCCGCCGTCAGCGTGAAAAATGCGCTGCGCCTGCCGATTTTCTGCACCAGTGGCCCGGTCGCAAAATGCCCGCCGCTTTCCGGCGCAAGCGACAGAATGGCATCGCCCGGCTCGGTCAGCGCGCTCAGCACGCTCAACGTACAGTGCACGCCGGACAGCACCCGGTACTCGACGAATGGAGCGTTGAACATCGCCTGCACAGCCTGGGTCGCCAGCGTCTTCAAGGCTTCGACTTCCGGGAAGTGCTCAACGTGCATGCCATTGAATTGGGCGGCATAGCGTTGACCGTCGATGGCTTGCGCGTTGAATAAATAACGCTCGTAAAAACGGTTCTGTCCGAGCGTGCGCGCCGTCTCGGACAATATGTTTTCGTTGGCGGTCAACGACAACGTTGAAACTCGTCGAGCACAGGCTTGTTGGAATTGCTCAATAATAAAGTCATGTGCGCCGGGTGGGCTGGCTGAAAGTGCATGCGTCAAAGAGTTCATTAGTAGTCCGCCAGGTCGAAATCGATTATCAACATGTCGCGGCTGCCGCGATTCGAATTAATGCTTGATGTTTGCAGTGGGGAAACTTCGTGCAGAAGTATTCGGTCATTCAATACGGCTGTTTCCATGTAATCCGTCAAAGTTGCCTTGAATACACAGTCGCCACTTTCATTGAATATCCGACTTTCACCGCCGATGACGTCCTGGCGTTGAATCAGATGTTGAAAGACAAAATCGTGTCCATCGCGATGGCGGCCCTCGGGTGTGGCGAGGCCGGCATTACGCCGGTCGCAAAGGATGCGGAACTGGTGACAGGTCACCAGCCAGTCGCGCGGGCCAACTGCCAGATCCATCAGCGCCAGGTCAGCAGCGAGCACGGTTTGCAGGACCGGAGACTCGATAAACGTTGACTCGCTGCGGCTGTAGGTGCGCTGGACGCCGCCCAGCAGCGGGTTGTGAGCCTGGGCTTGAAAGAAATGGCAGTCTTGCAGCGGTGTCCACTGGCGCTCACGTTGGCGATATTCGAACTTGCAGATGCGCCGTTGGCGTATGCCGTTCTCCACGCTCAGGTAGGTATCGGGGTGCAAATGCTCCCAGGTCGCGTTGAACGCCTGAGACACATCGTGCCCCAACAACCCGACCTGGATCGCCGGATATTGATAACTGTGCGCGTAGTGGCAATTACGCAGTAGTTGGGACAGTTCCTGCAATACGGTGCCATCAGATTGCCGCAATGCATTGTCGGCGCTCATATTGCAGGCGCGTAAGCAGGATGGGCAGGAATAAAAATCGTTGAATACTGATAGTAATCAGGCATGCAAGAATTCCTTTCTTGTAGAGTGCAGCGTCCTTTTGAATCTTCATGTTTCATATCTTGTTTTAATTTATCAATTCGGTTTTTGTAAAGATATGTAATTTGAGAGTTCGAGCGCTCTATTTCAAGGTCGAGCGTCGTGATGGGATAGTTGGTGGCTAGATGATATGTAAGAGATAACCTACAACTAACTTTTTAACTGAGAACTGTTTTCGATCAATATATTAAAGAACGATGTCCATATAACGAAATTGCCGCAGACGTTGACCCGCCTTGCGCGCATGCGTAGCCTTGCGCTTTCGAGGTTCTTCGGCCCACGCCGAAGCTAAGAAGGGAACGCGGTCCAAGCCGCGGCTGCCCCCGCAACTGTGAACGGTGCTGTTCGCTGCCACGCCACTGCCAACTCAATCCAGAGCCAGCGGGAAGGCGCAGCGAATACCGGGCCAAGGCCCGAACACCGTCAGCCAGGAGACCTGCCTCGTCACAGATTCTCACTTTCAACCGGGCGGGGTGATCCGGTGGCGAACTCTCCAGGCACGCACCCGCGCTGCCGGTCTCGTCCCGTATGCCCGCCACCTTGCCAAAGGGCATCCGATGAAAACACTGGCCAAACTTCCCGTCACCATCGTCACTGGCTTCCTCGGCTCGGGCAAAACCACCTTGCTGCGACACATGCTCGACAACGCCCAGGGCCGTCGCATCGCGGTGATCGTCAACGAGTTTGGCGAGTTGGGCATCGACGGTGAAATCCTCAAGCAATGCACCATCGGCTGCACCGAAGAAGAAGCCACCGGCCGCGTCTACGAACTGGCCAACGGCTGCCTGTGCTGCACGGTTCAGGAAGAGTTCTTCCCGGTGATGCGTGAACTGGTGGCCCGTCGCGGCGATCTCGACCACATCCTGATCGAAACATCGGGTCTGGCCCTGCCAAAGCCGCTGGTACAAGCCTTCCAGTGGCCGGAAATCCGCAGCGCCTGCACCGTGGACGCGGTGATCACCGTGGTCGACAGCCCGGCCGTGGCCGCCGGGACCTTCGCCGCATTTCCGGATCAGGTCGACGCCCAGCGCAAACTCGATCCGAACCTGGATCACGAATCCCCGCTGCACGAACTGTTCGCCGATCAACTGGCCAGCGCCGACCTCGTCATCCTCAACAAGGCCGACCAGACCAGCCCTGAAGACCTCGCGCGCGTACGTCTGGAAGTCGCCGAAGAACTGCCGCCAGCAGTAAAAATCATTGAAGCCAGCAATGGCCGTCTGCCGCTGGACGTGCTGATCGGTCTGGGCGCCGGTTCCGAAGAACACATCGACAGCCGCCACAGCCACCACGATCACCACCACGGTGAAGGCGATGACGATCACGATGACCACGATCACGACGCCTTCGACTCGATCTCCATCGAACTGCCGCAAGCCGACGAAAGCCTGCTGCTCGATGCGCTGACGCAACTGGTGGTCCAGCACGGCATCCTGCGGGTCAAAGGTTTCGCGGCCATCCCGAACAAGCCGATGCGTCTGCTGATCCAGGGCGTGGGCACGCGTTTTGACAAGCACTTCGACCGCCAGTGGAGCGCCGATGAAGCGCGTATCACCCGTCTGGTATTGATCGGTCAGGAACTGGACGCTGCCCAGCTCGAAGCGCAACTGCGCGCCGCGCTCAGCGTTTAAACCATGCACCTGCTCAGGACTCAGCCCGGCGGTTTCGTGTCGGATGACAACATTGCCGACCTTGGACAAACCCCCGCCGAGCTGGTGATCCTGTGCAGCGGCGATTCCAGCCTCGCGCTGCTCGCCGAAGCGGCGCAGCAACTGCCCGAGGATTACCCGAGCGTACGCCTGGCCAACCCGATGCAGGTGCAGAACCATGCGTCGGTTGACCTGTACGTCGATGAAGTGCTGCGCCACGCCAAGGTGATTCTGATCTCGCTGCACGGCGGCATCGCTTATTGGCGTTATGGCGTCGAGCGGCTGGTGGAATTGTCCGAGCGTGGCGTGCAGGTGATTCTGGTGCCGGGCGATGACCGGCCCGATCCGGAACTCAGCGACCTGAGCACCGTCGGTGCCGAAGATCGTGACCGACTCTGGCAATTCTTGCGTCAGGGCGGCATGGGCAATGCGCTGGACTTCTTCCGCTGTCTGGCCAACCGCTGGCTGGCGCGGGATTACGTGTGGGGCGAGCCGCAGACGCTGCCGCGCACGGGGATTTACCACCCGAACAAAAACACTGCCGCACTGAGTGACTGGCAAGCCGATTGGCGGCCCGGTCATCCGGTAGCGGCGGTGCTGTTTTATCGCTCGCATTTGCAAGCGGCGAACACGGCGTTTATCGACGTGTTCTGCCAACGGCTCCAGGCGGCCGGACTCAATCCGCTGCCGATCGCCGTGGCCAGTCTGAAAGAACCCGGCTGCCTCTCGGTGGTCGAGGACTGGCTGGATGAGGTTGACGCTTCGGTGATCCTGAACACCACCGGTTTCGCTCAGTCCAGTCCCGAAGCGCCGCATCTGCGGCCATTCCGTCGAAACATTCCGGTGATCCAGGCGATCTGCGCCCAGGACAATGAACCCGGTTGGCGCGAGAGCGAGCAGGGCCTTGGACCGCGGGACCTGGCGATGCACATTGCCTTGCCGGAGCTCGACGGCCGGATCATCAGTCGGCCGATCAGCTTCAAGGACCTGGCGTGGCGCAGCGAGCGCAGTCAGTCCGATGTGGTGTGTTATCGGGCGCAGCCCGAGCGCATGGATTTTGTGGCCGAACTGGCGCGCCGCTGGGTTGAACTGGCGCGGGTGCCGAACGCTGAAAAACGCATCGCCCTGATCCTCGCCAACTACCCGACCCGGGACGGGCGCATCGGCAACGGCGTCGGCCTCGACACGCCGGCCGCCGCGCTGAATATCCTGCGCGCGTTGCAGGTCGAGGGTTATCCGCTGCCGGCTGAACTGCCGGAAAGCGGCACTGAACTGATCCGGCAATTGCTCGGCGGCGTCAGTAATGACCTTGACACCCTCGATCAGCGTCCATGCCAGCAAAGCCTGGCGATGAACGATTATCTGGCGATGTTCAATGCGCTGCCTGAAGCCAATCGCGCGGCGGTGCTGGAGCGTTGGGGTTCGCCGCAGAACGATCCGATGTGCCGCGACGGGCGGATGATGATCGCCGGCCTGCGTTTTGGCCTGACCTTCGTCGGCATTCAGCCGGCGCGGGGGTATCAGGTCGATCCGAGCGCGGTGTATCACGACCCGGATCTGGTGCCGCCGCACGCGTACCTCGCGTTCTATTTCTGGCTGCGCCAGACCTACGGCGCCCACGGCGTGATTCACGTCGGCAAGCACGGCAATCTCGAATGGCTGCCCGGCAAAGGCGTCGGCCTGTCGGAGAACTGCTGGCCGGACGCGCTGCTCGGGCCGCTGCCGAACATCTATCCGTTTATCGTCAACGATCCGGGCGAAGGCGCCCAGGCCAAACGTCGCACCCAGGCGGTGATCATCGACCATTTGATGCCGCCGCTGACCCGCGCTGAAACCTACGGTCCGTTGCGCAATCTGGAGCTGTTGGCCGACGAGTATTACGAAGCCCAACTGCTTGACCCGCGCCGCGCCCGTGAGTTGCAGCGCGACATTCTGCAACTGGTGCGCGACACGCAGATTGACCGCGAACTGCAACTCGACGAAGCCCTCGACAGCGATACCGATGCGGCGATCTGGCTGCCGCGTCTGGATACGTATCTGTGTGACTTGAAGGAATCGCAGATCCGCGATGGGCTGCACATTTTTGGCGAGTCGCCGACCGGACGTTTGCGTATCGATACCTTGCTCGCGCTGCTGCGGATTCCGCGTGGCGATGGCAAAGGGGCGCAATCGAGTCTGTTGCGGGCGTTGGCCAAGGCGTTTCAGTTGGGGTTTGATCCGCTGGATTGCGCACTTGCCGAACCCTGGACTGGCCCGCGTCCGATGGAGCTGCAATCGCTGAGCGATGAAGTCTGGCGCACGGCGGGGGATACCCGCGAACGCCTTGAGCTGTTCGCAACGGAGTTGATCACGCACGCTGTGAGCGATTCCTGTGGGAGCGAGCTTGCTCGCGAAGGCGTCTTGTCTGCCAACACTTCTGGGACTGACACACCGCAATCGCGAGCAAGCTCGCTCCCACAGGGTCCTCACTGGTCTGAAGTCGGCGTAATCATCGACCATCTTCGTGAAGTCGTTGCCCCGCGCCTCGATGCCTGCGGCCCGGCCGAAATGCATGGCTTGCTTGATGCCCTGAGCGGCCGTTTCGTCCCGGCCGGCCCGAGTGGTGCGCCGAGTCGCGGTCGTCTTGATGTGCTGCCGACGGGGCGCAATTTCTATTCGGTGGACGTGCGCAACCTGCCGACCACCACTGCGTGGCGAATCGGTTTCCAGTCGGCAACCCTGATTCTCGAACGACACCTGCAGGACCACGGCGACCACCTGCGCCAACTCGGCCTGTCGGTCTGGGGTACCGCCACCATGCGCACCGGCGGCGATGACATCGCCCAGGCCATGGCGCTGATGGGCGTGCGACCGGTTTGGGCCACCGGCAGTCAGCGAGTCGATGATTTCGAGATTCTGCCGCTGAGCCTGCTCGACCGGCCTCGGGTCGATGTCACGCTGCGGGTCTCCGGATTTTTCCGCGACGCGTTCGCCAACCTGATCCGTCTGTTCGACGCCGCCGTTCAAGCCGTGGCGGAACTGGACGAACCGGACGATCTCAACCCGTTGGCCGCCAAAGTGCGTGCCGAGCGCGAGGCGTTGCGGCAATCGGGTCTGGATGAGGACGCTGCGCGTCGTCAGGCTGGCTGGCGGATTTTCGGTGCCAAACCCGGTGCTTATGGCGCGGGTGTGCAGGGCGCCATCGATGGTCGCCTCTGGCAAACCCGCGAGGATCTGGCTGAGGTCTACCTTAGCTGGGGCGCCTACGCTTACGGCGGTTCTGACGAAGGCACCGCCGCCCGCGAACGGTTCGTCCAGCGTCTGAGCCAGGTACAGGCCGTGCTGCAAAACCAGGACAACCGCGAGCATGACCTGCTCGATTCCAACGACTATTACCAGTTTCAGGGCGGCATGCTCGCTGCCGTGGAAAGCCTGCGCGGTGAAGCGGCGGCCAGTTATCACGGCGATCACAGTCAGCCGGATCTGCCGAAGATTCGCACCCTGAAAGAAGAGCTGAACCGGGTGATCCGTTCCCGGGCGGCGAATCCGAAATGGATCGACGGGGTCAAGCGCCACGGCTATAAAGGCGCGTTCGAACTGGCGGCGACGGTCGATAATCTTTTTGCCTTCGACGCCACCACGCAGTTGATCGAGGATCACCAGTACGCCTTGCTGGCCGATGCGTATTTGCTGGACCCGGCGACCCGCGAGTTCGTGCGCGAGCATAATCCCCACGCCTTGCGCGACATGACCGAGCGCATGCTCGAAGCACAACAGCGCGGGATGTGGCAGGAGCCGGGCGCCTACAAAGAGGCCCTGGAAAACCTGCTGCTGGATATAGAAGAAGAGAGCTGAGACTGAACATGACCGACACCCCGCATTTCCCGCTCTGCGCCGTGGTCGGCGCCGATGACCTGAAACTGGCGCTGTACCTGACGGCCATCGATCCAAAGATCGGCGGCGTGCTGATTGAAGGCCCGCGCGGCATGGCAAAGTCCACGCTCGCCCGGGGTCTGGCGGATCTGTTGGCCAGTGGTCAGTTTGTCACCTTGCCGTTGGGCGCCACCGAAGAGCGACTGGTCGGCACGCTGGATCTGGACGCGGCATTGAGCGATGGTCGTGCGCAGTTTTCTCCCGGCGTGTTGGCCAAGGCCGATGGCGGTGTGTTGTATGTCGATGAAGTGAATCTGCTGCCGGACCATTTGGTGGATCTGCTGCTTGATGTCGCCGCCAGCGGCACCAACCTGATCGAGCGTGATGGCATTTCCCATCGGCATTCGGCGAAGTTTGTGTTGATCGGCACGATGAACCCCGAAGAGGGTGAGTTGCGTCCGCAATTGCTGGACCGCTTCGGTCTGAACGTTGCGCTGAGTGGCCACACTGCGCCGAACGAGCGGGCTCAGATCATTCGTCGTCGACTGGATTTCGATAGCGATCCGCAAGCGTTTTGTTCGCAGTGGGAGGCTGAGCAGCAGGTTCTGCGTCAGCGCTGCGAGAACGCCCGCAACGTTTTACCGGCTATTGCGCTGGATGACGCGGCGCTGGCGCAGATCACCGAGCGCTGCTTCGCCGCAGGCGTCGACGGTTTGCGCGCCGATCTGGTCTGGTTGCGTGCCGCGCGGGCGCATGCGGCGTGGCGCGGTGCGGACGCCATCGCCGAGCAGGACATTGACGCGGTGGCCGAGTTCGCCCTGCGCCATCGTCGCCGCGAACAGTCTTCGACCAGCTCGCAGCCACCGGCGCAATCGCCGTCCGGCACTAACGCCGAACCGAGCGAAGGGCAGGGCCAGTGGGGAGAAATGCCGGCGCCGGCACTGGCTACCGGCGCACGCCGCGAAGTACCTATCTGGCCAAAAAAGCGCTAGGCATTCGCCCCCGATCTGACGCGGGGGCGAATGCCAGACCCCGGGCCGGACGGCTCGATAACGGCCGACAAGGCAAGCGGCACGCGGCTCGCAGCGGCTCGGTGAACTGGCCCGGAACCTTGCTCAATGGCCGCCCGAAAGTCCGCGCGGACCTGCTGTTTCAACTGCGTACCCGCACGCCCCATGAACTGTGGCTGGTGGTCGTCGATGCCTCCGCTTCGACCCGTCGCCATCAGGCATTGAGCGATGCCAAGGGCTTGCTCGCGCAACTGTTCGACGACGCTTATCGGCAGCGCGCGCGTCTTGCGTTGCTGACCGCAAGCGGCGCGGCGCCGAAATGGCAGGTGCAAGGACTGAAGGCCTCCAGCGGATTGCGCGCATGGCTCGATGGGTTGGGCGCGGGAGGCGGCACGCCGCTGTTGGCGGCGCTGACGGAAGCCGGGCATTGGCTTGCGGTGCGGCGCAAGCGTTTTCCCGCCGAACAACAACGGTTGCTGGTGATCACCGATGGCCGGGTGAAAGACTGTCCGCAAATGCCAGCGCTGGTGTGTCCCGGCCTGTTGATCGATATCGAGCGCGGGCCGATCCGGCTGGGCCGTGCAAGGCAATTGGCGACAGCGCTGGACGCCGATTACCGGCATATCGACGAGTTGTTGTCGGTCTGAGAGCTATGCTGCAGTGGGGCCCAATCACAAGGAGTGAACCATGCGCGTACTGGTCGCCAATCCGCAGGACGATTTTCGCGTCAAGGCCTACGCCGGAACCAATGGCGTGCTGCTCGCCATGGACCTCGCCGAATCCCGCCGCAAAGGCCTGCTGGGATTTGCCATCGAAAAGCAGCAGGGCGCCAAACCGTGGCTGTTTCTGCTCAATAGCCTGACCTTTCCCGACAAGGCCCATACCTTCCCGCAGTTTCACGCCACGCCCAGCGACAAGGCACCGCTACAGAAATTTCGCTGGGCCGATTACGCAGTCAATCCGGGCATGACGATCCACTATCGCGTACACCTGGCGTATGGCTCGCCGGATGCACCGCAACTGGGCGAAGCGCTGGAACTGACGATTCGTTCCGACGACGGTCACCCCGCGAATCAGAGCGTGATCTTCAACCGCGCCGTGGCTGCGAGCCAGGCGTTTCAGCGCAAATTCCCCGAACTCGACGCCTTGATCAGCGCCAACAAAAAACTGCCCATCGAAGCCTGGCCCGATGCGGCGCGTCAGTGGCTGGAGAACGGTCTGCTCGGACGCCTGCAAGGGTTTATCGAACGTGCAACGGACGGTCAATGGGCGCTGGATATCGCGATCTACGAGTATCAGTTGCAAGCCATCATCGACACGGTGAACGCGGCGTTCGATCGGGGTGTTCAGGTGCGGGTGCTGTATCACGCCCGGCCCGATGATGAAGACACGACGATCAACGAAGCGAGCCTTGCGAAACTGCCGGCGACCAGCAAACGCGGGCGGGTCACTCACAACATTTTCCACAACAAGTTCATCGTCCTCAGCCGCCTCGAAGGAGGCAGCGAGCGCCACCCGCAAGCGGTGCTGTGCGGCAGCACCAACTTCACCGCCAACGGCGTATACCGCCAGGCCAACGTGGTGCATGTGCTGGACGATTCGACGGTCAGCGCGAGTTACCTGAAAACCTTCGAGCAGATCTGGGCCGAGCCGGCGGACGTCGGCGTCACCCGCGACTGGATCACTCAACACAACCCGATGAATCCGGCACAGCCCTTGTTTGCCGGGTTCTCCCCGCGCACCGGCGGTGCGGATTTGCGGGAGTTCGTCGACATCATCGAGGGGGCGAAGAAAGACCTGCTGTTCGTTACCGCCTTCGCCTTGCCCGACGCGATTCTCAACGCATTGCTCGGCCAGCCCCACGACGACATCCTGCGGTACGGCCTGCAAAACACGGTCAGCCGCATCACCGGGTTTCACGCCGACCGAACCGCCGAATTTGCCGCCACCGCATTGCTCAACACCGGGCTGGAAGGCTGGCTGCGGGAAAACATGAAAGGCCAGAAAGGCAACCTGCTGGTGCACACCAAAGCGGTGGTCATCGACTTCACCAGCGACAGCCCGACCATCATCAGCGGCAGCCACAACCTCAGTACCTCGGCCAGCAACGGCAATGACGAGAACTACCTGATCATTCGCGGCGACACCGATCTGGCGGATCGCTATGGCCTGGAACTGCTGCGGTTCTACGAGCATTACCGTTTTCGCTACTTCGCGAAAAAACTGGCGTTGAAACAGGTGCAGCCGTTGGCGGCGGATGACCGCTGGACCAACGACTACTACGTCGAGGATGACCTGCGTCAGTTGTCGCGCCTGCGGTTTGCCGGGCGTTAGACGTCCATCGCCTGTCGATACTGGCGGGTCCGGCGGCTGAGGTACAACCGGTCGCGGATCAGCGCCCAGAGTGCCGACACCTGGGGCTTGGGCTGGCGGCCACGGCTCAGACGGGACATCTGGAAGCGAACCACGGCCATGTTCGCCAGTGCGGCCAGCGGTTTGCGTTTCCAGCGGATCGGTGGCAGTTGCGGCTCGCTGTTACGGCCTTCCCGCCAGTGTTTGACCAGGTTTGGCTCGATGGCCAGCGCAGTGGCGATGCCGGCCATGTCGATGCCGCTGTCGAGCACTTGTTCGACCACGGGCAGGCGGCGGATACCGCCGGTGACCATCACCGGCATGCGCGCGACGCTGGCCAGTTCGGTGGCCATTTCCAGAAAGAATGCCTCGCGGGCGAGGGTGCGTCCGTCACGCGCTTCACCTTGCATTGCCGGGGCTTCGTAGCTGCCGCCGGACAGTTCCAGCAGGTCAATCGGCTGCTCGTTGAGCCATTCGATCACCTGACGTGCGTCGTCGGTGTCGAAGCCGCCGCGCTGGAAGTCCGCCGAATTGAGTTTCACGGCCACGCAGAATTGCGGCGAAACTGCCTGGCGGATGGCCTCGATCACCGACAGCAGCAGGCGCGCGCGGTTTTCCAGCGAACCACCCCAGCGATCGGTGCGGCGGTTGGTCAGCGGCGAGAGAAACTGACTGAGCAGATAGCCGTGCGCAGCGTGGATCTGCACCCCGGTGAAACCGGCTTTTTCGGCAAGGGCGGCACTTTTTGCGAAACGTTGAATGACTTCTTCGATATCGTCCTCGGTCATTGGCCTGGGCTCGGCGAACAGTTTCGAGAATGAGCCCATTTCCAGTGCCACCGCCGATGGCGCCAGCGCTTGCTGGCCCATATTGGCAAAGGTCTGACGACCGGGATGATTGAGTTGGACCCAGACCTGCGCGCCGCCGCTGCGGGCGATTTCGGCCCATTGGCGGAAGCGCTCCAGATGCCGCTCGTCTTCAAGCACGACGCCACCGGGCCCGGTCATGGCGCGGCGGTCGATCATCACATTGCCGGTCAACAGCAAACCGGCGCCGCCGTCGGCCCAGGCTTGATACAAACGGAACAATTCGCGGGACGGTGCCTGGTTTCGGTCCGCGAGGTTTTCTTCCATCGCGGCTTTGGCAATACGGTTGCCGACGGTCTGGCCGTTGGGCAGATTCAAAATCTGGAAGGGTGACATTGCTTGACTCCTCAACAGTGATGGAGCGAGGCTAAGATTAAAGTTAACTTTAATGTCAAGCAGGCAAATCGAGGCTGAAATGAAAATCGGTGAATTGGCGCAGCAGAGTGGCTTGAGCGCTTCAAGTATTCGTTTTTATGAGGCTCAGGGCCTGATTCCCAAAGTGGAGCGCCAGGGCAATGGTTATCGGCGCTACCCGCCACAAGTACTGCAAACCCTGAATATCATCCGCAGCGCCCAGCAGGCCGGGTTTTCCCTGGAAGAGCTCAAGCAGCTGTTGCCGGCCGCCGGTACCGGTGAGTTCAAACACGATGAGCTGGTGGCGGGTCTGACGCGCAAGGTCGAGCAGATCGAAGTCATGCAGCAGCATCTGGCTCAGAGCAAGGCGCGGCTGCTGGAGGTGATCGAGAACATTCAATCCAAGCCTGAAGGCATGAGCTGCGGTGCCAATGCGGACCGGGTGTTGTCGACGCTTTACCCGTAAAAGCCCGGAGACAGGTGCGGCGTACAGATTTTGAAATGATTTCCAGCTGTAGGAAAAGTTATCTGAGCCTGTACGCTTCAAGGCCTTTTTTCATTCAGGATTTGCATGAACACCCTCTCGGAGCCTCCCAGTTCTATTCCAGAAACCCCGTTCCCCTCGCGCTGTCGCGCGGTCTTGACGCACTCGCAACATCCGGTCTTCCGACTACCGACTATCGTTGTTGGCGCAGCCTTCGAGCTTTCGCGCCGCACTTTGCCGTGCCCGGCAGCCTGAAATCACTGAAGAGAGATAGAGACAGAATATGGAATGGTTAGCGGATCCCACGGCATGGCTGGGCTTGTTGACACTGATCGTGCTGGAACTGGTACTGGGTATCGACAACCTGGTGTTCATCGCAATCCTGGCGGACAAACTGCCGCCCCATCAGCGCGATCGTGCGCGGATCATTGGCTTGAGTCTGGCGTTGATCATGCGTCTGGGTCTGCTGGCGAGTATTTCCTGGCTGGTCACCCTCACACAGCCGTTGTTCGAGGTGTTCGACAAGAGCTTTTCCGGTCGTGACCTGATCATGCTGTTCGGTGGTGTGTTCCTGTTGTTCAAGGCAACCATGGAGTTGCACGAACGACTGGAAGGCCACGTCGGCGAGCGTTCGACTAATACCGCTTATGCGCTGTTCTGGCCGATCGTGGCGCAGATTGTCGTGCTGGACGCGGTGTTCTCTTTGGACGCGGTGATCACGGCGGTGGGCATGGTCGATGAACTGGCGGTGATGATGATCGCGGTGGTCGTGTCCATCGGTGTGATGATCGTTGCCAGCAAGCCGCTGACCCGCTTCGTCAACGCCCATCCGACGGTGATCATGCTGTGTCTGGGCTTCCTGATGATGATCGGTTTCGCGCTGACCGCCGAAGGCCTGGGCTTCCACATTCCGAAAGGTTATCTGTACGCCGCGATTGGTTTCTCGATCCTGATCGAAATCTTCAACCAGATCGCCCGCGCCCGTCGCAAGCGCTCGATGCAGGGTTTGCGCCCGATGCGTGAGCGCACGGCCCATGCGGTGATGCGTCTGTTGGGCGGTCGCAAACTGGCAGTGGAAGAGGTCGGCGAGGAAATTTCCGACTTGCTGGACAACGGTGAAGCGCCGAGCGCGGAGCTGTTCGACCGTCGCGAACGGGTGATGATCAGCGGTGTGCTGCAACTGGCTGAACGGCCGATTCGCGCTCTGATGACGGTGCGCGCCGATGTCGATCACATTGATCTGGCCGACGATGCCGAGGCTATTCGCACGCGACTGATGCATTCGTCCTACTCGCGCTTGCCGCTGATTCGTAACGGCGCGGTGGATGAGCCGCTGGGCTTCGTGCACAAGAAGGAACTGCTCAAGGAATACCTGGCCGGCAATGAGCCCAACCTTGAACACCTGGCGCGCAAGACCGTCAATCTGCTGGACAGTTATTCGATCCTCAACGCACTGGAGCAAATGCGTGCGGCCTCGACCCACATTGCCTTTGTGGTGAATGAGTTCGGTGACTTTGTGGGTGTGTTGACCATGACCGACATTCTTGAGTCGATCGCCGGCGAGCTGCCGGACGCCAGCGAAATCGCCGGCCCGGACGTGGTCGAAGAGCAGGGCGGGTTCATCGTCAATGGTGCGCTGAACCTGACCCGCATCCGTGAACACACCGGTTTTCGCGCCGAGCCGACCGAGGATTACCAGACCCTGGCCGGGCTGGTGATGAGCCTGCTGGATCGCTTGCCGATGAAGGGCGATCGACTGGAGCATGATGGCTGGGGCATGACCGTAATGGCGGTCGAAGAGCGTCGCGTGACACGGGTGTTGCTGGTGCGTGAGGCCTGACGGCCTCACTGATGAAAGGTGTAGCGGTCCTTGCCGGTATGCTTTGACTCGTACAACGCTTCGTCGGCCTTGATCAGCGCCTGGTTGAGGGTGTCCCCGTCCGCAACCCGGGCCACCCCGATGCTGATGGTCACCGGGTGCCGGGTGGTTTGCTCACGCACCACCCGGCATAACTCACCGGCCAATGCCTCGACGTCCTCGCGGCGAACGCCCGCCAGATAAATCGCAAATTCCTCGCCACCCAGTCGCGCGTACTCGAACGGTGCCATTACCGCTTTGATGTCTGCCGCGATCCGCTTGAGCACTTCATCGCCGATGTCGTGGCCGTACACATCATTCACTTTCTTGAAGTTGTCGATGTCGATCATCGCCAGGTAATGGTCATGCTCGCGCGGTACGGCTTGCAGGGTTTTTCCGACGCTGGTCATGAATGAGCGGCGGTTGGGGATTTCGGTGAGCGTGTCGTTGTAGGCCTGATCCAGCAACAGCTTGGACATGATGTAGTTGTAGAGCTTGGCCTCGCGCAGCTTCAGAAATGTATAGATCGTCAACGCACAGAGAAAAACGCTGTAGGCGATGGTCATCACACCTTTGAGCTCGAGCAGGTCGATGCCGGTGTTCATGAAAGGATTGAGCATCAGCCAGGTGACGACCTGTGCAGCGAAGAAAGACCATCGGCTGAGTGGGAGCACGGAGGCACTGTAAAGCGTGGTGGCGGCAGCGAGTACCAGCCAGATGCCGTGAAACGTCGGCGGCAAGCCGTCGATCACCATTCGGATCCCGAGCGTGATGATCACCACGAATGTCAGGTTCAGCCAGTCGAAATGTCGGGCCTTGCGGGTGAACATCAACACCACCGCAAGAATCGCAAAGGCTGCGATGAACACCATCGAACGCCAGGTGAATCCCTGATTGCCGATGAAGCTGACGATCAGGTCGAAGGCCAGCCAGATGCCAATGCTCGCCAGGTAGATCAACAGGCAGAACGAATGCAGCCGCTCGAATTCATGCTGGATGAACTCCTCCCACACTTCGGCGGGTGCGGTCTTCTTCAGGACTTCGTCTTCAATGGTTTTGTACATTGCTGCCCGGATGCTTGCGTTGGTTATCGAGGATGACCGAACCCCACGGTCGATAGCGCAGGGAAAACACCGCGTTCTGATGGCAACCGGTCGAGGTCGCATCCGGGGTGGCCGGTTCGGCACGGAAGGGCTCGCCCTCGCGGCTGACCTGCCGGAAGGCTTCGCGCACGATACCCACGGAGCAGGGCAGTGCGCTGACGTAACCTTTACGCACCAGCGGTGACAAACGGCCGGTACCCGCGCCGTCCTGCCACCAGACGTGCGCCCCGGCTGCCGTCAATTCGCCCAGCCATTGACCGTTGACCGCCGGGGCCAGCTTGCCGGCACTGAAAGCGCTGACATGCAGCGGCGCGTCCAGTTTCGCGGCGAAGTCCTTCAATTGGCGCTGAAGCGTGGCCCGCCGATCTGCCGCCAGGAAGTGCAGGTCGTCCAGCTCCAGCGGCAGATACCAGCCGCTGACCGGCAGCTTCCAATCCTGGCGCAGCTTCTGCTGCCGGGCCAGTGACTGACCCAGTTGTGCCTGCCAGTAGGCGCCGAGACCGGCGCTGTCCAGTTCATCAATGCGCGTGTAGAAGGCCGGGTCCATCGCCAGGCCGAGCACCAGTTGCAGACCTTGCCGCTGAGCGAGTTTCAGGCTGTTGGCAAGCCAGCCATTGGCGCCGCCGAAGTCCGAGTCGCCATAGGCCGTCCACTGCACGATCACGGTTCGCGTGCCTTGTTTCGCGGTGTCTTGCCAGACTTTCTGCCACTGCGCCTGCGTCAGACCGGCATCGACATTCAGCGGCTGATAGAACACTCGCTCATCGGCCGTGGCGACGGTGGCACTCATCAGCAGCCACAAACACAACATCCATCGAGCCATCAGAAATTCCACTCCACGCCCAGCAGCACACCGTTGCCACCTTCATACAGATTGCCGCCCAGCGACTGTTGATATTCGGTGCGAACCGTCAGTTTCGAACGGTAGGCGTTGTAGCGATCCTCGTCGTACCACCATTGCCAGCGCAGGCCGACACCGGTTCGCAGGTCCTGGCGCCAGTCGTTGCTCGGGTCCTGGCTGGCAAACTCGAGAAAGCCATAAGGCATGATCGTCTGGGCTCCGCTGAACGGCAGTTTCCAGGCGTGACCTTGCTGGAAGCGCGACAGCCATTGGTGATCGCCAGCCTTGGTCCACCAGGCTGCATCCAGGTAGAGAAAGCGCTCGTCCCAGTCGTTTTCGTCGACCCGCCAGTCGTTGCGGTACTTGCCCTGATCGAGGAAGGAGGCGGTGGCGCGCAGCAGGTAGTCGGTGGTGGTGTGACCGTCCTTGCGATGATCGTTGACCTGATCGAACAGTTTTTCCGGCACCAGCATCTGGCCGAGGCTCAGGTTGTGACTGTCGTCATCGTTGAACTGGCTCTGCTTGTAGATCTCGCCGTAGAAGTTGATGTTCTGTGTGCCCCACGGTTTGTAGCGCAGGCCGACACCGGCGGCGAGGGACTCGGCGTATCTGGAGCGACCTTGTCCGCCCAGCAGCACGCGACCGTACACCGACAGCGTGCTGCCGGCGCGGCTTGGTTCTTCGCCCAGGGCGTGGTCCCACATCGCCAGTTGCACATTCTGCGAATCCGAGCGACGTCGTGAGCCTTTGCTGTCGTCCGGGCGCACGAAGTCGTTGGTCGAGATTCCGGCCGGCGACCAGGTGCTGGCAATCGTACGGCTGTCACGCCGCGACAGGGTTTCATGGGCGCGGCGCTGGCGGTAACGCCGGGCCTCCATGCTGCCGTCTTCATCATCGGCCGCCACCGGGTTCTGCTCCAGATCGATCACCCGGCGCAGTTCCTCGCGCGCGGAGGCGCTGTCTTCCACTTCGTCGTAGCGCCAGGCCAGGGTTTCCCCGAGGCGGTAATCCTCGGGGAAGTCACGGGTGGCCTGTTGCAGATACGGAATCGCCGTGGCGCGTTCTTCGCGGGTTTCGGCACCGGCCAGACGCATGCCGTAGTCGGCGCGATAACGCGGGTTGTTCGGCTCGCGGCGTACCGCTTCGGCCAGCCATGCAGTGCTTTGCGGCAAGTCTCCGGCTTTTTGCGCGGTGACCGACGCGGCGTAGAAATGCCCGGCATCCGGGGACTGCTGCAGGGCCTGACGCTGACGTTGCAGTGCCTGGGCGTGATCGCCCCGCGCGTCGGCGATGGCTGCGCCGAGTGCCCATTCATTGGCGCCGCGAGTGGTGCTCTGTTGCCAGTAGGCTTCTGCGGTCTGGCTGTCGCCGACGTTCAGCGCGCTGCGACTGGCCGTCAGACGCGCGTTGTCGCTGAGTTCGACGGTCGGAAAGCTGCGCCAGATGGCCAGTGCGCCAGCAGAATCACCGGCCGCTTCCAGGGCATAGGCCAGCGGCAGGCGACTGCCGCGATCACCGAGCTTTTCAGCCTGCTGGTAATAGACGACGGCTTCACCCGGGCGATCAGGCATGGCGCAGCGACCGAGCGCGCGGTAATCGCCAGCTGCCTGTGGGTGGCTGCCGATGGCTTGCTGCACGATGTCGCATTGGCCGGTCTCCGCGAGTTGCGCGAGCATTTGGCCGCGCGTCGCGCCGTCCACTCGGTTGAGCAGGAGCGCCATACGCCGCTGTTGCTCCGCTGTCGTGGAGGGCGCTGCGGCATACAAGCCGGCCAGACGCTCCAACGCCGTTGCCGGCAGACGCCCGCCATGACGATCGAACGCGGATTCCAGCAATTGCTGGGCATGCGCGCGATCACCCGCTTTCACCGCCAGATAGGTGGCTTGATTCAGCGAGGAAAGATTGCCGGTTTGCCGGTAATGCAGTTCCCACAGAGTTTGCGCTTCGATCATTCGCCCCATGCGTTGCGTCAATTCTGCACGGCGCTTGACGATTTCGGGTGTCTGCTTCTGTCCGGCCAGCCAGGCGTTGACCTCAGTGCTGCGACCTTGCTCCTGCCAGATGTCGAGCACCTGCGTTTGCCGACGGCTGTCCCAAGGCTCCGGCAGACGGGTGCTTTGCAACAGGTCGGTGGCTTGCAGGCGCTGGGCGAGTATCAGCCAGGTCTGTGGATCGTCTGTCGGTGTACAACTGCGCAGTTGCTTGAGTGCCGCTTCCGGATCCTGACGCGACAGCCATTCGGCGGTTTCCAGGCAGGGCCGCTGCAGATCGTTGCTCAGGCGCTGCACGGTAGGCACGTCTTCGGTCTTGCGCGCCAGCTCCCACAGGCGCTGGCGCTGCGCCGGATCGGCGAGGTCGCTGGCGGGCAGGGACTGCATCCAGCGTTGGGCCTGTTGCTCGTGGCCCATGGCGATGGCGCGGTCGACCATCGCCAGTCGAACGTTACGCGCGGCCTCGGGACTCGGCGCCTGTTGCAGCAGTTGTTGCAGCGGCTTTTCATCGAGGCGTTGCACGTAAGCGTTAGCCAGCCGTTGCCAGCCTTCGCCGTCCAGTTGTTTGCGTGCGGCCAGCGGCGCCAGTTGGTCGATGGTGCCGCTCCAGTCGCGCAACTGCTCCGACCAGTTGGCGCGGGCCAGGCGCAAGATGTTGTCGTCACCCTTGGGCGCCAGTTGTGCCAGCCAGTCGTGGGCCTTGGCTGCGCCGCCGAACTTGGCCAGGCTCAGGCTGTAGGCCTGCCAGAGACGTACACGGTCATTCAGGTTGCTGGTGGCCATCCAGCTTTCTACTTGCGTGCTGGTGGGCGGATCCTGTTCGATCCAGGTCAGGCGCAGGTCGAGCAGGGCGTTGCTGTCGTCCGGCAATGCTTGCAGCGCCTCCTTGTACCGGCGTTGCCTGGCCAGGGACTCCACCAGCAGTGCCCGGGCCTCGTCGTTCTTGGGGACCTTTTCCAGCAAGTGGCGCATCAGTCGTTCGACTTCTTTCCAGTTGCCCTTTTTCGCCTCGCGATAGCTGCGGTCCATGTAGGGATAACTGCGGAACTGTTCGAAGTCGCTCAGCGGCGCTGCCTGCAGCGGACAGGCGGTGCTCAGGCCCAGCAACAGGCTGCCCATCAGCAAGGTTTGACGATGCACAGGCTTCATGCGACCTCCCGGACAATGCGGTAGGCGGCTTGCTGTTCACTGGCCTGATCGGCCAGGGCCTGTTCCAGCACTTCCTGGGTGATCATGCCCCGGGAAATCAAATGCTCGCCGAGGGACGTCTTCTCGGCGTCGAAGTCGATCAGCGCCTGATTGAACAAAGTGGGCGGCACCATGCCGCGCACCTGCAACAGATTGCCCAACAGCACCTGATGGCGGCTGACTCTTTCCAGCAGGGTTTCATCGTCCTGATGGCGCTCAAGCACTTCGAGCATATGACGCACTTCCTCATTCTGGCGGGGGCTGGCGTACCAGTAACGAATCCCCAATGTGACGCGGCCCTGAGGTGCGAGACGGCTGCGCACCGGGCGTTTCAATTGCCGGCTGATAGCGCCGAGCGAGACCTGACTGACCGGGCCTTCGGAGGCCAGAATCAGCGTGTCGCCTTCTTCTGCCACCGGCAGAACTCCGTAGTGGGAGGCGACCCGGCGCGGCACCGTATCGATCAAGCGTTTATCGAGCTTGAACGGATTGAGTGGTGCCCATTCCAGATCCAGCTGCTCGGCCAGTGTCTCGACCAGTTGAGTGCTGTCGATGTACTCACGCAGCAACAGTTCGCGGCCCAGTCGACGGCGCACGGGGCTGGTGATCGCTGCATCCAGTTGTTCCTCGGTAAGCAGGCCTTTTTCCACCAGCCGATGGCCCAGCGGAGTGCGCTGCGCCTGGGTGAGCGCCGGGAATTCGTGGGTGGTCTTGTCCCAGGCCACGCGCCGTGAATCGCCCATTTCCATGACCTGACGCAGGGCACGCAGGTTGGCGAAAAAGTTGACGAAGTTGCTCCACATCATGCGCGGCGCCGACAGCAGACCTTCAACCAGTCCGTAGTAACGAGTGACAAACCAGCCACGCTGGAACAGGCGATTGAGCAGCATCAGGCCGTTGAGCCACAGCAGCACCGAGAGCAGCGAGCTGTCGGCAAGGATCGAGGGGTAGCGCCACGAGTCCGGGGAAATGATCGTCACCGCCCACATCGCCAGCAGCACCAGGAACAGCAGGTTCACCAGAAAGCTCAGCAGGTACGCGATCAGCCCGCGACGATCGCGCCACAGAAAGTAATTGAGCAGACCCTTGCGGCTCCAGCCGAGGTTCTTGGTGCCCTGGAATACGATGCCGACAATCCACCGGGACTTCTGCCGGATTGCGTGTTGCAAGTCGCGGGGAAAGTGTTCCCGGACGCAGATCACCTGAGAGAACTCGCGGTTCATGCCGAACACCCAGGGTTGCTCCAGCGCCAGTTTCGGATCGCTGACCGAATAGCGGGCGAAGATGCATTTCATGCCTTTCTGCTTGAGGCGGAAGCCGATGTCGTAGTCCTCGGTGAGACTCTGCACATCGAAGGCAATGCCGTCGCCGTCTTCCAGCAGGGCGCTGATGGCTTTACGGCTGAAGCAGGTGCCGACACCGGCGCTGGGCACCTGACCGGTGAGGGCTTCGCGGACGATGACGTCCTTGCCGTGGTTTTCCGCGAACTCATCGACGTAATGCCCGGCGGTGAAGCCTTTCCATTCCGGCGCGTAGGGATAGACCGGAATCTGGATCAGGTCCTTGTTGGGCAACAGGTAGTTGAAGAGGCGCAATTCCATCGGCGAAATCACGTCTTCGGCGTCGTGCAGGATGAACCCGGCGAACTGGATTTTCGCCTCGCTCTCGAAACGCAGGATCGCGTCGATGATGTTGTTCAGGCAGTCGGCCTTGCTGGTCGGGCCGGGGCGGGCGCAGACCACTTTATGCACGTTGGGGTAGTGCTGGCAGACCGCATCGACGTCTGCCTGGGTTTCGGCGTCGTTGGGGTAGGTGCCGACGAAAATCTGATAATTCTCGTAGTCGATGGTCGAGGCGGCCAGACGCGCCATTTCGCCGACCACGCCGACTTCGTTCCACGCTGGCACCATGATTGCCAGCGGTTTCTCGGGAATCGAATACAGGCGTTCCTCGTCGGCGCGCTTGAATTTCTCGTAGATCCGCCAGCGCCGGATGAACTTGCGGCCCCAGTACACAAGGTCGATGAACAGGTCATCGAGGCCGAGGATGAACATCAGCAGGGCGAGGGCAATCGCCACATATTTGAGACCGAACAGCACATACGCGAAGAAATCGACCCAACCCAGACTCATACCCCGTTACCCGCCGCCGAGCGTGCGCTCAGCCAAGCGTGGAGGCGGGTGGCGATCAGTTCGCTGGCGTGACCGTCGCCATAGGGGAAGTGCACGCGGCTCATGCGCGCATAGGTGTCCGGATCGTCCAGCAATTGTCGGGCTTGCTTGACGATGCGTGCCGCGTCGGTACCCACCAGCAGCATGGTGCCGCTCTCGAGCACGGAAGGTCGTTCGGTGACGTCGCGCAGCACCAGCAGCGGTTTACCGATGGCCGGAGCTTCTTCCTGCACGCCGCCGGAGTCGGTCAGGATGAAATGTGCGCGGCCCATGAGCCAGACGAAGTTCGGATAGTCCTGCGGTGGTACCAGGTAGATGTTCGGTTTGTCGTCCAGCATGCCGTACACCACTTCCTGCACCAGCGGGTTGAGGTGTACCGGATAGACAAATTGCACGTCCGGGTATTGCTCGGCCAGCTCAGCCAACGCCTGGCAGATATTGCGGAAACCGTCGCCGAGATTTTCCCGTCGATGGCTGGTGACCAGAATCATCCGGCGCTGATCGTCCAGCGCCGCCAGTGGCGAACCGGCAGGCGGATGCCAATCGATTTCCTGCTGGTGCTTGCGCATCCATAGCAAGGCATCGATCACGGTGTTGCCGGTGATTTCAATGTTGTCTTCGGGTACGCCTTCGCGCAGCAGATTGGCGGCGGACTTGGAGGTCGGCGGGAAGTGCAGGTCGGTAATCACGCCGGTCAGGCGTCGATTCGCTTCCTCGGGCCAGGGCGCGCGCAGGTTGCCGGTACGCAGGCCTGCCTCGACGTGACCGATTGGCAATTGACGATTGAAGGCGGCGAGGGCGGCGATGAAGCTGGTGGTGGTGTCGCCGTGCACCAGCACGATGTCCGGTTTGACCCGCTCGTAAGCCTGATCGAGTTGGGCGAGCAGATGTTGCGACAGACCGTTCAGGGTCTGGCCCTGGGTCATGACTTGCAGGTCTTCGTCGACCGTCAGTTCGAACGCATCCAGTACCTGAGTGAGCATCTCGCGATGCTGGCCGGTGGAGCAGATGTTGAGTGTGATGTCGGGCCACTGACGCAGAACCCGGGCCAGCGGGGCCATTTTGATGGCCTCCGGGCGAGTACCGAAAACCATCATGACTTTAAAGGACATTGACCCCTCCTTGGACGAAGCAAGGCTGCGACCAAAGGGCCAGCAGCACTCTTCACTTTCTGAGAAATAAAGAAAAGCAGCCGGATTGGAGCTTGTCCAATCCGGCCTCGGGACTCGTTGTTACAGATCAATTGGAACGAGAGTGCCATTGCCTGATGGCTTTTGGGTGGCACTTTCAGGAAAAGTTCCATCGTCTTGCGCGGGGGATGGTGCAGAGGGTGCTGAGGGTGTGGCGCAGCCACTTCAGGTTATGGGCCGGTTTGCGCGCAGTGGCGCAGGTTCTGGATTTGCCCAGGTGTTGGGTGAAGTCTTGCAGCAGGGATTCTTCCGTACCGATGCCTTTCAGTTTTTTGACCAGAACGCCTTCCTTATAGAACAACACTGTCGGGGTTCCCGTGACATCCGGATGCCGGCACGACTGTGCAGTATCGAGCATGAAGATATCCATCCAGGGTCGGAAAGGTTTGGCGATATCGAGGAACACTGGACCTGCGAAAACGCAGGCGCCGCAGTGCTCGTTGAAGAAATACAGGACGACAAGGCGCCTGGCTTTCAAGACCTTCCGGTACGTCGGCGGCAACGCTGAATATCGAGTCGGCGTCGTCATTGGAGCCTCCTTTATTCAATGTGTTGGACAGCACGACGTTAGGGGCGCTGTGGCCATTGCTGCAACTGTCAGAGTTGACAGGTGCAGCGCGCTCCCTATCGTGCATCGCGCACCAGGATGTGGCCCGGATACCCGCCATGTGTGACGCAAAGTAGCGAAATGTGGAGTCGCGTTTGGTTACTCCGTTTCCCGGGTAATCGCCATCTCGTTGATTCAAAACAAATTTCAATCCATTGCAGATTCCCCGCGAATCCTGTGGCACACTTTCTGCTGTCTGTTCCGTAGTAACAAACCGTGTTCCGGTATAGCGGAATAAACAACTTCCTGGAGTGCTTGCCATGCATCGCCGACCTTCCTTGTTCAAAGCGTGTGTTTTTGTTCTTGCGGCTTCGTCCGCTGTCATGGGTATGGCCCAGGCGGCCGACAGCAAGCTCGACAGCGTCCTGGCCCGTGGAAAACTGATTGTGGGTACCGGCAGCACCAATGCGCCGTGGCACTTCCAGGGCGCGGACGGCAAATTGCAGGGCTTTGATATCGACATCGCCCGGATGGTGGCCAAAGGTCTGTTCAATGACCCGAGCAAGGTCGAGTTCGTGGTGCAGTCGTCCGACGCGCGGATTCCCAACCTGCTGACCGACAAGGTCGACATGAGCTGCCAGTTCATCACCGTTACCGCCAGCCGTGCGCAGCAAGTGGCGTTCACCTTGCCGTACTACCGCGAAGGCGTCGGCCTGCTGCTGCCGAACAACAGCAAGTACAAGGAAATCGAAGACCTGCAGGCCGCGGGTGACAGCGTGACCGTGGCGGTGCTGCAAAACGTGTACGCCGAAGAGCTGGTGCACCAGGCACTGCCCAAGGCCAAGGTCGATCAGTACGACAGCGTTGATCTGATGTATCAGGCGGTGAATTCCGGTCGCGCCGATGCGGCGGCCACCGACCAGTCTTCGGTCAAATACCTGATGGTGCAGAACCCTGGCCGCTACCGCAGCCCGACTTACGCCTGGAGCCCGCAGACTTATGCCTGCGCCGTCAAACGTGGCGATCAGGATTGGCTGAACTTCGTCAACACCACCCTGCATGAAGCCATGACCGGCGTTGAGTTCCCGACCTACGCCGCGTCGTTCAAGCAATGGTTCGGCGTGGATCTGCCATCGCCCGCCATCGGTTTCCCTGTCGAATTCAAATGATCCCGTGAGAGTGGGGCGCCCTGACGCGCCCCGCTCAAGGTACTGCCGACCATGAACTATCAGTTGAACTTTGCCGCCGTGTGGCGCGATTTCGACACCTTGCTGGCGGGGCTCGGTCTGGGCCTTGAACTGGCGCTGGTGTCGATCGCCATCGGCTGCGTGATCGGCCTGCTGATGGCGTTTGCCTTGCTGTCCAGGCATCGCGCCTTGCGGGTGCTCGCATCGGTGTATGTGACGGTGATCCGTAACACGCCGATTCTGGTGTTGATTCTGTTGATCTACTTTGCGTTGCCGAGTCTGGGGATCCGGCTGGACAAGATCCCTTCGTTCATCATCACCCTGTCGCTGTATGCCGGGGCGTACCTGACCGAAGTGTTCCGCGGCGGCTTGTTGAGCATTCCCAAGGGCCAGCGTGAAGCGGGGCTGGCGATTGGTCTGGGCGAGTGGCAGGTGAAGGCCTACGTCACCGTGCCGGTGATGTTGCGCAACGTGCTGCCGGCCCTGTCGAACAACTTCATTTCGCTGTTCAAGGACACCTCGCTGGCCGCCGCGATCGCGGTGCCGGAGCTGACCTACTACGCGCGCAAGATCAACGTCGAAAGCTACCGGGTGATTGAAACCTGGCTGGTGACCACGGCGTTGTATGTCGCGGCCTGTTACCTCATTGCCATGCTGCTGCGTTACCTCGAGCAGCGTCTGGCAATCCGCCGATAGGAGGCTGCGATGTACGAATCCCCCAGTTGGTTGCATGAGTTGTGGGTTGCCCGCGAAGCCTTGTGGCAAGGCTTTCTGACCAGCGTGCAGGTATCGGCGCTGGCGATTCTGTTCGGCACGGTCATCGGTGTGTTTGCCGGGCTGGTGCTGACTTACGGCAAGTTCTGGATGCGCGCGCCATTTCGCTTGTATGTCGACCTGATTCGCGGCACGCCGGTGTTCGTGCTGGTGCTGGCGTGCTTCTACATGGCACCGGCGCTCGGCTGGCAGATCAGCGCGTTTCAAGCCGGCGCACTCGGATTGACGCTGTTTTGCGGCTCGCACGTCGCGGAGATCGTGCGCGGTGCGTTGCAAGCGTTGCCGCGCGGGCAGATGGAAGCCGGCAAGGCCATCGGCCTGACGTTCTATCAGTCCCTCGGTTATGTGCTGTTGCCGCAGGCGCTGCGGCAGATCCTGCCGACCTGGGTCAACTCGTCCACGGAAATCGTCAAGGCCTCGACCTTGCTGTCGGTGATCGGCGTGGCCGAACTGCTGCTCAGCACCCAGCAGATCATCGCCCGGACGTTCATGACCCTGGAGTTTTACCTGTTCGCCGGTTTTCTGTTCTTCGTCATCAACTACGGCATCGAATTACTCGGCCGGCACATTGAAAAGCGGGTGGCCCTGCCATGACTCAAGCTCAAGTTTCCAACGTCCAGAACGGTCAGCCTCTGCTGGACATCCGTGGTCTGCACAAACAATACGGCGCAGTCGAAGTGCTCAAGGGTGTCGACCTGAGCATGCAGCGCGGCAACGTCGTGACCCTGATCGGCTCCAGTGGCTCGGGCAAGACCACGCTGCTGCGCTGCGTGAACATGCTCGAGGAATTCCAGGGCGGGCAGATCCTGCTCGACGGCGAATCCATCGGTTATGACGAACTCAACGGCAAACGCGTGCGTCACCCGGAAAAAGTCATCGCTCGCCATCGCGCGATGACCGGCATGGCATTCCAGCAATTCAACCTGTTCCCGCACCTCACCGCGTTGCAGAACGTCACGCTCGGCCTGCTGAAAGTCAAAAAGATGCACAAGGACGAAGCCGTGGCCCTGGCCGAAAAATGGCTGGAGCGGGTCGGCCTGCTGGAGCGGCGCAATCACTTTCCCGGCCAGTTGTCCGGCGGTCAGCAGCAGCGCGTGGCGATTGCCCGGGCGATTGCGATGAACCCGAGCCTGATGCTGTTCGACGAAGTCACCTCGGCCCTCGACCCGGAACTGGTCGGCGAAGTGCTGAACGTGATCAAAGGTCTGGCCGAGGACGGCATGACCATGTTGCTGGTGACCCACGAAATGCGTTTTGCATTCGAGGTCTCGGACAAGATCGTTTTCATGAATCAGGGGCGCATCGAAGAGCAGGGACCTCCCAAGGAACTGTTCGAGCGCCCTCAATCGCCGCGGTTGGCGGAATTTCTCAAAAGCACGCGGTTCTGACTTTTCACGTTTTCAATCAGGAGAAACATCCATGAGCATTACTCGTTACGGCACCGGCAGCACCGCCGCTGGCGGCCAGCCTCGTCCATTCGCCCGCGCCGTTGAAGCCGATGGCTGGCTGCACGTTTCCGGGCAGGTGCCGGCGGTGGATGGCGAGATCATTGTCGGTGGCATCGTCGAGCAGACGCACCAGACCATGAAGAACCTGATCGCGATTCTCGAAGAGGCCGGTTATGGCCTGGAAGATGTGGTACGCGCCGGCGTGTGGCTGGACGATCCGCGGGATTTCACCAGTTTCAACAAGGTCTTCGGCGAGTACTTCAAGCCTGAACACGCTCCGGCCCGGGCCTGTGTGCAGGCGAGCATGATGGTCGACTGCAAGGTCGAGATCGACTGCATCGCGTACAAGAAAAAGGCCTGAGCGTCGACCGCTCCCGCGCAGAGCGTGGGAGCGGTCTTTCGCGATAAACTCCCGGCACTTTGAATGGGAACTACTGAAATGACCGAAGACACCATCAAGCGCCGGGCACGCGGTCTGGACCGGGCGTTCGATATCCTCGATTTCCTCAAGGAGATCGGCCAGCCACTGCGCCCGAACGACATCGCCAACGGCATCGGCAGCCCGAAATCCACGGTCTACGAACTGGTGGCCTCGTTGCTCGAGCGGCGGATTCTGGAGCCGGTGGGCAAGGACGGTCACGTCTATCTCGGTCGTCAGCTGTATTTCCTCGGCCAGGCGCACTTGCGGCATTTCGACCTCAGTCGCGAGGCCGATCACGCCTTGCAGGAGATCGTCAGCCAGACCCGGGAAACCGCGCAGATGTGCCTGCTCAACGGGCGCAAATACACGGTGGCGCTGATGAAGGAGGGTGAGCGGCATTTCCGCATTTCTTCCGATATCGGCGAGAACGCGCCGATCCCGTGGACCGCGTCCGGGCGTCTGCTGCTGGCGCACTTGAGCGACCAGCAGATCAGCGACCTGATCGACCCCGACGATTTCATTTTGCCCGATGGCGAACGCCTGCCGATGGAGACGTTTCTGGCGGAAATCCGTCAGGCCGGCATCGACGGTTTCTTCTCCTTCGACAGTGTCGCCGACACCTTTACCCATTGCTTCGCCGCCCCGGTCAAAGACCCTCAAGGCGTTGCCATCTGCACCCTGTGCATCGTCGCCCCGCGTGCCGATGCCAAGACCCATTACAACGACTATCGCCGGGTCTTGATCGAGAGCGCCAACAGCCTCGCCCGGCGAATCAACGAATAACCGCGCCTGCCTGCGGGCGCGACTGTGAGGAGTTCGACCATGACGACTGCCAACAACACTGCTGCCGTGGAAAAGGGCGATGCCGCCCTCGGCGCGCAACTGGTGCGTGACATCAGCTTGCCGGCGCTGGTGCTGCACCGCGAAGCGTTGGAGCACAACATCCGCTGGATGCAGAAATTCGTCAGCGACAGCGGCGCCGAACTCGCGCCCCACGGCAAGACCAGCATGACCCCGGCGCTGTTTCGTCGTCAGCTCGACGCCGGCGCCTGGGGTATCACCCTGGCCAGCGCCACCCAGACCCGCGCCGCTTACGCCCACGGCGTGCGCCGGGTGCTGATGGCCAACCAACTGGTCGGCACGCCGAACATGGCGTTGATTGCCGACCTGCTGGCGGCCGATTCGGGCTTCGATTTCTATTGCATGGTCGATCACCCGGACAACGTTGCCGATCTGGGCGCCTATTTCGCGTCACGCGGCGTACGCCTGAACGTGATGATCGAGTACGGCGTGGTCGGTGGCCGCTGCGGTTGCCGAAGCGAGCAGGAAGTCATCGAACTGGCCAAGGCCATCGGCGCGCAGTCGGCGCTGGCCCTGACCGGCATTGAAGGTTACGAGGGCGTGATCCATGGTGATCACGCCGTCAGCGGCATCCGTGAATTCGCCGCCTCGCTCGTGCGTCTGGCGGTGCAGTTGCAGGACAGCGGGGCGTTTGCCATCGCCAAACCGATCATCACTGCATCGGGTTCGGCCTGGTACGACCTGATCGCCGAATCGTTCGAAGCGCAGAACGCTGGCGGGCGTTTCCTCAGCGTGTTGCGTCCCGGCAGTTACGTGGCTCACGACCACGGTATCTATAAGGAAGCCCAGTGCTGCGTGCTCGACCGTCGCAGCGACCTGCACGAAGGCCTGCGCCCGGCGCTGGAAGTCTGGGCCCACGTGCAGTCGCTGCCGGAGCCGGGTTTTGCGGTGATTGCTCTGGGCAAGCGTGACGTGGCATTCGATGCCGGCATGCCGGTGCCTCTTTTGCGTTACAAGGCCGGTGTGCTGCCGGCGGAGGGCGACGATGTCGGCGCCTGCAAGGTGACGGCGGTAATGGATCAGCACGCGTTCATGACCGTGGCGCCGGGCGTTGAGTTGCGCGTCGGCGACATCATTTCCTTCGGCACTTCGCACCCGTGCCTGACCTTCGACAAATGGCGCGTGGGGCTGCTGGTGGACGAGCAGCTGGCGGTGATCGAAACCATGGCAACCTGCTTCTGATGAATACGCTCAGTCCATTGGGGCCGAACACCCCGCGTATCGCCCTGATCGGCGAATGCATGATCGAACTCCAGCAACGTGCCGATGGCAGCCTGCAACAGAGCTTTGGCGGTGACACGCTGAATACCGCGGTCTATCTGTCCCGCGCCATGGGTGACAAGGCGCAGGTCGACTACGTCACGGCGCTGGGTGATGACAGCTTCAGTGACGCGATGTGCCGCAGTTGGGCCGACGAAGGCATTGGTCTGGATCTCGTCCAGCGTCTACCCGGTCGCCTGCCCGGTTTGTATTGCATCCAGACCGATGCTGCCGGGGAGCGGCGCTTTCTGTATTGGCGAAACGAGGCCGCCGTTCGCGACTGCTTTACCACGCCGGCGGCCACGCCGATTCTGGCGGCGCTGCCGGATTACGACGTGCTGTATTTCAGCGGCATCACGCTGGCGGTACTCGGTGCGCGGGGGCGGGAGAAACTGATCGAGACCTTGATCGAAGCCCGCCAGCGTGACGCGCGAATCGTCTTCGACAACAACTACCGTCCACGCCTGTGGGCCTCGGTGGAGGAGGCGCGGGCGGCCTATCGCAGCGTGTTGCCTCATGTCGATCTGGCGTTGCTGACGGTGGACGACGAGCAGGCGCTGTTCCATTTCGAAGACTGTGACGCGGTGTTTGAAGCGTACGCGCAGATCGGCACGCCGGAAGTGGTGCTCAAGCGCGGCGCCGAAGCCTGTCTGATCCGTTGTGACGGGGAAGCGTTTGAAGTCCCGGCGCAGAAGGTCGAGAAGGTGGTGGACACCACGGCGGCAGGGGATTCGTTCAGTGCGGCGTATCTGGCCAGTCGCTTGCTTGGAGGGAGCCCGACGGAAGCGGCGCAGGCCGGCCATCTGCTAGCGAGCCGGGTTATTCAAGTACCCGGAGCTCTGATTCCGAAGTAATCGGTGAATGGCCGATTGCTGCGCAATCGGATCGCGAGCAAGCTCGCTCCCACAGTGTTTGGTGTCGTTCACAGATACTTGGTGGGAGCGAGCTTGCTCCTGAAGTCAATCACTCAGTCGCGGAAAAACACCTGCACCAGGTGATACCCGAACTTGCTCTTGATCGGCCCGTGCACGGTGCGCAGCGGTTTCTTGAAGATCACCGCATCGATCGCACCGACCATCTGACCCGGCCGCACTTCACCCAGATCGCCGCCACGCTTGCCGGACGGGCAGGTCGAAAATTTCTTCGCCAGCACATCGAAAGCTTCACCGTTGGCGATGCGTTGTTTGAGTTTTTCAGCCTCTTCGGCGGTCTTCACCAGAATGTGGCGGGCTTGGGCTTTCATCGTGCAATACCTGTAGCGGGGTGACGGCGGGGCGCGGATTATGCCTCAAGTCACGGGGTTTGGCTGAACATCGCGCGGATCTTGCCGGCCAGCTGTTCGATGGAAAACGGCTTGGCGACCATGTCCATGCCGTCCTCGAGAAAACCCTGACGCTCGGCGGCTTTCTGCGCGTAACCGGTCATGAACAACACTTTGAGCCCCGGTCGATGCTGGCGAGCGATCTCCGCCATTTGCCGGCCGTTCATGCCCGGCAGGCCGACGTCGGTCACCAGCAGGTCCACCCGCAGGTCCGATTCGAGTAGCGGCAAGGCACCCTTGGCGTCTTCGGCCTCATGGGCGTGATAACCCAGCTCCTTGAGCAGGTCCAAGACCAGCATGCGCACCGCCGGATCGTCCTCGACCACCACCACGGTTTCGCCGGTGGCGACAGCAGGGGCCTCGGTGACCGTTTCGATCACCGGCCGCTCCGATTCCAGTGCATGCAAACGCGGCAGGTACAGGCGCACGCAGGTGCCCTGGCCCGGCAGGCTGTCAAGGCTGACGTGCCCGCCGGATTGCTGGGCGAAGCCATAAATCATCGACAACCCGAGCCCGGTGCCCTGGCCGATCGGCTTGGTGGTGAAGAACGGATCGAAGGCTTTCGAGCGCACCGACGGCGTCATGCCGGTGCCGTTGTCGCTCACCGCGAGCATCAGGTAGTCGCCGGCCTTGACCGGTTCGAGTGTGGTGATGTCGTTGCCGTCGAGGTAAACGTTGGCCGTTTCGATCAGCAGCTCGCCGCCGTCGGGCATGGCATCACGGGCGTTGATCACCAGGTTGAGCAGGGCGTTTTCCAGTTGACTGACGTCAGTGCTGACGGACCAGACATGGTCGGCCAGGCGCAACTTGAGCTCGATCGGATCGCCCTTGGTGCGGCGGATCAGGTCTTCAAGTGAATGGACCAGCTCGTTGACGTCGATAGTCTTGCGATCCAGCGACTGACGCCGGGAGAACGCCAGCAGACGGTGGGTCAGCGCCGCCGCGCGGTTGGCCGAGGACACTGCCGCATCGGTGAAACGGCTGATTTCATCGGTGCGGCCGCTGGCGATATAGCGTTGCATCAGGTCGAGGCTGCCGATGATTCCGGTCAGCATGTTGTTGAAGTCATGGGCGATGCCGCCGGTGAGCTGGCCCACCGCTTCCATTTTCTGCGCGTGGCGCAGGGCGTCTTCGGCACGCTCGCGTTCGAACATTTCATTCTGCAAACGCTGGTTGGCCTGGGCCAGTTGTTCGGTGCGCGCACTCACGCGTTCCTCAAGGGTTTCGTTGAGGTTGCGCAGGGCTTCTTCGGTTTTGTTACGTTCGGTCTCGTCGATCACGAAGATGTAGAAGCCGTTCACCGCGCCGTCCGCGCCGTGGCGTGGCAGGTAATTCATCAAGGCATGCCGCTGACTGCCGTCGCGGTGTGGCGTATACAGACTGAACGAGCAGGGTTGGCCGGCGAGCGCTTCGGCAATGTACGGCGCCCGCAGGAAATAGGCCTCTTCGCCGATCACTTCGCGGATCGTGCGGCCATACAGCTCTTGCGGCGTGAGCCCGTACCAGTCCAGGTACGCGGCGTTGTTCAGGCGAAAGCGTTGTTCGTGGTCGACGTAGCTGATCAGAATCGGCATGGCGTTAATGATCAGTTGCAGCTCGGTCTGGCTTTGACGCAGTGCCTGTTCGGTGTGTTTGCGTTCGGTCAAATCCAGCGCGGCGCCCAGAAAACGCATCGGCCGGCCATGATGATCCTTGTAGCAGCGCCCGCGGGCGAACACCCAGCGCAGCTCGCCATTGGCTTGCAGCAGTCGATACTCCTCGGCGTATTCGGTGCCGTGGGTGATGCAATGCTTGATGCTGCGGGCGATCAACGCGCGGTCTTCGGGGTGCACGCCGTGCAGGTATTCACTGATCGGCAATTGTCCGGCCAGCGCTGGGTCGACCCCGTGCAACTGGGCGAAATGCGCGTCGGCAATGAAGCGGTCTTCGCCGATATCCCAATCCCAGGTGCCGACCGCATCGGTGGCCGCCAGCGCCAGTTGCAGGCGCTCTTCGCTTTCGCGCTGGGCCTTGAGGCTGTCTTCGGAGCGCTGCTGCAGTTCCAGGGCGATGCGCCGGCGTTCGTTGGTTTCAATGGCGGTGACCAGGATCCCGGCCACTTGCGCGCTTTCGTCGCGGATCGGGCTGTAGGTCAGATCCAGCCAGAAGTCGGAATCCTTGCCGTCCCGTTGCAGGGTAAAGCGTCGTTCGCTGTAGGTTCGCACCTGGCCTTGTAGGACGGCGCTGTAAATCGGGTCGGTAAAGTCCCGAAGTTCCGGCCATATCTGGTGCGCCGGCTGTCCGAAAGCGTGCGGATGTTTGCTCCCGGCGAGCAGCGCAAAGCCGTTGTTGTAGATCTGGGTCAGTTGCGGGCCCCACAACAGCAGCATCGGCATCGGCGAGTGAATCACGATGTCCACCGCGGTGCGCAGGCTTTGTGGCCAGGTGTCGGCGCTGCCCAGCGGGCTGCGACTCCAGTCGGTGCGGGCAATCAATGCCTGGGCGTCGTTGGTGTTTGGTACAGCGTTCATCACATCAATCCTGAACATCGGTTGGTGAGGCGGCGTCTACTATCCTAGTGCGGTAGACGCTGTAAGACCCGTCGCGTCACGACGCACGGTCTTGTGTTCATTGAAAGCTTCGCAGGTGCTTTAGGCCATGGAAATCGATGCATTGCTCAAACAACTGGCGAGCCGCCACGGTTCGGATCTGTTCCTGTCCACGGGCGCACCGCCCAGTGCGCGGTTCGACGGGGTGTTGACGCCGTTGAGCGAGCAGCCCTTCAAACCCGGTGAGGTGGCCACTGTCGCCGCTTCCCTGATGGACGCTGAACAACGTCGGGAGTTCGACCGGGATCTGGAAATGAACCTGGCGATTTCCCGCACCGGCATCGGTCGCTTTCGGGTGAATATCTTCAAGCAACGCAACGACGTGTCAATCGTGATCCGTAACGTCAAACTCGATATTCCGCGATTCGAAGACTTGAAACTGCCGTCGGTATTGCTCGAATCGGTGATGCTCAAGCAAGGGCTGATCCTGTTCGTCGGCGCCACCGACTCGGGTAAATCCACGTCGCTGGCGGCGCTGATCGATCATCGCAATCGCCACAGTAGCGGTCACATCATCACCATTGAAGACCCGGTGGAATACATCCATCGCCATAAGAAGTCGATCATCAACCAGCGCGAAGTCGGAGTCGACACGCGCAGCTTTCACGCTGCGCTGAAAAACACCCTGCGCCAGGCCCCCGACGTGGTGCTGATCGGCGAAATCCGTGACCGCGAGACCATGGAGCATGCGCTGGCTTTCGCCGAAACCGGGCACCTTGTGTTGTCGACATTGCATGCCAACAACGCCAATCAGGCGCTGGACCGGATCATCAATTTCTTCCCCGAAGAACGCCGGCCACAATTGCTGCATGCCTTGGGCAATCATCTCAAGGCGTTCGTTTCCCAGCGTCTGGTCCGAACCCGGGACGGTCAGCGCCGGGCCGCTGCCGAGGTGATGCTCGGTACGCCGACGATTGCTGACCTGATCCGGCGCAATGACTTTGGCGAGCTGAAAACCATCATGGAGAAATCGGCCGAACTGGGCATGCAGACCTTTGACGGTGCACTGTTTGCGCTGGTGGCAGAAGGGGTGATCGATGAAGACGAGGCCCTGAAAAACGCAGATTCGGTCAACAACCTGCGCCTGCGTCTGAAGCTCCACGCCGACACCATGTCGTCCCCACCGCCATCGACTGGCGAGTGGGGGCTGATGGACTGACAGGCGTCAGTCGCGAAGTTCGACCCGATTGCGAAACTGTTCAAGTGCTTGCGGGTTGGCCAGCGCGTCGGTGTTTTTCACCGGTTCACCGTGCACCACATTACGCACGGCCAGCTCCACCACCTTGCCGCTGATGGTGCGCGGAATGTCGGTGACCGCGACGATCTTCGCCGGTACATGGCGCGGTGTGGTGTTGGCGCGGATCACCTGGCGGATCTGCTGTTGCAGCGCCTCATCCAGCGTTACGCCTTCCTTGAGGCGCACGAACAGCACTACTCGCACGTCATCCTGCCATTGTTGGCCAATGGCGACACTGTCCAATACCTCCGGAACCTTCTCCACCTGACGGTAGATTTCAGCGGTACCGATGCGCACGCCGCCGGGATTGAGCACGGCGTCGGAGCGGCCGTGAATCAGCATCCCGCCGTGGGGCAATTGTTCGGCGTAGTCACCCTGGGCCCAGACGCCGGGGAACTGGCTGAAATAGGATTTGCGCAACTTTTCGCCGTCGGGATCGTTCCAGAGTCCGACGGGCATCGCCGGGAATGGTCGAGTGCACACCAACTCACCTTTTTCACCAATCACCGGCTGCCCGGCGTCGTTCCACACTTCGACGGCCATGGCCAGACTCTTGCCCATGATCTCGCCCTGGCGCACTGCCGACATCGGGTTGCCGTTGACGAAGCAGGACACGATGTCCGTGCCGCCGGACATCGAGGACAGGCAGACGTCGGGTTTGAAATCGCGATAGACGAAGTCGTAACTCTGCGGTGACAGCGCGGAACCGGTACAGAGCAGGGTTTTCAGGTGGCTCAAGTCGTAGCTTTCACGGGGCTTGATGCCGCTGTTTTCCAGGGTCGCGAGAAATTTCGGGCTGGTGCCGAACACGCTGACCTGCTCGTCGTCCAGCAGCTCCAGCATTCGCTCGTTGTCCGGATAAAACGGTGAGCCGTCATACAGCACCACCGCGCTGCCGACCGCCAGCGCCGACACCAGCCAGTTCCACATCATCCAGCCGCAAGTGGTGTAGTAGAACAAGCGGTCGCCGGGGCCCAGATCGACATGCAGCCCGTGTTCCTTGGCGTGTTGCAGCAACACGCCGCCGGTGCTGTGAACGATGCATTTAGGTACGCCGGTGGTGCCGCTCGAATAGAGCACGTACAGCGGATGGTCGAACGGCACCGGGACGAAGTGCGGTTCATCGCCCGGTTCGTAGAAGTCGTCCCACAGCGTGACGTTGGCGGGTGTCCGGTAATCCGTGGCCTGCGCCTGAGGTCGTGCGTAAGGCACGATGATCAGCTGTTGCAAGGACGGCAACTGCTCGAGGATTTCGTTGACCTTGACGGTCTGGTCGATCGCTTTGCCGGCGTAGCGGTAACCGGCACAGGTGATCAACACTTTCGGTTCGATCTGGCCGAAGCGATCAATCACCCCGTGGGTGCCGAAGTCCGGTGAGGAACAGGACCAGATTGCGCCGAGACTGGTGGTCGCGAGCATTGCCACCAGGGTTTGCCAGGTGTTGGGCATGCAGGCCGCGACCCGGTCGCCGACCACGACGCCGGCCGCTTGCAGGCTGGCCTGGAACCCGGCGACGTGTTTGGCCAGGTCGGCCCAGGTCAGCAATTCTCGCTGACCGTTTTCCCCGATGGCGATCACGGCGATTGCATCGTCGCGTCGGCTCAGCAGGTGTTCGGCGAAGTTCAGGGTGGCGCCGGGAAACCACTGGGCACCCGGCATTTTCAGGCCGTCACGCAGAACGGCGTCGGGCTGGGTATGAAAACGGATATCGAAGAAATCGACGATCGCCTGCCAGAACGCTTCGCGCTGGTCGATGGACCATTGGTGCAGGGCCGGGTAGTCGTCGAGGTGCACGTGGTGACGCTGGATGATGAAGCGCCGAAAGCCGTCCATGCGGGACCGGGCAATACGTTTGGCATCGGGCTGCCAGAGAATGTCGGACATGGTTTGCCTCTTATTGTTTGTCAGAAAGCTCCCACCGCAACGTGGGAGCGATCAGTTGCAAGCTTACTGCGCGAGCCACCCGCCATCGATATTCCACGCCGCGCCACGCACTTGGCTACCGGCTTCGCTGCACAGAAACAGCACCAGTTCACCCAGATGTGCAGGGGTGACGAACTCCAGCGACGGCTGCTTCTCGGCCAGCAAGTCGTGTTGCGCCTGCTGTGGGTCGACACCCTTGGCTGCGCGATCATCGATCTGCTTCTGCACCAGTGGCGTCAGCACCCAGCCCGGGCAGATGGCGTTACAGGTGACGTTGCTGGCGGCGGTTTCCAGGCCGACCACCTTGGTCAGGCCGATCACGCCATGTTTGGCTGCCACGTACGCGGCTTTGCCGGTGGAACCGACCAGACCGTGCACCGAGGCGATGTTGACGATCCGGCCCCAACCCTTGGCGCGCATGCCCGGCAAACTCAGGCGGGTGCTGTGAAACACTGACGACAGGTTGATCGCGATGATCGAATCCCAGCGCTCCACAGGAAACTCTTCAACCGCCGCAACGTGCTGGATGCCGGCGTTATTGACCAGAATATCCACGCCGCCGAATTCGCGTTCGGCGTAGGCGATCATGTCGGCGATCTGCGCCGGGTCGCTGACGTCCGCCGGGTGATGGCCGACTTTGCCGCCGAACTGTTCGACTTCGGCAATCACCTTTGAAGCATCGCCAAAGCCGTTGAGGATCAGGTTGGCGCCAGCCTTGGCCAGCGTCAGGGCGATGCCCAGCCCGATGCCGCTGGTGGAGCCGGTAACCAGTGCGGTCTTGCCAGAAAGAGTCGTCATCAATACCTCACACAATGCCAGTGGCGTAGAAAGTGCCGATCACCACGAAAACCGCCAGGGTCTTGATCAGCGTAATACAGAAAATGTCCTTGTAGGCCTCACGGTGAGTCAGGCCGGTGACGGCGAGCAGGGTGATCACCGCGCCGTTGTGCGGCAGGGTGTCCATGCCGCCGCTGGCCATTGCGGCCACCCGGTGCAGCACCTCCAGCGGAATATTGGCGGCGTGGGCGGCGCTGATGAATTGTTCGGACATCGCGGCCAGCGCGATGCTCATGCCGCCCGAAGCGGAGCCGGTGATACCCGCCAGCAAGGTCACGGTGATCGCTTCGTTGACCAGTGGATTGGGAATGCTCTTGAGCCAGTCGGCCAGCACCAGAAACCCCGGCAACGAAGCGATGACAGCGCCGAAACCGTATTCCGACGCGGTATTCATCGCCGCCAGCAGCGCACCGCTGACCGCGCTTTTGCTGCCCTCGGCGAGCTTGCTTTTGATGGCTTTAAAACCGAATGCCAGCACCATCAGGATGCCCACCAGCAAAGCCGCTTGCACCGCCCAGATCGCCGTCAGTTTGGCGATTTCGGTGGTGACCGGCGCGGCCATGCCCGGCAGCGCGAGGCTGTGGGTTTTGCCGTACCACTGTGGAATCCACTGGGTGAACAGCAGATTCATGATGCCCACCGCCAGCAGCGGCGAAAGAGCAATCCAGGGGTTCGGCAGTTTGAGGTCTTCGGCGGTTTCCGGTTCGTTGCGCAGTTCGGTGCCGTAGCCTTCACCCGCACGGTGAGCTTTGTTGCGTTGGCGCTGCAAGAACAGCATGCCGGCGCAGAACACGAAAATCGTGCCGATCACGCCCAGCCACGGCGCCGCCCACGCGGTGGTGTTGAAGAAGGTGCTGGGGATGATGTTCTGGATCTGCGGCGTGCCGGGCAGGGCGTCCATGGTGAACGAGAACGCGCCGAGGGCGATGGTCGCCGGGATCAGGCGTTTGGGGATATTGCTCTGGCGAAACATTTCCGCCGCGAACGGGTAAACCGCGAACACCACCACGAACAGCGAAACGCCGCCGTAGGTGAGCAGGGCACAGACCAGCACGATCACCAGCATCGCCTGGCGGGTGCCGAGCAAGCGAATCGCTGCTGCGACAATCGAGCGGGAGAAACCCGACAGCTCGATCAGCTTGCCGAACACGGCGCCGAGCAGGAACACGGGAAAGTAGAGTTTGATGAAGCCGACCATTTTCTCCATGAACACCCCGGTGAAAGCTGGGGCGACTGCGGAAGGGTCGGTGAGCAGTACGGCGCCGAGGGCGGCGATCGGGGCAAAGAGGATAACGCTGTAGCCACGGTAGGCCGCAAGCATCAGCAGCGCCAGGGCTGCCAAGGCGATGATCACACTCATGGTGTGCTCCTTCGATTGTTATTTTTGTGGGTGAAACGGGTGTGGGAAGGGCTATAGCGAGATCTGTGCCAGATGGTTAAGTTGTTGAAATAAAAGGAATTAAGTTGATGTTTGGTGGTGGTTTTCGAGGTTTTGTCTCTGTTTTGAGACTTCTATGGCTGTGAGGACGCTTTCGCGGGCAAGCCCGCTCCCACATGGATACCCATATCTCCTGTGGGAGCGAGCTTGCTCGCGAAGCTTTTGATCTTGTCCCGTTACGGAGATTTATGTCTCTCTATTGAGACTCTGCAATGCCCAGCGCAATCATCTTCTTGTAAAGCGTCGAGCGTCCAAGCCCGAGCCTCTCAGCCGCCTCGATCACCTTGCCCCCGCATTGCGCGAGGGTGGACTGAATCAACTGCCGGTCAAACCGCTCACGGGCCTGACTGAAGGTCTCGCTGGTTAGCGGCTCTGACAGAGGCGCCAGCGTCCGTTCAACCGGTGTAAACGTGCCAATCGCCGCACGAATGTCATCCGCCGTCAGCATCAAGTCATCACTGAGCAACGCCGCTCGTTCCAGCACATTGCGCAGCTCGCGGATATTCCCCGGCCAGGCATGCTGACCCAGCAGCTCCAGCGCTTCGCGATTCAGCTCGTGTTGACTGCGCAGCTCTTCAAGAATCGCTTCACTGAGCGCCGGCAGATCGTCCAGCCGTTCGCGCAGTGGGGGCACCTGAATCGGCAGCACGTTGAGCCGGTAGTACAAGTCCGCTCGGAACTCGCCGCGCTTGATCGCCGCTTCCAGGTCTGTCGACGTTGCCGCAATCACTCGCACATCGCTTTGGATCACGTCGTTGGAGCCGACAGGTTCGAACTCCTTTTCCTGCAGCACCCGCAGCAATTTGCTTTGCAGCGGCAGAGGCATGTCGCCGATCTCGTCGAGAAACAGCGTCCCGCCCTGAGCAATCTGCAACTTGCCGGTGCGGCCCTTGCGGTCGGCACCGGTGAAGGCGCCGGGAGCCGTTCCGAAGAACTCGGCCTCGAGCAGCGCCTCGGGAATCGCTGCGCTGTTGATGCTGACGAAGGCTTTGTGCGCACGAGGCGAGGCGCCGTGGATCGCTTGAGCCAGCAACTCCTTGCCGCTGCCGGTCTCGCCCAGCAACAGAACCGGCGACTCGGCACTGGCGCTGCGACGGGCACGGCGCTTGACCTCGAGGCTGGCAGCGCTGGTGCCGATGAAATGGGCAAAGTTGTATTTGGTCTGCCGGGCACGCAGCAGCGAGCGGGTCGAGGCCAGTTCTTCCTGCATGCTCAGGTAGCGCTTGAGCATCGGCGAGAGGGTGCGCAATTCGTCAAACAGGGCAAAACCGATGGCGCCGATCACCGCGCCGGCGTCGTCGTGGATCGGCAGGCGCATCACCACCAGCGGTTCTTTCGGGGTGTCCTGCATGTCCAGCAGGATTGGCCGCCCGGTGCGCACCACTTCGCGCAGCAGGCTGCCGGGGATTACGCTTTCGCAGGGTTTGCCGATGGCGCCGGCCGCAGAGTCGAGACCAAAACGTCGGGCGTAGCGCTCGTTCATCCAGACGATGTTCGCGTCGCGGTCGACAATCACCGTGCCTTCACTGGACTGCTCGATGATCTCGAACAACGAACGGATGGCCAGCGTGCGAACCCGTTGGTAATCCTTGAGGCTTTCGGTGGTGTTCATGGCGGCGTCCATTGGCGGAAGTCAGGTGGCGCGATTATGCCTATCCCGGATGCGCTGCGGCCAACAGCTCTTTGGTGTACGGGTGCTGCGGTGAGTCGAATACGTCATGGCTGGCGCCACTTTCGACTACCTTGCCGTCCTTGATCACGATCATGTCGTGGGCGAGGGCGCGTACCACTGCAAGATCGTGGCTGATGAACAGGTACGTCAGGCCGTGTTTTTCCTGAAGCTGGCGGAGCAGGGCGACCACCTGTTTCTGCACGGTGCGATCCAGCGCCGAAGTCGGCTCGTCGAGCAGGATCAATGCAGGCTTCAATACCAGCGCCCGGGCAATGGCAATGCGCTGACGCTGGCCGCCGGAAAACTCATGGGGGTAGCGATGACGGCTTTCGGGATCGAGCCCGACCTCCTTGAGCACGCGGATCACCTGGTCGTCGCACTCGTCGGCGGTGGACTGGCAATGCACTTCCAGCCCTTCGCTGATGATCTGCGCTACCGACATGCGCGGGCTGAGGCTGCCGAACGGATCCTGAAACACCACCTGCATCTGCCGGCGCCATGGCCGCATCTGCTTCTGGTCGAGACCGTCAAGTGCCGTGCCCTGGAAGCGAATACTGCCCTTGGAGTCGAGCAGGCGCAGGATCGCCTGGCCGAGAGTCGATTTGCCCGAGCCGGATTCGCCGACGATGCCCAAAGTCTTGCCGCGCTGGATGTTCAGGCTGATGCCGTCCACCGCGCGCAGGTATTGCTTGCGCCGGAACAGTCCGCCGCCCACCGTAAAGTCGACTCGCAGATCATCGACTTCCAGCACGTTTTCACGTTCGTCCCGGGGCAGCGCCTCGCCCTCCGGTTCAGCGTTGAGCAACACGCAGCTGTAAGGGTGTTGCGGTGCGGTGAACAGGGTTTCGCACGGCGCCTGCTCGACGATTTCGCCGGCCTTCATCACGCATACCCGCTGGGCAATGCTGCGCACCAGATTGAGGTCATGGCTGATCAGCAGCAGCGACATGCCCAGACGCCGTTGCAGGGATTTGAGCAGCAACAGGATCTTGCGCTGTACGGTCACATCGAGGGCGGTGGTCGGCTCGTCGGCGATCAGCAATTCGGGTTCGCAGGCCAGGGCCATCGCAATCATGACTCGCTGGCGCTGGCCGCCGGACAACTGATGCGGATAAGCCTTCAGTCGCTCTTTCGGCTTCTGGATGCCCACCAGTTCGAGCAGTTCGAGGATCCGCGCCTGAGCTTCCTTGCCGCCGAGGCCACGGTGCAGCAACAGGGTTTCGCCGATCTGCTTTTCAATCGTGTGCAACGGATTGAGCGAGGTCATCGGCTCCTGGAAAATCATGGCGATGCGGTTGCCGCGCAGATCGCGCAGGGTCTTGGGGTCGGCGCCGACCAGTTCCTGGCCACGATAGCGGATGCTGCCGGTAGTCCGGGCATCGCATTCCGGGAGCAGTTGCAGAATCGAATGGGCGGTCACCGACTTGCCCGAGCCCGACTCGCCGACCAGTGCCAGGCACTCGCCGGGGCGAATGTCCAGGCACAGGTTGCGCACCACGGTCTGGCCATGGAAGGCGACGCTGAGGTCACGGATTTCGATCAGGTTGTCAGTCATATCAAAGGTCCGTTCATGAGCGCGGGTCAAAGGCATCGCGCAGCGCTTCGCCGATGAATACCAACAGAGAAAGAATCAGCGCCAGGGTGAAGAACGCGGTCAATCCGAGCCACGGCGCTTGCAGGTTCTGCTTGCCCTGACCGATCAACTCGCCCAGTGACGCGCTGCCGGCGGGCATGCCGAAGCCGAGGAAATCCAGCGCGGTCAGGGTGGAAATCGCCCCGGTCAGAATGAAAGGCAGGTAGCTCAGGGTCGCGTTCATCGCGTTGGGCAGGATGTGCCGGACAATCACTTTGCGATCACTCAAACCCAGGGCCCGCGCAGCCTTGACGTACTCGAGGTTGCGCCCGCGCAGAAACTCGGCGCGTACCACGTCCACCAGCGCCAGCCAGGAAAACAGCGCCATGATCCCCAGCAGCCACCAGAAGTTGGGCTCGACGAATCCCGAGAGAATGATCAGCAGGTAAAGCACCGGCAATCCCGACCAGACTTCCAGCAAACGCTGGCCGAGCAGATCGACCCAGCCCCCGTAATAACCCTGCAGGGCACCGGCCGCGATGCCGATCAGGGCGCTGACGAAAGTCAGCATCAGGGCGAACAGGATCGACACCCGCGCGCCGAAGATCACCCGAGCCAGTACGTCGCGCGCCTGATCGTCGGTGCCCAGCCAGTTGACCGAAGTCGGCGGGCTCGGTGCCGGTTTGTTGAGGTCGTAGTTCGGGGTGTCGTCACTGAACGGAATCGGCGGAAACAGCAGCCAGCCACCGTCCTTGCGGATCAGCTTCTGCACGTAATCGCTGCGGTAGTCGGCCTGGAACGGCAGTTGTCCGCCGAACTCCTGTTCGGTATGGCGCTTGAACACCGGGAAGTACCATTGGCCCTGATAACTGACGATCAGCGGCTTGTCGTTGGCGATCAATTCACCACCGAGACTGATCACGAACAGACCAATGAACAACCACAGCGACCACCAGCCCCGGCGGTTTTTCTTGAAGCGTTCGAAGCGGCGACGGCCCAGAGGCGAGAGCTTGAACATCAGGCATTCCTCGCGGCGAAGTCGATGCGCGGGTCGACCAGCGTGTAGCACAGGTCGCCGATCAGTTTTATCAGGAGGCCGAACAGGGTGAAGATGAACAGCGAACCGAACACCACCGGGTAGTCACGGGACACGGCGGCTTCGTAACTCATGCGCCCGAGGCCGTCGAGGGAGAAGATCACTTCGATCAGCAACGAACCGGCAAAGAACACGCTGATGAACGCCTGGGGAATGCCCGACACCACCAGCAGCATCGCGTTGCGGAACACGTGTCCATAGAGCACCCGGTTTTCGCTCAGGCCTTTGGCGCGCGCGGTGACCACGTATTGGCGGGTGATCTCATTGAGGAACGAGTTCTTGGTGAGGATGGTCAGGGTGGCAAAGCCACCGATCACCAGCGCCGTGACAGGCAATACAAGGTGCCAGAAGTAGTCGGCGAGCTTGCCCAGCGTCGACAGGGATTCGAAGTTGTCGGACACCAGACCGCGCACCGGGAACCAGTTCAGCGAAGTGCCGCCAGCGAACACCACGATCAGGAACATCGCGAACAGGAATGCCGGCATGGCGTAGCCGATGATGATTGCCGTGCTGCTCCAGATATCGAAATGACTGCCGTGGTGCACGGCTTTGCGGATGCCCAACGGGATCGACACCAGATAGGTGATCAGGGTGGCCCATAGTCCGAGGGAAATGGTCACCGGCATTTTCTGCAGGATCAGGTCGGTGACCGTTGCGCCACGGAAGAAACTCTTGCCGAAATCCAGCTGCGCATAGTTCTTGAGCATCAGCCACAGGCGCTCGTGGGCCGGTTTGTCGAAGCCGTACTGCTTTTCGATGTCCTTGATCAGTTGCGGATCAAGGCCGCGACTGGCGCGGGACGTGCCGCTCATGGTTTCGCTCGCACCGCCGCCGACGCTGGCGCCGCCGATGCCTTGCAAGTGGGCGATGGCCTGTTCCACCGGGCCACCCGGCGCAGCCTGGATGATTACGAAGTTGACCAGCAGAATGATCACCAGCGTCGGAATGATCAGCAGCAGGCGCCGCAGTATGTAAGCCCACATCAGTGCGGCCCTCCGGGTCTGCCACGGCTGATTTTCTCGGCCGTCATCTGCTGGTTGGTCAGCGGTGTACTGCTGATTTCCCACCAGCTCTCGATCGCTTCGTCATTGCTCGCCTGCACGGTGGGAATGCCGAAACGGTTCCACCACACGGTCGACGTGCCCGGCGGGTAATAGTTGGGAATCCAGTAGTAGTTCCATTGCAGCACCCGGTCCAGCGCATGGGCATAACGCAACATGTCGGCCTGGGTCGAGGCGCGAATCAGGCCGTTGATCAAGGTGTCGACCGCCGGGTTCTTCAGCACCATGTAATTGTTGGCGCCCGGGTCGTTGGCCGACGCCGAACCGAAGTAGTTCAACAGTTCGCCGCCGGGGGAGGTGGTGACCGGGTAACCGGTGACGATCATGTCGTAGTCGCGGCTCATCAGGCGGTTGACGTATTGCGAGGAATCGATGCGACGGATGTCGAGGTTGATGCCGATCTGCTTCAGCGTGCGCTTGTATGGCAGCAGCAGGCGATCCATGCCGTTCTGGCTGACCAGGAAGGTGAAGCTCAAGGGTTCGCCACGGTCGTTGACCAACTGGTCGCCATCAGGTTTCCAGCCGGCCTGCTCCAGCAGCTCCAGCGCTTGCAGCTGTTTGTCGCGGATAAGGCCGCTGCCATCGGTCTTCGGCGCTTCGAAGACCTGGGTGAACACTTCGTCGGGAATCTGTCCGCGCAAGGGTTCGAGAATCTTCAGCTCGGCGGCATCCGGCAGCTTGCGGGCGGCCAGTTCGGTGTTGGAGAAGTAACTCTGCTGGCGGATGTACATGTTGCGCATCATCTGCCGGTTGCTCCACTCGAAATCCCAGAGCATGGCCAGTGCCTGGCGAACGCGGCGATCCTGAAACATCGGCTTTTGCAGATTGAACACAAAGCCCTGGGCCGACTGCGGCGCCTCGGTGGCCAGATGCGCCTTTTGCAGGCGACCGTCGCTCAGGGCCGGGCTGTCATAGCCGATGGAATAGCCAGTGGCGGAGAATTCACGGTTGTAGTCGTAGGCGCCACCACGCAAGACCTGGCGGGCGACGTCGGTGTCGCCGAAGTACTCGATGCTGAAGTGATCGAAGTTGTAGAGGCCACGGCTGACCGGCAGGTCCTTGCCCCACCAGTCGGGATTGCGTTCAAAGGTGATGCTGCGCCCGGAGTCGACCTTGCCGACTCGATACGGGCCGCTGCCCAGCGGCGGTTCATAGCCGCCACCGCCGGCAAAATCACGGGTTTTCCACCAATGTTCGGGAAATACCGGCAGGGTCGCGATGTCCAGCGGAAGGGTGCGGTTCTCGTTGCTCCTGAAATCGAAGCGCACGGTGAGTGGCGCTTCGATTTCGACGCCTTTGACGTCGGCGAACTGGGTGCGATAACGCAGGCTGCCCTGGGTCATCAGCAAGTCATAGGTGTAGCGAACGTCTTCGGCGGTGATCGGCTTGCCATCGGCAAAGCGGGCCTTGGGATTGATGAAGAAGCGCAGGGACAGGCCGTCATCCGAGCGTTCCATTTTTTGCGCCACCAGACCGTATACGGTGTAAGGCTCGTCGAGCGAGCGCTGGGCCAGCGGGGAGTACAGCAGGCCGTCGATCTGGCTGACGCCGATGCCCTTGTCGATATACGGCAGGACATGGTCGAAGTGGCCGATCTCGATGGCCGAGCGGCGCATCGTTCCGCCCTTGGGCGCCCGGGCGTTGGTGTAATCGAAGTGACTGAAGCCGGGCGGGTACTTTGCCGGTTCGCCATAAACGGTCATCGCATGCTGCGGTGCGGCGTCCACACCGGTGATCCCCAGCAGCAGGGTCACGGCAGTGAACATCAATGTCGGGAAAGCCAGTCGCATTGTCAGCCTTAAAGCCGGGTAATCGATAAGCGCAATTTGTACGCGAGCGGCGCGTCGTTCGCCAGCGGTGTGGTGTAATCGAAACAAAACGGCCCGCCATCAGGCGGGCCGTTGCGCAGCAGGTCGGGCTGAAATCAGTCCTGACGGCTGGTCACTTCCAGCAGGTGGTAGCCGAACTGGGTCTTCACCGGGCCTTGCACGACGTTGATCGGCGCGCTGAATACCACGGTGTCGAATTCCTTGACCATCTGGCCAGGACCGAACGAACCCAGGTCGCCGCCCTGACGGCTGGATGGGCAGGTGGAATTGGCCTTGGCCACTTCGGCGAAGTCGGCGCCACCTTCGATCTGGGCCTTGAGTTCGTTGCACTTGGCTTCGCTGGAAACCAGGATGTGGCGGGCAGTGGCTTTAGCCATGGGGAAACACTCCAATCAAATCAGTAAAGGGGGGAGCCTACCGGATTCAGTGGCCGATTTCTCGGCAAAGTTCCATTCGCTCGTCTGATACCGGCCGCTATAGATTAGCCGCTTGCAGGCGCAAGGCGTGTTCGACATAGAGTTGGATCGGGTCACTCTCCGTGTTGCCCTGGCCGATGCCCCGACGCAGGCTGCGCAGATGGTCGAGCGGATAATCGGAACCGATCACGGTGCCGAGGTGGGAGCTGAAACGCCCGACAAATCCGTCGTTCTGCGCGGGCTCTGTAATGAAATATTCCGACAGGGCCAGGCAGATGCCCTGCACCGGGTCGAGGGGCTGCACAGTCAGCTTCGGCGCAACGCCACTCCACGAATAATAGTGAACGCCATCGACTCGCTCGGCGCCCTGGCCACCCCAGGTTTCGGGAAGGCCCTGCGGGTATTTGTCATTGAATTGGCCGACTCCTTCTGTCGTCAGTGCATTGAGTGCTGCCAGTGCATGGTGAGGCAGTTTTTTGTGTCCGCTGAGCAAAGAAAGAAAGTCGGAAAACAACGTCGCAACATTCTGCGCCACGGTCTCCGGCAGACGTCCGGGGATCAGTGCCTGGCGCAGCAAGTCGGCCAGCTCCGAACCGTGGTTGGGCCCGCTGACCGAGGTCACGGAAGCGACCTTGTGTGGCGCAAGCGCTGCAGCGTATCGAGCAGACAACGCGCCCTGGCTGTGACCGATCAGGTTGACTTTTGTCGCGCCAGTACCTCGGAGCACAGCGTCGATCTGCGAGAGCAATTGCTCGCCTCGCACTTCGTTGTCATGAACGGCCGATAAGTGCGGCACAAATACCTGAACGCCAGCGGCCTTGAGTGCCTGTTTGACGTCATGGAACAGTTCGAAAGAGCCAATGCGCTCGAATCCGAACAGACCATGCACCAACAGTACGGGATAGAGAGTTGTGGCGTTTCGTTGCATTTTTCGTCCTTGATCGCAGAGATTCATCGATGTTGTCTGCGTGTCACTCTAAAACAGTCGTTGCGCAGGCGATGCCTGAATACTCTTTCTAGTGCGGTGGAAACTGGATCAGAGTTCGTATGAATTTTCACTTTTGAATGAGATCCGGTTCTGAATATTTGGAGGGTTCCCGGCTTGTCGAGCGCGCTTTTCCAATTTTTGCCTACTTGCTTCAGTGCAGTTCACCCTGTCTCGCCGGGTGTCGGGCTGACATCGGGTGATCAATCAAGCGCGTTAAATGCAGGCTCGCGAGCAGGTCTTGATTTCCAGAGAAGGGAGCAGCGAGTGAACAGGACGAATCCCGCGAATCCAGGGAGGGCACGTCGATGTTGAACATGGGCTCGCCCTCCGGGTTCATCACACACCGGAGGGCGGCTTGATTGTCAGGCTTGTTGTCGAATGCGTTGTGCGGCCCCGAGCAACAGACGTTCTGTTGCATCGAATCCAAGACAGCCGTCGGTCACCGAAACGCCATAGCGAAGCGATTCACTGAGTGCCTGACATCCCTCGAACAGATGCGACTCGAGCATCATGCCGATCAATGAGCGGTTACCTTGCAGTCGCTGTTCCAGCACATCGTTGAACACGCCCGGCTGGCGGAGCGGGTCCTTGCCGCTGTTGGCATGGCTGCAATCGACCATGATCCGGCTCGGAATTTTCAGGCGGTTCAACTCGGTGTTGATGATGGCAACGCTTTCGCGGTCGTAATTCGGCCCTTTGTGACCACCACGCAGCACCAGGTGGGTGTCCGGATTGCCCGAGGTCTGGATGATCGCCGGGTGACCCTGGCTGTCTACACCAAAATGGCGATGGGCATGGGCTGCCGAACGCATCGCATCAACGGCGACGGCCACGCCACCGTCAGTCCCGTTTTTGAAACCGACAGGCATGCTCAGCCCGCTGGCCATTTCCCGGTGGATCTGCGATTCAGTCGTGCGAGCGCCAATGGCAACCCAGCTCAGCAGGTCATCGAAGTACCCGGCCGCCATGGGCTGCAGCAACTCGGTGGCAATCGGCAGTCCCAGGCGGAGCATTTCCAGCATCAGTTCGCGCGACAGCGTGAGGCCTGTGGCCATGTCGTCGCTGCCATTGAGATGAGGGTCGTAGGCCAGGCCTTTCCAGCCAACGGTGGTGCGAGGTTTTTCGACGTAGGCACGCATCACGAGCAGCATGTCATCACGGACTTCTTCGGCCAGGCGCGAAAGTTTGCTGGCGTATTCAAGCGCGGACTCGGGGTCGTGGATCGAGCAGGGGCCGACGATTACCAGCAGGCGTGGATCACGGCCATCGAGAATCGCGCGGACCGCCTGGCGGTGGGCGACGACTTGCTGGTTCAGCGCATTGCTCAGGGGCAATTGCTGTTTGAGTTGCAGCGAACTCGGCAGACGCAGGGTCAATGCTTCGTTGGCAGGGTTCAGGGTGGACAGTGGCAGAGCAGAAACGGACGAGTTCATATTCAGTCTTCCTGGGCGGACGGCGGGTATTTCCCGCTCACTCGGCCCTACTGGGGTGTTCGACAATTGGCCGGATTGGCTACGTGTGTTGGCTTGCCACCTGTGGGTGACCGATCGGAGGCGGCAGGCTGTCCCGAGCGGAGGCTGGTAAATCGCCAGGCGGTAAAACTGTCGTAACGGTAATAAGTGGCGTAGTTCATTGGTTGAATCCTCAAAGTGTCTGATGTGTCGCTGAGAAAGTTCGGGCCTGAAAAAACAAAACCCCCGGTCGGGAGGCCGACCGGGGGTTGAGAAATCTCTGGTAGGCGACCCGTTCAAATGGGCGCCGTGTGGGTATCAGGCGCGCCAGTGGCTAAACCAATACCCAAAATAAAAGCTTGCAGGAGCGCAGGCGCCGTTCACCCGGGCAGCCGCAACCGAGCGCGAGGCGCTGGCGGTACGAAGCTGTGAGAGGGTGTTGAGCATGAACTGTCTCCAAAGAATGCGCCGAGCTTACTAGAGGCTGCTGCGCGTCAGCAATCAGAAATTGCTATCGCAGGCACCCGAGGGACTCTATGGGTTGAGCGCCCGCCAGTGTATGACACACTCTGCTTCTGAACGTGTGCTCAAGAAAGGGTCATGAACTTGAAGAAGATCGAGGTCGGAATGAGTGTCGAGTTACGCCAGGCTACACCCGCCGACCTGTCGTTTGCGCGAGAACTGACTTGCCGAAACATGCTCCGCTACTACATTCACTATGACTTGCTGTGGCAGGACGAGGCGTTCGATGTCGCTTGGGCCGGGCGCGAAAACTGGTTGATCCTGCGTGACGGTGAACGGGTGGGATATTTCAGCCTGAGTCGTGATGCTCGGGCTGTGTATATCCGCGAATTGCAGATCGTCGAAAGCGCTCAAGGCCAGGGCGCGGGTTCCTGGGCGATCGATCAGGTTGTTGCGATGGCTCGACTGGAGCGACGCCCGGCGTTGCGCCTGACGGTGTTCAAAAACAACCCGGCGCAAAATCTGTATCTAAGAAAAGGAATGTTTGTGCAGGGCGAGGACGAGTGTTTCCTGCGGATGCAGCTCGATTTCAGTACACCTGTGCTCTGAAACCCACGGCTGGCAAGCCCTCGATGAAGACTTGAAACTTTTTATATGTCGCTTGCCGCTAGGTCTGCCCGGCACTTTTTGCTAAGGTGTCCGGCATCCCAATAAGACCATATCGCGAGGTGTCTGCTTGATTAGGGTGCTAGTGGTCGACGACCATGATCTCGTTCGTACAGGCATTACACGAATGCTGGCCGATATCGATGGCTTGCAGGTGGTAGGCCAGGCCGAGTCCGGGGAAGAATCCCTCATCAAGGCCCGTGAGTTGAAGCCTGACGTGGTGCTGATGGACGTCAAGATGCCGGGCATCGGCGGTCTCGAAGCCACACGCAAACTGTTGCGAAGTCATCCCGACATCAAAGTGGTCGCGGTCACCGTTTGTGAGGAAGATCCGTTTCCTACGCGGTTGTTGCAGGCCGGTGCGGCGGGGTATCTGACCAAGGGCGCCGGATTGCCGGAAATGGTTCAGGCCATTCGCCTGGTGTTTGCCGGGCAGCGCTATATCAGCCCTCAGATTGCCCAGCAATTGGCGATCAAATCCTTTCAGCCGACCAATGATTCACCGTTCGACGCGTTGTCGGAACGGGAAATCCAGATTGCGCTGATGATTGTCGGTTGTCAGAAGGTTCAGATCATTTCCGACAAATTGTGTTTGTCGCCGAAAACCGTGAACACTTACCGCTACCGCATTTTCGAGAAGCTCTCGATCAGCAGCGATGTCGAACTGACGCTGTTGGCGGTTCGACACGGCATGGTTGATGCCAGCCTTTGACCATGACTGAAGCATTCGATTCGGGCGCCTTTCTAGCAACCGTCAGCGGGCGCCCCGGCGTGTATCGCATGTTCGACAGCGATGCGCGTCTGTTGTACGTCGGTAAGGCGAAGAACCTCAAAAAGCGTCTGGCCAGCTACTTTCGCAAGACAGGCCTGGCGCCGAAAACCGCGGCCCTGGTCGGGCGTATCGCCCAGGTCGAAACCACCATCACGTCCAACGAGACAGAGGCGTTGCTGCTTGAGCAAACCCTGATCAAGGAGTGGCGGCCGCCGTACAACATTCTGTTGCGCGACGATAAATCCTACCCCTATGTCTTTCTGTCTGACGGGCAATTCCCGCGCCTGAGCATTCATCGCGGGGCCAAGAAGGCCAAGGGCAAATATTTCGGCCCTTATCCGAGCGCCGGGGCGATTCGCGAGAGCCTCAGCCTGTTGCAGAAGACGTTCTTCGTGCGTCAGTGCGAGGACAGTTATTACAAGAACCGGACCCGGCCATGCCTGCAATACCAGATCAAGCGTTGCAAGGCGCCCTGTGTCGGCTTGGTCGAGCCTGAGGTTTACGCCGAGGATGTGCGTCACTCGGTGATGTTTCTCGAAGGACGCAGCCATGCGTTGACCAATGAGCTGTCGACGGCGATGGAAGAGGCTGCAATCAACCTCGAGTTCGAACGCGCCGCCGAACTGCGCGACCAGATCGCCTTGCTGCGTCGGGTGCAAGATCAGCAGAGCATGGAAGGCGGCACGGGCGATATCGATGTGATCGCCGCGTTCGTCAACCCGGGCGGTGCCTGCGTCCACCTGATCAGCGTGCGGGGAGGGCGGGTACTTGGCAGCAAGAATTTCTTCCCCCAGGTCGGGATCGAAGAGGACGTGGCAGAGGTCATGGCCGCGTTCCTCGGGCAATACTTCATCAGCAGCCCGGAACGCGACTTGCCGAGCGAGTTGATCGTCAACGTCGTGCACGAAGATTTTCCTGCGCTGATCGAGGCCATTCAGGCGTTGCGCGGGCGTGAGTTGAGCATCAGTCATCGGGTTCGCGGCACCCGGGCGCGCTGGCAGCAACTGGCCGTGACCAATGCCGAACAGGCACTCGGCGCCAGGCTGGCAAACCGTCAACACGTTGCCGCACGTTTCGAAGCGCTGGCAGAAGTGTTGAATCTCGATGAGCCGCCGCAACGGCTTGAGTGCTACGACATCAGCCACTCCAGCGGTGAAGCGACGGTGGCCTCCTGCGTGGTATTTGGCCCGGAAGGGGCGATCAAGTCCGATTACCGCCGCTACAACATCGAAGGCGTGACCGCAGGCGACGATTACGCCGCCATGCATCAGGCTCTGACCCGACGCTTCAGCAAGCTGAAGGAAGGCGAGGGCAAGTTGCCGGACATCCTGCTGGTGGACGGCGGCAAGGGACAGCTGTCGATGGCGCGTGATGTGCTCAACGAACTGGCTGTTCCGGATTTGATCTTGCTGGGGGTCGCAAAGGGTGCAACACGCAAGGCGGGATTCGAGACTTTGTATCTGAATGATGCTGCAAACGAGTTCACCTTGCGGGGTGATTCGCCGGCACTGCATCTGATTCAGCAGATCCGTGACGAAGCCCACCGCTTTGCAATCACTGGCCACCGTGCACGGCGCGGCAAGACCCGCCGCACCTCCACGCTGGAAGGCGTTGCGGGCGTCGGGCCGACCCGGCGTCGGGACTTGTTGAAACATTTTGGTGGATTGCAGGAGCTGTCTCGTGCAAGCATCGAAGAGATCGCCAAAGCACCGGGGATCAGCAAAAAGCTAGCAGAGTCGATTTATGCAAACCTGCATAGTGAGTAGAATGCCCATTCACCTCGTAGCCAGTTGTGCCGATGAATATCCCTAATCTGATTACCGTTCTCCGCGTCCTGCTCATCCCGATCTTCATTCTGTTGTTCTACCTGCCTTACCAATGGAGCTATCTGGCCTCAAGTTCGGTATTCGCTTTCGCGGCGGCAACGGATTGGCTCGACGGCTATCTCGCGCGACGCCTGGAGCAAAGCACGCCGTTTGGTGCGTTTCTGGATCCTGTCGCTGACAAACTGATGGTTGCTGTTGCCTTGGTGTTGCTGGTGCAAGAGCATGGCAACCTATGGCTCACTCTACCGGCCGCTGTCATCATCGGTCGCGAGATCGTTGTCTCGGCGCTGCGTGAGTGGATGGCCGAACTCGGTGCCCGGGCCCATGTAGCCGTATCGAATCTGGGCAAGTGGAAAACTGCTGCGCAGATGCTCGCACTGGTGATCCTCCTGGCAAACCCCAAGGATTTCAGTTTCTGGGTTTTCATCGGTTATGCGTTGCTGATGGTCTCGGCAGGTCTGACCTTGTGGTCGATGGTTCAATACCTTCGGGCTGCCTGGCCACATCTGAAGACCGATGTTGAAAAGAAATAAAACTTTTTTGAATCAAAGGGTTGACGGGGCATCTGGAATCTATAGAATGCGCCACACCAAGCGGGAATAGCTCAGTTGGTAGAGCACGACCTTGCCAAGGTCGGGGTCGCGAGTTCGAGTCTCGTTTCCCGCTCCAAGTTTGTACAGCGTTTGTTGTTGCGCTACTGACAGCAAATGTTTTGAGGCCGAGTAGCAAAATGGTTATGCAGCGGATTGCAAATCCGCCTACGCCGGTTCGATTCCGACCTCGGCCTCCACTATAAACAAGCTCCGTAGATCCATGATTTACGGAGCTTTTTTATTTGCGTTGCACTGAAAGATTTAGTCTTTGAAACGACAACTGCAAACTTGCTTCACCGGGAAGTGATGTATATATTTCCCCCTCTGTCACCGATGCACAGTTCCTGTCAGGACTGTGAATCGTCATCAGAATAAAGCAACACCGCGCTACCGCCCGAATGGCGAAACTGGTAGACGCATGGGACTTAAAATCCCCCGCTCGTAAGGGCGTGCCGGTTCGATTCCGGCTTCGGGCACCATCTTCTGTTTCACTGGCTTTCGCTGAGTACCGCAAAGTCCAAGCAATAGGCCGCCAAGTGCGGCCTTTTTGTTGCGCAGAGTTTCGCAATCTTTCGCTGCGTTCCGCACATTTTTAGTACATCATCCAGCACTTCCCCAGTTCGACTGACGTGGTGATGTACTAATGCCTCTGACTGATACCGCTGTGCGCCAGGCCAAGGCGGCCGAGAAAGAATATTCCATGACGGATGCCAGCGGCCTGTCGCTGTTCGTCGCTACCAACGGCACTAAGTCCTGGCACTTCCGCTTTTCTTGGCACGGCAAGCAGCCGCGCATGTCGCTGGGCACGTACCCGGAAATCACCCTGAAGGAAGCCCGCGAGCAGCGCGATCAGGCTCGGGCACTGGTTGCCAAGGGCATTGATCCCCGATTGCAGCGCCGCAAAGAGAGACGCGCCGCCGCCGATTCGTCGGTCAAGACCTTCGAAGTGGTGGCGAACGAGTGGTACGCCTTCAAGTTGCCGCGTTGGGCGAAGTCCAAGAGGGGCGCCGCGAATCAGGCCCAGTTGTACCTGGACAAGGATTTGGTGCCGTCACTGGGAAAAATCCCCATCGCAGAGGTGACACGCTCGGAAGTGCTGGCCACCCTGCGCATTATCGAGAGGCGCGGTGCGCTGAACGTTGCGCGCAAGTGCCGCACTTGGCTGAACGAAATATTCCGCTTCGGAATCGCCTCGGGCTATCTGGAAATTAACCCGGCGTCTGACCTCGACATCGTGGCCGCCAAGGAGCCGCCGGAAAAGCACAACCCAATGCTTCGCCAGCATGAGCTGAAAGCGTTCCTGACTGCGCTGCGTGAGGCTGACCTCAAGGACTACACGCGCAGCGCAGTCAGGTTGCTGTTGCTCACCGGCGTGCGTACAGGCGAGCTTCGCGGCGCGACGATCGATCAATTCGACTTCGACGGGGCGCTGTGGACGATCCCAGCCGGCGTTGTGAAACAGTTGCAGAAGGTGATCAGGGCAAAAGGGGGGGATTTTGTACCGCCGTATCTGGTGCCGCTGTCGCGGCAGGCGGTCGAGGAAGCGCGCAAGGTGCACCAGATGACTGGCCGTTACAAGCTGCTGATCGCTGGTCGGCATGAACCGACAAAGCCAATCAGCGACGGCACAGTCAACATGGCGCTCAGACGCATGGGATATGAAGGCAGACTGACCGGGCACGGGATCCGTGCCACGATTTCAACGGCCTTGAACGAGATGGGTTACAACGAGGATTGGATCGAGGCGCAGCTTTCGCATGCGGGTTCAAGCAAGGTCAGAAAGACCTACAACCACGCGGAATACGTGGAACAGCGGCGGGGGATGATGCAGGACTGGGCCGATTACTTGGATGCGCTGGAGTCTGAGGGCTGACGTCGGGCGGCGGCAAGCTGCTCGCTGTTCCATTGCAGAACCTCTGACTTGACCCAGGCCACAGATCGAGCGCCGAGCTGCACCTGTTTCGGGAACAGACCTTGGGCCGCCATCGTGTAGATCTTGGTGGTGCCGAAGCCCACCAGCTTTTTGACTTCCGGCAGGCGGATGAACTCGACCGGTTCTTCGTGGTGTTCATTGCGTGCGGTATTCATCGTTGCTCTCTCCCGGTTCCGTCGCATTTGTTGCAGATGGTTGAAGATGCCTCTTCGATGCCTGTGCAGATGGTGCCAGCACCGAAGCACTCCAGGCAGGTGTCGAAAGGATCGCTTGCCTTTGCAGGCTGCACCAATTTGATTTCACCCGGTGCCAACGTCGGATCCTCAACGATCGTAAATCCGAGCGCTTCGGCCCGGCGCCGCGCCTTATTCCCATTGCCGGGGCTGAAATCTGGAATGTGGCAGTCACAGCGAGTGCTGCATGACTGGGGGAATTGGCATTGAGCCTTGGTGGCAATATCGTCGCTCCGCTGATCCGCCACGTTCAAGCGCTGTTGCAAGGCATCGCGCTCGGCCTCGACCCGCTCGAAGTCTGCAACTAGCACAACGCCGATCCGCCCGAGCGCAACGCCTTCAACCAGCCCTGTCTCGCCAATGTGGTAACGCTTCACTTCAGTCATCACAAAGCCCTCAGCAAAAGAGTTGTGCCAGTGCCAGCAGGCACACGGCGTATTCAAGGATTTGATACACGGTCAATCTCCCGCTCGCGCAGCTCGGCCTCAGCGATCTGGCGGGCCTTGCTGCATTTGTCGTGGTTGCCATGGGCGCGGGACTTTCCGCACTGATCGCAGATGGTTACGAGGTCGAGCGGCTTCATCGGCCGCCCGCGGATGGTTGTCTTGCGGCGGAGGGCGGTCATGGCTCACCTCCAGTAAGTCACGCCGTCATCGCACAGCCATGCGGTTTTCCCGAGGGTGGCAGTGGTGACGATCGCTGAGGGGCCGGTGGCCGTGGAGCCGTAGCCGAGATTGAGATTTCCGGTTGCTTCGCCGACCTTCTTGCACGCGCCGGAGTGGACGTAAGCGTCCAACTGCCGTTCGTGTTCAACGGCAGACAGAAGCATCAGCAGGAAGCCGAGCACGACTAGGGCGAACAGTAGCGGGGCGCTGAATAGAATCGGGCGTCCTTTCATGGCGACTCCTTCAGCAACTGATTGCCGATCTTGGTAATTGCCGCGCGGATACGTGCTCCATTGCGCTGGATGTCGCGGCGTTCATCCATCAGGCGTGCAGTTGCCATGTATCCGCAATCCTCCTCTTCGTGATCCTTGTCCGGCTCGCACTGCTGGATGGCGTGCACCCAACCGTGCCAGACGATCACCTGCCCCATCGCCAGGTCATGAACGTCGGGGTCGCTCCAGTAGCGGTCGCGGTATGGCTTCAGGTCGAAGTAGGCCCCATCAGCGTCGTTCTGCACCTGCTTGATGGCCTTGCCATTTTCAAACAGCTTCGTACGGTAGGAGGCATAAGCAACGGCAAGTTCTGTCAGTCGTTCGGCGGGCGTCTTCATCACGCCCCCTTCAACACATCAATGACGATCTTCACGCCGCTGGCCACGCTGTCCGGCTGCTGCTGGGCGTAGCGGGTCAGGTCGGCAATGGCCTTTGTCCGGACCGGCTCCCGGCGAATTGCAGCGCCGAGGCCCTGCACGAAGTCGAGGGCGAACCGCTTGCCCTCCAGTTCCATGACGCGGTTGATGGGGCCGGTGATCACCAGTTCGGGCAGCGGCTCACCGGGTTTGATCGGTGTGACATTGACCGGCTTGGGCCTCGCGGCCTTCATCTGCATGTCACGGGCCATTTGCTGGAACTGGGCGCGCTCCAGCGCTTTGAGAGCGATTGAGTTCATGGTGAACCTCGATACTTTATTTCCGGGGAGGGCTATGATGTTGTTGGCGTTTTTAATCGTCGGTAAATCAAGGAGATTTAGATGCGAAAGGCAATTGGTCTATTAGCTATATTATTTTTTGTCGGTGGTTCAATTTTGGCTTGGAATCTGTTGCAAGCAGAAAAGCTAAAGGGGCCGGAGTTTGTAACCTTAATTATTGCGCTGGCCGTAATTGCATTGGTTGTTGTATTGGCGGGAAAAGTTAAAGAGTTTTCTGTTGCGGGTAATATGATCAAGCTGAAAGACGAGAACAAAGCTGAGGAAAATCTACAGGAGTTGAAGAAGGCTCAAATAGAATCGATTCGGCTCAATCTGAGGTCAAGGGCCTTCGAAAAAGAGGCACAGTACGGCGTTCCTGGAGACCTATGCGTTGAGCAAGATCTTTGGGATGTTTATGCGCAGGCCAAAAGCTTGAAATGCTTGCCATTTATAAAAGATGAGCTGTTGCGAGTTGTACGGTCTGCAAAAAACAAAATTCATTACACGCTCTTAACAAAGAGTCATGGAAATAGCATTGTGCCTATCGAGCCGTATGACTTGATTGAGCTCACTACTGAATTTATGAGTGAGGGCGCACTTCTGGAAATATCTAAAAAACAAAACGATCTGAATCCTGGTAGTGGCGATTTAGAGGAAGTTAAAGCGTTTGTGCGTGCGAGAATTGAAGAGTATGAAAAGTTATCTCTTCTTGAGAGAGAATTGATGGCTGTTAAATCAGATGCGCCTGATGCAGAAAGTCGAAGCACTTTGTACTCCCAGCTATCTGAGTGGTGGCGATCTAACTAACACTCCGAAAAGAGGATGCTATGCTGGCGTCAGTTTTTTATTGTTTTCGAGGTGTATATGAAACGAGTTGGATTTGCGCTTTTTGGATTATTGCTGGCTTTCGTCGCTATTGCAGGAATAACTTACCTTCTCTATGGATCAAAAATAACGTCACAAGAGTTTGTTGTGCTTGTTATATCGTTCAGCGTTATGGCGTTAGTCGTTTGTTTTGCTCCAGAAGTGCAGGAAATTTCGATTGCTGGGAATGTTCTTAAACTTCGAGAAATAAAGTCCGAGGCTGAAAAGTCCATCGAGCAGTTGCGTAAAGCACAAGCTCAATTTTTCCGTTTTATGCTGCGCACAGGCGTTATTTATTCAGGGGTATACAGCCCGCTTGGGTCACCAGAAAGATTTATAAGTAATGATTTCTGGGAACTGCTTGAGGAGTGCAGAGAAACCGGATGCCTAAAGGCCGTGCGGGATGATTTGCTCAAGGCAATCGATGGTAGCCTTGTCCGAATGTCCTCAGGAATCGGAGCGATTAGGGATGATGGCTTGCAACTCGACTTAAGGCATGACATGAGCGATTGGGAAATCAGGATGGCTATCGGCGAGCCTGATATGGATGTGGTAAACAGAACTTGGAATACCGAAAAAATTGATCGTAAAATGTTTGATAGGTTTATTAATGTAATTGTTAAGGAATATTTGAAATTAGCCACAGTAAGGAACGAAATATCCAGGTTGTGATCGTTTTAATCGATCTTTATGTGAAGTGATAAGCCGCTCAAAGAGCGGCTTTTTTTTATGCCACCTGGGTAGGCGGGTTCATGGCGAAGTAGATGCGGGCGCAGGCCTCGGTGTCAGGTCGAGCTCGGTGGCCACCTACCAGTTCCTCACCGGTGAAGTGGCGGAGGGCCTCAGCCACGGTCGGCTGCTTGTACTGGCGACCGAACCCGGCGGCGATCATCTTGGCGGTTGGCGGACACTTCACGATGTTCTTGCTGCTCTGGCAGGTGCAGTAGCCCGGAGTGGTTTTGAAGGCTTCGGCAGCATCCTTTCCGCGATAGCGCGACAGGGCGATGCGCATGATCCGGTCGTCGAACTGGATGTTGTGGGCGATCCGAAGGCCGGCGCGTTCGTGAATCGCCATGAAGCCGTCCAGCGCTTCGGACTCAGGGATACCCATGTCCATCGCCATTTCGGTGGTGATGCCGTGGATCACCGCGACTTCGTTGGGGATAACCCAACCGTCTGGGCGCACCATGGCTTCGAAGGAGTCGACCAGCGCGCCGTTGGCGTCGTAGGCCAGAATGCAGATGTCAACTAGGTGGGGCTGGCGAGGGTCGTCGCTCGGCTCCTTGAACAGCGGCAGGCCGGTGGTTTCAGTGTCATACGGGGTGAGAAGATTCATGTGGCTTTTCTCCAGGCGAAAAGAAGGCGCCCGTAGGCGCCTGTGGTGTATCGAGGGTATGGGTTAAACGACTTGATACAGCGTGGCGACGACCTTGTAGCTGTGCTCGAGCGCTGATTCGCCCTCGGCTTCAACCGCTACAACCTGATCGTCGAGCAGGCGCAGCAGCAGGGACGACACCTTGTCGCTGTCGATCGCGAGACGGCTTTGCACCCAGTGAGCCTTGAAGGGCTTGGTCTGGGCCTTGAGCACGATCAGTTGCTTGGCGTCGTCGTAGGTGAAGTCGCCGAACTCCTTGAACGAGGCGTCAACACCACCACCAACGTCTCCGCCTTTGATTTCGAAGACGTTGCCGCCATCAACCGCTACGGCAGCGCCAGACTCGACCATTGCGTTGAGCATCAGGGCCGCTCGCTCGTTGGTAATGCTCAGCGTCCCGGCAATTGCCGCCGCGCCGAGTCGACCGTAGGCAATCAACTGTTCCACGGCTTCGGTATAGAGCGGGTCTTTGCTGCCGGTTTGATCGTCGGCGTCGGCAAGGCTGATTTTCTCTTCGCCGCGAGGGTTCAGCATCACTTCGCGGGCGCCGGTGTGATCCATCGGGCTCACCACGCCAAGGTTCTCCATCTTGTTCATCAGCTCTGCGGCACGGTTGTAGCCGATTTTCAACTTGCGCTGCACTGCCGAGATTGTTGCTCTGCGACTCTCCAGGACAAACGCAACGGCCTGGCTGTACAGGCCATCTTCAACTTCCCCGGTAGTGTGTTCGAATCCATCCGGTTCATCAGGCCCAGTCGCCTTACCTTCGAACAGGTTGCCGGTCATTTCGCTGACATGCAGCGGCAAATCTGGCTGGTCGCGGTCGGGCCGGATGAAATCCAGGCCTTCGTTGTAGTCGTCGGGTGCCATCACCAGCAGGCAGATGTGGCCGGCACTGTCGATTAAGTCATGGCGATTCGGGTTCTTGGCGTCGACGATGGACGTCAGGGTCAACTGCTTGGAGTTGAACTTGACCTCTTTCATGATCAGCTCAATGGTCGTGGCGCCGCGCGAAGCGATGATGCCGATAGCGTTATGCGCGGCCTTTTCAGCGGCTTCGGTCAGTCGCTCGATGACCTCCTGTTGCTGGCCCTCGTTCAGCTTGCTGTACGGCGAGTGCAGATTCTTCAGCTCGAACAACCCGGCCTCAACCAGGTCATGCACCAGCAGTTCGTGCGCCAGGTCGGACGGCTCGATGCCCGCCAGCTTGGCGCGCTCGATGATTGCTTTGTGTTCCATCTTCATGGGTAACCCTCAGTGCTTGGCGATGCGCTCAAGCTTCGACTGTTGAGCTGGGCTCAGGTTGGTGTGGGCGCCGTACCGCTTGAAGCTGGCACGGATGTTCTCGACGAATTCCAGTTCCCAGGCTCCACTGGCATGCAGCTCAGCGGAGGCGAGGATTCCGGCGAACTCCTCGACACTGTCGTAGATGTCGAGAACGGACTGGGCAGCCATGTCACGCAGCTGCCCGGGTGTTCTGCACGGCCTGAATGTGATTGATCAGGGCGGCGCAGATGCGACCAAAGTCGACTTCGCGGTACAGCGAGGCGCCGCGCTCCTTGGCCACAACTTCAAAGCCCAGCGAACTCAGGAAGGCCGCTGACACCGTGAAGCCAAGGCGGTCGCTCAGATCACCCAGCTTGAGGCGCTGGCCATCGTCGACAACCTGCGTCGGCGTTTCGACAGCCTTGATCGGCGTGCTCGTGACCGGCGCCGACTCGACGACTGGCGTCACTGCCTGCTGCTGCACGACCGGTTCAACAACCTGCTGTTGCTGTTGAGTTGCGAGCTGCGCCTTTTCTTCCTCTTGGCGCTTCAGCTCGGCCTGCTGCTGGTCATGCTCGTTGATGCGCACTTTGATCAGCGCCACCAGGTCATCGTTGGCCTTCATCACCAGTTCCTGTGCATCGTGGAACAGGAAACCGTGCTTGATCGCCAGTTCGTTGAGGCTCTTCAGGTTGGCGCGGATCAGATCAGCGATGCGGCTGGCTTCGATCTTGGCGCGGGCCAGCTCGGCGTCAGCGGCTTCCTTCAGGCTGGCAATGGTGCGTTTGCCCTTGATGGCGCCCGCGAAGTCCGCCGGCACCTTCGGCATGCGGATTTTGCTGTTCAGCGTGACGTTGATCTGGTCAATGTGATCCTGCAAGGCCTTCGCCGAGCTCATAACGATCTCAGTGCGAATATCGTCCTTGCGGGAGTCGATGCTCTTTTTCAGATTCAGTCGAACCCGTCTGGCTTCGGCTGCGATATCGTCGATTGCCTTGAACAGCGCGTCGATGCTCTCGGTCTGGCTCAGGGCGTGTTCTTTCGCTGCCTTGAGCCGATCCTCGACATCGCTGCACCATTTGACGGTGGTTTCAGCGTCAGCGAAATGCTGGTCGGTGGTCAGATCAGTGTTGATGCCGGTGAACACCGCCAGAGCGTGGGACTTGAAGGCATCCAGGTTGCTGGCGGTGACCATGCCTGTGACTTCGATGCGCAGGGCAGGGAGCTGGTCTGGCGCGGCGCCGATGACTTCGACCGCCTTTTCCTGCGGGGTGAAACTGCCCAGTTCTTCCTCGAACTGTTTCCAGCCTTCAATCAGCAGCTCGGCGCGCCTAGGCACAGGCCGGTATTCCATATGCACGAAGTTTTCCGGCGTGCCGTCAGAGCAAACAAAAATCACGCGCTCTGCGCCGCTCACCAGCAACTGCTGCTCAAGCTGCCAGTAGTAGTGGGGCTCAAGGCTCTGCGCTTTCACCTGAGCGACTACCTTGGCGTTCCACAGCTTGTGCTCGAACAGCGTGTCGCCGAGCATCGTTGCGCCATCCATGGACGCCAGCAGGTTGCCGCTGGTGCCTACGATTGGGTACAGCTCTTCGCCGATCATTTCCTCGACGATGGGTCGGGCCAGCTCTTCCGTGGCATGACCGCGATCGAACACGGCCTGCTGAGCAGGCCCGACCTCGTCCACGATCCCGGTTTTCTTCACCGTCAGCAGATCGGTGCGGGTTTGATACTTCGATTCGCCCATCATTGCCGGCGCTTCGGAAGCGGTGAAGTAGCTGGCGCGAAGGGCATGCCACTCAGGCGAACCCTGCTGGACGTTATGCACTTTCATTGGTGGCTTCTCCTTCGATTGGCGTCAGCGCGTGGATGCGCTCGATCTGCTCGGCGGTGAGGGTGTACTTGCTGGTTAGGTTGGCCAGCAGGTGTTCGGGGCTGGTGCGGTTCTGCGCGATCATGCCGCGCCACTTGTCCGCGTTTTCCTCGAGCTTGCTGTCCGGGTACGGCGGCAATTGCTTTGGCTCGTCGGTTCTGCGTGGCGGGTTGAGGTCACGCATCGGCTGGTTGGTTTCTTCCAGCTCGTCCGGGCTGTACACGCCGAGAATCACGTCGGGGCAGTACAGGCGGGACCACCGTTTTGTGGCCAGGTACGCCAGTTGCTGGCGTGGATCATCAGCCCAGAGCGTGCTGTTGCGAGTGCGCGCCTGAGCCAGAAGCAACTCCAGCACGCGGGGTTCAGCTTCGCCGCGGAACGTCGCCCAGACACGGACGCCCAGGCCTTCCTCGTCGGCCATCTTCCAGCCTGGAACCCGGTATTCGCCTTTGTCACCCTTGCGAATCTCGAATTTGCCGATGACCTTTTCCCAGTCGCCGTACCACTCGTAGTGCAAGCGATCCACGACCGGCGCGCAGGTGGTGATGACCGCGTTTACAAGCTGGGCTTCATAACCAAGAACGCCGTTCACAAGGTGGGTTTTCTGCGCCACAGCGAAGGGGTTCATCTTCCACTGCATCGACTGCATCACCACGGCGAGGCAGTCAGCGGAGTTGCCGTTGAAGTGTTTCGGAAGGGTTGCACGACCCAGCGCCATGACGTCTGCCAGGCGCATCATCTTGTCGAGGCTGTCGCCGTCCAAAACCAAGGCGCTAGTGCTGGTCGCGGCATGAGGAAGGACGTGCATGTTTTGTTCGTGCGCCACAGGCGCCAAGGTTGTCGGCTGGCTCATTTGTTTACCTTCCGCGATTCGACGTATTCGGCTTCAGTGGCGACCGAGACAAAGCGGCGATCCTCGATCTTTTTCTTTGGGTCTTCGTGTTGCTTGACCTGGGCCTGATAGAACCGGTCGCGATCCCACACGCGGTGGGCGTTGATGACTGGGTCATGCTTTCCGGTTGGATCCACCAGTCGGATGTACATGTCTTGAGCTTTCATGGGGATTACCTATTGAGTGATCAGGCCGCCGATTGCCGGGGCCAGGAATACGATGGAGAGGAAAAGCAGCCCGACGATGGTCGAGGCCCTGCGGATCGCGCGGCGCCGAGAGCGCTGGGTAGTGGTCATGGTGCTGACTGTTTGCGGTAGCCGGCGTCGTAGAGAGCCTGCAACCCGTCCTTCCGGTGACCCTCAAAATTCGACGAGAACACCGCGTCCATTTCTTCGATCGCCGCTTCGCGCTCTTGCTGAGCGATCTGCTCGGGCGTGCGGATCGGGCGGAACTCGTCTACCCAGGCCGGGCTGGTCGTCTCCAGTGCGAAAACCAGCACCTCGCCCGGTGAAAGCGGAAATGCACCGTGCACGACCTTGGCACGATGCCAGGCGTAATCATCGTGCATGTTCCGGCGCATCATGGCTTCAATCTCAGCCCCAACTGGCGGCAGGCCTTTACCATCCCAAGGGGCGGGTGCTGCGCTGAGTAGCGCCACTGCTTCATCCCAAGCCTTCAAAGCATCTTGCTGGCTGCACCACGGCGAGCGGGCCAGAATTTCCCGAGCCTTCGCTTCATTGTTCAAATTCATGACACCCTCGCAATCAACATGCCGCGCCGCACTTCAATGCGCAGCGGCCGGGGCAGATCGGCGACCAAGAAAAAGCCCTGATTTCTCAGGGCTTCGGTCAGTTGTTTGGCAGTTCGGCAGATGATCGTCACGGAACTGACCTCCGAATGTCGGTGAGAAAGGCCTCGGCCTGTGCCTGGTAGATGCGATCCAAGCGAGTCACGTAGTGCTGGTGCTCGCCGATATCGATCGCGCCGAGCGCGTGGGCCATTTCGATGGCCATGCTCGTCTCGGCATGCAGTTGCGCCGACGAGTCGCCGGCACGCAGCAGGGCAAACCGTGAATCGATCATGCCCAGTGCAATGTCATGTTTGCGGCTCATGCTGCCCACCGTGACCGGCGTTGGTTGGAGTCAATCTCAACCCACAGCGCCGTCTCGATCTGTTTGTCGAGCTGGTTGGCAATCACCGGCAACTGGTGCGCAGGCACATCCATCCGCATACCGTCATCGTCGTAGCAGATGCCCGACAGAACCTTGAACTCCAGTTCGCAGCTGCCGTAAAAGTCCCAATCGCTGTTCCAAGCGCTGAAGCAGGGCGGGATGCTCTCGCAATGGGTCACCTCCACTTGGAGGACAAACCCTTCAACAATCACTTCGTGTTCCATGGTGGTTGCCTCCGTGGTGGCGGTGGTTATTGGTCTGCATCGGGGTGTGATCTTGTGGTCAGTCGCTTAGTAGGGCTGTTCAGGCTGCGCATTCCACGACGTTTGCCTGCTCCCGGAATCGCCACCGGGACTCTCGTTGGCCTTTTTATCTGCTGGAGCAACCCAGCAAGCACCCAAGGGTCGAGCCGTAGACTGAAGATCACACCCCGATGCAGCCTGCTTTCGCAGGCGCTTCGGTATTTCCTTCTCTCCAGCCGCGACCCTGTCCGCTGGAAAACTGATTTTGGTGCTTTGCGCTGCACACCCGGGACAGTTGCCATCCCTCTGGATCGTTAAGGCCGATCCATCGCTTGCCTGGTCTGGTGCCACTAAAGAGCGTTGGCTTTCGCCGCGTTTCGCCGGATGCGACCGGCAATTGAGTGAAATCTACAAGTGTTTCTTGGATTGCTGCAAGTGTTTCTTGTAAATATTTACAATGAAAATGGCGCATGGATTTGTAATCCGCCCGTTTTTTGATGGTTTTACAAAGATTTAGGCAATAAAAAACCCGGACTTGCCGGGTTTTTCATCATTCGGTGATGGGAGACTCTGAATCGTCGTACCCTGATCTGACTCTATCGGCAATCGCGTGAAGGGCGGCTGATTCCTCGGAAGTCAGTTTCCCCTCGGCACATCCCATGGTGATGAAAAACAGGTCGGCCATTTCGTGAGCGCTTTGAATCTTGGCGAACCACTCTCCTTCAACCATGTGGCGAAGAAAAGTTTGTTTCATTGTGTCCTCTGCCTGCTTGAGAGCTTGGGAGGCCATCAGATAGTCACCGACGCTTTTTAGAGTGACGTTGTACTCTTCATCGGTGCTCGTCTTTCTTGCTACTTCGGCACGTACGCGAGCGGCGAATGACTCCGTAATGCTCTCGGACATGTCCTGCTTGAACAACGGTGCTTTGCCCATCATCAGCCATTCAGCGGACTTTCCTAACGCTTTGGCTAGATTTTGGAGCCGCGCGCCTTTTGGATGAGCCTTACCAGACTCCCAGCTTTGTACGGCTTGAGGAGTGACAGATAGGATGCGCGCAAGCTCGGACTGATTGAGGTTCAGTTCCTTCCTGGCAGCGGCTATTCGGGATGCAATAGTATTCATGGGCTGAAAATACAGCTCAGTGTTACAAGTTTCATTGCAAATATTACTTGTAGAAAATCCTTCCAATTTGTAGTCTTCCTGCAAATTACCTGAAGAGGTTGCTATGAGTGATAACCCCCCAACCCGAGCGGCCAAAGCCGTAGGGGGCCAGTCTTCGCTGGCCAGAGCACTGAAAATCAAACCCCAAGCCGTTCAGCACTGGTGTGCGACTGGGAAGATTCCTGCTGAGCGTGTGCTTTCGGTGGAGGCCGCCAGCGGTATTTCAAGGCATGAACTGAGGCCGGATCTTTACCCGTCCAACGGTTCGCAGTCGGCGGCCTGACCATGTCGACGAGCCCATTGAACCAAGAGCAGACCGTAAGGGCCCGCAAGAACTATTCGGTTCTCATGCAGCACCTTGCATCTGTCGGCAACGCGCCCGTAGCGCTTGCAGTCGGTTGCGACGAGGCGACTATCAGCCGCATGAAGCCGGAGAAGTTCGAGCAGTTCTGCCAGATCCTGGCTGTGCTCGGGCTCAAGGTCGTCCCTATGGCGATGCAGTGTTTCGACAAGCGAGACATTGAGACCCTTCTGCACCAGGCCAAGCGGTACATGGAGCTGATCCAGAACGTTGACCAGTTGCAGGAGGAGTAGCTGTGGACTGGTTCCGGCTGTATGGCGAGTTCGCCACCGACCCCAAAGTGCAAATGATGAGCGAGGCGATGCAGCGCAGACTGGTCATGCTGTTCTGCCTCGAATGCAGTAACGGTATTGAAACGTTTCATGTAACGGAACGTGAAACATCAATAGCGTTTGCGATGCGCGTTACAGAAGAAATTCTCGCTGAAACCAAGGCCGTATTTTTGGCCAAAGGATTCATTAATGACGACTGGACTTTGGCGAACTGGGAAAAGCGCCAATACGTCTCTGACTCAAGCACAGCAAGGGTTAAGGCCCATCGCGAGAAGAAGAAAAAGGAGGCTGCTGAACGTGAAACACGTATGAAACGTTCCAGTAACGCCCCAGAACAGAACAGAACAGATACAGAACAGAAAGAAACACCACCACCTAACGCGCACGACGCTTTCGACTCGCGAACCAAATTCGCCATGTCCGAGGACTGGCAGCCGAACGAGAAATCGTTTCCCGCCGCCATGACCCTGAACGGACTCGCAGGCCAGGTCTTCGATCAAGACCAGTTTCTCGAATTCAAATCCTTCTGGATCGCATCCCCCGACGACCACCGCACCCAGGCGAAGTGGGAGCACGCGCTTGTCCAGCACCTGAAGCGCGGCATGCGCAACGACCAAGCAAGCGGGAGAACTACCGATGGACGACTCAACAACGCCAGTATCCGACCTGCTCGCCAAGGCTCACTCTCAGCTCCGGACAGAGTCAGAGCAGCCATTGCAGAGCGAGACGCCCGAGAAGCTGCCGCGCGCGCTGATGGACAAGCTGTGGATCAAAATGACGGAGATGTACGGCCATCGCTGGACGGCGAATTTCGGAGTATTGGCTGACCCTGATCATTCCTGGGCAAGCGTGCTCAAGGGCTTGAACGGAACCCAGATCGCCAACGGCTTGAACGCACTGGTCGAAAAGCCGGACGAGTTCGACTGGCCACCGCCGGCGAACGTCTTTCGCGCCATGTGCCTGCAGGTGCCTGGCATGCCTAGCACCAAGGACGCGTGGGTTGAAGCATTGATCGGCGTGTACAGCCACGAAGCCGTCCGAGTAGCTGCCGATGCGACCAGTACGTTTGACCTGCGAGCTGCCAAACAAGGCGACAAAGCCCTGTTCCAGCGCTTCGAACGGAACTACGCCATCGTCATGCGCCGCGCCCAGACCGGCCAGCCGCTGGAGGGGCGGATTGCCAAGGGCATTGGCAGCGACAGCATGCGTCCGGCCATACAGGTCCAGCTCGAGCACAGCCGCAAGGAAGTCGACCACATCGTCGATGTCCTCGAAATCCCCAAAGACCCAAAGGCCTGCCGCGCCATGCTGCTGGCCAAGCTCAACATCCGGAGAGATGGCCATGTGTGAACAGGATCCCGTCAAATTCATCGTTCCGGGCGAAGCCGTGGGCAAGGGCAGGCCACGAGTTACCACCATCGGCGGCCACGCTCGCATGTTCACGCCGACCAAGACCGCAAACTACGAAACACTGATCGCGCTGGCAGCTCAGCAAGCCATGGACGGGCGCGAACTGATCAGCGGGCCCGTGATGGTTGAGCTGCGGATATTCGTCTCCGTTGCCGCGTCATGGTCGAAGAAGAAAACCGCAGAGGCACTGCGCGGCGAAGTCATGCCGACCAAGAAACCAGACGCCGACAACGTCCTGAAAGCGATCTGCGACGGTATCAACGGCATCGTGTTCCGCGACGATGTCCAGGTGGTCAACGTGTCCATGTCCAAACGCTTCGGCGAAACACCGGGCGTCATCGTCAAGGTCATTCCGCTGGAGGGGAGAGCATCGTGAAGAAACCAACCATGCAATGGGCCTGCCGCGAGTTGGCAGAAGGCTGGGTGATGATTGGCGTCGACGTCGACCTGTCGGCACCAGGGCAGCCCGAGTCGCTGCTCGGCTACCGAAGGGCGGTTCATCCGTTCCACTTCGACGAGAGCGACGACCCGGTTATGAGTTTTCAGTCTGTTATCGCTGAAATGACTTACCGGATGTACAGGGGACTTGAGATCGAGGCGGACGCGCAACTTCACCCTGCCTCGCGCGCGCGCACGTTTGGGGCCTGACCATGCTTGCCCTGGCCGAACAGCGGGTTGACTGGTTCACGGTCATCACCGTGCTGTCACGCACCGGCTACTCCCCGCAGTCGGTGGCAGACGCCATCGGCGTGGCGCGTACCACGCTGCTGGGCTGGAAGCAGGGCGCCGAACCTCGTTACACCGAGGGGGAGCGCCTTGTGGCGTTCTGGTGCCAGATCACCGGGAACGACCGTACAAGGCTGCCCATGGTCGCTGTTGGCGACTGGTGGGCTTATCACGCGAAATAGTCGGGAACCCGACACCTCACCTCTCAGATGCTTGCCCTCTCTGATCACAGCTATCACTGAGGGCGGCATCCATGTCCACCACCGCATCCCGCGTTATCCCTGACTACGAGTTCGACCGCGCCGTCGAGGTTTCGGCCGTCATTGGTCGTCTGGTCGTCAGCAACGCGAGCTCGAACCGTGCCGACGTCACCAAGTCCGTGAACGACCTGGTGCTGGAGCTGGCCAAGTACGCGACCGAGCTGCTGGCTGTGCCAAAGGCTGAAGAGCCTGTGGTGGAGTCGCCAGTGACTGATCCAGAGCCGACCACCACCGAGTAACCACCACGGCCACGGCCGTGCGCCGGGCCTTCGCTCCCACAGGAGGCACTACCATGCCAGCACCAGACGATCTGACTGCAAAGACCCCAGGCGAACCGCTCGGCAGCATCACGCCGCTTGCATCCGCCGTGACCGGTGCAGCGGGCGGCACCACTGACACCAACGAATCCAAAGCCGCGCAGGCGCAGCCACCGCTTTATGTGGTCAAGCACATCGCCGGCGGCCGCTGGCGCGTCGTGACCAACGACGATGAGGCCAAGCCCGTTGGTGACTTCGTGGGCGACAAGGTCACCGTGCAGGCCGAGCTGCATCGCCTGCTCGACGGTGGCGAACCGCTCACGCTGGATCCTGAGCGGCTGGCAGACAAGACCGCACTGTCCGAAGCCAAGCCAGCGGCCGCCAGCGATATCGACGCCTCCACCCTCAAGCAAGCAGTGATGACGCCTGACGGATGGCTGTGCCCTGAGCCACCAGTGAAGGGGTAAACCATGGGCAGCAAGCCGAAGAAACCACAGGTCGTTGCCGCGCCAGATCCGCAGGTTGAAGCGCAGAAGGCCGCTGACCTGGCGCAGCAGAAGGCCAACACCGAAACCGCCGCACGTAAGGTGCGCAAGCAGCAGAGCACGCTGCTCTCCACTGGTGGCGCGCGAGGCATTCCCCGACCTGGGGCAACGTCCTCGTCATCGCCTGCCACCGCGTCCGTTCTCGAAACAGGCAAGAGCACCCTCGGATCATGACCCCCGACCAGATCGCCAAAACGTTGAGCACCCTGAAGTCTCTCCGCTCGCCGCATGAGTCGGTCTGGCGTGATTGCTTCGATCACAGCTACCCCATCCGGGGTAGCGGCTTTTGCACCGAGCAGATCACGGCCATGGAAGCGCAGATGCGCAAGGCCCGTCTCATCGATGGCACCACCACAGACGCGGCGCGAATCCTGTCGTCTGGGATCATGTCGGGCCTGACGCCGGCGAACTCGTTGTGGTTCGGCATGGACGTCGGGCAGGAAACCGACGAGGAACGCCGGTGGCTCGACGACTCGGCCGACATCCTCTGGCAGAACATTCACGCATCCAACTTCGACGCGGCCGCCTTTGAGGGGCTGATTGACGTTGTGTGCGCTGGGTGGTTTGCGCTGTACATCGATCAGGATATGCAGAAGGGTGGTTTCACCTTCGACCTTTGGCCAATCGCGAGCGTGTACGCCTCGGCCTCCAAGGCCGGCGGCAAGATCGACACCGTGTATCGCACGTACAAGCTCACGGCTGAGCAGGCGGTGAACGAGTTCGGCGAAGAGAACCTGAGCGAGACCACTCGCAAGCTGGCCAAGGACAAGCCGCAGGAGTTGGTCGAGTTCGTCCACGCGATCTACCCGCGCAGCACGTACATGGTTGGCGCCCGCCTGGCGAAGAACATGCCTGTGGCTTCGTGCAAGGTCGAGGTGGCGGCGAAGAAGCTGGTCAGCGAGTCCGGCTACCACGAAATGCCTGTGGTCGTTCCGCGCTGGATGATGATCCCTGACAGCGTGTATGCGGTCGGCCCGGTGTTCGACGCGCTGCCTGATGCGCGCACCCTCAACGAGCTGTGCCGCATGGACTTGGCAGCCGGTGACCTGGCCATCGCTGGCATGTGGATCGCCGAGGACGACGGGGTTCTCAACCCGCGCACGGTCAAGGTGGGGCCGCGCAAGATCATCGTTGCGAACTCAGTGGAAAGCATGAAGCCGTTGCAAAGTGGTTCGAACTTCCAGTACGCGGAAACGAAGATCGCCCGCTTGCAAGGCTCCATCCGCAAGATCCTGATGGCCGATCAGCTCCAGGCACAGGACGGCCCAGCGATGACAGCCACCGAAGTGCATGTGCGGGTCAACCTGATCCGTCAGTTGCTTGGCCCGGTCTATGGGCGTCTGCAAACCGAGTACCTGCAACCGATGATCGAGCGGTGCTTTGGCATTGCCTACCGCGCTGGCGTGCTCGGCACCGCGCCTGAATCGTTGGCGGGCCGTAACTTCACCGTGCGTTACCTGTCGCCGCTGGCCCGCTCGCAGAAGCTTGAGGAAGTCACTGCGATCGATCAGTTCGTTGGTGGCGCCATTGCTGTTGCCAAGGAAACGCAAGATCCATCGGTGTTGGACAACATCGACATGGACGCAGCGCAGCGCTTCAAGGGCGAGGCGCTGGGCGTTCCGTCTTCCGTCATCCGCAGCGAGGCTGACCGCGACAAGTTGCGCAAGGATCGCGCCGAACAACTCCAGGCACAGCAAGAGCAGGCACAGCAGCAGGCCATGCAGCAGCAGGTTGCTGACGCCACGCTCAAACAACAGGGAGCTGCAGCATGACCGTTGAACAAATCGACGACATGTTCAAGCGCGTGTTCGAGGATCACCACGAAGGCCGGCTGGTGCTGGATATTCTGATTCAGCGCTTTGCCCGCAACGCCTGCACCGTTGGCGGTATCGACGCGGTGCTCAAGACCTACATGCAAGCCGGGAACCGCGAGGTTCTCGATCACATATTGTTGCGGATCAACCGCGCCAACGGCGTGCAAGAAGACGCCAACGACCACAACGAGCAAGGGGAATAACGATGAACTGGTTTATCCATGGCCGACTGGGTCACTTCTTCATGGCTGAGGCAGGCGAGGGCGGTGATGGTGCTGCCGCTGCACCTCCAGCAGCACCGGCGGCCACGCCACCTGCTACGCCTCCCGCCACCAGCGTGCTGGGCAATGCGGCAACCACCGACTTCATTCCCGAGAAGTACCGCACCACCAAAGAGGATGGCAGCATTGATCTGGAAGCATCGTCGCGCAAGGTTGCCGAGGCCTACAAACATCTTGAGACCCGCATGGGTTCTGGTGACGTGCCGCCCAAAACCGCCGAGGAATACGCGGTCAAGTTGGAAGGCGTCGAGGGTTTCGACTGGGAAGAATTCAAGAAGGACGAAGGCACCCAGTCGTTTCTGAAGGGCGCTCACGCTAAGGGCCTGACGAATGATCAGGTGCAGTACGTGATCGGAGAATACATGAAGGCCGCGCCGGGCCTCGTCGAAGGTGGCGTACTGCTCACTGCGCAGGATTGCACCGCTGCACTCAAGGCCGTGTGGACTGATGAACAGACCATGACCAGCAACGTGCGTGCGTCCTTCCGTGCTGCTGAGGCATTCGCCAGCGAGGCAGGCAAGCCGGGCAACTTCGAATCGCTGATGGCCAAGTACGGCAATGACCCTGACTTCATCGCCTTCACCGCCAACATCGGCAAAGAGCTGAAGGAAGATAGCGCCATCAATGGCGGCAACATCGTCAGCGATCAGGACTTCGCTGCCAAGGCGGCAGAACTGCGCGAGCAACTGCAAAAGCTCGACGTGCACGACCCGAAGCGCGCACCTCTCAAGGCCCAGCTCGACGCGATGTACGACTCGAAATACAACAAGCCTCAATCCCGCCTTGGCTGATTCCAGCCGCAAATAGTCGGGAAACCGACACCCTCCATGCACAAACATCGCAGGCATCCCAGCAATGGGCCGGCCTGCGGTGGCACGCAGATACCCGGTAAGCCCCGAGGCGCAGCAAAGCCGATGCACGCCAGGAACCCCGGCCCGCGAAGCGGACACCCGGCAGGCAACCCATTATCTGCATTGGAGTGCATCGTATGTCCCAGCAAATCACCGAGGCGTTTGTCCAGCAGTTCGCTGACAACTTCCGCCATCTGGCTCAGCAAATGAAATCCCGGTTCGAGCCGTGCGTAACGATCGAGCCGAACATCGTGGGCATGTCCAAGTCCGTTAACCGCATGGGCCAGCGTACTGCCAAGCGCCGTACCCAGCGCCACGCTGACACCCCGATCAACGAGCAACCACACAGCACGCGCTTTGTGGATCTGTTCGACTGGGACGATGGCGACATGATCGACGACCAGGACAAGATCCGCATGCTGGTCGATCCGACTTCCGACTACGTCAAGGCAATGGTTGCTTCGCTCAACCGCGCCAAGGATGACGTGGTTATCGCCTCGATGGGCGGCAACTCCCGATCCACCACCGGCAACATCATCCTGCCTACCGCACAGAAAATTGCGGTTGGCGGCACCGGCCTGACCAAAGCCAAGATCATCCAGGCGCGCAAGCTGTTCCGTCGCAACGAGGCGGACAACCACAACGGCGAAGAGCTGTACATCAGCTACACCGCTCAAGCCGCTGCCGACATTCTCGCCGACGCCACCTTGACCAGCGCTGATTATCTGGCTGGCAAGTTCCTCGAAGACGGTGACGTTGAAGGCAAGTGGATGGGCTTCAACTGGATTCCCTCCGAGCGCACTCCGTTCGACGGCGCTACTCGCAAGCTGTACGCGTGGGCTAAATCCGGCGTAACGCTGGGCAAGGGTGCCGATATCACCACGAAAGTGGGTGAGGATCCGGGCAAGGGCTTCAACGTCCGTATCTACGCCAAGATGTCCATCGGCGCGGTGCGGGTCGAAGAAGAGAAGGTCGTCGAAATCTCGGTAACCGAAGCCCCATAAGGGGCTAAGGCCTTCTCTCTACCCATTCAGGAGCAACCATCATGGCTGTAGTTACCACCAAATCCGTCGCCGTTACCAACGCCGACGCACTGCCGCAAACGCTGTCGCCGCAAAGGATCGACGGCGGTCGTTTGCGCGAACGCCTTGGTTTTGTCGAGGCAACCGCAACCGATTCCATTGCATCCGTGTACCGCCTGGTGCGCATCAACTCCGGTGACCGTATTTCCCGGGTTCTGCTGTCTTGCGATGCGATCACCACCGCAGTTGGCGATATCGGCATCTACGACGTCACCGCCGTCAACGCTGGTGCCGCCGTAGACGTGGACTTCTTCGCCTCGGCGCAAGCGCTTACCGCTGCGCTGGTCAACGTGGATGTGACCCATGAAGCGGATGCTGCTGATGCCGGGGCCGGCTTCGGTCTGGCCGACGTCGAGAAACCCCTGTGGCAGGCCTTGGGTCTGGCTGCTGACCCGGGCAAGCAGTACGACGTGGCCGTAACCCTGACCGCTGCAGCAACTGGTGCGGGCACCATCGGCCTGAAACTTCAGTACGTCGACGGCAACTGATCATTCGCGGCGCCAAGGATGGCAATTAACTCAACCGGGGCCGCGTGCCCCGGTCTTTTTATCTGGAGGTTTTGACGATGGCCACGGCAACCGGTGTGTCGATCTGCTCCAACGCGCTGTTGATGCTCGGCTCGCAGACCATCAATGACTTCGACGACCAGCTCAATCTGGATCGGGCCAAGCTTTGCGCCAACCTGTACCCAAGCACGCGCGACCACATGCTGCGCCTGCATCCTTGGAACTGCGCGGTAAAGCGCATTGTTCTGTCCCCTGATGCAATCCCCCCGGCCTTTGGCTACAGCCAGCAATTCCAGCTCCCGGCTGATTTCCTCCGTGTGCTGGAGGTCGGCGAGGCTGGTTTGCAGATCGATTATCTGGTGGAAGGCCAGACCATCCAGGCCGACGCCACCGTGCTGGAGCTGCGCTACATCTTCCGCAACGATGTAGAAAGCACATGGGATGCGGCGCTGGTTGAGCTGGTAACGCTGGCGATGGCCGCTGCATTGGCCTACCCGGTGACTCAGTCGGCCGCTATGCGCGATTCGATCCGCCAGGAACTGGAGATGGCCAAGAAGGTGGCCCGCGCCGTTGACGGTCAGGAGGATCCACCGCAGACCCTCGGCGACGAGCGCCTGCTCGCTGCTCGCTTTGGAGCCTACCGATAATGCCCCGCGTAACTGCAATTCAGACCAACTTCACCGCCGGCGAGCTGTCCCCGCGCATGCTTGGCCGTGTCGATATCGCCAGGTACCAGAACGGCGCCGAGAGGGTAGAGAACGCTTGGCCGCTGATCCACGGCGGCGCTATTCGTCGTGACGGCATGCTGTACGTGGGAACAACCAAATACCCAGGCATGGGCGTTCGGCTGATCCCGTACATCTTCAATCGCAGCCAGGCCTACATGTGCGAGTTTGGCGAGTACTACGTGCGAATCTACTTCTCGAACGGGGTCTACACCGGCGTCGAACTGCAAAGCCCATACACCTCGGCAATGCTGCCGTCGACCGATTATGTGCAGGGCGCCGACACGATGTTCCTGTTTAACCAGGCCGTCCCGGTATATCGACTGCGCCGGAATAGTGATTTTGAATGGACGCTCGCGCCGGCGCCGTTCGTGACCCAGCCCTTCGACGAGAAGGGTTTTTTCGTCAACTCTCCGATGAACATCAATGACCGGACGGTGGGCGGCGGACGAATCGTCACCGCGGCTGCCGTATTCATGGCCTCGGATGTAGGGCGTGAGATATGGGCGGGCGGTGGTGTAGCTAAGATCACCGGGTTCACCAGCACCACGGTGGTGACGGTTGATGTTCTTACAGAGTTCTCGCTGAACAACTTCCCGAACTGGGCGCTGAAAGGATCACCACAGACAACCAACACGCCAAGCGTCAAAGACCCTGTGGGGGCTAGCACAACCCTGACACTGACGGTTGCAGGCTGGCGTCCTGAGGACGTCGGAAAATTCGTAAAGATCAACGGTGGCCTAGTCGAAATTACGTCTTACACCAGCTCGACAGTCGTGAACGGCATCATTCGATCGGCAATGACGGCTGTAGTCGCATCGCCTGCGAATGCGTGGAGCCTGGAATCGTCGGTGTGGAACCTGCTCGACGGGTATCCTGGCACTGGCACGCTGCACGAGCAGCGGCTTGTCATGGCGGGTTCCCCCAGCTATCCGCAAACCATCTGGGAATCGCGCACCGGTGAGTACCTGAACTTTGAGCTGGGCACGAAAGATGACGATGCCATGGCGTTCACGGTGTCGAGCGACCAGATCAACCCGATCACCCATCTCGCCCAGATCAAGGCCTTGATCGCTCTGACCTATGGCGGCGAGTTCAGCCTGACAGGGGGCGTCGAGAAGCCAATCACCCCCACGAACATCCAGGTCAAAAACCAATCCGTGTACGGCTGCAACAACGTCAAGCCTGTTCGCATCGGCAACGAGCTGTATTTCATGCAGCGTTCTAACCGCAAGCTGCGGGCCTTGGCCTACAAGTTCGACTCCGATGCCTACGGCGCTCCGGACATGTCGGTGCTGTCTGAACACATCACAGAGAGCGGCATTATGGACATGGCCTACCAGCAGGAGCCGGAGTCGATCCTGTATCTGGTTCGGGCTGACGGCGTGCTGGCCACGCTCACAATTGACCGCGACCAGGATGTCGTCGGCTGGGCGCGCCAGATCACCGATGGCAAGTTCCAATCCATTGCGTCCATCCCCACCGACGATGGAGAACAGGTCTGGGCCGTTGTTCGGCGCACGGTCGGCGGGAAGCTGGTGCAGTACCTGGAGCGGTTTGTAAGCGGCGTCCAGGTGGATAGCGGAATCATCGCCAGCAATGCCGGCGGCGCCACTGACTGGGGTGCTCTCGATCACTTGGAAGGTCGGGTGGTCGATGTGGTGGCTGATGGTGTGGTGATGCAGCCGCAGACCGTGCTGAATGGAAAAATCAGCCTGCCGCGCAAGGCGTTCACCGTTCAGATCGGACTGAAGTACGTCACAACCATCAAGACGCTGACTCCTGAAATCGGAACTCCCACCGGCAGCGCGCAGGGCAACAGCATGCGCATCGGCGAAATCACTCTGCGATTCCTCAAGACCATTGGTTGCAAGATCAACGGTCAGACCGTGGCTTTCCGCAACCTTGGCGCCCAGGTGCTCGACAAGCCGCCACCACTGTTCACCGGCGATCACCGCATGGAAAACCTTGGGTGGGATCGCGGCCAGGCCCAGTTGCTGATCGTGCAGGACCAGCCGCTGCCGTTCCACCTGCTTTGCGTCATCAAAAAAATAACCGTCAACGATTGAGGTTCCCATGATCCGGCCTGCCAAACATTCGGATGTGCCCCGGCTCGTTGAGCTGGCGATCCTGCTGCACTCGACCAGCGACTATTCAACTATGGCGTTCTGTCCAGAGAAGACAGGCGCTTTCTTTCACGAACTTATCAATGGCCAAGGTGTGATCTTTGTGGCCGAGGTCGACGATGTCGTAGTGGGCGGTATGGCTGGCGGCGTCATTGATCAATGGTTCAGCCATGACCTCATTGCCTACGATTACTCGCTGTTCGTTGAACCATCCAAGCGCAACGGAGTGCTTGCTGTGCGGCTCATTCAGACCTTCAAGGAATGGGCACGGATCAAGGGCGCCAAGCAAATTCACATGGGTATCGGCACGGGCGTCAATGTTGAAAGCACGACCCGGCTTTATGAATCGCAAGGGCTGCGCAAGATCGGCCCGTTATTGATGATGGAGATTTGACCATGGCAGTCGGTGCAGCAGCATATGCGGCCTATGCCGCCTTGGCAGCAGCTACGGTTTACTCGGTGTACACCACCCAGCAATCCGGCAAGCAGGCCAGTCTTAACGCCGAAGCGCAGAGCGATCAGTCGAAGCTGGATGCTGATACAGCAGCCAGCGCCGCTGTGGTGCAGGCAGAGCGCATCCGCAAGCTCGCACGCATTCAGGCCAGTGAGGCGAATGCCGCCCTTGCAGGCTCTGGCGTTGAGGTGGGTGAGGGCACGGCCGTCAACATCAATGAGGAGATCATCGGCAACGCCGAGGAAGATGCCGCGCTGACCATCTTCAACGGAAAGAATCAGCAGTCCCGTCTGTACAACGACGCCGCGAACTACAGCCTTGCCGGGTCACAGGCGCGCTCGAACGCCAACTCACAGTCGATCGGCACCGTGCTGTCAGCCGGTGCTCAGGCCGGCATGTCGTGGAAGGCATCGGCTGCGGGAACTAACGCGACGACACCGAAGGTTGGGGGTAACGCCTGATGGCACAGATTCCGCTTGGAAGCTTCGGACAGGGCCGTGTGCAGCAGGAGGTTGCGCAGAACCGCGTCATGCCGATCGATACGCGCGCTCAGGATCGCGCGGCGCAGGAGGTCGCCGGCACCGTGCAGAACACGGCGCTGGGCGTTCTCGACCAGATCAACAAGGAAGACAAGGCGCTGTCGCGGGTGAAAGCCAGCAACGCGCTGATCGATCGTGAGTCGCAGATCAAGACTATCGCCACTGACCTTGATGAGCAGATGCGCACCGGCAAGCTGTCCTATGACAAGTCGGAAGAGGCGTACAACACTGCAGTGTCCAAGCTGCCACCGCTGGAAACTCCCGGGCTTGATGAAGCTCAGCAGGGCGAGATAGGCAACTCGCTCAAGCGTATGCAGTTGGGCGGTCTTGATCGCGTGCGCGAAGCCTCGGCAAAGGGACGCATCCAGTCGGCCCAGTCCGATCTGGTGGCACGTATGGACATGTTGGGCAAGGACGCTGCAATGCCCGGGGCGGACGTCTCACAGATCAACGCCCGCATGGACGCCGAGGATATCGACGTTGCCGGGCGCCTGGCGTTTGGTGAAGCGTGGGCCAGCAAGAAGCAGGAATTCAAGGACAACAACTGGTCGACCCACGCAACCCAGCGCGTGATCGAGGCGCGGGAAAGCCTTGGCAGCCTCCAAAAGGTCGAGCACGACCTCACCGCAGCGGATGGCTTCTACGCGCAGAAGCTGGATCCGGAGAAGCGCAACCAGTTGCTCAACACCGTGAGCGGCCGAATCTTCCAGGTGAAGGAGCACCAGCAGCGCCAGGCCGAGATGCGCGAGATGAAGGCCGAGCGCGTGCTTAATCAGATGGATCGGCAGGCGGCTACCGGCATTCCTCCTACGCCGGCAGATCAGCAGCGCTGGAAATCTGCACTGTCCGGCACGTCCATGGCTGGTGAGTACAGCACTCGAATCGGTGAGATGAACGTAGTGCAGGGCCTGCTGCGGCAGCCTTTGGCGGTTCAACAGCAGTACATCGAGCGCAAGCGCTTCGAGATGGCCAAGAACGGCGCCAGCGTCACCGAGCAAGCAAACGTCAGTCGCCTACAAACCGCCGTCGACAACAACATCAAGCTGCTGCGCGAAAACCCGCTCACCTTCAACGCCATGCGCACCGGCGTTGACGTTGAGCCGTTGGACGTTTCGGGCATCGCCACGCCGGAAGGGAAGGTAAAGCTCGGTGAGCAGATCGCCAACCGCTTCGACGTGGTCAACTCCGTGCGCAAGGCCTACGGTCCAGAGGTGGCGCGTAGTCCGTGGAAGCCGGAAGAGCAGCAGATGCTGGCGTCGGTACTCGCGCAGGCAGACGACGGCACCAAGTTGCAACTGTTCGGCGCCATCGCTGCTGCATCACCTTCCGGCTCCGACTATGCCGCTGCCATCAAGCCGCTTGCCGCCGATCAACCGATCACCGTGCTGGCCGGCATGGCTCAGTTCCGCGAGCTGAAAGGCGTGGACGGCACCAATGTTCCCCAGACCCTGCTGGCCGGGGACAAGGTGCTGAAGGACAAGTCCACCCCCATGCCCAAGGATTCCTACTTCCGCACGGCGTTCGATGAACATGCAGGCGTTGCCCTTGCACCTGGTACGCCGCAGCGCGAGCAGGCTTATCTGGCGTTCAAGTCCCTGTATGCAGGCACCGCCGCAGCAAAAGGCCTGCAATATGAGGATGGTGACGACCTCGACAGCAAGACCGCGCAGGCGGCGTTCGATATGGCGACTGGCGGCGTAACCGAGCGCGGCGGGGCCAAGGTCATCAAGCCCTACAACATGCCGGACAGGGATTTCGACAATGCCGTCGATGTCCAGTTGCAGGGACTTTCCGAGCGCACCAAGTTCCCGGTTGGCCAGCTCGAAGACATGCCGCTGTCACCGGTACCGGGCAAGGAGGGGTCTTACTACCTGCTCAACGCGGGTCGTGTGCAGATCGACCCAACGACCAAAGAACCGATGGTGGTGAAAATCAAATGAGCTGGCTAGACGGGATGGTCGAAGAGAGCGAAGCCGCGAGCCAGGATCAACGCTTGGGGCGGACTGAGGATAAGCCTGCGCCGGGTGTTTTCACTGGCGCCTATGACGCACTGGGCCAAGGCCTGGTGCGTGGCGGCATCGAAGCCGTGAACACCGCCAAGTCTCTGGTGGTGCAGGCGGCTGGTGCTGATCAAACGATGAATCTGGGACTGAGCGGAATGGTGCTGGATGGCCAGGACGCCGAGCAGCAGATAGACCAGATCACCACCGACACCGAGCGCCGGGCCAATGAGATCGGCAAGGACACAGCTCAGGCTGTGGAGTTGCTGCGCCCAGACCCCACAGAGGTTGGCATCGTTGGGCAGATCCTTGGCGAGGCTGCCGCTGTTCTCCCGCGTACGGTTGTCGGTGCGGTGACTGCTGGCCCTTTGGGAGCTGCGGTTGCTGCTGGCGCCCCTGCCGGTTACGCCGGTAAGCAGGAAGCCACGGCCGAGGGCATCGACGAGGCGACCGCCTACGGCAAAGGCGCTATCGACGCGCTGACCATTGGCGTCGGTGCGGTGCTGCCGGCTGCACGCTTCGTCAAGCCGCTGCTCGGTGATGCCGCAATAGCTGTGGGCGCGAACGTTGGATTGGGTATTGCGGGGCGCAGCGCTACCGCCGCTTTGCTTGAGAACGGCGGCTACCACTTGCAGGCGGCTCAGTATCAGGCGCTCGACAGCACCGCTATTGCCACTGATGCGATTCTCGGCGCGGCATTCTTCGGCATTGGTCGCGCAGGCCTTCGCCGCCCGACCACTACGCAGGTCGACGCCGCGCTGTCCGAACGCACGTTTCAGCACGCCGATATCGACACTGCACCAGGCGCGGCGATCAACCCGCAATCTGCCGTTGCGCACCAGGACGCAATCCGTACCGCCATCGCTCAACTGAGCCGGGGTGAAAAGGTAGTGCTGCCTGAGAGCATCCACTCAGCCGAGTTCATGCGTGAAGCGGACGCCGCCCCGGTGATGGCGCCAAGCCGCGATGTTGCGCTGGCCACCGCCCGACAGGATCTGGAGCCAGCATTGCGCACTGAGCTGGAGCAGGAAGCCGCCGGCATTCTGCCAAACGTGAAGGACGTGAAAACCGAGCTGTCCTCCGTGGCCCGCAGCATTGAGGGGCTGGAAGACACCTTCCGCGCTCGAGCAAAAGACTTCCAGCAGCAAGGCCAGGGCCGCAAGCGTGCCGAACAGTCAGCACGCCAAGCGATCGAGGCTGAGCGTATGGCACTGACCGATCGTCAATCTGCGCTGACTGACAGCCTGACCGGCAACCGTTCCGCTGAACTGGCGCGGGGCGATCTGGCGGCCATGGATCGTGGCGAGGTTCCGGCGCGCTTTCAGGATCGAGTGAAGGGCAGGGCTGATGCCATCGTGCAGGGCTTCAACAAGACGCCGCTCGCCGCCGGCGTGATAGAGGCCAACACCAAGTTGACCATGGCCCAGACGGCACAGCAGGAAATCCGCCGTATCCTTGACGATATCGAACGCGCCGAACCGACGTTACAGGCCAAGCCGCTTGATATTCCCGCCTCAAAAAATGTTGGAAAACCGGAAACGTCGGCGCAGGCCGATGCATCAAAACCCACCAAAAGCGGATCGGAACCCGCGAAACCTGCATCAGAAAGCCCTGAAACTGAATCACCAGCGGGCAAACCTGCATCAGATCCAGAGTTGCAGGTTGCCGACGAGATCCTGAGCCGCATGGATGACATGCGACTGTCCACTGGCGCGATGGACGCCGACGGCAACCCGATCACCGTTTCTGCGCGGGAGCTGCTGGCGCAGGCCGATGCCGATATCGCCCGCGCGCAGGAGGAATCCAAAGGCTTCGCCGCTGCTGCTGCTTGCTTCTTGCAGCGAGGTATTGATTGAATGCTGGAAATTGAGGAAGGAACTCTGGAGTGAAAGCATTCAATTTCCCAAGACCGATAAACCGGATCGGATTCGTCGTCTTTTGCATCGGCCTGCTGATGCTCACTGTTTCATATCTCTCTACCGCCGATTTCAGATACGACAGTGTGAGGTTCGCCAGTTATTACAAGCTTATGGAGAGCAACGCTCGCGAATGGTGGCAGCATGTTTTCAGGATGGGCATTCCGGTAGCTTTCGTCGGTGCCTGGGTCGCGTGGTTTTTTGATCCTACGCTTGGACGCGTAGCGCGCTGGATTAGATCCGGCAATTGGAGAGATTCTAAATAGTCGGGAAACCGTCTACCCCCCGCCCATAGGCTTGCCTCCATTCCCACAGGAGGCAGGCCATGCGCGCCGAATGCATTCAAGCCGTCACCCAGGCCATCGGCCGATCCCTCACCCAACCAGAAATCCAAGGCATCGAGGACAGGTTGCGCCGCAACATGCGTCAGCTCGCCCAGACCGACCCCGCTTGGCAATCCAAAACTGCCGTTGACCGTCTCAACGAGGCCGCAACCAAGGCCGCGAAGGAGCTGGTAGACGAGCAGCAGCTCAAGAAAAAGCGCGTGGCCCTGACGATCATGGCTCACGACCGCATCGACAGTTACATGAAGCGATTCCCGGATCAGCCGCTCGAAGGCCTTGACCGGTTGCTGGCGTTCTCCAGTGACGGCAAGAGCGGGATCTTGTCCATTGAGTCTGCCACTCGCGCGATCCGCGACGACTCGCTCAGCCGCATGCTGGACGTCATCGACGTCACTAAAGGCAAGTTCATGGGGCTGTTTCAGAACGAGGCCGGCAACCTGGCACTGGTGCGCGAGCTGCACGGCGAAGATTCAGGCGTGCCAGAGGCAAAGGTTGCAGCCAAGCAGTTCAAGGACGTCACTGAGCAACTGCGTCAGCGCTTCAACCGCGCCGGCGGCGACGTTGGCTTTCTGGATGATTGGGCCATGCCGCGCGATCACTCGCAGGTCAAAGTCGCGAAGGACCAGGCCAAGTGGGTTGGCGACCATATCCAGTGGGCGAACCGTGCCAAGTACATGAAGGAAGACGGCTCGCCAATGAACGACGCGGAGCTGACCGACTTTCTCAACCATGCATGGCAGACGCTTGCCACCGGCGGCGTCAACAAGCTGGAACCGGGCAACGTCGCCGGCAACGGCATGCGCGCCAACCGTGGGAGCGAATCGCGCCAGATCCATTACAAGGACGCCGAGTCGTTCATTGCCGCCCAGAAGGCCTACGGCGAGCGCAACCTGCTCGAGCTGCTGATCGGGCATATCGACCGCGCGGCCCGAGATATCTCGCTTGTGGAAAACCTCGGCCCGAACCCGAACAACCAGTTGCGCTACTTCCTCGACGAAGGCCAGAAGGTGACGGACATGGCCGATCCTAAGAAGTCCGAAAAGACCGCGAAGCAGCGCCGTAAGATCGAACACCTTTACGAAGAGGTTGCCGGTACCCGCGAGCCGCCGGCGTCACCCGCGCTTGCCAATGGCTTCGATACCTACCGGGCGCTCAACGTGGCCAGCCGCTTGGGTTCTGCCGTGCTGACCTCCATCACTGACCAGGGCACGCTGGGGCTGACCGCCTCAATGAACGGCATGCCGGTGATGAAGGTGTTCGCCAATGAGATTCGTATGCTCAATCCAGCCAGCGCCGGGGATCGTCGAGCCGCACAGCGCGCTGGCCTTGGCCTGAATCAGTTGATCGGCAGCCTGAACCGGTGGGGCGCTGATGGTCTGGGTACAACTGAACAGATATCTGGCCGCGTCTCGAAGTTCTCACAGACCGCCGCCAGCAAGGTCATGCAGGCCTCGGGCTTGAACGCATTGACCGCCGGCACGCAGCGCGCATTCGGCGCCACGATGATGGACACCATCGGCGATATGTCCCGCCGTCACCCAACCATTGCGGCGCTGGATCCCGCTGACAGCAAACGCCTGCTCGGGCAGGGTGTTACAGAGACTGACTGGTCCGTGTGGCGCCTGGCGCAGCCAGAGGACTGGCGCGGCGTCGGCGACACAGTGCTGACGGCGAACAGCATCTACCGCATTCCTAACGCCGATCTGGTGCCACTGGCACAGCAACTCAGCACAACCCCGCAGCGATTGAAGGATCAGGCCGCCACCAAGCTGCTGGGCACCGTGCTGGATGAAACCAACATGGCAATCATTGAGCCGGGCGCGCGCGAGAAGGCACTCATGCACGGAGGCGTTGAACGCGGCACCTGGAAGGGAGAGCTACAGCGGTCGTTCTGGCAGTTCAAAAGCTTCTCGATCGCCATGATGATGCGCCACATCCGGCGCGGCATGGCACAAGAAGGATGGGGAAAGGCCGGTTACATCGGCACGCTGGTCGCGTCGACCACTGTGCTCGGCGGTATGGCTATTCAGCTCGGTGAGATCGCTGCCGGCAGGGATCCCAAGGACATCACCGACGACGAAAAGCTCGGTGTGCCCGGCCTACGGTTCGGCATTGCCTCTTTCCTCAAGGGCGGCGCGCTTGGCCTTTACGGAGACTTCCTGTTTTCCGACACCTCCCAGGGTGGGCAGTCGTTCATCGGCGCCATTGGCGGCCCGATTGCTGGCGATATCGAAGCCTTGTCGAAACTCAAGGGGAACGCTGCTGACGGCAAGGGCAGTCAGGTCGGCGGCAATCTCGTTCGCTTCGCCAAGTCACACACGCCAGCAGCAAACCTCTGGTACACCCGCGCCGCGACTGACCACCTGATATTCAACCAACTGCAGGATTACTTTTCGCCCGGGTACCTGCGCCGGATGAAGCAGCGCGCCCGCAAGGAGTTCAAGCAGTCGTACTGGTGGGAACCGGGCGACACCACACCAGATCGCGCCCCGAACCTTGGCGCCGCTGTAGGAGTGAAATGATGCGTGACGACCAGATCACCCGCTTACAGGCACTCAGCGAAAGGCTGGGCGAAGTCGTTATCAACGAAGTCGACCCGCACAACTGGCCCGGCGATGGGAAGACACCGGCCGAGCTGACACAGGAGGAACGCGGCAACCGGTATTGGTGCAAGAAGAACGCCGCCGCCACGATGACCCTGCTGCTCAAGGTCGTAAACATCGCCGGCGTGATGAATCGGCAGAAGCCTGCACCGGATGCTGGGCACTCCATCGATGAGCTGGATGGCGAGCTGGCCGCCGCCGAGCGTGAGGCACAGGCCATCATCGAGCGGATGCAGAAGGCCGGGAATGTCCACTGACAAGGAAAAGAAAGTCAGCCTGCTGGTCTTCTTCCTGATATGGGCAAAGCGGATGCGGTGGCAGGTCCCGGACATTCACGTCCGGGCGTTGATCTGGCTGGAGGCCAAAGAGTCTCTGGCCGTTTTGCGTTGCTTCCGGGGCTTCGGCAAGTCCACGTTGCTGGCGATCTACAACGCTTGGCTCTACTACAAGGATCCAACCTACCGAATCCTGCACCAATCCGAATCCGACCCCACGGCCTACAAGACGAGCCGTGACACACAGAACGTCATTCGCAATCACCCGCTGACCCGCCACCTGTTACCGCCCAATCAGGGCACGGTTGAGCAGTGGTGGGTTGAGGGCGCTGCCGACTTCCGTAACGCCAGCATGTTCGCCAAGGGCATCTTGTCGAACGTAACGTCTGCGCGTGCTGATGAATGCCAGAACGATGACGTTGAGGTGCCGCGCAACATCCAGACCCCAGAGGCACGGGAGAAACTGCGCTACCGCCTCGGCGAGCAGACGCACATCCTGGTGCCCGGTGGCAGCAAGCTGTACATCGGCACTCCGCACACGCATGACAGCCTGTACGACGAACTCGAAAGCATGGGCGCCGATTGCCTGACCATCCGGATGTTTGCCCAGGAACATCGGATTGACGACGCCAAGCTCAACGCCTACGACGTGCCATTTGTGCCCGACGTGGTGTTTTCCGGCATCGGCAAGCACGCTCGCGTACTGGTGGCCGGCAAGGACTATCAGGTCACCAAGACCGGGATCGCCTTCTTCGTGCCGCCCGGCACATTGGTGGACTGCTACGCCGGCAGCGCCTGGCCTGAACGCTTCGACATGGCCACGCTGGAGACTCGGCGCCGTGAAACCCGCACCATCAACGAATGGGATTCGCAGTACCAGCTCCACTCAAAGCCTGTCACGGAAGTGCGCCTAGACCCGGCGCGGATCATCCCGTACGACACGGAAATCACCATGCGGCACGCCAACGGCGCCGTCGGCATGTTCCTCGGCTCTACGCAAATCGTCGGCGCGGTGGCCTATTGGGATTGCTCGCTGGGCAAGGTGAAGTCTGACGCCTCGGCGTTCTCCCTGATTCTCACGGACACGCCGGGCCAGCTTTACTGGCACGTCGCGGAGGAAATGACGGGCGAGCTCGCCGAGTTCGATGCCAGAAACAGGATCATTGGTGGCCAGGTGCACCAGGTGCGCGAACTGGTCATCAAGTACCAGATCCCGCGCGTCATCGTAGAAACCAACGGCCCGGGCGGCTTCGTGCCAAACATCCTCAAGCAGGCGCTCAAGGGCACCGGGTGCGGGGTAGGGGAGGAATACTCGAGCGCGAACAAGCAGAAACGGATTCTCGATGGTTTCGAATCACCACTCTCCGCCCGATTCCTATGGGCGCACATGCGCGTACTGAAAGGCCCGGTGTGGGATCAGATGCGCGACTTCAACCCGGCACTGACCAATCAAGACGATGACTTTATCGACTCCGGCGCCGGCGCAATCACCGCCACGCCAGTGCGTATCGGTCGAATAGTCGGGAAACCGACAGAGGTGCAGCGTGACGATTGGCGCCCAGACGCGGGCGTGCACGAAGTGCAGGTTGAATACTGAGCCCGCCACCACCAAGGGGCGCAGTATGTCAGTTCAAGAAGGTCCAGATTTCAAGCGGTACGCCGCGAACGGGACGTCACTCACCTTCGCCATTCCGTTTCTGTTGCTCAGCGCCTCTGACCTTGTGGTAACCCTCGACGGGTACGTGCTGACTACTGGCTTCGTCCTGGCCAATGTGGGCGGCGTCAACGCTTCCGCAACGTTCAGCACTGCGCCGATTGGCGATCTGTTGTTTCAATCCAAGATCAGTTTCCAGCGCCTTGTCGATTACCAGGACAACGGCGACCTGCTGTCGCCGACCCTGAACCGTGACTTTGACCGTCTGTGGTTGGCGCTCAAGGGCATCCGACGCGATTCGGGCCGCGCCATCACGGTCAGTCTGTTGGAGCCTGAAGGTGTTCCGCCTCTCCCGCCAGCGAGCGCGCGCATCAATCAGATGATGGGCTTCGACTCTGTTGGCAATCCTGTTGTGGTGGCGCCGGCAAGCGGCTCGGCAAACGAACTGGGCATCCTGTTGCAGGACACCATTGATCCGTTCAACGGTGACTACAAAATCGGCGTGCGACAGGCCACACCCAACGCCGTCGGCATCTCCCAGCACGCAGTCAACTTGCAAACCGTATCCTTGCAGATGTACGGGGCGAAGGACGACTGGAACGGCACCACCGGCACCAACTGCGCCACGGCAATTGCCAACATCGTCGCCGACTTCCCCAATGGCTGCCGCATCCGCGCCCCGAGGACAGTTGGCGGCAGCGGCATCTACTACATCAACGGATCTGCCGGCTCTGCTGATATGTCGAAGTACGTCCTCGACACCGATCCTGACGTATCTTTCTGGCACGTTGGCACGAACACCCACTTGATCGGCCCAGGCCTGCGCACCACTCGCTCCGTATCAATCTACCGCGCGACCCTCGGTTACACGTACTACCTCAGCGCAACGCCTTACGGCGATGTTGCGGGCAAGCCTTATGTTCTGTCGGCTGCCGATGGTGAGGCGCCAATCGTAGAGCGGATCATCACTTCGGCCACGAACACCATGCAGTTCAAGGCGGTGAGCTTTTCGACTGGAGCGCTGACGGACGCTGCGGCATCCACGGATGGCAACTTCGCCAACTTTGGGAATATCTCGGGAACCGGCTTTACCGTTGGCTCTGTAGCGATTCGCCCTGGGCAGGAGGTTCACGCTCAAATCACGCTCCCGAGCAACTTCGGTAAGGTTTGCGCCTACGTTGAAACCGAGGGTGGGTGGGTCATTTTCGCCCAAGACGCAATCACCGGCGGGGTGATCACTCGCTACGTCTTCCTTGAAGGTTTCGCCATCCAGTCAACGAACATCGGCTCGCCTTTTTCGGATGCTCCGGCGTACAACCTTGCAGTTGCCACGCTCGGGATCAAGGTGCATGGCGTTCGGTCATTCTCCGTCCTTTTAAACCACGTAGAGGTGGCGAGGATGGATGAGCAGAATCTGACGTCCGACATCCTTCGCGCTGGTTGGGGCGCCGGACAGGTGAGCAACACGAACCCGGCTTACATCTCCCATCCATCGCGAATCCGCAACAACCGTACATATGGCATGCGCCCGCTGAAGGTCGTGATTGCTGGCGACTCGACGTCGGACAAGGTCAACCCTTTCTCAATGGTCAACCATATGCGCCGTACGGCATCAGGCGTTGGCGGGATTCAGTTCAAGCTGATCCGCAACCAGGCAATTGCTGGGCAAACCGCGCTCCAGCAGCGCGACATCATCAACGCGACCGACTACCAAGCTCTTGGCGGCTTCGATTACATGCTGGTCGACGTCGGCATCAACGATATCGGCGGCGGCTCCACGGCTACCGACTTCATCACCGCCATTGTCGACATCATCAACCGCTGCGCGACGTTCAACATCATCCCGCTGATCGGCATCCCTGCGATGTTCTACGATCAGGCGTCGGCCGCTCCTTACGGACAGACAGGGCAGGGAACCGCCAACGCTGACCGAGGCGCACCTTACCGACTTCCACTGCTGCGCAAGCTGGCAGAGCTGAACGTACAGGCCGTGATACTGCCGATTCAGGACATGGGCGCAATTCTTCCGAGCAGCCTTGCCAATCCAGACTTGAACCCTGTCGTGCAGGACAACGTGCACCAGTCGAACTGGGGCGGTGAACTGAAGGGGATGGCATGGGCTAAGGCCTTGATTGGCTACATGTACGCCCGTGTACGCAAGGACATTGCCTACCGCACTATCAAGGCGTCATGGATTCCCGCAGCGATCCAGGCTACCTACGGGAATCTCGTCAAGCCAGCCTTCGGCATCAATGGCGACACCTTCTACATGGGTAACGCCTTGAACATGCCCGCCGGCGTGTCGAGCACCCCAGGGCCCGAGGTTCCGCCCTTCGGCACCAAAGTCATTCAATTGCCTGCGACGTATGGGCCGCCGAATCAGCGCTTTATCTGGCTGCCTGCCGGCGTGACGAATGGCAACTGGACGCTGCAAGTCCTGATGCGCTTTGACCAGGACGGAGCCATTTACACGCAGCGTTCTACACCGACTGCCGTGTACGTGGATTTCTCTTCTGTCTCTTGGCCACTCCCGAATTGATCCACTACCAACAACATCAACTGCCTGGAAGGGTGACCAATTGAACAATGTAGAGCGGCGCCCCGAGGGCGGAAGAAATCAAGGCGACCGGATCGGCGCACTTGAGCAGGACATGAAGGTGGTGCGGCATCGCCTGGATACCTGGGATCGACGGCACGAAAACTCACCGGAGCGCCTGACGAAGCTGGAACAGCAGTTTGAGCACCAGTCGGACAAGCTCGATGATCTGGAAACGGGGATCGAGAACATCAATAAAGCCATAGGCCGTATGGGAACCAAAATCACCTACGGCCTCGGCGCAGCCGCTGCAATTATGGTCATGTTCGACAAGATCTGGCCGATTATTTCCAAGGGGTTGGGGTCATGAAACCGGTGTCTACGTGGCGTAAATGGTGGAAGAAATACAGCACCTGGCTGGCGTTATCGCTGCCGGCGCTGACCGTGGCTCGCGAGGCGCTGCCCAACCTGCAAGAGCTGATCCCGCTGCCTCAGTACAAGCTGATCGCCGGGGTACTGGGGTTTGTCATCGTTGTGGCCGTGAACATCAAACAGAACTCTGTGTCGGGGGTGAACGATGAATCGGGCAAGGCTCAGTAAGCAGCTCGGCGTCGATGAAGGGCGCAAGCGTCGGATCTACCGGGACACCGTCGGCAAGTTGACTGTAGGCGTCGGGCGCAACATCGAGGATCGCGGTCTGCGTGACGATGAAATCGACCTGATGCTCTCGAACGATATCGACGAGGCCCTAGGCACGGCCCGAGCGCTGTTGCCCAACTTCGACAAACTCGACGAGGTGCGTCAAGAGGTGGTGGTGAACATGGCGTTCAACCTTGGCATGACGCGGCTGGGCGGCTTCCGTAAGTTCCTGGCTGCGCTCAACGCCTTCAACTACGCCCGTGCTGCTGACGAAATGGAAAGCTCGGCGTGGTTCAAGCAGGTCGGTGATCGGGCCAAGCGGTTGGTATACGCCATGCGCGAGGGGAAATTCCAATGAGCCTTGCAGCCATCATCTCGCTGATTGCCGGCTTCGTCCTGCTGCTGGTAGGTGGTGTGGCAGGCCGGGCCTCTGGCAAAGCTGCCGGGCGCAAGGAAGGCGCCGAGGCTGCGAAGGTCGAGCAAACATCAATTCAGAACGAAGCGGCGGCCCAGTCCGCTATGGAGCGCACCCGTGTTGAAACTGAAATCAATGCTGGCACTGACGATGATCTTGATGCTCGGCTGCAAAAGCACGACCGGCCTGGTTGATACCGCGTGCACTTGGGTGAAGCCCATCACCACCACTGCGACAGAGCGCAAGGTGATGACCCGGGAGACAAAGGTGCAGATCGCAGCCCACAATGACCTGTACGATAGCCATTGTGCCGCGCCGAAGTGAGGGCCAGCGCACCACAAAAAGTACAGTAGTTAGCACATTGGCTATGATGGCTGCCTGTAAGCCACTGAAAACATTGGATGTTATGCGTCAAATTAGGTTCCGGCTTCGGGCACCATCTTAAATCAAGGGTTTGCGGGCGAATGCTGATGCAAACCCTTGTTTGTTTCCGGTCCGCAATTTCGACAGTGGTCCGCAATTCACTTCGTGGGCATGACTCTTTTGCCCTTGCGATTTCGAATGTACTGCTCGGTCATCACGACAGTGGTATGCCCAGGTTGATCCTTGGCCTGCATGATATCGCCACTCGATTCCGCCTTGTCGGTGCCAGCCTTGGCGCGCAGATCGCGCATTTGGAACTCGGCCTTTTCAACTCCAGCGGCCTCCCGGGCCACATCAAACCGCCTCCGCAACATTGCCTCCGTCATCGGAGTGCCATCCTCTGTCACGATCAGCCGCGTCGAGTGGACCTTGTGCCCAGCTTGACGGGCCATGATTCGATCAATCAAAACCTTCAGCTCGCCAATGACCTCGATTCGCCGTTTGGCCTTCGTTTTTCCAATCAGCTCGTCGCGAATGGACGATTCGCCGCTACTAACAAATGGTATTGAGCTGTCGATGATACCTGCGAAAATCTGGACTGGACTAAAGCTCCGACACAGTCCGCTCATCATGGCGATAATGGCACCTGCATCGCGTCCTTCGCGTTAATGATTGCAGACGAATTCGTTCAAACTTCGCAGGGAAATCCATTACTTCAAAAGCTATACCATTGAAGGGAGTCAAGCACTGTAGGAGAGCTGCTGGGAGCTTTGTGTCGCCCAGCCGACGGCGACTCAGGCGCTGTCGGCTAGGAGCCGGTTCACTCCTTGATACCACGTAAACGCAAGGCGCGGCGGCGCATGATTTCAATCGCCACCAACAACATCACTGACCCCAGAATCAGTAACGTAGCGGCGGCCAAGATGGTCGGGCTGATCTGCTCTCGCATCCCTGACCACATTTGCCGAGGGATTGTGCGTTGCTCGATGCCTCCGAGAAATTGCACCACCACTGCTTCGTCGAACGAGGTAACCATGGCGAAGAGGCCTCCGGAAATGATTCCGGGGCGAATTAGCGGGAAAGTGATTCGCAGGAAGGTATAGGAGGACGATGCACCCAGGCTCGAAGCGGCCCGTGTCAACGAGTGATCGAAGCTCACCAGGGTCGCAGTCACCGTGATGATCACAAACGGTGTGCCAAGTACCGCGTGGGCGAGAATGATCCCAAGATGGTTATGCGCCAGGCCCAAGGTGCTGTAGAAGAAGTACATACCTGCCGAGGAAATGATCACCGGGACAATCATCGGTGAAATCAGAGTGCCCATCAGCAGTGCTTTGCACGGCAGGTTTGAGCGACTGAGCCCCAGTGCCGCCAAGGTGCCAAGCAGCGTAGCGATCACCGTCGAACTCGCGGCGATGATCAGGCTGTTTTTGAATGACAGTAGCCACATTGGATCTTCCAGCAACTCGTGGTACCAGCGACTGGAAAACGCTGCCGGATCGAGCTTGAGCATACCGCTGGTGAAGCTGAAATAAGGCTCGACGTTGAAAGACAGTGGAATAACTACCAGCACCGGCAAGATCAAAAACAGCAGCACCAACAGACCGAAGCCGCGAACGCCGTAGAACCAGGTGCGCCCCAGCGGGCCGGTATAACTTGGAAGGCTCATTTTCGGTTACCCCAGTTTCATGTTGCTGATGCCGACCACACGGTCGTACAGCCAATAGAGAAATAGCACGATCAACAGCAAGATGCTGCCGATGGCCGCGGCCAGGCCCCAGTTGAGTGAGGTTTGCATGTGGTACGCGATGAAGTTGCTGATGACCTGGCCGGTACGCCCGCCCACCAACGCTGGCGTGATGTAGTAACCAATGGCGAGGATGAACACCAGAATCCCGCCAGCGCTCAGGCCCGGCAGAGAAAGCGGAAAATAGATGCGTACAAAGGTTCGCAACGAGCTGGCACCCATAGAGTGCGCAGCACGGATGTAGGTCTGATCGATGCTCTTCATCACGCTGTACATCGGCAGCACCATGAACGGCAGCAGGATGTGCGTCATGGCGATGACCGTGCCCCACATGTTGAACATCAGATCCAGCGGCTGGGCAATCAGGCCGAGCTTGAGCAGGGTGCTGTTGAGCACGCCGCTCGATTGCAGGATCACCATCCAGGCTGTAGTGCGTACCAGCAACGACGTCCAGAAGGGCAGCAGTACCAGAATCATCAGGACATTACTGACTTTGGCCGGCAGCGTGGCCAGCATGTATGCCAGCGGGTAGCCCAGCAACATGCATAGCAACGTGATGCCGACGGTCATGGTCAGGGTCTTCAACAGAATGCTGACGTATATCCGCCGGCTCTCGGGTTGACGTACCACGTTGCCCTGATCGTCGTATTGCAAGTCCAGGGCGGCCAGATAGTGGATGCCCGAATACGCAGGCGCCATGGATTTGAGTTGTGCCCAAGTGCCGAGTTGCCCCCATCGACTGTCTATGCTCACCATTCCCGCTGCATAGTTTCCGCTGGCAGGTCTGGACTTGCCCAGCTCTCGCGCGGTTTTGCTGAACAGGCTTTGGAAGCCACTTTTGACCCGGTTGAGATCAGAGCCCACTCGGTCTAGCTGCTGACTATGATCCAGGCTGACTATTTCTTCAGCCAGTGTCGCGTAAACCTGTTCATTCGGCACGGCCTTACCGTCCCAGTCACCCAGCGCCTGGCTGGTTAGCGGCATGTAAGTCGATAGCGTTCCATTTTCTACACTGCGCATCAGCATGGTTCCGATGGGCAGCAGAAAGAACACCGTGATGAAGGCCAGCAAAGGGAGAACCAGCAGCAGGGAACGAACCTTATTGACCCGTTCTGCTCTTTGTAAACGGACGCGCAGGCTCGGTTGCGCATGGTCATCAAGGACTTGCCCGCTCAGCGGCCGGGCGGCATATGAACTGCTCATGGTGGACTCCAGTGAAGAGTGATTGGCAGGCGTCATGGCTCAAGCATCCAGCGCGCGACAGTCGTCGACAGCCCAGCCCAACATGATTTGCTCACCGACACTGGGACAACTTCGTCCAGCGGCATTGACAACCTTGACGATGAATTCCGAGTGCCCGGCCAATTCCAGGCGGGCGCGTAAGTGGTCGCCGTGGTAGATGACCTCGAGAACGCGAGCGGGCACACGGTTCTCACACTCCCACTGAGCCGGGTTCATCAACACGCGCTCGGGGCGAATCGAGAGGGTAGTAGGTGAGCCCACTCCCGAGACTTTTACCGCACGGGCCTTGAGCAAGTGCTCGCCAACACGCACGGTGCAGTATCCATTCTCGATCGCCGTGACCTGGCCGTGCAGGCGGTTGTTCTCACCAATAAAGCTCGAGACAAATGCGGTTTCCGGTTTTTCGTAGAGATCTGACGGATTGGCCAATTGCTGCACGATGCCGTCGTTGAAGACCGCGATGCGATCAGACATGGTCAGGGCTTCACTCTGAACGTGGGTGACGTACACCACGGTGATACCCAGTTGCTTGGACAGGCGCTTGATCTCGTACTGCATCTGTTCGCGAAGCTGTTTATCCAGCGCGCCCAGTGGCTCATCCATCAGCACCAGTCTGGGCTCGAAAATCAGCGCACGGGCCAGTGCCACGCGTTGCTTTTGCCCCCCGGAAAGCTGCGCCGGCATGCGGTTGCTCAACTTGCCCAGGGCAACCATGTCCAGGGCTTGGGTCACACGCTGTTGAATCTCGCTGCGACTGAAGTTACGCACCTTGAGCGGAAAGGCCAGGTTCTCGGCAATGGTCAGGTGCGGAAACAAGGCATAGTTCTGGAACACCATACCGATGCCGCGTTTCTGCGGCGCAATGTCGTTGACAGGCTTGGCGTCGATGCAGATTTCCCCGTGGGTAACGGTTTCAAACCCGGCAAGCATCATCAGGCATGTGGTCTTGCCCGAGCCGGAAGGTCCCAGCATTGTGACGAACTCGCCTTGCTGAATATCCAGGTTGAAGTTCTTCACTACGAGCGACTCGCCGTCGTAACTTTTTTGAACATTGCGGAAACTGACAAACGATTGTGAATCCATGGGGCACCTATTGTTCTTGTTCGAATTGCGCTGGAATAACGCCGCGCTTCGCTCCGCGCTGAAGTAACGGCGTCACGTGTCCCTGAGTTTTGATGGCAGCGGCCTCCCGTAGCCGCTGAAAAGACTTATCTGGCCAGCCAGGCGTTGAAGCGTTCGTTCAACTCATCGGCGTGGTCACCCCACCATTCGGAGTTCACTTGCAAGGCGTTCGCGAAGTTTGCGGGGCTGGTAGGCAAGTCAGCCTGGACTTCCGGGCTGAGCATCTTTTGCGAGGAATAGCGCGTAGGGCCGTAGGGGATGTAATTGGCTTGATCGGCGAGTACCGAGCTTTGTGTCGCAAACTTGAGGAAGTCGAAAGCGAGGGTTTTATTGGTATTTCCTGCCGGTAAAACCCAGGCCTCCATGTCATAGACCTGACCGTCCCAGACGATCTTGAATGGCTGGTGTTCTTTCTTGCTGGCAATCACGATGCGCCCGCTGTAGGCGGAGGTCATGCTGACCTGGCCATCGGCTAACAGCTGTGGCGGTTGCGCTCCAGCCTCCCACCAGACGACCTGATCCTTGATGGTGTCGAGTTTGGCGAAGGCGCGATCAAGGCCTTGCTCTGTTTCAAGTGTTGCATAGACTTGGTCACGGGGAACGCCGTCGGCCATCAAGGCCCATTCCAGATTGACTTGCGGGGCCTTGCGCAATGATCGCTTGCCAGGAAAACGCTTGATGTCGAAGAAGTCTTTCAGTGTCTTGGGTTGCTCGCCCGTAAAGGCGTTGCTGTTGTAGGCCATCACGGTGGACCAGACGTAGCTGGCAACGCCGCAATCGCTTAACGCGCCGGGAATGAAATCTTTTTCGGCTGGCGTGCCGTCGGGGGCGGGAGCGAGGGACTTTGGGTCGATTTTTTCCAGCAAACCGGTATTGCAGGCGCGTAATACGTTGAGCAACTCGGCATCTACCACGTCCCAGGAGACTTTCTTGCTGTCGACCTGGGTCTTGATCTGCGCGATGCCACCGGAGTAATCCTCGGAAATGACCTGGGTACCGGTCGCGGCCGTAAATGGTTTATGGGCGGCTTGAATCTGCGCATTGGTCAGGTTGCCGCCATATGACACCACTGTAAGGCTTGTGTTGGCCAAAGCACTGGCGCAGATCAGGGGACAAAGCAAAAGCAAAGGGAAGCTGTTCATACGTGATACCCGTTTTTTATTGTTGTGGGTAACCGTTGCGGGGCGATACGCACGCTGTCGGCGCAAAGCCTCAGTAACGATCAGGGCTTCACTGTCTGAAAAAACACGGAAGGGGAAAAGCAATAAAAAAAAGGCCAATGGGGCGAATTTATTTATGCGTGAGCGGTGGAAGGTTATCCCTGGGACCGCTCGAGGGCTCCAGTTGATTGCACCGTGTTCCGGTCGGCCACAGTCAACTGGAAACGCCGCAGGGTTATCAGATCCGGCGTTCGGCCTGGGCCTCTTCGGTCAGCCATTCGGCAAACGCAGCCGCTTGAGGATTGACAATCTTGTGTGGTGAGTAGACCAGGTAAAACGCCTCTGAAGTTTCAAACCGCGCAGCCAATGGTGCGATCAATTGACCCGACGCCAAGTGCTGTTCGACCAACGTTGAGCGGGCCAGTGCTACCCCTTGGCCCAGCTCGGCCATTTTCAGGGCCGAGATCAGCGTGTCGAACTGCATGCCTTGTGAATAATCCACATGATCGGCCTTGGCCTTTTTCAGCCAGTAACCCCAACCTTCTTCATAGCCCAGAACGTGCAGCAGTTGGTGATGGCCCAGGTCGGCAGGGGAGTTCAGCGGTTTTTCAGGGCACGGCAACTCGGGCGCGCACACGGGGAACAGTTTGTCCCACGTCAGGCGCTCGCTCTTGAGCCCCGGCCATTTGCCGCTGCCGTAACGAATCTCCAGATCTGCTTCGAGATCGGTTTCGCCCATCCAGATATTGCTCGTGATTCGCAGGTTGATCTGGGGGTGTAACTGGCGAAAGCGAGCGAGCCTGGGTGCCAGCCAGTGGGTGAAATAAACCAGGCTGAAGCGGATGGTCAGCACTTTACGATGGCCTTGGCCGAATATCTCATCGGTCGCCGCTGCCAGTCTTTCCACCGAGTCATGTACCGCCGGCAAAAACGCCAGTCCCGGTTCGGTCAGCTCCAATCCCCGGGGCAAACGCTTGAACAGCGCAGCACCGAGTTGCGATTCGAGAGCCTTGATCTGTTGGCTGATAGCAGCCTGGGTCAGGTTCAGCTCCAATGCGGCATCGGTAAAGCTGAGGTGACGCGCCGCAGCCTCGAAGGCGCGCAACCAGTTAAGTGGAGGCAATCGTTTTTTCATGGTGCCGAACTCGATGGCGTGCACGCCTGTTGTTGTAATCCCTGCCTTTTGGCAAGGCCGGATGCTATGGATTCGGGATCATCGGAGCATAAACCCATAAATCCTGCTTGCAATACATAAAAAAAATGACCCCTCAGGGCTTTTTTTTATTGCTTTCGCCGACACCGACTTTTCACGAAAGTATTCGTCAAGTCGTTCTTCGGCAGTCGGCCACAGCAAGGGCTGCGCCACGTTGCTGACGACCTCAAACATCAAGAAATGGCCTGCCCGCAACTGCTGGCAGGTCAATAAAAATAAAGGGTGAATCATGGCACAGCGCAGTCAACTGCCTCTTTGTGGCGTTAACGTCATCGACTTCGGTCAATACATTGCCGGCCCGGCCGTTGCGATGATCCTCGCGGATCTCGGAGCGACGGTCATTCACATCGACCCACCCGGTGGGCCGCTTTGGGATAGCCCGGCCAATGCCGTGCTCAATCGCAACAAGCTCTGCGTCAGTCTTGACCTGAAGTCGCCTGAAGGCCTTCAGCGGGCACGGCAGATGATCGCCAAGGCTGACATCCTGATCGAGAACTTCCGTCCAGGCGTCATGACTCGCCTGGGCCTCGATTTTTCCGAGCTACGTACCGAGCGCCCAAGCCTGATCACAATTTCCATTCCAGGCTTTGCCAGCAACGATGAGCTACGTCGGCAGTGGCGCGCCACTGAAGCAATCATCGCTTCGGCCTCCGGTGTTTTCACTGACATGGGGCAGAACCGTGTATTGATGGGATTCAATCCGAGCTTCTCGCCGCTGCCACTGGCCTCGGCGTACGGCACTATGCTGGCCGCGTCCTCGGTGATGCTGGCATTGCAGGCTCGCCAACGCACCGGTCTGGGGGACGAAATAGAAGTACCGCTGGCGGCAGCGGTGATGGAAGGACTGTCGTATAACTCGATCAAGATCGACGATTATCCGCTGCGCTACAAAACCCTGCGCGAAAAGGAAATCGAGCGCCGACGTGCGCAAGGTTTACCGATGAACCTTAGCTACGACGAGTTGCAGGAGTACCTCGACCCGTTCTACCGCACGTACGAATGCGCCGATGGCCGAAAGTTCTATGCGGTCTGCCCGTCGCACCGGTCTCACGCCAAACGCTGCCTGCAAGCCATGGGGTTGCTGGATGAGATGATCGCTGCCGGCTTGCCCAAGGTGGATGACCCGTACCTGCCGTTCTCGCAGTGGGAAGGCGATGCCTCGCTTGGGGTTTATCCGCTCCCGGCCAATTGGGCCAAGCGCATCTCCGAGCGCATGAAAGAAGTGTTTCTGACAAAGACCTCGGCGCAGTGGGAAGTGATTTTCGGGGAAGGGCAGTTCCCCGGCACGCCACACCGTTCGACCCGGGAGTGGCTGCACGACGAGCACGCCAATACCGCAGGGCTCGTGGTCGATGTGATCGACCACAAATACGGAGTAATGAAGCAGCCGGGACCAATGGCCTGGCTTGAAGACAGTGCGGCTCTGATGCTCGCCCCCGTATCGCGCCGCGATGTCAGCATTGACGAGGCTTTGGCAACGCTGGACGAAACGCCGCGTGATGTCCTGCCGGCAGTGTCGGATTCCGCGCCGAAGGGCTGGCTGGACGGTGTACGGATTCTTGATCTGACCAACGTCATCGCCGGTCCACATTCCACTTCCTATCTGGGACGCTTCGGCGCTGAGGTGATCAAACTTGATCCGACCACGCCAAACTATGATCCGTGGAATACGGTGGTCTTCGGCCTGTCGTCGGCGCGCGGCAAACAAAGCATTCTGGTCGACCTCAACCAGCAGGAAGGACGCGAGGTATTCGACAAGCTGGTACAGACCGTCGACGTGATCGTAATGAATGCGCCTGATCGTCAACTTGCGCCGCTGGGGCTGGATGAGGCCAGCCTCAAGGCAATCAACCCAGGAGTGATCTTCTGTCAGCTCGATTGCTTCGGTGGCCCACGCCGCGGGCCGCGTACCGACTACCTGGGCTACGACGATCTGATTCAGGCCACAACCGGCATCATGTTGCGCTTCGGCGGCGGGATGGAAACGCCAGAAGAGCATGCGCACGTCGGCACGATCGATGTCATGTGCGGATTCGCTGCGGCGTTGGGTGTGGCGGCGGCGCTTTACCAGAAAACTCGTACCGGTCAGGTCAGTCGCGCACGTACATCGCTGGCGGCGCTTGGCAACCTGGTACAGGTTCCGTTCTGTTATGACTACGTGGGACGTGCGCCATTCGATGAGCCATCGGGACGTGACGTGATGGGATACCACGAATTGTCGCGCTTCTATCACACCGCTGACGGCTGGTTGTACCTCGATACTGACTTGACCGAACTTGAGCGACTGGACTCGGTTGACGGGCTGAGGGGTATTGCTCAAGCGCAGGATCGTGCGGCATTCCTGACCCTGGCGCTGGCCCAGGCACCCGGTGAAACCTGGCAGCAACGCCTGCAAGCGGTGAATCTGGCTGCCGCCGTTCCGGACAATATTGATCAGCTACGCCAGCGATACAGTCGTGCTGCGGATGGTCTGCCGGGCACCGGGAACGGCAGTTACTCATTCAGTGTGTATGCGGATCATCCAAGCGGTCATCGCATTACGCAGCTGGATCCGTTTGCAATTCGCCCACGGCACGCACCGATTCGTGCATTGCCACCGGCTGAAAAGTTTGGTGCCTCGACCCGCGCCGTCATGCGCGAGATGGGCTTTAGCGAGCCACAGATCGAGGCACTGATGGATAAAAAGGTGATCAACGACAGCTGGAGCCAGGAATACCTGCCGAGCTGACCTGCACCCACCCACCGAACCTTCTTACAAGAACCGATAACAGGGACGGCCGTTGCCGGGCCGCCCCCTGCCTGTATCAAACTTCTGGAGGCATCATGTCCAACCAAATCGTCCTGCCACGTATCCTGCAAGTCGGCGCCAAGGCCAGTCAGGCCATTCCGGATGTATTGGCCAGTCTGGGTTGCAGTCGCCCGCTGATCATCACCGACAAGATGATGGTGCAGTTGGGTTACGCACAAAATATTCAGGATGTACTCGCGGCCAAAGACATCACCGCCGATGTGTTTGCCGACACAGTTCCGGAACCGACCATCGCCTCGATTCAAGCAGGTCTTGAGCATACCCGGAGCGGCAGCTATGACAGCATCATTGCCCTGGGTGGCGGCAGTCCGATCGATAGCGCCAAGGCCATCAGCATTCTTGCCAAATTTGGCGGCCAGATGCGCGATTACAAATTCCCGCGTCAGGTGAATGAGCAGGGACTGCCCATCATTGCAGTGCCTACCACGGCAGGCACCGGCTCTGAAGTCACACGATTCACAATAATCACCGATGAAACGACCGACGAGAAAATGCTTTGCGTAGGCATTGGCTTCATGCCGGCCGCAGCACTCGTCGACTACACCCTCACTATGAGTCTTCCCGCCCGCGTAACCGCTGACACCGGACTGGATGCACTGACCCACGCCATCGAGGCTTACGTCAGTCTCAAGGCCAATCTCTATAGCGACAGCCAGGCACTGGCAGCCATGAGCCTGATCGGTCCCAACCTGCGTCGGGTTTATCGCGATGGCCAGGATGCCGAGGCTCGGGAAGCGCTGATGCTCGGCTCGACACTGGCTGGTGTCGCATTCTCAGCCGCGTCGGTGGCACTGGTGCATGGCATGAGCCGGCCGATTGGCGCGTTCTTCCATGTTCCCCATGGTCTGTCCAACGCCATGTTGCTGCCGACTATTACCGAGTACTCGATCCCCGGTGCCCCACGTCGTTATGCCGACTGCGCTCGGGCCATGGGCGTCGCCACTGCGCGAGACTCCGATGAAGAGGCCAACGCCAAGTTGCTGGCGAATTTGCGCTCGCTCAATGACGAGCTGCAAGTGCCGACGCTGGAAGGCTTCGGTGTCAGCCGCGGCAAGTTTTTCGAAATGATGCCGCTGATGGTCAAGCAGGCACTGGCGTCCGGCTCTCCTGGTAATAACCCACGGGTTCCTACTGCTGACGAAATGGTCGAGCTGTATCGCAACCTTTGGTAAGCCGGCGCACATATCCGCGGCTAGACCGCACACTTCAATAATAAGGAACGCATATATGAACACCGTAGGCCATTTGATCAACGGCGAAGTTATCCTCGATAACGGCCGTAACCAAGCCGTTTTCAACCCGGCAACAGGCGAAGCGACCAAGCAGGTTCTGCTCGCTTCGAAATCGACTGTTGAAGAAGCGATCACCGCTGCTGAGGCGGCATTCCCCGAGTGGCGTAACACGCCCCCGATCAAGCGGGCCCGGGTGATGTTTCGTTTCAAGGAATTGCTGGAGCAAAACGCTGATCGCATCTGCCAGATGATTGGTGAAGAGCACGGTAAAATTCTTCACGACGCCATGGGCGAGCTGCAGCGCGGCATCGAAAACGTTGAATACGCCTGCGGTGTGCCCGAGTTGCTTAAAGGCGAACACAGCAAGAATGTCGGTCCCAATATCGATTCGTGGAGTGAGTTCCAGCCGTTGGGTGTGGTCGCTGGTATCACGCCATTCAACTTCCCGGCGATGGTTCCATTGTGGATGTTTCCGATGGCTGTTGCCTGCGGCAACTGCTTCATCCTCAAACCGTCCGAGCGTGATCCAAGCTCGACACTGTACATCGCCCAATTACTGCAGGAAGCCGGTCTGCCAAAGGGCGTGATGAGTGTGGTCAACGGTGACAAGGAAGCCGTTGACACCCTGCTGCATGACCCGCGCGTGCAAGCGGTGAGCTTCGTCGGTTCGACGCCGATCGCCGAGTACATCTATCGCACCGCCGCCGCCAACGGCAAACGCTGCCAGGCATTGGGCGGGGCGAAAAACCACGCCATCGTCATGCCGGATGCCGACCTCGACAACGCCGTCAACCAGCTGGTGGGCGCGGCCTTCGGTTCGTCCGGCGAGCGTTGCATGGCGCTGTCGGTAGCGGTCACTGTCGGTGATGCAACGGCTGATGCGCTGATTGAGAAAATGCGCGCAGCTATGGCCAAACTCAAGGTCGGCCAGTATCAGGACAAGACCAACGATTTTGGCCCGTTGATCACCCGTGAGCATCAGCAGAAGGTTGTTGGCTATATCAACAGTGCCCAGGAGGAAGGGGCAGAGGTGGTGGTTGATGGTCGCGACATCCAGGTTCCGGCCTGTGAAGGCGGGTTCTTTGTTGGCGGCACGTTGATTGATCACGTCAAACCGGGCATGCGCTGCTATGAGGATGAAATCTTTGGCCCGGTGTTGCTGGTCGTCCGTGCCCAGAGCATGCAGGAAGCCATGAAGCTGATCGACGATCACGAGTACGGCAACGGCACCTGCATTTTCACCCGGGATGGCGAGGCTGCGCGTTATTTCTCCGACAACATAAAAGTCGGCATGGTCGGGGTTAATGTGCCGCTACCGGTGCCAGTCGCCTACCACAGCTTTGGCGGCTGGAAGCGATCGCTGTTCGGCGATTTGCATGCCTACGGGCCTGATGCCGTGCGTTTTTACAGCAAGCGCAAAACGGTGACTCAGCGCTGGCCGTCGTCGGGCATTCGTGAAGGCGCCGAATTCTCGATGCCTACCATGAAGTAACACCGGTGATGCGTACCGGGCACGGTCTCGCGCCGGCAGCCCGGTACCTGGGTGTCAAACCTCCAAATATCATAATAAAAGGCTACCTGGATGTTGATGTCGTCACCTCCTCGGCGCGTGCTCTCGGCACACGCCACAGAAAAAGACCTGCCCCTTATCGTTATCAGCCTCGTGGTTATTACGGCGGCTGTCGGCGCGCTGACCGCATCGCCCGAGCATTCCAAAATGCTGGCCGAGCAATGGTTCGATACGACCACGCGCTGGTTCGGCTCTTGGGTGCAAATGCTCGGCTTCGCTTCGGTCGTCATTGCCTTTGCGTTGGCGTTCAGCAAATACGGGCATATTCGCCTCGGCACAGGCGCGCCGCAGTACACCAACACAGGCTGGGTATTCATGTTCATTTGCGCGGGCCTGGGTTCTGCCACGATGTACTGGGCATTTATGGAGTGGGGCTACTACTACCTAACCCCGGGGCTGAATATCGCCCCCGCTAGCAAGCAAGCACTCGAATTCAGCATTGCCTACTCATTTTTTCATTGGGGCATCACACCTTGGGCCATGTATGCCATTGCCTCGCTGGCAATGGCATACCATTTTCATGTCCGACGAAATGAAGGTCTCAGCCTGTCGAGCGTGATGCAGGCGATCACAGGCCTCAAGGCGAAGGGGCCGGCGGGGCGGGCGATCGATCTGATCTTCCTACTGGCAACTTTCGGTGGCCTGGTGCTGACCATTACACTGACAACCTCCACGGTATCCCGTGGGCTGGCTGACCTTCTGGGCTTGACCGATGGCTTTATGCTCAAGGCCGGTCTGGTCATATTAGTGACGCTTGTTTTCTCCCTGACTTCTTTCGTGGGAATCGCCAGCGGCATGCAGCGTCTGGCAAAAGTTGCCTGTGCGCTGACGCTGCTGTTCGGATTAATCGTTTTGATACTGGGGCCCACTCAGTTTGCCGTGAGTAACATCACCAATGGAATCGGCTTGATGCTGCAACACTTTGTGCAGATGAGCCTTGCTACCGACCCCACTGGCAATGGTGATTTTCCGCGCGGCTGGACCGCGTTCTATTGGCTCTATTGGACGACCTACACACCGGGCGTAGCGATCTTCGTTACCCGCGTATCACGCGGGCGAACTGTACGGGAAGTGATACTGGCGATGATTCTGGGCGGATGCGCTGGTTGCTGGTTTTTCTTCGGCAGTCTGGAAAGTTTCGCCATTCATCAGTTCATCACCGGACTGATCGACTCGCCGGCCATTCTCAGCAGCGGTGGGGGGGAGGCGGGGGTTTCGATGCTGCTCATCAGCTTGCCTTGGGGCAAGTTGATGGCGGCGCTGTACTTCCTGCTGATGCTGGTATTTTTGGCCTCACACCTGGATGCCGTCTCCTTCACCGTGGCTGCCACCAGTACGCGTAACTTGCGCGAGGGCGATGATCCTGCACCTGGGCTTCGAGTGTTCTGGTGCGTCATGTTGGCGGCACTGCCCACCGCCATGCTGTACATCAATGCACCGCTGACCACGCTCAAGACCGCCGTGACCCTTGCTGCCATTCCTTTCATTCTGGTGTTGGTGGTGATGATGCTCGGGCTGTTCCGGTGGTTGCGTCAGGATTACGGCAACCTGACGTCGGCACAAATCGAGTCGCAGTCCCGAGAGTGGCTTTCGAGTCAGCCTGCAGCGGACAGTGTACGTATATCTAACGCCATGAGCGGGTATCGGGTGACTGAAACAGGCACGGCCTGATCGGTCATGCCAACTGGCGGTCGGCCGCTCCACACAGATTATTCATAAGGGCAGTGGGGATGACCCGGCTGATGACAGAAGGAAGCACCATCGTGGTCAATACAATGCGCTCCAGCGCCAGGGTGATTATTGGCAGTGCGCTGATTCTGGCGCTGTCGTTGGGTATTCGACATGGATTTGGCCTGTTTCTGGCGCCGATGAGCCTGCAGTTCGGTTGGGGGCGTGAGATATTTGCCTTCGCGATTGCCTTCCAGAATCTGTTGTGGGGGCTGGCCCAACCATTCGCAGGAGGGCTGGCCGATCGTTACGGTGCGGGCAAAGTCGTGTTCACCGGCGGCGTGCTCTACGCTGTGGGTTTGTTGTGCATGAGCTTTGCAGATTCACCGTCGAGCCTGATGCTCAGTGCGGGCGTACTGGTGGGCATTGGTTTGTCTGGCACGACGTTTTCGGTGATTCTGGGCGTAGTCGGCCGGGCGTTACCGCCGGAAAAACGCAGTATGGGCATGGGCCTGGCCAGCGCTGCCGGCTCGTTCGGTCAGTTCATCATGTTGCCTGGCTCATTGGGAATGATCGAGGGGCTGGGCTGGTCCAAGGCATTGCTGATGCTGGGTGTACTGGTCGCCTTGATCTTGCCTTTGGTCAGTATGCTCAACGACAAACCGCTCCCTGTCGTCGGCGTCCAGCAAACTCTGCGTGAAGCCTTGCATGAAGCTTGTACCCACTCGGGATTCTGGCTGCTGGCATTCGGTTTTTTCGTCTGTGGTTTTCAAGTGGTGTTCATCGGCGTGCACCTTCCGGCGTTTCTACTGGATCAACATTTACCAGCCACGACCAGCACAACGGTGCTGGCGCTTATCGGCCTGTTCAATATTGCCGGCACCTATGTCGCCGGCTGGATAGGAGGGCGATACTCCAAGCCGCGCCTGCTGACTGTGCTGTACTTGTTGCGTGCGCTGGTGATTGGCGTTTTTCTTGTAGTGCCGGTCACGGCTTTCACGGCTTATCTGTTTGGCATTGCCATGGGGGTGCTGTGGCTCTCGACGGTTCCATTGACCAACGGCACGGTTGCGACGATTTTTGGCGTGCGAAATTTGTCGATGCTCGGCGGTATTGTTTATCTCTGCCACCAACTTGGTGCCTTTCTGGGGGGGGTGGTTGGGGGGCGTAGTCTATGACCGCACTGGCAATTACGATCTGGTGTGGGAAATTGCCATTGGGTTGAGCCTGATCGCCGCAATCGTCAATTGGCCAATCCGCGAGCGACCACTATCTCGCCTCGATATCACAATGGCTAAGGCATGAGAAAAGGAGTGCTGGCAACCCTGCTATGCGCAGGGGGCTTGTCGCTGGCAGGCGGTTGGATCGGCTGGATGCGCGTCGGTTTGCAAGCATTACAGATCGGGCCGGGCGCTTGCGGGTAGCGGTGCCCTATTGCGGATCGACAATAAAATTTGTCAAGAGATGGGCTCAAGACCGCATGACCGGACGCTGCGCAGCTGTTGCCATGTGTGGCGTGTTCCCCACCGCGCAGTGCCCTATGCATCGTTGCAAGAATGGCGACTGGTTGTTACTCAGCCGTTGACATTTACTATGAGGCGGCCGCGTATTTTTCCGTCAAGTAAATCCTCCGAAGCCACCAACGCCTGTTCCAGACCAATTTCCCGGGTGATCAGGGCAAGGTTGTTCAAATCCAATTCTTTCGCAAGTCGCTCCCACGCCTCGATACGTCTAGATTTGGGTTGGGTCACGCTGTTGATGCCCAACAGATTGACGCCTCTCAAGATGAATGGTGCAACTGAAGAGGGAAAGTCCATCCCCTGCGCCAATCCGCATGCCGCAACGCTCCCCTCGGCTTTGGTTGCGGCGCAGACATTGGCCAGTGTATGACTGCCTACCGAGTCGATTGCGGCTGCCCAGCGCTCTTTGACCAGAGGGCGTCCCGGAACCGAAAGTTCGCCTCGGTCGATGATCGTATCAGCCCCCAATGCTCGCAAATAATCGGCTTCTTGGGGCCGTCCGGTCGACGCTATGACGGTATATCCCCGCCGTGCAAGAAGGGTGATTGCAAAGCTTCCGACCCCACCATTTGCCCCAGTGACCAGAATCGGCCCTTGATTCGCAGTGAGACCATTTCGCTCAAGCGCCATGATGCAAAGCATGGCGGTATATCCTGCGGTTCCGACTGCCATTGTTTGGCGTTCATTGAGCCCTTCAGGCAGCGGTATGAGCCAGTCACCGTTGACTTTGGCCATCTGGGAAAGTCCGCCAAAATGACTTTCGCCTACGCCCCAGCCATTGAGCAGGACACGATCGCCTGGTTTATAGGCCGAATGAGAGCTGGCTTTTACAGTGCCCGCAAAATCGATACCGGGCACCATCGGGAATTGTCGAACGACCGGGCTTTTACCGGTTATCGCGAGCGCGTCCTTGAAATTCAACGTGCTATAAGCGACCTGTACCAAGACATCCCCATCCGGTAACTGGGCTTCGTCGAGATCGGCCAATCGGGATTGATAATGTTCACCGCGTTTTTCGGCAACAATCGCTCTAAACATTTTGAATCTCCTTACTTTAGACTGATCGTCTTTAAAAGGGCGGAAGCTTCACCGAGTGATGCCGGCGAGAAATCCTGAGAAGAAAATATCCAGCGGGGAAACATTCCCGACGAGTTTGGCGCGCAGCACTGCGCCCTCCCAGCCAATCCAAAAAAAGGCAGCAATGGATCTGCAGTCGGCTTGCTGCGATAGCTCGCCAGCGGCGACTGCCTTTTCCAGACAGGCTGCTACAAGAGCCTGCCAATCGTTCAACACAGCGTCGACCCGCACTCGAAAACCATCGGGCAGAGCAAATACTTCCTGGCCGAGGTTGCCTACCAGACAGCCTCGGCGAAACTCATGTCTGGACATCCCAGACTTGGCATCCTCAACAAAGTTTGCCAAGCGTTGCAGGGGAGGGAAGTCGGGGTTTAGCAGATGGCGCTCTAGTTTGCGTGCAAAGAAATTTGCATAAACCTCAAGTACCTCCATGCCAAAGGCTTCCTTGCTGTCAAAGTAGTGATAGAACGAGCCTTTAGGCACCTGAGCAGATTTTAGAATGCTGTCGATACCGGTACTGGCAAGGCCTCGTTCAGTAAGCATTTCCACCCCGCGGCGAAGCAAGATTTCGCGGGTATCATCATGCTCTCGGGCAACTTTTGGAGGACGTCCTCTGCGGACTGGAGATTTGGTGTCGGTCATGCAGGTACTTTAGACCGATCGTCTTTAATGTCAACTCTCAATCTCAGAATAGAGTGCATAATCACAAGCTGAGGTCAGCATGCCGTTAACTACGCTCCTGCGCTGTGACGATCTTGTCGCCACTGGCAATTACTACCGCGAAACTCTCGGTTTCACCGTGAGTGACTCCGCTGCGTCAACAATCACTGTGCGATTGGATGACTGCAGTCTCATCTTTACTGAACAGGATATTTGGGGAGTACCAGTCGGGTACTCGGGTACGCTCTACTTGGCGATATCGAATGTAGATAGTTATTACGAGTCAGTGATCAACAACGCCAATATCGCTTGGGCACTTCAAGATACTGACTATGGTTCAAGGGAGTTTGGACTGCGCGACTGCAATGGCTACTACCTCGCGTTCACACAAAAATCGGTAGTCTGAATCGCGGTCAGCCTAGCAGGTTATTAAAGTTCCAGACCTGGCCGACACCAGACATTCACGGACGTCTGCTGTTGGCCGAAAGCGGTAGCCTGGTACGGCAGGTTTCGGCTAGAAGCGCACTCGACAGTTAGCCGCTGATGTCTCTACGCTGATCGATCTGGTGAAAGCACACCACTAAAAGGAGCAGTCATGTTGGTAGTTGCCATTGATCGAGATAGCGTTCATGCGGGAGATGATCTGGAAAGTCATGCAATATCGATCACACTCGATCAATCAGCAACACTGCGCACCTTGATCGAAGTGATACAAGATTTGGACTACCTACCTCTTATCAGTGGAGGCAAGGCCACTTGGGTTGTTTATTCATCTGGCAAACCATTAGGTGTTTTAGCCCAGCAATGGCCAGAACCTAAATGGGTCGTGCGCCCCGAGAGCATCGTGGATCAATATTTCGGCAATATCGAGCCTCGCCTACTTTTCAGATATTGGTGTCAGGCAGATCCAGATGAGGTCTTTTCGGATGCCCAGGCCGGAAACGAACTGCCATCACGATTTTAGGATAGGCAGGAGGCATTGCTTCAGATCAATGCGGTTCAGATTACTGCTGTGGGTCGATAGCTGCCTCCTTGAACGACTGCTTCTGGCCGAAAACGGTCCTTTCTGATTTGGCCGAAGGGGGGACGATAAAAAGGCGGCGGAACATTATCAAACCACCGTGGGCCGCAACTCCTGCGCCAGTTCAATCAGTGCGCGCAATCGCGCCGGCACGAAGCGATGGCCCGAGTAGTAGAGCCTCAACCCGCCAAACGACGGGCACCATGGCATCAACACCGGCACGAGGGCGCCGCTCGCCAGTTCTTCTTGGATGAACCACTCGGAAATGAAGCCAATGCCAAGGCCCAACACCACGGCCTGTTTGATGGCCAGCAACTCGTTGGAGGCGAAGCGCACCGGCAGATCCATCTGCAGCTTTTGGCCATCGCGCTCCAATTCCCACTGGTAGAGGCCACCATGGGCCATGCGCATGCAGATGCTCTGGTGGGTGAGCAGATCTCGCGGATGCTCGGGCACGCCGTGGCGTTCGAGGTACTCGGGCGTTGCTACCACGAGCATCCGGATGTCACCTGACAGTGGCACGGCAATCATGTCTTGCGGCACAGATTCCGCCAGGCGGATCCCGGCGTCGAAGCCACCGGCGATGATGTCGACCATGCTTGATTCGCTGACGATGTCGATGCGCACTTCGGGATAGCGCTGAGCGTACTGCTTCAATAGCGGATCCAATAGCAGGTAGGCCGCGCCATGCGGTGCATTGATGCGCAATGTGCCGCTGGGTTCATCGGGGCCGAGGCTGGCTTCTTCGCCGGCACTTTTGATCTGCGCCAACGCAGGTGCGATGCGTGCCACATAGCGTTGCCCGATGTCGGTGAGGGCCACGCTGCGCGTGGAGCGATTGAACAGGCGAACTTTCAGTCGTGCTTCCAGGCCGGCCACCGCACTGCTCACGGCGGTAGTGGACATGCCCAATTCCTGTGCTGCGCCGCGAAAACTGCTGCGGCGCGCCACGGCCAGAACCACTTCCAGCTCGGTCATTCCTGTTCTGTGCATGGATTGTCCTGAATATGCGGATGCTTCATAAGCCAAAGGGTGGCTTATCGGAATAATGAACCCTTCTTAGACTTCATCACAGAGGCTCGATTCAGGCGAGTCGTTTTTGAGCGAGGAGTCGCCATGCAACTCATTGAACATATCTACATCGACGGCGAGTTCGTCATTCCGCACGGTCAGGAATGGTTCGACCTTCATAACCCGAGCACCGAGGAAGTCATCGGTCAGGTTCGGCTGGGCGATGCATTGGACGCACAGCGTGCGATCGCAGCCGCCAAGGTTGCGTTTCCGGCGTGGTCTCGTACCAGTCGGGAGGAGCGCATTGCGGCACTGCAACGCATGCACCGGGCCATGGCGGCAAGGGAGGAGGAACTGCTGGAAGCCATCCTCGTGGAATACGGCGCGCCTGCGGTTCGCGGGCGCTGGATGGCGACTTATCCGGCCGATGTGATTGCGCAAGCAATCGATGCACTGGAGGCGTTCGATTTCGAGGAACAGGTCGGCGTGGCCAGGGTCATTCTGACGCCCGTGGGCGTGACCGGCCTGATTACGCCCTGGAACAGCAATGCGGGCTTCATCTGCAACAAGCTGGCCACCGCGCTGGCGACAGGCTGCACCGCTGTCATCAAGCCCAGCGAAATGAGCGCGTTGCAGACGCAGGTCGTGGTCAGGGCGTTGCACGAAGCGGGGCTGCCACCGGGTGTATTCAATGTCGTCAACGGACGGGGCGATGTGGTTGGCGAGGAGATCGCCCGTCATCCCGACGTTGCCAAGATCTCGTTCACGGGTTCGTCCGCTGTCGGTCAGCATCTGGTAAGAACCGGTGCCGACACCATGAAGCGCGTGACGCTCGAATTGGGCGGCAAGTCCCCCACCGTGGTGCTTGACGATGCTGATTTCCAGGCGGTCATGCCGTTGGTGCTGCAAGCCGGATTTCTCAACAGCGGCCAGGCTTGCATCGCGGGCACTCGCATCCTCGTGCCGCGCAGCCGGCTGGCAGAGTTCGAGCGAATTGCGAAGGAGGGTGTCTCACAGATTCAATCGGGCGATCCACGCAACGCCGACACCGACATCGGTCCGATGGTGAGCCAGAAACAATGGGAGCGGGTGCAGCGCTACATCCGTACCGGCCACGAAGAAGGCGCGAGGTTGCTGGCGGGTGGCGAAGGTCGCCCGGAAGGCTTGCATGCCGGATGGTTCGTGAAGCCCACGATCTTCACTGATGCCACCAACCGGATGCGCATCGCGCGTGAGGAAATTTTCGGCCCCGTGCTGACGATCATCCCCTACGAGGATGATGCCGATGCGATCAGCATTGCCAACGATACGGACTATGGGCTGAGCGCCCTGGTGCTGGGAAAAAGCTCCGAACGTTGTATGAACGTCGCCCGTCAGATCGATTCGGGACGCGTGCTCATCAACACCCTGGCCCACGAACCGCGTGCCCCTTTCGGTGGATTCAAGCATTCAGGCCTTGGGCGCGAAATGGGCAGGTGGGGGATGAGCGCGTATTTGGAGCCAAAGACGTTGATCGGCTATGACCCATTGAAATGACTGGGTCAGGTCCCTGTCTTGCAGTCCTGGAATGGCGAGCCGCGCGCCGGGGCTGCATTGCGCTGTTCTTTGCGGGCATCCTTGTATGCGTCGGTATTGCGGCAGCTGCGGCACTTCACTCGATTGAGTTCGCTGCTCGAGGAGAGGTTGTTGCCCTTGTGCCCACAGGCCAGATGCCCGTTTACTTTGAAATGAATGACCATGAGACGTCTCCTTGGTGACGTGTAAAGGGTTTGACCTTACACACCTCCAAGACGTTCTTTCATGCAGCAGGTGAACCGATGTCCTACCTGAAGCGTGGCAACGGCCGGTCGATCGGTTTGAGCGATGACAGGGTGCTGCGAATCAGCGGGGTATCCTTTTCGATATCGTTCAACCGGTCGCGGATGCGCAGGGCGGTAGGGTGTCCGCCTTGATGGTCGACCCAGTCGGCGATCTCTTTGCAGGCTGCCGCGAGACGCGCCTCCCTGGCCTCGAGCAAGGTAAGGAGAGTGGTGATGGACTCTTTTTCGGACATGGAACACCTCCGTTCATTAATCCGCTCGGTGGCAGCAAAAAGCTCGCGAGGGCGAGCTTTCTGCCGTTGGGGCGCTGCTCCTTCAGCTGATTTTGAGTATAGACCCGTAAATGACCGCTATCGGCCCGAAGACTCGGGTGCGGTCACTCGCGAGCTGGCGGCGTTGAGCCGATGACATTCCTTGCGGGCGTCCTCTTCCCGATCGTAGCCATCGCCGATGAAACCGCCGGTTCGCGTGTCGCAGATGCGATACCAGCCTTGGGCTTCGGCGGGCTCATGGAGGGTTTCTCCTGCGCGCCGACCGTGGATGACGATCTTGTTGCAGCGCTTCACGACGAATATGTCTTCCATGGCGTCACCGCAGCTGATTCGTACCAGATCAACTATAGAAGCCCTGACCGATCGTGCAAAAAATAGGCAAGTCAGTTCGTCGGTTGCAGTTGCCAGCCTGATCGGTGCCAGCGCAGACAGTGGGTCGGATTCAACGCCTCAAGGAAGTGCTGATCGTGGGAAACGGCGACAATGGCGCCCGGAAATGTCTGCAACGCTCGTTCGAATGCTTCCACCGATTGCAGATCCAGATGGTTGGTCGGTTCATCCAGCAGCAACAGCTGCGCAGGATCCGCTCGCCACAAGGCCAGCGCCAATGCCGCTTTCAGACGCTCGCCACCGCTCAATGCTGCACAGAGACCCGTGGCGCGGCTCGCATCCAGTTGCAAGTGCGCGAGATAGCTGCGCAGAGTGCCCTCAGTGAGCGCGGCTCCCTGCATCATCAGTTGCTCGGTGATAGAGCGCTGATCGTCCAGTTGCGCCAATTGCTGATCCAGGAACGCGAAGGGCACGTGGGTTGTGGCAGTACCATCGACAGGTGTCAGTTCCCCGGCGAGCACTTTCAACAGCGTTGATTTGCCACAGCCGTTTGGCCCGCTGACAGCGATGCGCATCGGGCCATGGATCGCAAGATTCAGCGCATCGTTCGGCAACCATGGCAGCCGAGCGTCAATCAGCGTGCAGATCTGTCGGTTGTTCGGCACGGCGCTGCCGGGCAGATTGATCAGCACACTGTCCTCAGGCTGCACCTTTGCGTAAGCCTCGCGCACCTGGGCGTCGAGTTCTGACTTGCGGGCCTTATGACCCTGACGGACATGCCCCATGATTTCCCGTGCCGCGCCCTTGATCGCCACGTATTCGAAACTGGCAATGTTGGCGGTTTCGGCGTTGCGACGGGAGTTGGCGGCGTGGCGCTGTACCGTGTCGTGTTCGCGCCGTAATCGAACCCGCTCGCGCTGGCGTTCGCTTCTGGCGTGGTCGAGACGTGCCTGCGCAGCCGCCTGATGAATTCGCTGATGTTCGCGGAACGCCGAATAATTACCACCGAATTCAACGGCGCCCGACGCGCTCAGCTCGACGATCCGCTGCATCCGGTCGAGCAGTTGCCGATCATGGCTGACGACGATCAAACCGGTGTGCCAGCGCTCAAGCGAGTTCATCAGCCATTGGCGTCCGGATGTATCCAGGTGGTTGGTCGGCTCATCCAGAACCAGCAGCGGAGCCTGACTCAAAAAAGCGCCAATCAGGGCAATCCGCGCTTGCTGGCCGCCGCTGAGGTTGCCGGTCTTGTCGGTGAAGGCGACTTCGCTCAGTCCTGAGTCATCGAGCAAGCGGCGCAACCGCTCTGCCAGATCCCATTGTTCGCCAATAAGTTCGAAATCCTCGACTGATCCGCAGCCCTGGTTCATTCGCTCCAGAGCCCGAAGAATCGCGGCGCAGCCGGTGGACTCGGCGACTGTCTGGCCGTGTGTCGCGACAACGTTTTGCGCCACATAGGTTGTCGCCACGGCGCGCGTCACGCTGCCGCTGGTGGGTTGCCAATGTCCTGCGATCAGGCGCGCGAGTACGCTTTTGCCAACGCCGTTGCGCCCAACGATGGCGGTCGGGGTGTGATCGAATTTCAGATTGAGTGCAGTGAAAATCGTCTCGCCATTGGCGAACTGAAAACCCAGTTGATTCAGGGAGACGAGAGCAGGCGTACGCGAGACGTGAGTCATCGGCACCTCCAAAAAATGTTGTGAACACTGACAAGCGCCATGACCGGCGTGTCGCGATTACATTTTTGAAGGCTTAGTTGTTCACTTCTGCGATCGTCCTGAGGAGGTAAGAGGGCGTAGCCTAGTCGAGATGGGCGCAGGCTTCAAGGCGCGCCTGCTTGCTCGGCCATGCGCTCGAGGAACAGCGCCAACGCAACTTCCTCCTTGCGCAGGCCTTTGCGGATGCGCGGTTTCGGCAACTCGGCCAGGGCCCCGAGCATGAAATGTTCGACCACTGCCGGGTGGATATAGCACTTGCGACAAACTGCCGGCGTGTTGCCCAGTTGGCGGGCGACTCCCTTCACCATCTCGACCACATGCCGCTTGGCCTCGGTCTCGGACTCCCATTGCAGTTCCCGCAGGACCGCCAGAGCGAGGGCGCTGCCGGCCCAGGTCCGATAATCCTTGGCGGTAAAATCCGCACCGGTCAGGGTTTGCAGGTAGGTGTTGACATCAGAGGAACTGACGGTGTGCCGCTCGCCGTTTTCATCCAGATACTGGAACAGGTTCTGTCCCGGAATTTCCAGGCAGCGCTTGATGATGCGAGCCAGTCGCCGGTCCTTCACCGTGATCTGGTGTTCTATACCGCTCTTGCCGCGAAACTGAAACAGGATCGCACTGCCGTTGACCTCGACATGCCGGCTGCGCAGGGTCGTCAGGCCGTAGGAGCGATTGTCCCGGGCGTATTGCGTGTTGCCGACGCGGATCAGCGTGGCGTCGAGCAGCGTGATGACCGTGGCCATGACTTTGTCGCGGCTGAAACCCGGCGCTGCCAGCAGCTTCTCCAGCTGTTTACGCAGTTTGGGCAGCGCCAGACCGAACTCGCGCAGGCGTGAATACTTATCCGCGTCGCGTACTTCGCGCCAGCGCGGGTGATAGCGATATTGCTTGCGTCCACGAGCGTCGCGGCCGGTGGCTTGCAAATGGCCGCGCGGGTCGGCGCAAATCCACACGTCGGTGTAGGCCGGTGGAACGGCCAGCGCGTTGATGCGTTTGATTTCGTCAGGATCGGTGATGCGCTGGCCTTCGGGATCGAAGTAGGCGAATTTTCCGCGCAACTTTTTGCGGGAGATACCGGGCTGCGTGTCATCAACGTAATGCAGATCAGAAGGCAACACTTCGGTGAGCACAGTATCGGGCATGGCGGACTTCCTTCGCGGCAAATCAGGCTGTTAAAGCCATTGACCGCGCGCCATGACGGTCGTGCCCGCGGATTTAAGCCAGTACCGCGACAGCCTTGATCTGTGCCCACAATGACTGGCCCGGATGCACGCCAAGCTGGTCCCGAGAATACCGAGTGATGCGCGCCAGCAACGGTGTTCCCCCGGCATCGAGGCGGATGAGCACGTGCGCAGCGTTATCGGCTGGTTGCTCGCTGACGACTGTGACCGGCAGGCGATTGAGGATGCTGCTGAATTCGCTGTTTTGCAGGGTCAGGCTGATGTCCCGCGCGTGAACCTTGCATCGCAGTCTTTGGCCCTTCGCCAACGGCGCGTGGGTCACGCGAATGTTCAGGGGCGAGTCCGGTAGTTGCAGGGTGAGCAATTGATAGTCGGCATCGTACCCGCTGACCTGGCCTTCGATGATCACGCCGGCGTCGTTGTCCATGGCCAGGGGCAGGTCGAGCCGTGCCAGGGTTTCGCCAATCGGGCCGCTGGCCAGCGCTCTGCCGTCGCTGAGCAGCACCAGATGGTCGGCGAGCCTGGCCACTTCGTCCTGCGCGTGGCTGACATACAGCACGGGGATTTCCAGTTCGTCGTGCAGGCGTTGCAGGTAAGGCAGGATCTCACTTTTGCGCTGACTGTCGAGGGCTGCCAAAGGCTCATCCATCAGTAGCAGTCGGGGGCTGGTCAACAATGCGCGGGCGATGCCGACACGCTGGCGCTCACCGCCGGACAAGTGTTGCGGGTGGCGATCGAGCAAGTGGCCGATCCCCAGCAGTTCGGTGGCTTGGGTCAAGTCGACCCGGCGCTGTGCCCTGGCAATGCGCTTGAGGCCGAACTGCAGATTGGCCAGTACCGACAGATGCGGAAACAGGCTCGCTTCCTGAAACACATAACCGAGCGTGCGTTTGTGCGGCGGCACGAAAATGCCTTTTTCGCTGTCCTGCCAGACTTCGTCATTGATGCGGATAAAGGCGTGCGGCGCACGCTCAAGCCCGGCGATGCAGCGCAGACAAGTGGTCTTGCCCGAACCGGACTGACCGAACAGCGCTGTCACACCGCGACCGGGCATCTGCAGGTCAACATCGAGGCTGAAGCCTGACCAGGCCAGTTTCAGACGTGCATCAATCATCGATCAGCTCCAGCCCGCGCGGGTCTTGCGGCTGGAATACAGCGCCAGCAACACCAGAAACGAAAACACCAGCATCGCCCCGGCCAGCCAGTGCGCCTGGGCGTACTCCATGGCTTCGACGTGGTCGTAGATTTGTACGGAAACCACCCGGGTCTTGTCGGGAATATTCCCGCCGATCATCAGCACCACGCCGAATTCACCAACGGTGTGGGCGAAGCCAAGGATCGCTGCAGTGATGAAGCCGGGACGCGCCAGCGGCAGGATCACGCTGAAGAAGGTGTCCCAGGGATTGGCGCGTAATGTCGCGGCTACTTCCAGTGGGCGAGTGCCGATCGCGGAGAAGGCGTTTTGCAATGGCTGCACCACGAACGGCATGGAATACAGCACCGAACCGATCACCAGTCCAGTGAAGCTGAAGGTCAAGGTGCCGAGCCCCAGCCATTGGGTGAAATGGCCAATGAAGCCATTGGGGCCGAGGGCCAGCAGCAGATAGAAACCGATGACCGTCGGTGGCAGTACCAATGGAAGGGCGACAATCGCGCCGACTGGGCCGCGCAGCCAGGAACGGCTGCGCGACAACCACAAGGCAATCGGAGTGCCGACGACCAGCAAGATTGCGGTGGTCAGGGACGCCAGCTTCAGGGTCAGCCATATCGCCGCGAAATCGGCACTCGTCAGCGACATTTACAGCTGATAACCGTAGGACTTGATGACCGCAGCGGCTTTCGGGCCCTTGAGGTAATCAACCAGCGCCTTGGCAGCGGCGTTGTCTTTGCCTTTGTTCAGGATCACCGCGTCTTGCTTGATCGGGTCGTGCATGTTCGCTGGAACGATCCACGCCGAGCCGCTGCTGACCTTGCCGTCCTTGTAGATCTGCGACAGGGCAACGAAGCCCAGTTCGGCGTTGCCGGTGGACACGAACTGGTAAGCCTGGGTGATGTTCTGGCCTTCAACGATCTTGGCTTTGGTGGCCTCAGTCAGATTCAGTTTTTCCAGCACCTGAGTGGCGGCCAGACCATAAGGGGCGGCTTTCGGGTTGGCGATGGACAGGTGCTGATATTCGTTTTTCTTCAGGACGTCGCCTTTGGCATCGACGTAACCTTCCTTGGCCGACCACAGTGCCAGGGTGCCGATGGCGTAGGTGAAGCGCGAACCCTTGACGGTGTCGCCTTCTTTCTCGAGTTTTTCAGGGGTGGTGTCATCGGCCGAGAGGAACACGTCGAACGGCGCGCCGTTTTTGATCTGGGTGTAGAACTGGCCCGTGGCGCCATAGGCAGCGACCAGTTTGTGTCCGGTGTCTTTTTCGAAATCGGTGGCAATCGCCTGGATCGGTGCGGTGAAGTTGGCCGCGACGGCGACTTGCACTTCGTCGGCCTGGGCGGCGCCGATGGCGAATACCGCGAACAGGACAGGGGCAAAGCGGGTGGCACGATTGATCATGTAACGGCTCCGTGAATGGCAAGTGCAGTGGGCAGTTGTTATTGGAGGGATAGACTGCGCCGTACGATGGGGTGCAACGCTATATAGCGAAATATATAGCGAAATGCCGCCAAACGGGAAGCACTGCTTTTAAACCGAGTGAGGGCGTCACGCTCCTCACTCGCTCGGGTAGATCACCGCGTCAATTTTGCCAGCGCGCCTTCAGCCAGTTGCCGGGTCAGTTCAGCGGTGCCAAGGTCTTTGCCGAGCGTGAACGCCTGACCGGCCCACAGGTTACTGAATTCGGCTTCGCCTTTTGCGCGCAGCGGCATCAAGGCACCGCCAGCCAGCGGAAAGGCAGGGGCCTTGTCCGACATCGGGCCCAGTTCGCGCATCACTCGATTGAGAATCCCCCGTGCCGGACGCCCGGTAAACAGATTGGTTACCGCCGTCTCGCTTTCCTTGGCGGTGCGCAAGGCCTTGTGGTGCGAAGCACTGACTTTCGCTTCCGGGGTAAACAGATACGCCGTGCCGACCTGAACCGCCGAAGCGCCGAGCATGAACGCTGCTGCCACGCCGCGTGCATCGGCAATTGCACCGGCAGCAATCACCGGCACACTCACCGCATCGACCACTTGCGGCACCAGCGCAAACGTACCGACCTGACTGCTCAGGTCAGCGCTGAGGAACATCCCGCGATGACCTCCGGCCTCGTAACCCATGGCGATGATCGCGTCGCAACCGTTCTGCTCCAGCCAGATTGCTTCGTCGACGGTGGTTGCCGACGAGAGGATTTTCGCGCCGGTGGCCTTGACCCGATCCAGCAAGGCTTTTTCCGGCAGGCCGAAATGGAAGCTCACCACTTCAGGGCGAAATTCTTCCAGCACCTCGCAGGCGGCCGCATCGAAGGGCGCACGGTTGGACACCGGCGTCGGCGCATCGAAATCGACACCCAGTTCGCGATAGTAGGGCTCCAGCAGATTTTTCCACTCTCGCGCCTTTTGCTCATCGGCGGCCGGCGGTTGATGGCAGAAGAAGTTGACGTTGAACGGCTTGTTCGTGCCTTGGCGAATGGTCTTCAGCTCTTCGCGCAGTTGCTCGATGGTCAGCATCGCAGCCGGCATCGAACCGAGGCCACCGGCGTTGCACGCTGCGATGACCATCGAAGAATTGGTGGCACCGGCCATGGGTCCCTGGATGATCGGCAGTTCGATGCCGAAAAGGTCAAGAATGCGGGTATCAGGCCATTGGCTCATGGGATAGCTTCTCCGACGACAAAACAGGGCAGGGACGGTAGCAGCCGGTTTTTTAACGCAAAGCCACTCCCAAGACCAGCACAGATTTGTAGCTTGAACAGCCGGCGCTGGCTGTGCGTTCGGGTCCGATTGGCTAAAGGTCGAGTGGGGCAAAATGTTGCAGTGTGCTATTCCAATCCCTCGACATCCTGATTTCCACCCGTGAGAGGCAGTCATGTTCACAGGCATTTTGATCGACAAAGACGACAGCGGTTATCGCGCCAACCTGCAAGAGATTGATGACGAGCAGTTGCCTGCGGGCGATGTGACGGTTCGTGTCGCGTACAGCACGCTGAATTTCAAGGACGGCCTGGCGATCACCGGTAGCAGCCCGGTGGTGCGCAAGTTCCCGATGGTTCCGGGGATTGATCTGGCGGGCGTCATCGATTCAGTCGGCAGCCACACGCTTGCCAATGCCTGCGCCAGTACCCGGGCCGAAGGCACCGTGGCCGCATGCGGTCTGGCTCAGGGCATGGATTTCCCGGCGTCTGTGGCGCCGTTCATTTTGCGTGGCGTGACGCTGGCCGGGATCAACAGCGTGACCCAGCCCAAGGCTCGCCGCATCGAGGCCTGGAATCGTCTGGCGAAGGATCTGGATTTTGCGCTGTTGCCACTGATCAGCCATGAAATCGGTCTCGGCGAAGCTCTTGAGGCGGCTCCGAAGTTGCTCGCGGGTCAGTTGCGCGGACGGGTTGTGGTCGACGTCAATCGCTGAGACCTCAGCGCCATCGCGGCCCGCCCGGAGCATTCGATGTCACCGCCGGGATTGCGGTGACCGGGCCGTCAGCAGACGTCGAGACGAACCGGATCGAAAGCGGAAAATTTGCCACCGACTTCGAGGCCTGTCGGGCCCCGAATCGGTGGCGATTTACATCGCTGCGTTAAACCTGCGTTTCGCGCAGCAACAGCTCTCGCTTGCGTTCCACGCCCCAGCGGTAGCCGCTGAGGTTGCCGTCGCTGCGCACCACGCGGTGGCACGGAATGGCCACCGCGAGGCTGTTGGCGCCGCAAGCCTGGGCCACTGCGCGCACGGCTTTTGGCGAGCCGATACGCAAGGCGATGTCCGCGTAGCTGGCGGTGCTGCCGACCGGAATTTCGCGCAGCGCCTGCCACACACGTTCCTGAAACACCGTGCCGCGCACATCCAGCGGCAAATCCAGGCCGATGGCAGGCGCCTCTATAAAGCCGACGACGCGAGCGATCAGTTGTTCGAACTCGGCATCGGCACCGATCAGGTTGGCCCGGCGAAACTGGTCCTGCAGGTCGCACACCAGTTGGTGCGGATCGTCCCCCAGCAGAATCGCGCAGATTCCGCGCGCGCTCTGCGCCACCAGAATGGCGCCGAGCGAGCACTGGCCGACGGCGAAGCGGATGTCGTTGTTCTGCCCGGCTGCGCGGAAGTCGCCGGGTTTCATGCCCAGTACCTGATCGGCGGCCTCGTAGAAACGGCTGTTGGAATTGAAACCGGCGTCATACAACGCCTCGGTCACCGAGCCGCCGTCCGCCAGACGCTGACGGACCCGGCGCGAGCGATGTGCGGCGGCGTAGCCTTTTGGGGTCAGACCCGTTGCGGCCTTGAAGACGCGATGAAAGTGGAAGGCGCTCAGGCCAGCGGTTTCGGCGAGATCGTTGAGTGCCGGCAGGCTGTCCGACGCTTCGATCTGGCGACAGGCTGCCGCGACGGTGGCGGCATGCTGAGCAGCGACTTCGGTCTGATCCTTGCTCGCCCGTTTGCTGGGACGATAGCCCGCGGCCTCGGCTTCTCCGGCGGTGTCGAAGAACTCGACGTTCTGCGGTTTCGGCAAGCGCGCCAGGCTGCTGGGGCGGCAATAGATGCCGGTGGTTTTCACGGCATAGACAAACTGGCCGTCTGCCCGAGGGTCGCGTGCCACGACAGCGGCCCACCTTGGATCGTCTTCAGTGTTCAGCGAGGTGGAAAGCGTTTTCATGATGGAGAGTCCGTTGACCTGTTGAATGTCAGGTTAACCAGTGCCACCGGCCGGAACACTCCGACCCTTGCGGTCAAACTTTGCAGGATTATCCAGCGGTACGAAACGTCAGGTTGAAACGCTGCTCGCCCAGGCGCGGATGCCGACCGGGCTTGATCGGCAGGATCCCGTGGTAGCGCAGCCGGTCTACACCACCCCAGATCACCATGTCGCCGTGCAGCAGCGAGATTTTCTGGCTCCTGTCGCCGCGTGCGAAACCGCCGAACAGGAACGTTGCGGGTAGGCCCAAAGACAGCGAAACGATCGGCGCTTCGTAGGTTTTTTCGTCTTTGTCCTGATGCAGCGACATCTTTGCGCCTGGGACATAACGATTGATCAGGCAGGAGTCCGGAACGAAGTCGGCAAATCCGGCGCTTTTCGCTGCCGTCAGGGCCAGCTCGCGAAACACTTCGGGCATGGCCGGCCAGGGCTGATGGCTCACGGGATCTTCGGATGAATAGCGGTAGCCGCTGCGATCGGTGATCCAGCCCACTGCTCCGCAACTGCTGGTGGCCACCGACATGCTGAAGCCCCCGGGCGTCATCATGTGGCGCAGCGGGGCGCGAGCGATGATCGATTCCAGGGCCGGCAACAACTGCTCGATTTGTGGAAGGGCAAAGCCGCGCAGCACCCAGGATTGTTCACCGATCTGTTCGGTGCGCCGGGGCTGTTCGGATTCTGTGTCGGCGAACAGGTCGAAGGTGGTTTGCATGATCGTCAGGTCGCGTCGTGGAAAATGATGCCCAGAGTATGCCGTGTTCCGCTGTGCAATCGGCTGACGCCGTGGCGCATGCTTACTCGATAGTCGCCGCGCGTGCCTTTGACCGGGCGCTGGTTGACGGCAAAGATCAGCGCGTCGCCTTTTCTCAGGTCCATCACCAGCGGGCGCGACTGCATTCTCGGGCGCTGTTCAGTCAAAACGAACTCGCCGCCTGTGAAATCTTTGCCAGGTTCTGACAGAAGAATCGCCACTTGCAGCGGAAAGACATGTTCACCGTACAGATCCTGATGCAGACAGTTGTAGTCCTGCGGGCCGTATTGCAGCAAGAGCGGGGTAGGCCGCAATTGACCGGCGGCGTGGCAGCGATGGAGAAATTCGCTGTGCTGTTCTGGAAAGCGTTCAGGCAGCCCCATTCGCTCATGCCAGCGGTTGGCCAAAGGTACAAGTCGCGGGTAGAGCGCGCTGCGCAGGCGTTCGACCACGGGCGGAAGCGGATAGCGCAGGTATTTGTATTCCCCGCGCCCGAAACCGTGGCGGGCCATGATGACTTGGGATCGAAACGGTTCACTTTGTGGGTAAAGCGCACTCAATCGATCACAGGTGTCCGGGCGCAGCAGCGTACGGACGACCGCGCAACCGTCCTGGTCCAGTTGCTGCTCCAGGGCGATCCAGTCGAGCGCATCGAGCGGAGAGACGGATGAGCGTGACATGCTGATTCCTTGGCTTGCATTCAGGTCTCAGTGTGGGCCGTCCACCCGCTCGGAACACTCCGCCGCTTGCGGTCGAATTGTCATCCGGGTTTTACAGGGCCTTGCTGACGCTGATGTCGCTGATCACATCGTCACTCTGGCCGTGCAAGGCATCCAGTGCTGCCTTGGCTTCTTCCGGCGTGCCCTTTTCCAGTTGGGCGAACTCGAAACGGCGTTCACCGTTGAGTTTGTACTTGATCACGTATTTGGTCGTTTGGGCCACGTTGATGCTTACCTGTCTGCGTTGGCGGAGTCGCTCAGCTGAGTTTGGAGCTCGAGCGGCGAATGATCTTGATCGAGTGCGTCAGGGTCGGCTTGCGGGTCACGCTGATCGCACGGCGGTTGACGGTGTCGATGGTGATGTTCCAGAAGCCGGTGCTCGGCGCGGTAATACGGGCCGGGAACGTGTCGAAAGCACCACCGTGATAGGTGTGACGGCCGCCATTCTTGAAGCTGCGAAAGTTGGCGTCGTTCATCAAGCGGATATTGCAGGTTTGCGAGCATTGAATGACGACGATGTCGTCTTCGTTGAGGTGCTCGCGCTGGTGAATGAATTTCATGGGCGCCTCCAGAAGGGCTTTTTCTACAAAATCAAAACGATAGCATTGTCGATTGGCGCAGTTTATCAGCCCGGACAGGTTATTATCCGGCCGTCGGGCGCCGCTTTGACAATTAAAAACAGATATTCACGATTCGATGTGGATTAAATGCAATGGGCCTTGGAGAAAAACGGCATTCGTGCTGTCGGAGGGTCTTTATCGGAGGTTTTGTATGAAGTGGGGTGTGGTGATTCTGCCGTTGGCATTGGCAATGGGTGGTTGCGCAAGTGTTTCGGAAATCAATGAAACACTGCCGACCATGAACGTCATTTCCGGTAAGAAGCCCCATGAGTATGCTGAATGCCTGGCCGAGAAGCTGTCCGGCAGCCGGGGCGCCCTGCAGGTCGAGCGGCACAAGGACGAAGTCCGGGTCATCGTTCCGGGCAAGCTGGGATCAGGTCCCGCCGCAGTGTTTGATATCGAGGATCGCTCCGGTGGCAGCAGCATCAAGCTGCATGAACGGATGTCCAATGTGCCGCTGCGTCCATGGGATGTGCGCAAAGCCGCCACTGCCTGTATTTCCGGCTGATAGACTGTCAGCCGTCAGCATTGATGCCGTCACAGCGTTGCTGTGGCGGCATTGTCATTTCTGGAGAGGTGAATGAAGAGAGAGCAGGTGCGGGAGCGACACAAGGAAGGGCTCATTGCGGCTACCCATGTGATCCAGAACCCGGCAAATCCGGGAGAGTGGATCGTGTTCTTCAAGAAAAGCGCCGGTCGCAGTTATTTTCTGGTGGACGATAACGACGAAGTCGAATCCTTCAACCGACTCGATGACCTGATCGAGGTCGTGCGCGGACTGGGGATCAAATTCGCCGAAATTCACATGTAAGGCTACTTACATACCACTACTACGCTACGGGTTTTGTAGTTGCCGACATCGACGCCCAGCGTCTTGTCGTCTTCCTTGGGCGCCGGTGTGCCTTCAGTCCCGACAATGCGATAGCCGGTTCCGGCGCATGATGCATCAGCCTTTTCGTAACAGCTGGCCCAGGAATTGGCTTCGCCGGAGCAGTCGATGCTCAAACCCTGTTCGCCGTTGTTCAGGTAGGTGGTCTGCGATGTGGCGCAGCCGGCCAGGGCCGCGAGCGCAATCAGGGGTAGAAAACTGATGAAGGGGCGGTTGATCATGGCAATGTCGTCTTCGAGGAGGAGGGGGCTAGACGCTATGACAGCGCCGGCATGAAAAGGTTATAGCGATTGGCCAGTTCTTTGCGCACAGCCCAAAAAAAGCCCTGCGCGAAGGCAGGGCCGAGATTCGTGGTTGCCGATCAGTCTTGGTCCTTGCCGCGACGCTTCGGTGCAGGAGGCGTGTAATCAAGCACCGCGGCCACTTCTATCGCCATCGCTTCAGTGGGCAACGGACCGGACACATCTTCGCCGTTGGCGGCGGTGATATGCCACTGGCCATCTTTCGCCTTGGCGACGCTGTACCCATTGATGATTTTTGCTGCGGACATCTCACTGCCTCGTTGGCTGTTTCAAAGGCGTCATGATAACGGTAAATCGGCGACTGGCGCAGGTCGATGAGGTATTCCTGGATCTTTGGACTACGCTGATTTCGCAGCCTTTGTGTGCGGATTGAACTATCCGCGAGAATATTTCTCTATGTTGACATCGGTTAGCCAGTGCGGGGCATTGTAAGGTGCACGCCGCCTGATTAGACTGCGCCGAAACTCGTACACACAGCCCTTTCAAGGACTTATATGATCAAGAAATGCTTGTTCCCAGCAGCCGGTTACGGTACTCGCTTCCTCCCAGCGACGAAGGCCATGCCCAAAGAAATGCTGCCGGTGGTAAACAAGCCACTGATCCAGTACGGCGTCGAAGAAGCTCTGGATGCTGGCCTGAACGAAATCTCCATCGTGACCGGTCGTGGCAAGCGCGCCCTGGAAGACCACTTCGACATCAGCTATGAACTGGAAAACCAGATCAAAGGCACCGACAAGGAAAAATACCTGGTCGGTATCCGCAAGCTGCTGAACGAGTGCTCGTTCTCCTACACTCGTCAGACCGAAATGAAAGGCCTGGGCCACGCGATCCTGACCGGTCGTCCGCTGATCGGTGACGAACCGTTCGCTGTGGTGCTGGCAGACGACCTGTGTGTCAACCTCGAAGGCGACGGCGTACTGACCCAGATGGTCAAGCTGTACAAACAGTTCCGCTGCTCGATCATTGCCATCCAGGAAGTCGATCCGCAGGAAACCAGCAAGTACGGTGTGATCGCTGGCGAAATGATCCGCGACGACATCTACCGCGTACACAGCATGGTCGAGAAGCCAAAGCCGGAAGACGCACCGTCGAACCTGGCGATCATCGGCCGCTATATCCTGACCCCGGACATTTTCGACCTGATCGAACAGACCGAGCCAGGCAAGGGCGGGGAAATCCAGATCACCGACGCCCTGATGAAACAAGCCCAGAACGGCTGCGTGATGGCCTACAAGTTCAAGGGCAAGCGTTTCGACTGCGGTGGTGCTGAAGGCTACATCGAAGCAACCAACTTCTGCTTCGAGAATTTCTACAAGACTGGCAAGGCGTACTGATAGCGCCTGACTGTCTGAAGGTACGTCACACGGTCTGAATCGTGTGATGCTAAAAACAAACGCCCCGACATGTTCGGGGCGTTTGCGTTTGTGGGGAGAAATAGCGCATCTCGATTCAATTCAGGATGCAATGTGAAACAAATGTTCGATTGTCAGCCTGCATGTTCGCTGCTGAACTGACTCGTCTTCGCCAGGGAGGTGCGGAGGACCGCGTTTCATGATCGTCGAAGGACAGTTGTGAAATTTATTCTCCAGCAATAAGGAGTGTTGCTTGTGGCGTTAAAGAATATGGCTGCAACACGAAGATCAAGTGGCAGACGCTGGTCAGGGCTGGCGGTGCTCATGTTGCCAGTGCTGCTGGTGACCGTTGATAACACCGTATTGGGTTTCGCGTTACCCAAAATCGCCGAAGCCTTGCGTCCGACGGCCAGCCAGCAGCTGTGGATGATTGATGCCTATTCGTTGGTTCTCGCAGGACTGCTGGTTTCGATGGGTAGCCTGGGTGATCGGGTGGGGCACCGTAAGTTGCTGCTTATCGGCTCGTTCGGGTTTGTGGTGGTCTCGGTGCTGACCGCATATTCCGCAACATCGATGCAGCTGATTATCGGGCGGGCTTGTATGGGGATTTTCGGTGCGATGTTGATGCCCTCCACGCTGGCATTGATACGTTCGGTGTTTGAGGATCGAGAAGAGCGCAGAGTGGCAGTAGCGATCTGGGCAACGACGCTGACTGTCGGCTCGGCACTAGGGCCTTTGGTGGGAGGGGTGTTGCTGCAGTTCTTTGATTGGGGCGCGATTTTTCTGTTGGCGGTACCCGTCCTGATTCCATTGTTAGTACTGGGGCCGCTGTTGCTCCCTGAATCAGAGCGTGATGTGTCGGGTCCGCTGGACCCGATCAGCATCCTTCAGTCGATGGTCGCACTGGGTTGTATCGTTTACAGCATCAAGCATGGCGCCAGTGAGGGCATTGACGGTGTTGTGTTTGGCACCTTTCTGGTAGGTGCACTGGCAGGCTGGATATTCGTACGTCGCCAGTTGCGTCTTCCTGTACCCCTGATGGACATGACCCTGTTCAGCAATGGCGCCTTCAGCGGATCAGTCCTTATCAATTTGATGAGTCTTGCGTTTCTTGTCGGCTTCGTTTTCTTCACGACTCAGTTTTTGCAGATTGTTCTGCAAATGGCGCCCTTGAGTGCGAGCCTTGCATTGGTGCCGGGGCAAATCATGGCGATTATGGTTGGAGTGGCAGTCGTCCCAGTCGCGCAGCGCATGCCGGTGCATGTACTGATACCGATTCTGGTGGCTTTCACCGGTGCGGCCTTTTTGCTGGTGGCCAGCATGGGCAGCAGTCTTGCGGTATTGGTAGTGGCGTTCGCGTTGCTCAACATCGGAGTGGGGGGCGATCGCTACGGTTTCCAATGATGTGATTTTGTCGGCAGCGCCCCCGGCGAAGGCAGGGGCGGCATCCGCCATCAGTGAAACAGCCTATGAAGTTGGCGTGGTGCTGGGTACTACTCTGATTGGCGGCCTGGTGACGGCTCACTACCGAGCAGACCTGCAGCTTCCAGCGTTTTTGAGCGATGTTCAGACGATGCTGGCAAGTGAAACGCTGGCTGGCGCTCATCATGTGGCGGCGGGGTTGGCGGGGGATCAAGCGCAACAGTTGATGCAGCAGGCGGGAAGTGCATTTGCGGGCGGAATTGCATTGGCATCGTGGCTCGCTTTCGGCCTGGCGCTCGTAGCGATTCTGATCGCCTGGCATACGTTGCGGCTGCCAAAAATTCAACCGGCAGAAAGCCATTAATCAAATGCTAACGGTAGAACCTCCCGGTATTGCCCGTCCCCTTGCAGTAGAGACTTGCTCAATAAGCATCTGCGGGTATGCTGATCGCCTGCCGAGGAGATAGAAATGGCCTACGATTTTGACCTTTATGTGATTGGCGCCGGTTCCGGCGGTGTGCGCGCTGCGCGTTTTGCGGCAGGTTTCGGCGCAAAAGTAGCGGTGGCCGAGAGCCGTTATCTGGGCGGTACCTGCGTCAATGTTGGTTGCGTACCGAAAAAACTGTTGGTGTACGGCGCCCACTTTGCCGAAGACTTCGAACAGTCCTCTGGTTTCGGCTGGCAACTGGGCGAGGCGGATTTTGACTGGGCCACGCTGATTGCCAACAAGGATCGCGAAATCAATCGCCTGAACGGCATTTATCGCAATCTGCTGGTCAACAGCGGCGTGACCCTGCATGAGGCTCACGCGAAAATCGTTGGCCCGCACGAAGTCGAGGTCAACGGCGAGCGCTACACCGCGAAGAATATTCTGATCGCCACCGGTGGCTGGCCGCAAATCCCCGAGATTCCGGGGCATGAGCATGCGATCAGCTCGAACCAGGCGTTCTTCCTCAAAGAGCTGCCCAAGCGTGTACTGGTCGTCGGTGGCGGTTACATCGCCGTCGAATTCGCCGGAATCTTCCATGGTCTGGGCGCCAATACGACGTTGCTGTATCGCGGAGATCTGTTCCTGCGCGGTTTCGACGGTTCGGTTCGTAAGCACTTGAAGGAAGAACTCACCAAGCGTGGCCTGGATCTGCAATTCAATGCCGACATTGCCCGTATCGACAAGCAATCAGATGGCAGCCTGAAAGCAACCCTCAAGGATGGTCGCGTGCTGGAAGCCGATTGTGTGTTCTATGCCACCGGCCGACGTCCGATGCTGGACAACCTGGGGCTGGAAAATACCGATGTGCAGCTCGACGACAAAGGCTTCATTAAGGTCGATGAGCAGTTTCAAACCACCGAGCCTTCAATCCTGGCGCTGGGCGATGTCATCGGTCGTGTTCAGTTGACGCCGGTGGCGCTGGCTGAGGGCATGGCAGTGGCGCGGCGTCTGTTCAAGCCTGAGCAATACCGTCCGGTGGATTACAAGATGATCCCGACGGCAGTGTTCAGTCTGCCGAACATCGGCACCGTCGGTCTGACTGAAGAGGAGGCGCGGGAGGCGGGTCACGACGTGGTGATCTACGAAAGCCGCTTCCGGCCGATGAAGCTGACCCTGACGGACTGCCAGGAGCGCACGCTGATGAAGCTGGTGGTCGATGGCAAGTCTGACAAGGTGTTGGGCTGTCACATGGTCGGCCCGGATGCTGGCGAGATCGTGCAGGGGCTGGCAATCGCTTTGAAGGCTGGCGCAACCAAGCGTGACTTCGACGACACCATCGGAGTGCATCCGACGGCGGCCGAAGAGTTTGTCACAATGCGTACGCCGGTCGGCGCTTAAATCTTTTTCGGTTGGGCTGCGTCTGGCGCTGCCTCAGCGGTAGTAGCCAGGCGCAGGCTGTCTTGCGCCTTGGTTAATTCTTTTTCCAATGACTGATTGAGCTGCGACTGCTCGTCGACGTTCTGCTTGAGCGTCTGACTTTCCAGCAGGGCCACGCGCAGACGTTCCTGGAGGAGGGTGCGTTCACTGTCGACGCGGGACGCTTGCTCCAGCAATTGATCCTGACGCTGATTACTGTGCTTGAGCTGATCCTGCAACAGGCTCAGTTCGCGCACGGTGCCGCGATTTTCGGTCAGCAGGCGTTCGTTGTCGCGGTGCAGCTGGGTGATTTCGTCCTGACGTACGAGGGCGCTTTGCTGCGCCTGGCGCAACTCCATCTGCAACTGCTGCACCTGCGTCTCGTGACGGCTTTGCTCCTGCTCACGCTGCTCCTTGATGGCGTTGCGGTAGTGTTCAAGCGCATCGCGGGCGTGCAGGTGCTTCTCTTCCAGCGAGCGGATCTGCTCGTCCTTGTCCTGCAAGCGCAATTCAAAATCGGCCAGCGCCTGATTCAGTCCGGCGTTGCGGGTCTGCTCGGTCTGCAGCATCGAGCGGGTATCGCTCAGGGCTTCGGATTCCTTTGCCAGCGCGGCAGTCTGAATGTCGTGCTTCTTCTCCAGCTGCGCATGATCCTGACGAAGCTGATTCAGCTCGTTTTCCAGTGCCTGACGCTGATGCTCGTACTGCTCGCGTGCCTGATCAATCGGCTCCTGCGCCTGTTCTTTCAGGCGCTGGGCGAGGCGTGTGACGAGGGCGAGGAGTTCGTCATCGACAGGTTCTGCCGACGGATCGGCCGGTTCGCTGCCGTCATCCAGTTCCTTCAGGTAGCGATGAATTGTGGTTTTGGAACCCGTATTGCCCAGCTCGATGCGTACTGCGTCGATGCTGGGGTGTTCGCCACGGGCGAGAATCGCTGCGCGCGCGATCTGGACTACTGCTTTATTGACGCCGCCACGGGCCATATCTGCTCCTACCATTTCGTACTGTGGTACATGCCACTAAAGCACACAGTGTACCACGTTGAAATTAAAGTGAAATAAGCACCGATAAACGGACGGGATATACTGGTATTACCCCATGTGAAACCCATAAAATCGATTTCCGATCAAACCTTCAGTACGCAACGAGAAAATCAGCCCATGAGCGATATCGATCGCTACCTGCAAGCCGCCACCCGTGACAACACCCGCCGCAGTTATCGCGCGGCCATCGAGCATTTCGAGTCCGTGTGGGGCGGGTTTCTGCCAGCGACAGCGGACAGCATCGCCCGGTATCTGGTGGCACATGCTGGCGTGCTGTCGGTCAATACGCTCAAGTTGCGTCTGTCGGCGCTGGCGCAGTGGCACAACAGTCAGGGCTTCGCTGATCCGACCAAGTCCCCGGTGGTGCGCAAAGTATTCAAGGGCATTCGTGCCCTGCATCCCGCCCAGGAGAAGCAGGCCGAGCCGTTGCAATTGCGAGATCTGGAACAGACTGTCGCCTGGCTTGAGCAGGAAATGAGGGAGGCGCGGGAAAAACAGGATCGACCAGTGCTGTTACGGGCCTGCCGCGATCGGGCATTGATCCTGCTGGGCTTCTGGCGCGGCTTTCGCAGCGATGAGCTGTGTCGGATGCAGATCGAGCATGTGCAGGCGCACGCTGGCAGCGGCATCACTTTGTACCTGCCGCGCAGCAAGGGTGATCGGGAAAACATCGGGCAAACCTATCAGGCCCCGGCGCTGTTGAAGTTGTGCCCTGTGCAGGCATATATCGAATGGATAAGCGAGGCTGCGCTCGTACGCGGCCCGGTGTTTCGCGCCGTGGACCGGTGGGGCAATCTGAGTGAGGAGGGCTTGCACGCCAACAGTGTGATTCCGTTGCTGCGTCAGGCTCTGGAGCGCGCCGGAATTTCCGCTGAGCGCTACACGAGTCACTCTCTGCGACGAGGTTTTGCAACGTGGGCCCATCAAAGCGGCTGGGATCTCAAGTCACTGATGAGTTACGTCGGCTGGAAGGATATGAAGTCCGCCATGCGCTATGTTGAAGCGAGCCCTTTTCACGGGATGGCCCGGATTACGGATAAGCCGCTGTCGCCGTAGATATCGTTTTCTTCTATTAATATCCTCAGCTAATAGCGAAAACAAATCAGCAGCATCAGGTTTGCCAATGAGCCATCCGTCGAGTGACTGGGTAGGATTCACCCATCGAATTCACAACCCTGACGGAGAGTCATCAATGCCTATCATCAACAGCCAAGTAAAACCGTTCAAAGCTACCGCGTTCAAAAACGGCGACTTCGTACAAGTCTCGGACGCTGACCTGAAAGGCAAATGGTCCGTAGTGTTCTTCTACCCGGCCGACTTCACTTTCGTTTGCCCAACCGAACTCGAAGACCTGGCTGACAACTACGCCGCCTTCCAGAAACTGGGCGTAGAGATCTACAGCGTTTCGACCGACACCCACTTTGCCCACGCTGCCTGGCACAACACTTCGCCAGCTATCGGCAAAATCGAATACACCATGATCGGCGACCCGACCCATGTCATTTCCCGCAACTTCGACGTGCTGATCGAAGAAGCTGGTCTGGCGGATCGTGGCACCTTCGTGATCAACCCTGAAGGCCAAATCAAAATCGTTGAACTGAACGATGGCGGCGTTGGCCGCGACGCTTCCGAGCTGCTGCGCAAAATCAAGGCTGCTCAGTACGTTGCTGCTCACCCAGGCGAAGTTTGCCCGGCCAAGTGGAAAGAAGGCGAGGCCACTCTGGCTCCGTCCCTGGACCTGGTCGGCAAGATCTAAGTCTGTGACACACGCAATACAGGGCGGAACTCCGCACCTACTCAAGTAAGCTGCACCGCCCAATAGAAAAGCCCGGGCGAGATTCGCTCGGGCTTTTTTTCGCCTCAAATAAAGTCAGGAGATCGCCCGTATGTTGGACGCCAATCTTAAAGCCCAGTTGAAATCGTACCTGGAACGGGTCACCCAGCCGATCGAGATCGTTGCCTCACTCGACGACGGTGCGAAATCCCGTGAAATGCTTGACCTGCTGAAAGACGTTGCCAGTCTTTCGCATCAGATTACCTTGATCGACAGCGGTGACGATGCACGCAAACCGTCCTTCTCGATCAATCGCCCCGGTGCCGACATCAGCCTGCGTTTCGCCGGCATACCGATGGGCCATGAATTCACTTCGCTGGTGCTGGCCCTGCTGCAAGTCGGCGGACACCCTTCGAAGGCCAGTGTCGAAGTGATCGAACAGATCCGCTCGCTCAAGGGTGAGTTCAACTTCGAGACTTACTTCTCGCTGTCCTGCCAGAACTGCCCGGATGTCGTTCAGGCGCTGAACCTGATGGCCGTGCTGAACCCGAACATCCGCCACGTCGCCATCGACGGCGCGCTGTTCCAGGACGAAGTCAACGATCGCAAGATCATGGCTGTACCAAGCATTTACCTGAACGGCGAAAACTTCGGCCAGGGCCGTATGGGCCTGGAAGAAATCCTCGCCAAACTCGACACCGGCGCCATCGAGCGTCAGGCCGAGAAAATCAGCGCCAAGCAAGCCTTTGATGTGCTGGTGGTCGGCGGTGGGCCGGCCGGCGCTTCGGCGGCGATTTATGCCGCACGTAAAGGTATTCGCACCGGTGTTGCAGCCGAGCGCTTCGGCGGTCAGGTACTGGACACCATGGCCATCGAAAACTTCATTTCCGTTCAGGAAACCGAAGGCCCGAAACTGGCGACCGCGCTGGAAGAACACGTCAAGCAGTACGACGTCGACATCATGAACCTGCAACGCGCCGACAAGTTGATCCCGGGCAAGAATGGCGAGCTGCATGAAGTCCGCTTCGCCAGTGGCGCGACCCTTAAGGCCAAGAGCGTGATTCTGGCGACCGGCGCGCGGTGGCGCGAAATGAACGTGCCGGGCGAGCAGGAATACCGCAACAAGGGTGTAGCGTATTGCCCGCATTGCGACGGCCCGCTGTTCAAAGGCAAGCGTGTGGCGGTGATTGGCGGCGGTAACTCCGGTGTTGAGGCAGCGATCGATCTGGCCGGTATCGTGTCACACGTAACTTTGCTGGAGTTCGACGTTCAGTTGCGCGCCGACGCCGTATTGCAACGCAAGCTGCACAGCCTGCCTAACGTCACCGTGATCACCAGTGCGCTGACCACCGAGGTCACCGGCGATGGCCAGAAGGTCAACGGCCTGCGCTACAAGGATCGCAATACCGAAGAGCTGCACACCGTCGAACTGGAAGGGATTTTCGTGCAGATTGGTCTGCTGCCCAACACTGATTGGCTCAAGGGCACCATCGAGTTGTCGCCGCGCGGCGAGATCATCGTCGACAACCGCGGTGAAACCTCGATCCCCGGCATCTTTGCCGCCGGTGACGTAACCACCGTGCCGTACAAGCAGATCGTGATTGCGGTGGGCGAGGGCGCCAAGGCTTCGCTTAGCGCTTTCGATCACCTGATCCGCACTTCGGCTCCGGCATAAATCCCGGGCCTGAAAAAGAAAAACCCCATCAGTGATGATGGGGTTTTTCTTTGCGGGGTGCTCTCTACCCAGAATCAGCTTTACAGCGGCGCTGGCTGGATGATTTCGACCCAATAACCATCCGGATCCTTGATGAACGCCAGGCTCTTCATGCGGCCATCGGTCAGGCGCTTCTGGAAATCGCAGCCCAGCTCTTCAAAGCGTACGCAAGCGGCAACGATATCCGGTACCGAAATGCAGATGTGGCCGAAACCGCGCGGGTCGGTGTTGCCATTGTGGTAGGCGAAGTCGGCGTCGTTCTCGGTGCCGTGGTTGTGGGTCAGCTCAAGAATGCCGGGAATCGACTTCATCCACTCAGTGCGCGCAGCGGCGTCGGCCGGGATCTGCGATTTGTCGACCAGCGCGAGGAAGTACAGGCTGAATTCCGCTTCCGGGAAGTCACGCTTTTCTACCAGCGAGAAACCCAGTACGCGGGTGTAGAAATCCAGCGATTTGGTGATGTCTTTGACGCGCAGCATGGTGTGGTTGAACACGAAGTTGCGGGTTGCGCTGTCTGGGGTGGCGGTGACGCCAGGGAAGGTGTTCAGTTCTTGCAGGCTCATGGGCCCTCCGTAACAAATTGGGGCGAGTGAATGGGCGCAATGATACGCATGCCTGGCAGCATCGCCAAACCGAAAGCGTGGGCTTGCCCTGCGAGCGGGCGTGGCTCAGACTTTACGGCTCAATCCGCGAGTGCCTCTGGTAATGATCCGACCGTTCAAATCGCTGTTCGTTTTCCTGGGTTTTTCCCTGCTGGCGCTACCGGCCTTTGCCGAGGCGCCGAGCATCACCTGGCCCGCCGGCTGGGAAGTCGAGGCGTTGCCTGAAACATCCCCGGACGTCTCCCGTCAGCGCGGGGTGAAGACTGACGCCGATGGCAATCAGGTGATGGTGATGGAGTTGACGATGACCCGTGTGGAAAGTGGTCATCAGGTCAACTTGCAGGGCGTGTTGCTGGAGATGCGCAAGTCGGTGCAGAAAGACTTTTTCCAGAGCGGTTATCAGAGTGTCTGCAACAAGGTTCACGCGACTACGCTGGGCTCGCTTGCGGCACTTGAGACCACTTGTACCGTGACTGAAAACGGCCGTCACGTGCTGTCGCAAACATTGGTTGCAGCGGTGGAGGCGAATAAAGCTTACGTACTTTCGTATGCCGGGCAGGCAGAGGTTTATAAGGCCAGCGGCGATGACATAGTGGCGGCACGAAACAGCTTGAAATTCTAATCGCCTGTTCGTGGTCAGCGTGATGTTAGATACCCGAACTGATTAAACATAAAGTTATTGCCGGGAAATGAGGCAACATTCGGAAGCATAGTTTCAGTGCGGAACGGGTTTGAGACTTAACTTTTCTGCCAGAAAAGTCGTTGTATTTGTTAAATATTGTCCAAAAAAAAGCCCTGCATATGCAGGGCTTTCATGTTTGCGAGGGATTAACTGCGCAACCAGGAATCAACGGTGGCTGCACCGTATTGCTCCTTCCAGGCCTTCAGGCCGCGGTGGTTGCCGCCCTTGGTCTCGATCAGCTCGCCGGTGTGCGGGTTCTGATAGACCTTGACCACGCGAGCGCGGCGGGTTTTAGGTGCGGCGGTCGATTGCAGACCGGATTTCGCCGGGTTCGGATCGAGAATGGCGATGATGTCTTTCAGGCCTTTGCCGTAGGTTTTCATCAGCCCCTGGAGCTTTTCTTCGAATTCGATTTCTTTCTTGAGCCCGGCATCGTTCTTCAGCGATTCCAGCTGCTTGAGCTGTTCCTGAAGGGCTTTTTCAGCTGCACGAAATTCAGCGAGTCTGGACAATATCTTTACTCCAATAGTGTGTTTGGCTGAAACCAACCGCAAACAAAGCTATAAGCCAAGAGCCTTGAAGCGACTCGGTGATAATGGCTCACCTGCCAATCTTGCAACAGGTAAGAAAAATTGTAGTAGTTAATGCGGCAAGAGTAAATCCTGACTTTTTCTTCATGTAACAACAACGCTGTTTTGTATCAATTTGGTGCGAGCTGTCGGCGAGTCAGGATTTATGCTGCCAAGTTAATGATGAGTTAATGCATCGATGAAGTCTGCAGCTGGCATCGGTTTGCCGAACAGGTAGCCCTGCAGAAAGTTGACATGGTGGGCGGCCAGATAATCACACTGGGCTTGTGTCTCTACACCTTCGGCCACGATGCCCAGATCCAGTTTGGTGGAAAGCTCGATGATGCTGTCCAGAATGTGCCGGGAGAGGGCATCTTTATCGATCATCGCGACAAATGTCTGGTCGATCTTGAGGAAGTCGACATTGAACGTTCTCAAGTAGCCAAGGCTTGAATGACCGGTGCCAAAGTCATCAATCGCGATCTTTACACCCATCGCACGCAGTTGCTCGAACAGCTGGTGGGTGATCTCGGACGGCTCAATCAGCTCGCGTTCCGTCAGCTCCAGGACCAGGCTGATGCTGCCCGGCTGGAAAGCTGACAAAAATTCACGGCAATCCTCAACCAGCTCCAGATCCTGGCAGTGGCTGGCGGTGATGTTTATGCCAATGTGGAACGGCGCGGTAAAGGTCGATGAAAGCGGCCCCAACAGGACAGCGGTCTGCTGCATCAAGGCGCGGGTCATTGGCACGATAAGCCCGGAGTGTTCGGCAAACGGGATGAACAGGTCCGGACGTACCAGCCCCTCCTTGGGATGGTTCCAGCGCATCAGCACTTCCGTGCCCGACCACTGTTTACTGTCGCCATGCACCACCGGCTGAAAGTAGGGAATAAACTCTCCCGCCTCCAGAGCTCGCAGCATTTCATGGCTGGGCGATGTGGAGCGCTTCTGCAAGATGTAGCCGATCGCTGCCGATACCGCACCGAAGAACATCAGCAGGCTGAACAGCGGCGGGTATTCATCTTTCATGTAGCGCCAGGTTTCGCCTTCCGGAAACGCGGCGGTGACCGAGAATGCATAGTGCGGCGAGTGCAAGGTACTTTGCGCCACCGGCAACGCGGGCAGTGCGCCTTGATGCACTTTGCCGTCGGCCGAGAGCCAGTTGTTGCCGACTTGCAGTAACAACAATGTGTGCCGGCCGATCAGACGCAGGATGTTGCTCAGGTGATAGCCGTCCAGCGTGGTCAGTGCGCCTGCGCGCCCTTCGCTCAGACGATATACCAGCAACGCAGTATCGGGCGTGACCGGGTTGCCGTTCATGAGCCACAACTTGCCCTGGGTGTAGTCGCCCGGATTGACGACTTCCTTGAAGTCGCCAAACAGCGAACTGCAATAGAGATTGTCGTCCCATACCAGATTGGTCGAGCGCACAAACGGGCGTCGGGTGACTTGTTCGCGCAAGGCCAGTTTTACAGTCTCGCAGGTCTGGCCGGCCAGCGGCAGCAACTCCCGGGCGGCGAGGGCGGTATTGTCGAGCATCAGTTCGAACTGCCGCAGGGCTTCATCGGCGGTGTGTTGCGAACTCTGCTGAAGGGCGCGCCCGGCCTGCATATAAAGAATCACGCTGCCGAGTACGATCGGCAGCAGGCCACACAGCAACGTCACGATAATCCGGGTGCTGCGCTTGCGGCGGGGCCTGACGGTCAGTGGCATGGGCGCATCCTGTCGCAATGGAGTGGGGCACTTGATGGCAGGCGAAGCGTGCGCGCAACTCCCGTGATCTGAGCCCATGATAGATGGTCAATGACACCTGCGCTGCTCAACGGTAATCCAGCCGTGTTGCCAATTGAATGAATGCCAGTGTGGCGGGTGACGCCTGGCGCTGATCCAGCACCGCCAGGCCCACCTGCCGGTTGACTGCGGGGGACAGCGGTCGCTTGACATAGCGTGGGGCGGAATCGAAAGGCAACGAACCTTCGGCCACCACGGTCATGGCATCGCCTCGTCCGACCGTGTCGAGAGTGCTGAGCAGTTGCGAGCAGCGATAGCGGATGTTCGGGCTCAACCGCGCGGTGTTGAACAGGCGCGAAACCAGCTCCGATGAACCGGCCTCGGTCAGCACGAACGGGTCGTTGCAAAGGTCTTTGAGGCTTACTGATTCACGCGCCGCCAACGGGTGACCGGGCGGGAGCAGGGCGACCATCCGATCTTCAATCAGGGCAAACGTGTCGAAGCGCTCTTCTGGCAGCACTACAAAACCGATGTCGATCCGCCGCTCCTCCAGCCACTGGATGACTTGCCGATCCGGGCCTTCATCAATGTGCACTTCGATCCCCGGATGCGCCTCGCGATAGCGCTGAAGAATCTTCGGTAGCAACTTGATCGAGGACGTCGGCCCGAAAGAACCAATGCGCAAGGTGCCGCGTTTCATGCCGCGCGCATCCGCGGCCTCCTGACGCAACGTATTGGCCAGCCCGAGCATCGCCCGCGCGCGCAGCAGTAATTGCTCGCCGATGTCGCTCAGTTCAACTTGCGACTGATGCCGGCGCAGCAGTTCGACGCCCAGTTCCTGTTCCAGCGATTTCAAGGCGTGGGACACCGCCGACTGGGAAATTCCCAAACGATGGGCAGCGAGAGTGAAGCCGCGCAGTTCGGCCACCATCGAGAAGATTTCGAGTTGGGTCAGGGTCATGAGTAAAGACTCATTTTACGATGATGAGGAATCGATCGAATGATACGTCATCCGCCAGTCTCATCATTGGGAACGTTATGAGTTGTCATGAACCTGTTCGTCCGGCCGCTTCGGACATGCCCGTCTATTTGAACCTGGCCCTGGTCACCATGATCTGGGGCGGAACGTGGGTGGCCGGGCGTTTTCTGGCCGGTAGCCTGAGTCCGGTGTTTGCTGCCAGCTTGCGGTTTTTGCTGGCCAGCGTGGCATTGCTCGGGTTTCTGCGACTGGCGCGGATTGCGCTGGCGCGGCCCACGCCCAGGCAATGGCTGCAACTGGCGCTGCTGGGTTTTTTCGGGATTTTCTTCTACAACCTGTGCTTCTTTTACGGGCTGCAATACATCAACGCTTCTCGTGCCTCGTTGATCGTGGCGCTGAACCCGGCGGTCATTGGTCTCGCGTCCTGGTTGCTGTTCAGGGAGCGGCTGAGCCGGTTGAAAGTGACCGGAATTGCGATCTGCATCAGCGGGGCGGCTGTGGTGATCGTCAGTCGCAACCCGCAGCTGTTGAGCGAAACGCCGGACGCGTGGATTGGCGATCTGCTGATCCTCGGCTGCGTTTTGAGCTGGGGCGTCTATTCGCTGTTCTCACGCAGCCTCAATCACAGCATCGGCCCGGTGCAGACCGTGACCTTTTCGATTTTACTGGGCACCCTGATGTTGTGGGCGCTGGCCCTGAGCCGGGGCGAAGTGGACGTTGCGGCCCTGGCCGCGCTTGGCCCGCGTCAATGGCTGAGCCTGGTCTATCTGGGCGTACTCGGTTCTGCGCTGGCCTACATCGGTTACTACGATGGCATCCGTAAAATCGGCGCCACACGCTCCGGCGTGTTCATTGCTCTCAATCCGCTGACCGCCGTGCTGGCCGGTGCAATCGTGCTGGGTGAACAGCTGACGCTGGCCATGTGCCTGGGCGGTGTGCTGATTCTGGCGGGTATCTGGCTGTGCAACAAATCCCTTGCACCGACCCGAAAAAAGCGGATTTTATAGAGAGGGCAGACAACCCTATTTACGCTGTGTAGAATCGGGTTACGCATACAATAATAATCGTCTTCTGGCAGCAGAAGCATCGCCCGCAAGAGCCTTGGGTCGACAATGAAGATATTCGGGTTTCAACTGATCTACGGTGACTTCCTCGCCCGCAGTGTGCGTGGCATCTCCTGTGCGCCACCCACCGGCCTCAGCATTACTGACAAATAACTCTGGTTAATTGATAAGAATGATGAGGCGCCAACCATGGCAGATTTATACGAAAACCCAATGGGCCTGATGGGCTTCGAGTTCATCGAGTTCGCAGCGCCGACGCCTGGCACTCTGGAGCCGATCTTCGAGATCATGGGCTTCACCAAGGTCGCGACCCACCGTTCCAAGAACGTGCACCTGTATCGCCAGGGCGCGATCAATCTGATCCTCAACAACGAACCGCACAGCGTCGCCTCGTACTTCGCGGCCGAGCACGGCCCGTCGGTGTGCGGCATGGCGTTCCGGGTCAAGGATTCGCAGAAAGCCTACAAACGCGCACTGGAACTCGGCGCTCAGCCGATCCACATCGAAACCGGCCCGATGGAACTGAACCTGCCGGCGATCAAAGGCATCGGCGGCGCGCCGCTGTACCTGATCGACCGTTTCGGCGAAGGCAGCTCAATCTATGACATCGACTTCGTGTTCCTCGAAGGCGTTGACCGCAACCCGGTCGGTGCCGGCCTGAAGATCATCGATCACCTGACCCACAACGTGTATCGCGGTCGCATGGCCTACTGGGCGAACTTCTACGAGAAGCTGTTCAACTTCCGCGAGATCCGTTACTTCGACATCAAGGGCGAATACACCGGCCTGACTTCGAAAGCGATGACCGCGCCGGACGGCATGATCCGCATCCCGCTCAACGAAGAATCGTCGAAGGGCGCCGGGCAGATCGAAGAGTTCCTGATGCAGTTCAACGGCGAAGGCATCCAGCACGTGGCGTTCCTCACCGACGACCTGGTCAAGACCTGGGATCAGTTGAAGAAAATCGGCATGCGCTTCATGACCGCGCCGCCGGACACCTACTACGAAATGCTCGAAGGCCGCCTGCCGAACCACGGCGAACCGGTGGATCAGTTGCAATCGCGCGGCATCCTGCTCGATGGCGCATCAGACAAGGACGACAAGCGTCTGCTGCTGCAGATCTTCTCGGAAACCCTGATGGGCCCGGTGTTCTTCGAATTCATCCAGCGCAAGGGCGATGATGGTTTCGGCGAAGGTAACTTCAAGGCACTGTTCGAATCGATCGAGCGTGACCAGGTGCGTCGCGGTGTACTCGCTACCGAGTAACCCGTATCAGATGTAAAAAAGCCCGGCCTGCAATTGCAGGCCGGGCTTTTTATTGCTCGTCTTACGGGCGCCGCTGGCGCATCAGATGCTTGAACCCTTCAAATACCAGCACCACCACAGCCAGCCAGATCGGAATGTAAGTCAACCATTCGCCGGGTTTGATGCTCTCGCCCAGCAGCAGCGCCACACCCAGCAGCAACACCGGTTCAACGTAACTCAACAAGCCGAACAGGCTGAACGGCAAAAGGCGACTGGCAATGATGTACACCACCAGCGCCGATGCACTGATCAGGCCGAGCAGCGGAATCAGCCACGTCAGCGCCGGGTACTGATCGAACACGCCGAAACCCTGTTCGCCGCCGCGCACAAACCAGTACGCCACCGGCAGCATCAAAGTCATGTCGACCCACAGGCCGCCGAGGTTGTCGGTCTTGAGGTATTTGCGCAGCACGAAGTACAACGGGTAACCGACGACCACCACCAGCGTCGCCCAGGAAAATCCGCCCACCTGATACAGCTCGTTCAACACGCCGAGGCTGGCAAAGAACACCGCGACTTTTTGCAGGTACGACAGGCTCTCGCCATAAGCGATGCGCCCGGTCAGCACCATGGCCAGCGGCAGGAGGAAGTAGCCCAGTGACACATCGAGGCTGTAACCATTGAGCGGCGCCCACATGAACAGCCACAACTGCACGCCCAGCAACGCAGACGACAGGATCAACCCGCCGGTCAGCTTCGGCAGCGCAGGGATCCGGCGCAGCAGGTCCAGCACCCGCCGCCATTCGCCGGACAACAACATGAACAGGGTCATGCAGGGCACGGTCAGCAGCATCCGCCAACCGAAGATTTCCACGCCGCTCAACGGGGTGAGCAGCGAGGTGTAGTAATACATGACGGCAAACAGCGTCGAGGCTGTTACCGAGAGAGCGATACCTTTAGACAAACTGTCCTCGCGGGGTAATGGTCAAACGGGGTGCGCAGGATACGTGGTTTTTGTGCTGAATATTGGGCAGATGCTCAATATTTGCCACACATGAAACAGCCCATAGACATTCGCCTGCTCGCGAAGCTTTCAACCTTGCCGCGGAGCCCGTCCGGAGGCAGAAATCATCACTGCCCAACTTGCAAGGGATTACCAAAGTTCATGAGATACATCTCGCCAAACTTGTAAGAGGCGTAATCGGTGATGTGCCCAATGTCACGATAGACCGGAAAACCGTCGACCGTGCTCATGCACGCATCACCTGTGCATTGCACGGTTTTCGGGTCAATGACGATTAACCCGGGGTATTCAGCCTTCAGTTCATTAAAAAGTGTTTCCAGCGCTGGTTCTTTGCTACCGGACCATGGCATAGCAGCGCAGAGGCTGCCTTGCTCGACGCTGCCCATCAGCCCACGCAACTTGACCTGGCGCAGCAGGCACGCGTTGATACCAGGTGGCATGGGCAGCGTGTTCTCCAGAAACACCGGGATAGCGCCTGATGCGACGATAATATCCAGGGCTTCCCGGATTGCTACGCCAAAGCGTTGTCGGGACAGTTCCAGGCTGTGAGGATCATCGCGTTTGGTGACGATGTCACCGTTCAAATAAGCCTCCCAGAACTGGCCCACAATCACATACTTGAAATGCTTGTTCGCAATCATCTCGTAATAGCGTTGAGCGGCGTCGTGGCATTTTTCAAACAACGCGTTCTTGTATTTTTTCTCGTCGTACTGGTAGATCCCGGGCAATGCCAGGCACGCCGGGTAAGCCTGTGCGAGTACAGCAAGATTGGCATCCCTGGCCAGCGTTTCAACAAAACCCCAGTAGTGATTCGAAAACGAATCGCCCATCAGAAATACTTGTGGCGCCGTGTGATCGGCGCCGAATATGCAGCCTGGATCGGCACCATCGCTGACACCAAGACATCCTTCCCGAGCAACTGGCACAGAGGCTTTCAAATCGTTGAGCATGTTGCTGTAGCCCTGATTGAAGCGGCCCGGCCAGCCCTCGTGCCTGACACTGGCAGAGTGCAGCAGCGACAGGCCGATAGCGGGCAAAATCATCAGTACCACGAGCGTTTTGCCAAAGCCAAATCGTGCCTTGCGGAACTTGTTTTCAATCAGCACATAAGAGAGCCAGGCCGTGATGAAAGTGCAAACGAAGTAAATGATCGTCATCGACGGGGTTAGCGCGATTCCCATGTAATTCATCACCGCCAGGATCGGCCAGTGCCATAGATACAAGGAGTACGAGAGTGTGCCGATAAACACTATGGGTCTGGCCGCGAGCAGCTTGGCGAAAATGCTTGCATCACCAATCCCCTGGTACAGCAAAGCTGCAGTAGCGAGACATACGGCAATGGCATGGTATTGCGGGAATCCCGGCAAGATATCGTCCCGGGTAGCGCAATAGATGATCGTGACCAGCGAAAGTGCACAGACCACAGAGGCGCTCAGGCGATTGAGCCGGAACTTGTCCGTACTGAAGATGACCGCACAAGAGCCGATCATCAATTCGAAAATCCGCGCAGCGAAGAAATAGTAGTTTTTCTCAGGAGTGGCGTAAGACAGGTACAGCGCGAGCACCATTGCCGCCACGGTCAGGCCGAGCACCGCCGCTTTGAAAATAACTTTCGGCAGATAGCGGTTGAGCAGCCAGATGCCCGGGGGGAGTATCAGATACCACTGCCATTCGATGGCCAGAGACCAGGTGTGCAACAGCGGCAGGCTTGCTGCATCCGGTGTGGCGTAACCCGTGGTCACTTTGGAAAAGTACTGGTTGGAGATGATTAACGAGGTGTACTTTTCGCTTTTTAAAAAATCGACGTAATCATCGGGCAAATACAGTAGCGTCGTGAGCGTCAATGTGACGATCAATAACGCAATAACGGCCGGTTGTAGTCGCCAGATCCGGCGCGTGTAGAACCCCGAGAAAGTGAACGTGCCGTTGTGCAGCGACTTCATGATGATAGCGGTGGTCAAATAACCCGAAATCACGAAGAAGATATCGACGCCGATGAAACCGGACGGGAAAAGCGCCAGTTCGCCGTGGAAGATCAACACCAGTAGAACAGCGATGGCGCGGAGTCCATCAATGTCGGCCCGGTACGCAAGTGAGGGGCGGCGATCGCCGAAAGTTGCGGGCTCCATAGCGCAAGTGAGGGCGCGCAGATCTTTATCGCCCGTTAATTTGAACAGCAGCCCGCGCAGTGGCTTTCTGAGGAGCTCGGCGGAGCGATTGGACATGTGCTGATCCCTTGCAAATTCCGAACGATCAATCAGATTCCGTTTGATCGCGCTTGATTCAATAAAAAACAGCCGATTGTATCGGCTGTTCAAGGTTTAGGGAAAATCCTAAGCCTTATGGGGTTTACGCCCAGACACAAAATGGCTCACATCGTTGAACCCCGGCGTAGAAGCATGCCCCGGCGTCACCAGCGAATCGATAAATGCCTCATCCTCCGCCGTAATCTTCACCGCCTGCGCCTTGGTGTACGCATCCCACTGTTCTTCAGTGCGCGGCCCGACAATCGCCGACGTTACCGCGCCGTTGTTCAGCACCCAGGCAATCGCAAACTCGACAATCCCGACCCCACGCTCTTTTGTGTATTGCTGAATCTGCTGGGCAATGCGCAACGATTCCACGCGCCATTCGGTTTCCAGAATGCGCTTGTCCTGGCGGCCGGCGCGGCTGTTGGCGTCCGGGGTCACGTCTGGTGCGTACTTGCCGCTGAGCACGCCACGGGCCAGCGGGCTGTAAGGCACCACGCCGAGACCATAGGTTTGGGCTGCGGTGATCTGCTCGGTTTCGGCCTGGCGGTTGACGATGTTGTACAGCGGTTGGCTGATCACCGGGCGATCAACACCGAGTTTGTCCGCCACGCGAATCACCTCGGCAATCCGCCAGCCGCGATAATTCGACAGGCCCCAATAACGTATCTTGCCCTGGCGAATCAGATCGCCAATCGCCGAGATCGTCACTTCCAGCGGGGTGTTGTGGTCTTCGCGGTGCAGGTAATAGATGTCGAGGTAGTCGGTGCCGAGCCGGGTCAGGCTGGCCTCCAGACCATTGAAGATGTGCTTGCGGCTCAAGCCGCTGCGGTTCGGCACGCCATCCACGGGGCCGAAACCGACCTTGGTCGCCAGCACCCATTCATGACGATGACGGGCGATGGCTTCGCCGACGATTTCTTCCGAGCGACCGTTGGTGTAGACGTCGGCGGTGTCGATGAAGTTGATGCCCTGATCCCAGGCCTTGTCGATGATACGCAGCGAGTCCTCCGCGCTGGTCTGCTCGCCGAACATCATCGTGCCGAGGGTGAGGGTGGACACCTGCAACCCCGAGTGACCCAGTGTGCGATAGCTCATGCCGAAATCCTTTTGTCGGTGGGAAAGCTCCCATCAAATACCAGAAGCATCCGACGCGGCAAAGTGAATTTGTCCAGCAGCGGCCCCGAAGTTTCTGGCGCACTGCCGACCGTTCATCGCCACTGTCAGATCTGACAGTAGGCAATTTTCCTGTGAATAGCGCCTGATCTGCTCTGACGGTGCGAGCAAAAAATGCCGACACATTTTGTGAAATCAGGAGCGTTCTCATGGCCACTGAACCGATTGATCAAGGGTTGACTGCGGGTGACGAAATCAATCTCTACGCGCCTCGGTTGCCCGACGGCAAGGAAAATGTGGCGGGTGCGGATTATGGTCTTGCCATTCGTTTTTATGAGGAGAAACCTCTGGGGGCAACGGTGATTGTTCCAGCCTTGCTGGGCCAGGAGCCCAACATGACGGTGTTCCTGAATCTGAACGGTGTGGACAAAATCACCAGTGAACAGACCGAGTCCGCTACGTCTGCGACCACGCTGTACATTGCCCACAATCTGCTGCTTCCCGATCTGCCGAATACCCTGAACTACACGGCCCGGCGCCTTGACAGTAGCGAGGAGACTTATGAACCGCCCATTACCATCAAATACAACGAGATTCGTCCAGGCATCGAAGACAAGATCAAAGGGGATGAAGGGCATTCCGAGCTTCGACTCACCCTGCCGCAAGACGTGATTGACGACGGCATCGATGCCGACCGCGCGGCGCAGGGGGTGCAGGCGTATTGCATGTACCCTTATTGCCGCGCATTCGACAAAATCTCGCTGCGCTGCAACGGCCATGTTCTTACTCATGTGGTCCATCCGGATGAGGCCCCCTCCACACCGACCACTGAGCCGACCATCATCGGGGTGTGGCTCGATAAAGCTTTTTTCGAAGCCGCTGGCGACAATCCGCAAGCCGCGTTTGACTTTACGGTCGAGGACGAACTCACCAACGGAGCGGACCCGACCTCGCCCTGGTCGAAGCCGATCCGCCTGGTGATTGACCTGAAGGGCGCCAGAATGGCCGCCCCCGACATTGCCGAGGACCCGGACGACCCCGACGATGAGCCGGACACTATTGATTGGAACAAGCTCGGCACTCGGGATCTGACCATTCAGGTTCATGTTTTTGCACCACGCTGGGAAAGCGGAGATACCTTGAGGGTGAAGTACTTCGCGACACCCAGTAGCGGAAGCGTGGTTGAACACGTGGTAGACGCTGAGGTGACAAGGCTTCCGTTTACCCATCGGTTGATGATCGACAATGCCAAGGTGATTGCCGACAGTACGGTCAAGGTTCTTTACGAACGTATTCGTGGAAATGAAGTTAATGCAATTTCAAAAATTGCACGGGCACGGGTCATTCAGAAGCCCGTGATTATTTCGATGAAGAACTCGTTCAACGTGGAACTGGAACATCGCGGGACTGTTTCTGACAATAAGGTCATGTTGTCAGGGGCTGCGCTGACGGGTGTTGTGTTGCAAGTTCTTGATGGCGGTACGGTGAGGGAAGAAGTCAAAGTCGGAACGAATTACAAGTGGGAAAGCAAGTTCATATCAATAGCGGAAGGGTCACACCGTTTTACTGTGAAGGAAAAAAACGGGAATCAGTTTGAGTCCGAACCCTGGGAGATTGAGCGGTTGGGTTTCAACATTGATCGGACACAGATGAAACTGAGCGGGTTTTCGGTGAAGGTCGATGGGTGGCCGAAAACAGGGGAGGATTCGATTGGCAATACCGGCGTTCGGGTTCCAACCGGTGGTGTTCCGCCGTATGACTATGCATCGTCTGATCCACTGACGGCTCCCGTGACGGCACAGGGCAAAGTGGTGGGGTTGAAAAGTGGCGTGGCAACTATCTATGTCACCGATCAGGAAGGCAGTACTTTGTCTTATCTTGTTGCGGTAACTAATAAATTCAAGCTGCAAATAAGCACTGAGAAGTTACGCGCAGATGACGCGATTGTCTGGATGAACTTGTTAGGAGGATTTACGACTTATAACTATACTTTTGTTGCCGATGTTCGTCGTGTTTATATTCCGCTCATTCCAGAGATTGTCAATGCATGCAGCCAAAATGGGCGTTTCTATAATTACTTGAGAACGGATTTATCTATTTTCGGAAGCACGGGGCTTAGTACTCTTACATCGTGGTGCTTGATACCTATCTAATTTGATCCACTGCTCCTGATCGGGCGCTTGGTTTCGGATGTCATCGGCTGAGCGCTCGGCAACGCACCCGCAAAAACGCCTGCAACACCTTCACCCGTTCCGACACCTGCACCCGATGCGGGCACAGCAGATTGAACGGCACGTTCTCGCCGTGCCAGTCATCGAACAGCGTCACCAGCCGCCCAGCGCGCACGTCTTCGGCCACGTCGAGCCAGGCTTTGTAGGCGATGCCGTGCCCGGCGAGCGCCCAGCGGCGGGCGACTTCGCCGTCGTCGCTGAGGTAGTCGCCGCGTACTTCGACCTCGACCGTTTCGTCGTCGCGATGGAAGCGCCAGGTGTTATAAGGCCGGCCGTTGCGCAGGTAGAGCAGGGCGCTGTGCTCACTCAATTCGGCAGGATTTTGCGGTGTGCCGTGGCGCTCCAGATACGCGGGGCTGGCGCAGGCCACGCGCCGATGCTCAGGCAGGATTGGCAACGCCACCAGCGTCGAATCACTTGGCACGCCAAAGCGCAGCGCCACGTCCACCGTCTCGCGAAACAGATCCGCATGCCGGTCGTTGAGCAGCAATTGCAGCTGAATGTGCGGGTGCTCGCGCTTGAAGTCGTCCAGCCACGGCAGCAACACATTGCGCCCGAAGTCCGACGGCGCCGCCAGTTGCAGCACGCCGCTCAGGCCTTCGGTCTGCTGCTTCAGCGCCTGCTCGCCCTCGGCCAGCGTGGCCAGCGCCAGACGCACGCTTTCCAGATAGCGCCGGCCTTCTTCGGTCAGGCGCATGCTGCGGGTGGAGCGGGCGAACAGGCGGATGCCGAGGCGGGTTTCCAGGCGTTTTAATGCGATGCTGGCGGCGGCGGGAGTCAGCTCCAGTGCCCGGGCGGCGGCGGAAATGCTGCCGGAGTCGGCGGTGCGAACGAAGATTTCCAGGTCGAGGATCGAGCTCATTAGTAAAAATCCGTTGAAGATCCTTGGCGTTTTGCGGGATTTTTTCGGGATTGGCAAGCGCAGATACTTGAATTCTGAATAACCGCAGGAGACAGACATGACGTGGACATTTGATCATCTGGCCTTCAACACCGCTGACGGGCAGGCGCTGCAGGACGCTTTTGGCGGGTTATTGGGATTGGTGCCGGGGCGCCGGCCGCCCTTTCCGTTTCCCGGGCGGTGGTTGTATCAGGACGGGGAGGCGTTGGTGCATGTGATCGAGCAGCCGGCGCAGGATGAGGCGACGTTGAGTCATATTGCGTTTCGTACGGATGAAGACGCGGCGGTGGTTTTGAGGCGGGTGCAGGGGAGTGGGTTGCCGTATCAGGTGGCGCAGGTGCCGGAGGACGGGATGTGGCAGATTTTTGTGCAGATGCCCGGGGGCTTGGTGCTGGAACTGGATGCAAATACCAGTGTGTGACACTCGTTCCCACGCGGAGCGTGGGAACGATCTGGAGTGAGTGTTTAATCGTGGCGTTTAAAGGACACGTTCAGACATGCACCGCAGGCTACACAACCTTGCGCCGTTGCCTACAACTGCGCCAGAATCCGCCGGCTTGTGCGCTTATAGGCCGGGTTTTATCGTTATCTCGTCGCTGAAAAACAGCGATGGGGTTTGGTAGCCCGGTTCTGACTTGTTGCGCAACTCACCGTATTCGGACGCTTATCCGTCCGTGCTTTTATGGTGGCCATGCGCGGGGCGCTTTCGAGCGCGCCGGTTCTCCAAGTCACCGGTCTACCAACCCGTGCATGGCCACCACCTCTTCGTTTGGTAGCGAAGTTTGATGGCTCCATTTTTCTGATTTGGAGATTCAAACGTGATCAAACCAACACCCAACCCACCCGAAGCCGACACCACCTCGCCCTACGAAACCCTCGATTCCAAGAAATTCCACGAAGCTGCCGAACGCGCCCTCGATCACTACCTCAATCCGCTGCTCCCCAGAAAGCCGCTGCTCAAACCCAACACTCGCTACCTCATCGCCCCCGGCATCGACAGCGAAGAACTGCTGGCCGACGCCTCTGAAACCCTGACCTGCGCCAAAACCATGGCCACTGACTTCGCCGGGCTGGTGGACGGCTCGCAGCGACATGTGCTGTTGGGCATTGCGCAACTGATCATGCTGAGTGAACTGGCGGTGAATCGGGCGCTGGATAATCTGGAACTGAAGGCTGAAGCGCCGCTGTAGCCAGATCCTTAGCCTGATCGTTCCCACGTCGAGGCGTCGAACCGTCCGCGTGGGAATGCAGCCCGGGACGCTCCGCGTCCCTTCCAGAGCTGGAACGCGGAGCGTCCCTTGAGGCGTTCCCACGCGGAGCGTGGGAACGATCTAAATGAAAAACGGCCCGTAATGGGCCGTTTCTGTATTTCGACTAAGGCTTAAGCCCGCAACGTCCGCGTCATCCGCAACGCCAGCAAACTCCCGCCAACAATCACACCCGCCAGCAGATACAGCGCCGCATCGGTCGACCCGGTGCTGTCCTTGACCCAACCCACCAGATAAGGACTGAGGAATCCAGCCATCTGCCCCATGGAGTTGATCAACGCCAGACCACCCGCTGCAGCCCCCGCGCTCAACATCGCTGTCGGCACCGGCCAGAACATCGGCAGACCGGTCAGCGCGCCCATGGTCGCAATGGTCAGACCTAGGATCGCAATCGGCGGGTTGGCCGCGAAGTTCACCGCGATCAGCAGGCCGATCGCACCCATCAGCATCGGCACCACCAAGTGCCAGCGACGTTCTTTGCGCAAGTCCGCCGAGCGACCGACCACCAGCATGAACACCGCCGCCAGCAGATACGGAATCGCGCTCAACCAGCCGATCACCAGGTTGTCGCTGAAACCGAGGTTCTTGATGATCGACGGCAGCCAGAAGTTGATCGCGTACACGCCGCTCTGAATGCAGAAGTAGATCAGGCCGAAGGCCCAGATCGCCGGGTTCTTGAACACCGCGATCAGCGAATCGGAGGTGGTTTTCGGTTTGTTCGCCAGGTCTTCGGCCTGATCCGCTTCCAGCACCGAACGCTCGTGCGGGGTCAGCCATTTGGCAGCGGCGAAGTTGTCGCTCAACAGGAAGTAGGCGAGTGCGCCGAGGATTACAGTCGGAATGCCTTGCAGCAGGAACATCCACTGCCAGCCGGCCAGACCGCCCTGGCCCGCAGCGAAGTGATTGAGGATCCAGCCGGAAAACGGGCTGCCGAGCAGGCCGGACACCGGGATCGCCGACATGAACAACGCCATGATCCGGCCACGGCGGAAGGTCGGGAACCACTGCGAGAGATACAGCACAACGCCCGGGAAGAACCCGGCTTCGGCGGCGCCAGTGAACAGGCGCAGGGTGTAGAACTGGGTCGGCGTGGTGACGAACAGCAGGCAGGTCGACAGCGTGCCCCAGGTGATCATCATCAGCGCGATCCAGCGCCGTGGGCCGAACTTGGTCAGCGCCAGGTTGCTCGGTACGCCGCACAGCACGTAGCCGATGAAGAAGATCCCGGCACCGAGGCCGTACACGGTTTCGCTGAATTTCAGCGCGTCGAGCATCTGCAGTTTGGCGAATCCAACGTTGACCCGGTCGAGGTAGTTGAACAGGTAGCAGATGAAGATGAAGGGGATCAAACGCAGGGTGATGCGTTTGTAGACGGCATTTTTATCGTCAGCGATGGTCTGGGCGGCAGCGGCGCTCTGCGACATGGCGGCTCTCTCTTTATTATGATTTTTTGCGATGCAAAGGGTAACGTTGATCGCCCTGAGAGTCTCGGCCACCTTTGGCCGGATTGTCTTTGTGCCTGAGCACAGGGTTTGCCGGCAGACCCTGTGCGGGTGAACAACCGTCCGCGCCTGTTTTCAAGGATTTTCCCCTTATGTTCGAACTCGATCACGACCTCGCCCAGGACATCGTCGACCGGGCAATGGCCATTTTGCCCTACAACGTCAACGTCATGGACAGCCAGGGGCTGATCCTCGGCAGCGGCGAACCGGAGCGGATCAACACCCGCCACGAAGGCGCGCAACTGGTGCTGGCCAACGGGCGGGTGGTGGAGATCGACGCGCAGACCGCCGTGCATCTGAAAGGCGTGCAGCCGGGGATCAATCTGCCGTTGCTGCTCGATCAGCGGTTGATCGGTGTACTCGGCATTACCGGCGAGCCAGAGCAACTGCGCACTTACGCCGAGCTCGTGCGCATGACCGCCGAAATGCTGGTCGGCCAGCGCAACCAGCAATCCGAACAGCAATGGCGACGGCAACGTTGCGATGACTTGCTTGCGTTGTTGCTGAGCGAGGCGGGGGATTCGCCAAGGCTGGTCGACGAGGCCCAGCAACTCGGGCTCAAACCGCAACTGACGCGGGTGCCGTATCTGTTTGAGCTGGGACTTGAACACGGGTCTGGACAAACCGTCGAGGCACTGAGTGCCTGGCTGATGTCGCGCTATCCCGACAGTTGGTGCGTAAGTTCGGCCAAGTCGTCGCTGCTGTGGTGCCGGCCGGCGAGTCAGAACGTCGAGCATGATCGCCTGCTGGAAAAACTCGATGGCCTGGGCTGGAACATCCTGCGCATCGCCGTCGGCGGGCAGGCCGATGGGTTGGCCGGGTTGCGCCGTTGCTATCGGCGGGTCGGCGATTTGCTCGCCTATGGCCGAGAAGTATTGCCGCACTCAAGACTGCTGACCCTCAATCGCTACCGCTTGCCGGTGATGCTCTGGCGCCATCGCAACGATGATGCGCTGGATGAACTGCTCAAACCGTTGCGCAAGGTCATCGCCAAGGACAGCAACGGCCAGTTGCTCGCGACCCTGCGCAGCTGGTGCGATCACGACGGCCAGAGTCAGGCCTGCGCCGATGCGCTGGGGATTCACCGCAACAGCCTGCGTTACCGGATGGAGCGGATTGCCGAGTTGAGCGGGGTCGATCCATTGAAGCTCGATGGCATGTTGGCGCTGTATCTCGGGGTTCAATTGCTGCCGCAGACCGACGATTTGTCGAAATGAACAATAAACGCCCGCGCCACTTGTGCAGCGGACAGGCGTCAACGTTCCAAGCGACTGGCAGCATGAGGGGCATTGGAACTGGAGAATTCGCATGAAAATCGTCATCGCCCCCGATTCGTTCAAGGACAGCCTGAGTGCCCAAGGCGTTGCAGAAGCCATCGCGCTGGGCGTGGCGCAGGTCTGGCCGCAGGCGACGCTGGTCAAATGCCCGATGGCCGACGGTGGCGAAGGGACGGTGGAGTCGATTCTCGACGCCTGCGAGGGCGAGTTGCGCCGCACCCGTGTACGCGGCCCATTGGGCGCGGCGGTCGAAGCCGCATGGGGCTGGCTGCCGCACAACCACACCGCAATCATCGAAATGGCCGAAGCCAGCGGCCTGCAACTGGTGCCGCCGGGTCAACGCGATGCGTGCATCAGCAGCACGTTCGGCACCGGAGAATTGATCCGTGCGGCGCTCGATGCCGGCGCACAACGGGTGATTCTGGCCATCGGCGGCAGTGCCACCAACGACGGCGGCGCCGGTGCGATGCAGGCGCTGGGCGTGAAACTGCTGGATGCTCAAGGGCAATCGCTGGTGCCGGGTGGTCTGACGCTGGCGCAACTCGCACGACTGGATCTCAGCGAACTTGACCCGCGTCTGGCACAGGTGCGCTTCGACATCGCCGCCGACGTCAACAATCCGCTGTGCGGCCCTCATGGCGCCTCGGCGATTTTCGGTCCGCAGAAAGGCGCGTCACCGGCGCAAGTGCAGCAACTCGATCAGGCCCTCGGTCATTTCGCCGAACTCTGCGCGCAAGCGCTGGGCAAGGATGTTCGGGACGAGCCGGGTAGCGGTGCGGCGGGTGGGCTGGGTTTTGCCGCCAAGGCTTTCCTCGGCGCACGGTTCCAGGCCGGGGTTGAAGTGGTCGCGGAACTGGTCGGGCTGGCGGATGCAGTAAAAGGTGCGGATCTGGTGATCACCGGAGAAGGGCGCTTCGATGCCCAGACCCTGCGCGGCAAAACCCCGTTTGGCGTTGCACGGGTCGCCAAGCAACACGGCGTGCCGGTCATTGTCATCGCAGGCACGTTGGGTGAGGGCTATCAGGCACTCTACGAGCACGGCATCGACGCAGCTTTCGCCGTCACCAGCGGCCCGATGACACTTGAACAAGCCTGCGCCGAAGCGCCGCGCCTGTTGCACGAACGCGCGACAGACATTGCGCGCGTCTGGTGCATGGCAACCCCGGACTGACCTGTCACTCATCATCTAAAACGACGGGTGTTTCACCGCTGAAACACCTGCAACACTTTGAAAAATATTTCATCTTTACCCGCAAACTTCCTCAAGCCTGGCCGATAAAGAAATCAGGCGCACAACACTTCCAAAAACAGTGACGCCGGACTGAAGCCCGCCCCCATGGGCCAGTGATCACGGCATGGACGCTCGTAGTTTCAATCATCCGAGAGTCCTCCTATGTCCTTGCGTAATCTGAATATCGCGCCCCGTGCTTTCCTCGGTTTTGCCTTTATTGCTCTGCTTGTGATCGTGCTCGGCGTGTTCGCCGTCAATCGCATGTCGATCATCCGTCAGGCGTCCCTGGAGATGGAGTCGACACAGTTGCCCAGCGTCACTCAACTCGCCGTAGTGACGGAAAACGTCCTGCGACTGCGCATTCTCTCGTTCCGCATTCTGGTCAACCGCGACCCTGCCGGCTTGCAGGAAGCCCAGACCCGCATCGGCGTGCTGGTGGACAAGGTACGTACCGCCCAGGCGAGTTACGCGGCACTGCCGGCCGGTTCGGAAGAACGCGCGCTGTATCAGACATTCGCGACGACCCTCGACAATTACCTGCAAGCCCAAAACCAGATGATCGACTTGTCGCGCCAGGACAAGGTCGATGAGATGCGTACCCTGATCAACACGAAGATCAAGGACGGCACCGACAAAATGGGCGAACAGCTCAACCAACTGATTGCGATCAACTCGGCCGACGCGAAAACAGCGTCGTCCCAGGCCGGTGAACAGTACAGCGGCGCGATCACCGGGATCATTGTGGTGGCCGTGATTGCCGCGTTGCTGACCGTAGTGCTGGCCTGGCTGCTGACCCGCAGCATCGTCACCCCGCTGAACCGCGCCGTCGCTGCCGCCCAAACCATCGCCGACGGCAACCTGACCAAACCCATCGAAGTCGACGGCAAGGACGAACCGGCGCGCCTGCTTGAAGCCCTGGCCGCGATGCAGACCAACTTGCGCAAGACCATCGAACAGATTGCCGGCTCCGCCACGCAACTCGGCGCCGCTGCCGAAGAACTCAGCGCCGTGACCGAAGAAGCGTCCCGTGGCCTGCAACAGCAGAACAACGAAATCGAACAGGCTGCCACCGCCGTCAACGAAATGACCGCTGCGGTGGAAGAGGTGGCCCGCAACGCGGTGTCGACCTCCGAAGCGTCGAACCAGTCGACTCACGCCGCCCGCGAAGGTCGTGATCAGGTGGTGAATACCGTCGACGCGATCCAGACCATGACCCACGACGTGCAGAACACCGCACAGATGATCGAAGGCCTGGCAGCTCAGGGCCGCGACATCGGCAAGGTGCTGGACGTGATCCGCGCTATCGCTGAACAGACCAACCTGCTGGCACTCAACGCCGCCATTGAAGCGGCCCGTGCCGGTGAAGCCGGGCGCGGTTTCGCCGTGGTCGCGGACGAGGTTCGTGCCCTGGCTCATCGCACCGCGCAATCGACCCAGGAAATCGAAAAAATGGTCGCCGGCATCCAGAACGGCACGGGCGAAGCGGTCGAGTCGATGCAGCAAAGCAACCAGCGCACCCAGACGACGCTGGAAATGGCCCGTGCCGCCGGCGTTGCGCTGGAACAGATCACGCAATCGATTCACCAGATCAACGAGCGCAATCTGGTGATCGCCAGCGCTTCGGAAGAGCAGGCACAGGTGTCCCGCGAGGTTGACCGCAACCTGGTGAATATCCGCGATCTGGCTACGCAATCAGCCGCCGGCGCTAACCAGACCAGCGCCGCGACCCACGAACTGTCACGTCTGGCGGTGGATTTGAATGCGATGGTGGCGCGGTTTGTGATTTGACCTAGGGTGAAGGCTGGAGACCGCGCAATCAGGAGACGTACATGCGCTATTCAGCCTTGACCCAACGAATCGCCGGGGAGGGAGCAGCGGCCTGGCGGATTCACGACCGAGCGCTGGAGCTGCGCGCCGAAGGGGTCGATGTGTTGCTGCTGTCGGTGGGTGATCCGGATTTCGACACACCCTTGCCGATCATCCACGGCGCCATTGACAGCCTGCTGGCGGGCGATACCCATTATTCCGAAGTGCGCGGCCGGCTGGCGCTGCGCAAACGGATTGCCGAACGCCATCGGCGAAAAAGTGGCCAGGACGTGGACGCTGATCATGTGATTGTGCTGCCCGGCGCGCAATGCGCCGTGTATTCGGTGGCGCAATGTCTGCTGGATCCGGGCGATGAAATCATCGTCGCCGAGCCGATGTACGTGACTTATGAAGGGGTATTCGGTGCTTGCGGCGCAATCGTGGTGCCGGTGCCGGTTCGTCCGGAAAACGGTTTTCGTGTCGACCCGGCAGATGTCGCAGCGCGGATCACCCCGAAGACTCGGGCCATGTTGCTCAACAGCCCCAACAATCCTTCCGGCGCCAGTCTGTCGTTGCTGATCTGGCAGGAGCTGGCAGCGCTGTGCATCCGTCATGACCTGTGGCTGATCAGCGATGAGGTCTACAGCGAATTGTTATACGAAGGCCAGCACGTCAGCCCGGCGAGCCTGCCGGGCATGGCCGAGCGCACCGCCACCATAAACAGCCTGTCGAAATCCCATGCCATGACCGGTTGGCGGATCGGCTGGATGATCGGGCCAAAGCCGTTGGCCGAGCATCTGGTGAACCTGTCGTTGAGCATGCTGTTCGGTCTGCCGGATTTTGTGCAGAAAGCAGCGCAGATCGCGCTGGAGAAGGATCTGCCGGAAGTGACGCAGATGCGCGAGGAATACCGGTTGCGCCGGGATCTGGTGTGCGAACGCTTGCACGACTGTCCGGGGTTGTACCCGATCAAACCGGATGGCGGGATGTTCGTGATGGTCGACGTGCGCCAGACCGGGCTCGGCGCGCAGGGTTTTGCCGAGCGGCTGCTGGAAGGGTATGGCGTTTCGGTGCTGGCGGGGGAGGCGTTCGGGCCGAGTGCGGCGGGGCATATTCGCATCGGGTTGGTGGTGGATCGGGTGAAGCTGGCGGATGCGTGTTCGCGGATCGCCTTGTGCGCTGCGCAGCTTTTGCAACTGCGAAGTGCCTGACCTCGATCGTTCCCACGCGCAAGCAACTACACCGATCGTTCCCATGCTCCGCGTGGGAATGCCTCAAGGGACGCTCCGCGTTCCAGCTCTGGAAGGACGCGGAGCGTCCCGGGCTGCATTCCCACGCAGAGCGTGGGAACGATCAACGTGGGGGATTGACCAGGTTGGCGGGCCTGTCACCCGCCAACGCCGCCAACAGGTTCTCCACCGCACACCGCGCCATTGCCTCGCGCGTTTCATGAGTTGCCGAGCCCATGTGCGGCGTCGCTACCACGTTGTTCAACTGCAACAACGGCGAATCATGATTCAACGGCTCGCGTTCGAACACATCGAGCCCCGCCGCGCGAATCCGGTTATGTCGCAAGGTGTCGATCATCGCGGCTTCGTCCACCACCTTGCCCCGCGAGATGTTGATGAAGATGCTTTCGGGGCGCATCAGCGCAAACTGTTCGGCGCCGATCAAACCTTCAGTCTGCGCGGTCAACGGCAACGTCAGACAAATGAAATCCGCTTGTCGCAGCAACTCCTCCAGACTGCGGTACTGCGCATCGAAACGTTCTTCGACCGCCGGTTTGCGCGACTGACTGTGATAGATCACCGGCATCCCGAACCCGAAATGCCCACGCTGCGCCAGCGCTTCGCCGATCCGCCCCATGCCGATAATGCCCAACGTCTTGCCATGCACGTCGGTGCCGAAATGCGCCGGGCCGATGCTGCGATGCCAGTGCCCGCCGCGCACCATGTTCGCCAGTTCAACCACGCGCCGGGCCGTGGCCAATATCAGGGCGAATCCGGTGTCGGCGGTGGTTTCGGTGAGCACGTCCGGGGTGTTGGTCAGCAGGATTTTGCGCCGGGTCAGGTAGTCGATGTCGTAGTTGTCGACGCCCACCGACACGCTGGAAATCGCTTCGAGCTTCGGCGCCAGATCGAGCAGCGCCGCGTCCAGTTTCAGGCTGGCGCCGAGCAAGCCGTGGGCGCCCGGCAGGGCGTCGCGCAGTTTCATCAGGCCAGTGGCGTCGAGGCTGTCAATCAGCGTTACATCAACCTGCTCTTGCAGACGCGCCATCAGCGCCGGCGACAGTTTCTTGTACAACACAACCTGCTTTTTCATCGCAGTCATCTCTCTATCAATTCAGGAATGGGCCGGCAGCGGACGCGGTGCGCCGCGCTTGGCCGTCACCCGGTCGCTGGCGCCGGGCTTGAGAAAAATCGTCAGCACTACCGAGAGCATCAGCGCGCCGCTCATCAGCAGATACGAAGCGCCGGGCGAACCGGTGGAGCTGTTCAGGTAACCGACCAGATACGAGCCGCCGAACGAACCGAGGGCGCCCATGCTGTTGATCAGCGCCATGGCGCCACCGGCTACGTTGGCCGGAAGGATCTCCGGGACGATGGCGAAGAACGGCCCGTAAGGCGCGTACATGCAGGCGCCGGCAATCACCAGCAGCGTGTACGACCACCAGAAATGCTCGGCGCCCAAAGCGTAGGAGCCGTAGAACGCCACCGAGGCAATCAGCAATGGCGGCCAGACGAAGCGTTTACGCTTTTGCAGTTTGTCCGAGCCCCACGACACCAGCAGCATGCCGATCACTGCCGCCAGATAAGGCAACGCCGACAGCCAGCCGGCCTCGATCATGTCCATCTGCGCGCCGGCCTTGAGGATCGATGGCAGCCACAGCACGAAGCCGTAGACGCCGATGCTCCAGCAGAAAAACTGCAGCGCCAGAATGATCACCTTCGGCGAACGGAAGGCTTCGGCGTAGTTCTTCACCGCTTTGATTCCGACTTGTTCGGCGGCGAGAGCGCTTTCCAGATCGTGCTTTTCCTGGTCGTTGAGCCACTTGGCCTGGGCCGGGCGATCGTCGGCGAGTTTCCACCAGATGAACGCCCAGAGCACCGCCGGCAAGCCTTCGATGATGAACATCCAGCGCCAGCTGAAGTGCTGCACCAGATAGCCCGAAACCACCGACATCCAGAGCATCGTCACCGGGTTGCCGAGGATCAGGAAGGTGTTGGCCCGCGAACGTTCGGCACGGGTGAACCAGTGGCAGAGATAGACCAGCATCGCCGGCATCACTGCCGCTTCGACCACGCCGAGCATGAAGCGGATGACGATCAGCCAATACGCGTTGGAGACCACACCGGTCAGCGTGGCGAGCCCGCCCCAGAGAATCAGGCTGACGAAAATCAGCTTCTTCACGCTGTGCTTTTGCGCGTAGATCGCGCCGGGCACCTGGAAGAAAAAGTACCCGAGGAAGAACAGCGCGCCGAGCAGCGAGGACAGGCCCGGCGTGATCATGAGGTCTTCAGCCATTCCGGAGGCGGCGGCGAAGCCGTAATTGGCCCGATCCAGGTACGCCAGGCTGTAGGTGATGAACACGATCGGCATGATGTACCACCAGCGGCGGGTGGCGAGGGTTGCGGTTTTCATGGTCTTGCTCCTGAGCTTGTTGTTTTTGTCGCAGCAGGTTCAATGGTTTATTGCATGCTCGTTCCCACGCTCCGCGTGGGAATGCCTACGGGGACGCTCCGCGTCCCATGTGACGCAGAGCGTCACGGGCTGCATTCCCACGCGGGAGCGTGGGAACGATCAGCAGGGAGTTCGGATCGGGTCGGCAAACCCTCCATGTCGCCACGGCTCTGCACCGCGCGACTGCCAATCCAGTTGGCACGTCTGACCGCTTCGGGAAAGCTCTGATGCTCCAGCAGGGCGCTGATCATCCCGACCGCAAATCCGTCTCCGGCGCCGACCGTGTCGACCACAGTTTCGACCGGCACACCGGCGACAAACCCCTGATCCAGATGCGTGCGGTAATACGCACCCTGCGGCCCGAGCTTGATCGCCACGGCTTCGGCACCCTGATAGAGGTAAAACGCAGCAATATCCGCCGGGTCTTCAAACCCGGTCAGCAAGCGACCTTCACTCAACCCCGGCAACACCCAGTGGGCGAGGGCGGCGAGGCGGTTGATCTCGGTGATCATCTCCCGCTCGCTGGCCCACAGGCTCGGGCGCAGGTTCGGGTCGAACGACACACTGCGCCCGGTGTTGCGCATGCGGGTCATCAATTCACGGGACATTTCCCGGGCCGATGCCGAAAGCGCCGGCGGAATGCCGGTAGCGTGCAGATGCCGGGCGCCGAGCAGCGTCGGAGTGATGGACAGTGGCGACAGATGACTGGCCGCCGAGCCCCGACGGAAGTACTCGACCGTCGGATCGCTGCCGTCATCGTTGCGCGACTTGAGCTGGAAACCGGTCGGGTGCGCGTTGTCGACTTCCACATGGCTGCAATCCAGTCCTTCGCGAACCAGGGTCTCGACGACAAATCGTCCCAGCGAATCGGCACCGACCCGGCTCAGCCACGCAACGTTGAAACCCAGCCGGGACAACCCGATGGCCACGTTGCTGTCGGCTCCGGCAATCCGCCTGTGGAACTGATCGACGAATGCCAGATCACCGCTCTGTTCGGCGACAAACATGGCCATGGTTTCGCCGAACGACAGAATATCGATCTCAGACATGAGCAGGCTCCAGGCGGGATTGGCCGAGGCGGGCAAGGGCAGCGATGTGTTCGGTGGTGAGTTGCACCAGGTCCTCGCCCTGCAACGGGTATTCGGCGGCGCGCATGACCCCTTGGGCCATGTGCCGCAGCAGTTGTTCCCACAGATGCAGGTCGGTGGCGGCCGGCGGAACCGCAACCAGTTTGCCGTCGGCACGGCGGGCCACGGCTTTGCAATGCACATAACCGACGTGGCGGCCCAGCAGTCGTGCAGCGCTGTTGGCGGACTGGTCTTGCCACTGCCAGTTGCCGATATCGAAAGTCATTTTGATGGGCAGGCTGTGTTGTTCGACGGCGGCGAAGAAACGCTGGAACGGCTCGATGCGACCACCGTGCAGGGTCTGATCGTTCTCCACCAGCAGTTTCACCGGGCTTTGCGAGAGGATTTGCGCGAGGGTCTGCAGATCGTTGTTGTCGGTGAAAAAGCCAAGGGAAACTTTCAGCCACTTCGAACCGAATGCTTCGGCATTGTGCAACGCGGTGATGAGTTCGGGATTGGGCCGCGACTGACCGGCGAGCCACAGTTCGGTGGGCGAGGAGTAGATGCTTTGCAGGCCATGAGCTTGCGTGGCGGCGGCGAGTTGCCCGGGGACTTCGTTGGTCAGCAGCTCTTCGCGCCATTCGATGCGATTGGCGCCGGCGCTGGCCAGCACTTCGATGAATGAAGCCTGACCACGCTGGCGAACAAGGTCGGCGCCGTAGCTGGACAAACTGATGGAAACGGCAGGTTTATTCATTGTTATCTACCTCTGAAACCGGTTTCATTTTTGTTCAAAAAAAATCATCAAATGGTGCAGTGCTCTTTCGGGCCCCTTCGCGGGCAAGTCGAGTCGTCGCACCGCCGCTCCCACAGATATCGCGTCATACAGTTCTCAAGTTCACCCGAACACCTGTGGGAGCTGGCTTGCCAGCGACAGGGCCTGATCAGTCAGCCGATTTCCTTTGGGTGGAACCGCGCTCAATGAGCACCGGCGCAAAATCCAGTGTCCGCGCCGCCTCGATATCCCCACGCAACCGCTTGAGCAAACACTCAAACGCCCGCGCACCAATGTCCTCTGTAGGCTGGGCGAGTGCGGTAATCCCGCTGCCCACCAACGGATACCAATCCAGATCATCCAGCGCGATCAACCCGACATCCTCGAACAACCGGCAGCCAACCCCGCGCAAGGCCAGTGTGCACGCCAGCGCCGCCACGCCATTGGCGCAGAACAGGGCTTTCGGGCCCGAATCGGGCGTGTTCAAAAAGGTTTGAAGATCGTTCGCAAGGCTCGAGCCTGTTTCCAGCACTGCGCCATGCATGTCTTCGCGCTGGCCAATCTGCTGCTGAAAACTGCTGACCCGCTCTATCCGCGAACTGGTGCCGTCATAGGGCTCAGTCACCAGCAGCACGTCGCGGTAGCCGCGCTGCTGAAGATGTTCCAGCGCCATTTCGATGGCTTGCGGGTTGTTCAACCCGACCATGTCGCTGTCGAGCCCGTCTACCTTGCGATCCACCAGCACCAGCGGCATTTCCCGCTTCAGCTCATCCAGTTCATCCCGGTGATGGCCCAGGGTGTTCACGATCAACCCTTCGATGTTGTACGAGCGCAGCAGCGCCAGGTGCTGGCGTTCCTGCTCGTCATCGCGATCGGTGTTGCACACCACCAGGCTGTAACCGTGTCGGCGGCAGGCAGTTTCCACCCCGTGCATCACGGCAATCGAATAAGGGTTGCGGATATCGGCCACCAGCATGCCGATCAGGCGGGTGCGGCCGCGCTTCAAACCACGGGCCATTTGATTGGGACGGTAGCCGAGTTCGGCAATCGCCTGCTCGATGCGCTGGGCAATGGCATCGGAGAGCAGGGCGCGGTCATCGCCGATAAAGCGCGAGACGCTGGCCTTGGACACGCCAGCGTGTTCGGCGACGTCGAGCATGGTCACGCGGCTGCGCTGGGCGGCGGAGAAGTCGTTCACGGTTTGTAACCTTGTTATTGGATTTGTCAGGTCGGATCACTGTATCTGGATCTGAAACCGGTTTCAGGAAACACCAGAAGAGAATCGATCGTCAAGTGAATGATCGGGAGAAATTCGTAAGTCGCCGACAAATGGCGTTTCGCAGGGAGCCGCTGACGTCAGCCAAACAAGCCGGCGGCGATGTTGATCGAGAACCCCAGAATCGCCGTATTGAACACAAACCCGATCAATGACTGCGCCAGCACGATCTTGCGGATCTCCCGCGTAGCCACACCGACATCCGCCGTCTGCACCGCCACGCCGATGGTGAACGAGAAGTACAAAAAGTCCCAGTAATTGGGTGTGGTCAGGCCCTCGGCAAATCGCAGCGCCGGCTCCTTGCCGTCCCAGGTGTAAAACAGCCGGGCATAGTGAACGCAGAAAATCACCCCGATCAGCAGCCATGAGCCGATGACCGTCAATGCGGTAAAACCGTAATGCAGAAGTTTGCGGGTGGTTTCCAGATCCTTGCTGCCAGCAAGCTCGACGGTAATGGCCGCCAGGCTGGTCAAAGCGGCAATGCAGACGACGAACAGCACCAACCCGGCATTTTCATCCTCGACTTCGGCGATGCGTCTGACGTCCGGCGCTTTGGCGCGGATGGTCAGCCAAAGCATCAGGATCAGGTACGTCCAGACTCCGGCGTTCCAGCCGATGAGGATTTTGCTGATAACGGAGTCGGCCGGGGCCAGCAGGCCTGCGGCAAGGCCGAGCAAGGCGGCAGCGGAGAGGCGAGGGTGGGTGCGGGCGAGAAAGCGCATGGGGACTCGATGGGCCAGGGTGGTTCAGACACCTTAGCCCAGCGCGGCGACCTCTGGCCACCGCGCCGGGAGCGCTCGATTACTCAGGCTTGGTGAACCGGCGCACAAGCTTGATCACGACAACGAAGAACACCGGCACAAAGATTACCGCCAACGTCGCGGTAATCATCCCGCCAATCACCCCGGTACCAATCGCCTGCTGACTCGCCGAACTCGCGCCCGTGGCAATCGCCAACGGCACCACGCCGAGAATGAACGCCAGCGAGGTCATGACAATCGGCCGCAACCGCAGACGTGCCGCTTGCAGCGTGGCGTCAATCAGGTCATGACCTTCGTCATACAGGCTTTTGGCGAACTCGATGATCAGGATCGCGTTCTTCGCCGACAGACCGATGATGGTGATCAGCCCGACCTTGAAGAACACATCGTTGGGCATCCCGCGCAAGGTCACCGCCAGCACTGCGCCGAGCACACCGAGCGGCACCACCAGCAGCACGGAAGTCGGAATCGACCAGCTCTCGTACAACGCCGCCAGGCACAGGAACACGATCAGCAACGACAACCCGAGCAGGATCGGCGCCTGACTGCCGGACAAACGCTCCTGCAGCGACAGACCGGTCCATTCCTGACCCATGCCTTTCGGCCCTTGCGCTACCAGTCGTTCGATCTCCGCCATGGCCTCGCCGGTACTGTGGCCGGGTTTCGGCTCACCGGAAATCGAGATTGCCGGGTAGCCGTTGTAGCGGGTCAGCTGCGCCGGGCCTTGGGTCCATGTTGCTCGGACAAATGCCGACAGCGGCACCATTTTCCCGGCGTCGTTGCGCACGTGCATTTTCAGCAGATCATCGACCTGACTGCGGCGATCGCCTTCAGCCTGTACGACAACGCGTTGCATCCGCCCCTGATTGGGGAAGTCATTGACGTACGAAGAACCGATGGCAGTGGACAGCACGTTGCCGACGTCGGCGAACGAAATGCCCAGCGCGTTGGCCTGTTTGCGGTCCACTTCCAGTTGCACTTGCGGCGCTTCGGCCAGGGCGCTTTCACGCACGTTCATCAGGATCGGGCTTTTCTCGGCGGCTTCCAGCAGTTGGGTGCGTGCCTCCATCAAGGTTGCGTGGCCGAGGCCGCCGCGATCCTGCAGGCGAAATTCGAAGCCGCTGGAAGTGCCGAGGCCGTCCACCGGCGGCGGCAGCACCGAAAACGCCATCGCGTCCTTGATCTGACTCAGGGCGGTGTTGGCGCGGTCGGCAATCGAACTGGCCGAATCATCGCTACCACGCTGTGACCAGTCCTTGAGCGTAGTGAAGGCCAGTGCGGCGTTCTGCCCGCTGCCGGAGAAGCTGAAACCGAGAATCACCACGCTGTCACTGATGCCCGGTTCGCCATTGTTGTGCGCTTCGAGCTGCTCGGCGACCTGCACGGTACGATTCTTGGTCGCGCCCGGCGGCAGCTGAATGTCGGTGATGGTGTAACCCTGATCCTCGACCGGCAGGAACGAGGAGGGCAGACGCGCAAAGCACAGGCCCAGCCCCACCAGCAGCACAACGTAAATCAGCAGGTAACGCCCGGTGCGTTTCAGCGCGTAGCCGACCCAGCCCTGATAGCGATCGGTCAGTTGCTCGAAGCGGCAATTGAACCAGCCGAAGAACCCGGTCTTCTCGTGATGTTCGCCCTTGGCGATCGGCTTGAGCAGCGTTGCGCACAGTGCCGGGGTCAAGGTCAGGGCAAGGAACGCCGAGAACAGAATCGAAGTGGCCATCGACAGCGAGAACTGCCGGTAAATCACGCCCACCGAACCCTGCATGAACGCCATCGGAATGAACACCGCCACCAGCACCAGCGTGATACCGATGATCGCGCCGGTAATCTGCCGCATCGCCTTGCGCGTCGCCTCTTTGGGCGACAGGCCTTCGGTGGCCATGATCCGTTCGACGTTCTCCACCACGACGATGGCGTCGTCCACCAGAATGCCGATGGCCAGCACCATGCCGAACATGGTCAGCACGTTGATCGAGAAGCCCAGCGCGAGCATGGTCGCGAAGGTGCCCATCAGCGCCACCGGCACCACCAGCGTCGGGATCAGGGTGTAGCGGATGTTCTGCAGGAACAGGAACATCACCGCAAACACCAGCAACATCGCCTCGCCGAGGGTGTAAACCACTTTGGTGATCGAGACCTTCACGAATGGCGAGGTGTCGTAGGGAATCTTGTATTCCACGCCCGCGGGGAAGTAGCGCGACAGTTCATCCATCTTCGCCCGGATCAAGGTCGCAGTGCTGAGGGCGTTGGCGCCCGGCGACAGTTGCACGCCGACGGCGGTGGACGGCTTGCCGTTCAGGCGGGTGCCGAACTGGTATTCCTGGCTGCCGATCTCGACCCGCGCCACATCCTTGATGCGTACGGTGGAACCATCCGGATTGGCCTTGAGCACGATGTCGGCGAACTCTTCCGGCGTCGACAGTTGGCCCTTGACCAGAATCGTCGCGGTGATCTCCTGAGTGCTCGGGTTCGGCAGGTCGCCGATGCTGCCCGCCGAGACCTGGGCGTTCTGCGCGACGATGGCGGCGTTGACGTCAGCCGGCGTCAGGTTGAAACCGATCAGCTTCTGCGGATCGACCCAGATCCGCATCGCCCGCTCGGCACCATACAGCTGGGCCTTGCCGACGCCGTCGATGCGCTTGATCTCGTTCATCACGTTGCGCGCCAGATAATCGCTGAGCGCCACGTCATCGAGCTTGCCGTCGCTGGAAGTCAGGGTGATCAGCAGCAGAAAACCGGCGGAGACTTTCTCCACCTGCAAACCTTGCTGATTGACCGCTTGCGGCAGGCGCGACTCGACCACTTTCAGGCGGTTCTGCACATCGACCTGCGCCAGTTCCGGGTTGGTGCCCGGCTGGAACGTGGCCTTGATGGTGGCGCTGCCGAGACTGCTCTGCGATTCGAAATACAGCAGGTGATCGGCGCCGTTGAGCTCTTCCTCGATCAGGCTGACCACGCTTTCGTCGACCGTCTGCGCCGAGGCGCCCGGGTACACGGCATAGATTTCGATCTGCGGCGGCGCGACGTCGGGGTATTGCGCCACCGGCAATTGCGGGATGGCCAGCGCACCGGCCAACAGGATGAACAACGCGACGACCCAGGCGAACACCGGGCGGTCGATAAAGAACTGCGGCATAGAAGAGCGTCCTGCTTACTGACCAGAGGTCTGGGCAAGTGGAAGAGGGGTGTCGTCGATCTGCACCACTTCGCCCGGGCGGGCGTGTTGCAGGCCTTCGATGACAATGCGGTCGCCGGCCTTCAGGCCACCGGTGACGATCCAGCGGTCGTTCTGTACGGCGCCCAGTTGCACCGGTTGCAGGGCGACGCGCTTCTGATCGTCGACGGTCAGTACCTGCGCCACACCGGCGCTGTCACGCTGCACCGCGCGTTGCGGCACGGTCAATCCGTGCTCAATCACGCCTTGTTCCAGACGCACGCGAACATAGCTGCCGGGCAACAGGTCCAGGTCGGGGTTTGGAAACTCGCTGCGCAGAATAATCTGCCCGGTGCCCGGATCGACGGTGATGTCGCTGAACAGCAACTTGCCCGGCAGCGGATAGAGGCTGCCGTCGTCCTGAATCAACGTGGCCTTGACCTGATCCTGGCCGACCTGCTGCAACTGGCCGGAACGGAAGGCCCGGCGCAGCTCATTCAGTTCGCGGGTCGACTGGGTGAGGTCGGCGTGGATCGGGTTCAGTTGCTGGATCAGCGCCATGGGCGTGGTTTCGTTCTGGCCGACCAGCGCGCCTTCGGTCACCAAGGCACGACCGACGCGCCCGGAAATCGGCGCGGTAACGGTGGCGTAGCCCAGATTCAGCTTCGCGCGCTCGACGGCCGCCTTGTTGGCCGCAACGTCGGCAGCGGTTTGCCGGGCATTGGCACGGGCGTTGTCGTAGTCCTGAGCGCTGATGGCCTTGTCGTCGATCAACCGGGCGTAGCGCTGTTCCTGCAGTTTTGCCTGGAACGCGTTGGCCTCGGCCTTGCGCAGGGCCGCTTCGGCGCTATCGAGGTCAGCCTTGAACGGTGCCGGATCAATGCGGAACAACACGTCGCCCTTTTTAACGTCGCTGCCTTCGCGGAAGGTGCGTTGCAGCACGACGCCAGCCACCCGGGCACGGACTTCGGCGATGCGTGGTGCGGCAATCCGCCCGCTGAGTTCGCTGCTGATCGACAGGGGGCGCGCCTCAAGGGTTTCGATCCGCACGGTGGCCGGCGGTGCCTGTTCCTCGGCGTTCGAGGATTTATCACAGGCACTCAGCGTCAGCGCCAATGCGATCAGGCCGAGCCCGGCCAGCAGATTCTTCGACATGTACAACCCCCAATATTGATCTGCGCATCCTACGGACAGTCGCCGAGGGTAGCGGTGAAGCTTTGTAGGTGCTGTGTGAAATTGTGTAAGGGTTTTGCTCAGGGACGAGTGAGGGCGTATATCCTTTACGCCTTGAATTATTTCGTGACTGTTAAGCCGCTTTCGCGAGCAAGCTCGCTCCCACAGGTTTTGTGAACGACACAAATTCAATGTGGGAGCGAGCTTGCTCGCGAAGAGGTCCTGACAAACACCACTGCAATATCTGGATCATCAATGCCCAACATCCTCCTGGTCGAAGACGACACCGCCCTCGCCGAACTGATCTCCAGCTATCTCGAGCGCAACGGCTATTCCGTCAGCGTGATCGGCCGTGGCGACCATGTGCGCGAACGAGCGCGGCTCAATCCTCCGGACCTGGTGATCCTCGACCTGATGCTGCCGGGCCTGGATGGCTTGCAGGTCTGTCGCTTGTTGCGCGCCGACTCGGCAACGCTGCCGATCCTGATGCTCACCGCTCGTGACGACAGCCACGATCAGGTGCTGGGCCTGGAAATGGGCGCCGACGATTACGTGACCAAACCCTGCGAGCCGCGCGTCCTGCTGGCGCGGGTCCGTACTTTGTTGCGTCGAAGCAGCCTCGGCGAACCGATGACCGCCAACGACCGGATTCTGATGGGCAATCTGTGCATTGACCTGTCGGAGCGCACCGTGACCTGGCGCGAGCAACCGGTCGAGCTGTCCAGCGGCGAGTACAACCTGTTGGTGGTGCTGGCCCGTCATGCCGGCGAAGTGCTGAGTCGTGACCAGATCCTGCAACGCCTGCGCGGCATCGAGTTCAACGGCACCGATCGTTCGGTGGACGTGGCGATTTCCAAGCTGCGACGCAAGTTCGACGACCATGCCGGCGAGGCGCGCAAGATCAAGACCGTGTGGGGCAAGGGTTATCTGTTCAGCCGTTCCGAGTGGGAATGCTGATTCGATGTTCAGAATCCTGTTTCGCCTCTACCTGGTAACGATCGTTTCCTACAGTGCGGCGATCTATCTGGTGCCGGATCTGGTAGTGATGGCGTTCAGGGACCGCTTCGTGACTTACAACCTCGACTATTCCCGGGGCCTGCAGTCGCTGATCACCAAGCAGTTTCGCGCTGCGCCGCAGGATCAGTGGCCCGCGGTTGCGGCGTCGATGGACAAGGATTTCCAGCCGCTGCACATCGTCCTCGCCCGTATCGATCACGCCGACTTCACCCCGATTGAACAAGAGCGCCTGCGTCGCGGGGAAAACGTTGTGCGCATCGGTGACTGGGGCTGGCGGACGCTGGCGGTCACGCCGCTGAACGACGAAATGGCGGTGCAGATGGTGGTGCCGCCGGATCCGATGGACGTGAACCTGTTGTACTGGAGCATCAACGTACTGATCGGCGCGAGTCTGCTGGCGTGCCTGTTGCTCTGGTTTCGCCCGCACTGGCGCGATCTGGAACGTCTCAAGGGTACGGCCGAACGCTTCGGCAAGGGCCATTTGAGCGAACGTACGCAGATTGGCCCGAATTCGAACATCGGCAGTCTGGCCCACGTGTTCGACACCATGGCCGGCGACATCGAAAACCTGCTCAACCAGCAGCGGGATCTGCTCAACGCGGTGTCCCACGAACTGCGCACGCCGCTGACCCGCTTGGACTTCGGCTTGGCGCTGGCGCTGTCCGATGACTTGCCGCAAGCCAGCCGCGAACGCCTGCAAGGGTTGGTCGCGCACATTCGTGAACTGGATGAATTGGTGCTGGAGCTGCTGTCCTACAGCCGCCTGCAGAATCCGGCTAAGTTGCCGGAACAGGTCGAAGTATCGCTGGACGAATTCATCGACAGCATTCTGGGCAGCGTCGACGAAGAGCTGGAATCCCCGGAAATCGTCATCGATGTGCTGCTGCACAATCAGCTGGAACGCTTCTCTCTCGACCCGCGCCTGACGGCCCGGGCGATTCAGAACCTGCTGCGCAACGCCATGCGCTACTGCGAAAAACGCATTCAGATTGGCGTGCAGGTGTGCCCGAAGGGGTGCGAGATCTGGGTGGATGACGACGGGATCGGCATTCCGGAAGACGAGCGGGAGCGGATTTTCGAGCCGTTCTATCGCCTGGATCGCAGCCGCGATCGGGCGACCGGCGGCTTTGGCCTGGGGCTGGCGATCAGCCGTCGGGCGCTCGAGGCGCAGGGCGGTACGCTGACGGTGGAAGGCTCGCCGTTGGGCGGGGCGCGGTTCAGGCTCTGGCTGCCAACCCCGACCTGATGATCGCTGAGTTCCCACCCAGAGCGCTGATCGTTCCCACGCTCTGCGTGGGAATGCCGCCTAGGACGCTCCGCGTCCTTTGTGACGCAGAGCGTCACCGTATGCATTCCCACGCGGAGCGTGGGAACGATCAGCAAGTCGGTCAAAGCAGTTCAGTCGACTGGATCAATCCGACCCCGGCTACCTGCATCCGCTCGATCGCGGTCGCCCGCGAGCCATTCAAATCAATGGCCCGGCACGCATCCAGCACTACAAAGGTGTTAAACCCCGCCGCCCGTGCATCCAGCGCAGAGAACATCACGCAGAAATCCAGCGCCAGGCCGACCATGTACACCGTGTCGATGCCGCGCTCCTTCAGATAACCGGCCAGACCCGTGGTCGTTACGCGATCCGCTTCCAGAAACGCCGAATAGCTGTCGATGTCCGGGTTGCAACCCTTGCGGATGATCAACTGCGCGTGGGGCAGGTCGAGTCCCGAATGAAACTCGGCACCGCGTGAGCCCTGAATGCAGTGATCCGGCCACAGCGTCTGCTCGCCATACGGCAGTTGAATCAGGTCATAGGGTTGGCGGCCGGGATGACTGGAGGCAAACGAAGCATGTCCGGCCGGGTGCCAGTCCTGGGAAATGACCACTTGCTTGAACTGCCCGGCCAGCCGGTTGATCAGCGGCACGATCAAATCACCTTCGGGCACGGCCAACTGGCCACCGGGAATGAAGTCGTTCTGCACGTCGATGACCAGCAGGGCTGTGCGTGGCGAAATCGGCATAAATCCATCCTTCTTGGAAACTCACCCGGGCAGCATAGTGAAAAAAATCTTTAACCGTTGAGCCGGGTCTTAAACATTTTCGCCATGTCTTCCAGTTCGGAAGCCGGGTGATGGCCGATCAGCATCCAGGCGTGTTCGCGTTCGGTCCAGTACACCACGTTCATTGCGTGCCGACGTTCATGGGCCAGCGGCTGGCTGCCGCTGTTGGTGCGCGTGACGCACAGCGCCAGCGGGCCGTGGGTGGCGTCGAGCCAGGTCATCTGGGCGATGGGCACGCCGTCGTATTCAAGGAGCTGCGCGCGTTTGAACTGCGCGCCGGGCAGTTTCAGTTTCGCCGGCGACAGGCTTACGCCCAGCCGCGCATCGACGGTTCGCAACTGTGCCAGTTGCGAGGCTTCATCAGTGGGCAGATGTTCGAGGGTCTGCGGCACATACAGCGCCATGTAATCACCCACCAGCTCGCGCCAGTTGTGCGATTGCTGTGTCTGCCAGGCCAGAAACAAGCGGTCCGCCGCGATACCTGCGAGCGCTACGCCCGCTGCCGCTGCGCCGATGAACCAGCGGCGGCTGAAACCGGGTTTTTGCGGTGACGGCGCGGCGTCGAGTCGGGCCTGCAAGCGATCAAGCGGCGCCTGTTGCGCCAGTTCGTCGTAGGCAGCCTTGAATGGCAGGCTGCTGCGGCTCAGCCATTGCACCCGCAAACTCAGCAACGGATCGTCGGCAATGAGGCTGTCGAGGTGGCTGCGCTGTTCTCGGTCCAGTTCATCGTCCAGATACGCCACCAGTTGCTCGTCGGAAGGCGTATTCATTGCCGGTCTCCTGCGGGGCTGTTCGGTACCGCTTGCAACGGCGGGTATTCGGCCAGTTTCAGGCGCGCGGTGGCCAGGCGACTCATGACCGTGCCGATCGGCACTTGCAGGATCTCGGCGACTTCGCGGTAGGACAGGCCTTCAACGTAGGCCAGATATACCGTTTCGCGCTGGGTTTCCGGCAGCGCATCGACCCGGCGGATTATCTGCGCTGCCATGACGTGGGTCTGCGCGGCGTATTCGCCGTCGAATGCCAGCTGGCTGTCGGCGTCCACTACGCCCTGACCCTGGCGCACCCGGCGGGCGCGCACTTCGTTAAGCCAGATCGAATGCAGAATGCTTAGCAGCCAGCGGTCCATGCGCGTGCCGGCTACGTACTGGCCCGAACGCTCGAGCGCCCGCACGCAGGTGGCTTGCACCAGATCCTCGGCCACGTGCCGGTTGCGCGACAGCAGCAAGCCGTAACGCCACAGGCGTGCCAAGTGTTGCCCGAGTTCGGCTCTGAAGGCCTGATCGCTGAAAATGTTCGCCTCCGCGTGTCGTGTCAGGTTTTCGATGAGTCGTTGATGGCTTCGGCCAGGTCCCGGTATTCCTCGCAGCTCGTGCCGCAAATCTTCCGGATGTGCTGCAACTGCTCCTGCGCCAGATCGACGCGGCCCTTGATCACATAGGCTTCGCCCAGGTACTCGCGGACTTGCGCGTACTGCGGATCAAGCTTGACCGATTGCAGGTAATAACCGATGCCTTCGTCGGTGCGCCCCAGTTTTCGCGTGGCATAACCGCGATAGTTGAGGGCCTTGGCGGTATTCGGTTGTTCCAGCGTGTCGAGCAGGGCCAGGGCTTCTTCATAACGTCCGGCCTTGGCCAGACGGTAGGCGTAATCGGTCCGGTCGGCGTCGGGCACCAGACGGCTGGTCTGCATCACGCACTTCTGGGTTTTGGTATCGAACACTTGGCCTTTGGGGCAGTTGGGTTTCTGCACCGGCGCCTCTTCATCGCCATTGGCGAAGGCGAGGGGGCTCGCGAAAACGGCGGCCACCAGCAACGGGGCGGCGAACATAACGGAACGGATAGTCATGGGCAAGGCTCCACAGAGAGGCATGTTTTACTTTGAACACCGCAAGGTGAAAATTTATTCATTGCTTTGTCAGGCTTTGTTAAAGGAAAGCCCTTTTTCCGGCGTTACGCTCGTCAGCATTCGTTGTCGATCTGCAGTTCTACCATGGGAGTTTGGCCATGAAAGATCAGGTTCACCACTCGGCCGCCAGCGGCTACAAAACCGCCGCCGACACCTACGTCAAAGGCCGGCCCGACTATCCGCCGGCCGTCAGTGAATGGCTGATGGGCACACTGGGCCTTGATGGCCACAAGACCGTTATCGACCTCGGCGCCGGCACCGGCAAATTCACCGGACGGCTGGTGGCGACCGGTGCCCAGGTAATCGCCGTCGAACCGGTGGCGCAGATGCTGGAAAAACTGTCACTGGCGTGGCCGCAGGTGCTGGCTGTCAGCGGTACGGCAACGGATTTGCCGCTGCCCGATGCCTCGGTGGATGCGGTGGTCTGCGCGCAGGCCTTTCACTGGTTTGCCAGTACCGAGGCGCTGGATGAAATCGCCCGGGTCCTCAAACCGGGCGGCAAACTGGGTTTGATCTGGAACCTGCGCGACATCCGGGTCGACTGGGTGCCCAAGCTGGACGCCATCGTCAATGCGCTGGAGGGCGACACGCCGCGCTTTTACACCGGCGAATGGCGCAAGGCCTTTCCCCATACGGCGTTCGGGCCCTTGCAAGCCCAGCACTTTCAGCATGGCCATACCGGCTCGCCGGAAGATGTGATTTTCAACCGGGTGCGTTCCACCAGTTTCATTGCCGCACTGAGCGACCAGCAGCGCGCGAGGATTGACGAGCAGATTGCAGAGCTGATTGCCGGCGAGCCGCTGCTGCGGGGCAGGGACGTGGTAACAGTGCCCTATGAGACGGCGGCCTTCGTTGCAGTGAAGAACGGCTAGAGTCCCGCATTTGGCCGAACCGCCGTGCTGATGCCTTGTTATAGTTCGGGCCTCATTTCCAGCCCGGTAAAGGATTTCTGCCATGACTCAATACACCGCCTTCAGCGTCGAACTGGCCGACAACATCGCCCATGTGCAGATCAATCGTCCGGAAAAGATCAACTCGATGAACGCCGCGTTCTGGAGCGAAATCGTCGAAGTGTTCCAGTGGATCGACGACACCGACGAAGTGCGGGTGGTGGTGCTCAGCGGCGCCGGCAAACACTTTTCCTCGGGCATCGACCTGATGATGCTGGCCGGCGTGGCCAATGAGCTGGGCAAGGATGTCGGGCGCAATGCACGCCTGTTGCGCAAGAAGATCCTGACCCTGCAGGCATCCTTCAATGCGGTCGACAATTGCCGCAAACCGGTGCTCGCGGCGATCCAGGGTTACTGCCTGGGCGGCGCCATCGACCTGATCGCCGCCTGCGACATGCGCTACGCCGCCGAGGACGCGCAATTCTCGATCAAGGAAATCGACATCGGCATGGCCGCGGACGTCGGCACCCTGCAACGGTTGCCACGGATCATTGGTGACGGCATGCTGCGTGAGCTGGCTTACACCGGTCGCACGTTTGGCGCCGAAGAAGCGCGCAGCATCGGTCTGGTCAATCGCGTCTACAGCGACAAGGACGGTCTGATCGAAGGCGTGATGGACATTGCCCGGGACATCGCCGGCAAGTCGCCGATCGCGGTCACCGGCACCAAGGAAATGATCAGCTACATGCGCGACCATCGCATCGACGACGGTCTCGAGTACGTTGCCACCTGGAACGCTGCCATGCTGCAATCCAACGATTTGCGCGTGGCCATGGCCGCCCATATGAGCAAACAGAAACCCGAATTTCTGGATTGAGAAACCATGACATCTCGCTGGACCACTGCAGTACTGGACACCGATCAACCCGGCGGCTGGGCCGTGGCGCGCAGCCCCGAGGGTTTCCTGTTCGACGACAACGGCGCGCTGTTCCCTCGGGAATGGCTCAAGCGTCAGGAATTGTCGATCCTGGCCGAGCACGGTATCGGTCATCTCGATGGCGAACCGGTGTATCTGCTGGAACTGCGCAGCACCAGCGAGGTGCCGGGTTGCAACTGGAAAGGCCTGCGGGCGTTCATGCTCGACGGCGATCACACGATCTACAAGGTGCTGGGCTACGCCGCGCAAATCGGGACATGGGCGCGCGAACACCGTTTCTGCGGCAATTGCGGTCAGGCCATGATCCAGGTGCCACGGGAGCGGGCGATGTATTGCCAACCGTGCGATCTGCGCAGCTATCCGCGAATTTCGCCGAGCATGATCGTGCTGGTGACCCGTGGCGATGAAGTGCTGCTGGCGCGTTCACCGCGTTTCGTCACCGGGGTCTACAGCACGCTGGCGGGGTTTGCCGAGCCTGGGGAATCGGCTGAGGATTGCCTGATCCGCGAGGTGCGCGAAGAAGTCAGCATCGAAGTGAAGAACATCCAGTACATGGGCAGCCAGTGCTGGCCGTTTCCGCATTCGATGATGCTCGGCTTCCATGCCGAATACGCCGGTGGCGAGATTGTCTGCCAGGAAGACGAGATCGAGGACGCCCAGTGGTTCAACGTGCACGATCTGCCGCCGTTGCCGGCGTCCAAATCGATTGCACGTTACCTGATCGACGTCTATGTGGCGCGGCGCTTAGGCCACGCTGAACCAGTGCTGCCAGGCTAGACGCACGGTCAACCCCAGCACCACGGTGATGAACACCGGACGAATGAACTTGGCGCCGCCGCTGATCGCGGTGCGCGCCCCGAAGAATGCGCCGACCATCACCGACAGGCCCATGCTCAGGCCGATGATCCAGTCCACCTGCCCGGAAAACATGAACACCGACAGCGCCGCAATGTTGCTGACGAAGTTCATGCTGCGCGCCACGCCGCTGGCCTTGACCAGATCGATCGGGTACAGCAGCAGACTGCTGACGGTCCAGAACGCGCCCGTGCCGGGGCCGGCCACGCCGTCGTAGAAACCGAGGCTGAAGCCTTGGGTCGATTGCCATTTCTTCTTGATCGGTGCGTCGCTGTCCAGCGGCGCTTTCGGCGTACCGCCAAACAACAGGTACAGGCCGCAGGCGAAGACGATCACCGGCAGCATCTTGTTCAACCATTCGGCGGGCAGGTAATGGGCGACGATGGCGCCGGTCAGCGCACCGACCAGCGTGCCGACAATCGCGTGCATCCATTGTTTGGGGTGGAACAGCTTGCGGCGGTAGAAGGTGAAACTGGCGGTGGCCGAACCGAAGGTCGAACTCAGCTTGTTGGTACCCAGCACCAGATGCGGCGGCAAACCGGCGGTAAGCAACGCGGGCGTGGTCAACAGACCGCCGCCGCCAGCGATGGCATCGATGAATCCGGCAATGAAAGCGACAAGGGCCAGAATGGCCAGAGTGGTGAGGTCAACGCTGAGTTCGAAAGGCATGGAATCGGCTTATTCGGCAGGGCAGGGACGGGCGGTCATCATAGCTGTAACACTGGTTCATCGCGAATGGGATCCTCAATCATCCAGCGGCGCCTGAAGGGAGTTGTTACACCACCGAGAGCCAGACATTGCCGATGAAGAACGGCCCTTTGTTGCCAAAGGGATTGCTGGGAATGGCGAAGACAATGTCCAACCATTCGAAGCCCGGTCGAATCATGCCATTGAGCGTAATCGTTCTTGTTTTTGGATCGACATATTCCGACCCTGACCAGATTTCTGCTTCACCAGTGCTGCGGTTGGTCGCCCAAAGCGTGTAGACGATAAATGCGTGAACCAGTGGATTGGAAGCTTTGCCGCTATCGGTGATGTGAAACCGTCGATCCTTGGTGTTTTGCAGCGGGACAGCCTCGGGCGCCTGAACATTGAATGTTAAAGCGAATGCACCGGGCTGAATGGGGAAGGGCCGGTTGCCAGATTCTGCCCCTGGTTTCTACCGCCGACCAAACGTGCGACATAGTTACCGTTGTGGTGTACGACAGACATAGGCGTGTCGTAATTTCGTGGAATCCAGTGACTAAAGTCACCGGTGCCGAAATCACCGTTTGGGATCAGATTATTTTGCGTCATATCAGTTGCTCATTGTCATGGGTAGAAGAGAGGGCGGTCGTCCAACCGGCCACGTTCGTTGCATGACAATGATTTGATGAATTTGCAGTTGTCACTACTGTCATTACTGACAGTCCACAAGTACCTTTTGCGATAAAAACAACGGGCTTTTGTTGTTTTGGGGAAAGCACGAAATGGAAGCATCCTTGCTTCCATCTTGAGTGGCGGGCTCCGTGATTACAGACCCAGTTCAGACAACCCCGGATGATCATCCGGACGCCGGCCCAGTGGCCAGTGGAACTTGCGTTCGCTTTCCTTGATCGGCATGTCGTTGATGCAGGCGTAACGCTGGAACATCAGGCCGTGCTCGTCGAATTCCCAGTTTTCGTTGCCATAGGAGCGGAACCAGTTGCCCGAGTCGTCGCGCCACTCGTAGGCGTAGCGCACGGCGATGCGGGTGTCGGAGTAAGCCCAGAGTTCCTTGATCAGGCGGTAATCCAGTTCCTTGGCCCATTTGCGGGTCAGAAATGCCTTGGCTTCTTCGCGGTTGTTGGCGAATTCGGCGCGGTTGCGCCATTTGGTGTCCAGGGTATAGGCCAGCGACACGCGATGCGGGTCGCGGGAGTTCCAGCCATCCTCGGCCAGACGAACTTTTTCAATGGCCGATTCACGATTGAAGGGTGGCAATGGCGGACGAACTTCGGCTGCAGTAGACATGTTTGTCTCCGGATCTATTAAAAGTTAAACAACGTGTCAGGCTTATTAAGGCGTTACAGCTCCAATAACTTTCGCGCCATGCATTGCGCATTATCGGCGGCACTGTGATCACCCATCACAAGCGCTACGGTAATGGCGCCATCAATCAGGATCAGCAACTGCTTGGCCAACAGTTGCGGTTCCTCGGCACCATGTTCGGTACACAGCTCGCACAGGTAGTCGAGCAGCTTTTGTTTGTGGTCCTTGGCGACCAGGCGGACCGGATCCTCGGGATCGCCCGTCTCTCCGCTGGTGTTGATGAAGGCACAGCCTCGAAAGCCTTCCGAGGCGAACCAGGCCTTGAGCACGGTAAACAGGTTGAGCAGGCGATCCGCCGGGGTTTCAGCCTGATCGACGGCGCTTCTGTACCAGTGCATCCAGCGCACATCGCGGCGCTGCAGGGCGGCGACGGTCAACTCCTCCTTGTTGGCGAAGTAGCGGTAGATACTCTTTCTGGAAACACCGGCGGTTTTCACCAGTAGATCCATGCCGGTGGCGGCGATGCCACTTTTGTAGATCAACTTTTCGGTGACATCCAGAATGATGTCTCGGGTCGTGTTGTTGCTTGTGATTTCGTTCATGTGGTGGACAGTAGAACGATTGTTCTCCTTGGTCAAGCAGTTATTTCTATTGTTCTTGCTTTGATCGTTCCCACGCTCCGCGTGGGAATGCAGCCCGGGACGCTCCGCGTCCCTTCCAGAGCTGGAACGCGGAGCGTCCTTGAGGCATTCCCACGCAGAGCGTGGGAACGATCAACGATCAGTCAAGTCATTACAGACACTCACAAGACCCGAAGGAGTTGATGGTGTAAGCTCTCGGGTTCTTCGGATTCGACCCATTGCGAGCCCTATGCCGTTGCTTTTCAAACGCTCTCTGCTGCCCAAACTGCGCAGCTTTCCGCTGACCGCCGAGGCCGTGACGATCCTGCCCGGCGCCGCCGATTTCCGCCGTTGCCTGCTGGAGAAAATCGCCCAGGCGACCCAGCGCATCTACCTCGTCGCGCTCTATCTGCAAAACGACGAAGCCGGCCAGGAAATCCTTGATGCCTTGCACGCCGCCAAACTCAAGCGCCCAGAGCTCGAGATCGCGGTGGTCGTCGACTGGCTGCGGGCCCAACGCGGCTTGATCGGCGCCGGCAAACAGCCGGGCAACTCGGCGTGGTATCAGGAAATGACCCGCACCCACCAGAGCGAGGTGCCGATCTATGGCGTGCCGGTGCAGACCCGCGAGCTGTTCGGCGTGCTGCACCTCAAAGGCTTCGTGATCGACGATTGCGTGGTCTACAGCGGTGCGAGCCTGAACAACGTTTACCTGCACAAATTCGACAAGTACCGGTTCGACCGTTATCACGTGCTGCAAAGCCGCGAACTGGCGGACTCGATGCACCATCTGGTCAAGCATGGCCTGATCGAATCGAAAGCGGTGCACCGCCTCGACCTGCCGAACCTGCCGACCACTCGCAGCTTGCGCAACGACATCGGCGATCTGCGCAGCCGTCTCAAATATGCGGCGTACGACACCAGTGCCGGCAGCACGGCGCATACCGGCCTGTCGGTCAGCCCGTTGCTGGGTGTGGGCAAGAACAACCCGCTGAACCGGGTGATTCTGGAGCTGATCGCCAGCGCGCAGAAGCAACTGACCATCTGCACGCCGTACTTCAACCTGCCGCTGGGGGTGATCCGCGAGATCAACCGGGCGCTGGCGCGCGGCGTGAAGATCGACATCGTGGTCGGCGACAAGACCGCCAACGACTTCTACATCCCGCCGAGCGAGCCGTTCAAGGTGATTGCCGCGCTGCCGTATTTGTACGAGATCAGCCTGCGCCGTTTCGCCAAGCGGCATCAGCGCAACATCGACAGCGGCCAGTTGAACCTGCACCTGTGGCGTGAAGGCGACAACAGCTATCACCTCAAGGGCATGTGGATCGACCAGCGCTACACATTGCTGACCGGCAATAACCTCAACCCGCGGGCGTTCCGTCTCGATCTGGAAAACGCCTTGCTGATCGATGACCCGAAAGGCGAGTGGTTGGAACCGCGCCGGCTGGAGCTGGAAAACATCTTCGAACACACCACGCGGATCGCACGTTTTCAGGACTTGGAAGCCTTGCCGGATTACCCGGCCGGGGTCGCCAAGTTCCTCAAGCGCGTGAGCCGGGTGCGGGTGGAGCGGTTGCTCTATCGCATTCTGTAAGGCACAGAATTTTCAGCGCCGCTAGAAATGCCTTCGCGAGCAAGCTCGCTCCCACATTGGATCTTCGCTGAGCACAATTTCTGTGTTCAACAAAGACTTGGTGTGGGAGCGAGCTTGCTCGCGAAAGGGGTAGAACAGGCGCTACAAGTCTCAGTTCAGACCGAGCTTGCCACGCAAGGTCGACAGGTCTTCGGCCAGGGTATTGACCGGGCCCACCAGCGCCTTGCGATCGTTGTCCTTCACTTTGTCATAGGTCTCGAAACCACCGTCCCTGGTCCTGTACTTGGCCAGGATCTTGTCCACGGTGGCGAAGTTCTTGTCGACTTTGGCGACGAAGGCCTTGTCCTGCTTCTCGATCTGCGGACGGAACAGGTCGACGATTTTCTTCGCGCCGTCGATGTTGCCCTGGAAGTCGTACAAGTCGGTGTGGCTGTAACGGTCTTCTTCACCGGAAATCTTGGTCGCAGCGACTTCTTCGAGCAGCGCAGCGGCGCCACCGACGACTTTTTCCGGCGGGAAGGTCAGACTGGCGACGCGGGTTTGCAGGTCCTTCACGTCCTTGTTCAGGCCATCGGCCAGAGCGTCCAGATCCTTGGTGCTCTTTTCCGAGAACAACGAGTATTCGATGCGGTGGAAACCGGTGAAGTCTTCGGCTTTCACGCCTTTCTCGTGGTCGTCGACGCGGGAGTCGATGGAGGCGTCGAGGTCACTGAACAACTCGGCAATCGGCTCGATCGACTCGTAGTAGACGCGGGTTGGCGCGTAGAGCTTTTGCGCGGTGGTCAGGTCGCCTTTCTTCACGGCGTCGGTGAACTGCTGGGTGTGGCTGGCCAGTTCATCCAGTTGTTCGGTGACATAGATTTTGTAGTCCGACACCGGCCCCACCAGGTCCAGTGGCGCGGTCGCGGCGAACGCCGACAGCGGGATGTTGAGCAAACCAAGGGTCAGCAATAACGCGAGTGGTGTCTTTTTCATGGGGCGGCTCCTGTTGAATGCTATGCAGTTGTTTTTGGTTGAGTAGCGTTGAGCAGCGAGCGACCGATGAAGTCCTTGTCGCCCGTGACACCCGGCAGAGTGAAGAAGTAACCGCCTCCGGCAGGCTTGAGGTATTCCTCCAGCGGCTCGCCATTGAGGCGGGTCTGCACGGTGATGAAGCCTTTTTCCAGGTCGGCCTGGTAACAGATGAACAGCAGGCCCATGTCGAGCTGGCCGTTCTTGTTCACGCCGTTGGAGTAGTTGAACGGCCGGCGCAGGATCAGGTTGGCCTGGCTCGCGGCGGTGCGCGGGTTGGCCAGGCGGATGTGCGCGTCTAGCTTGGTCAGCTTGCCTTGCGGGTCCTTGCTGTAATCCGGCACTTCGGTTTCATGGCTGGCGCCCATCGGCGCGCCGGTGGTTTTCACTCGGCCGATGATGCTTTCCTGTTCCTGCAACGGCGTGCGGTCCCAGCGTTCGACGAAGTTGCGGATGATCCGCACCGCCTGATAACTGCCGTGGGCCGCCCAGGCTGGTTCGTCACTGCCCGGTTGCACCCAGACGATGCGGTCCATGGCTTTGCCGTCGTTGGAATCCGGGTTGGCCGAACCGTCGCGGAAACCGAGGAAGTTACGCGCCGATTGCGCCGGCACACCGGGCTTGGCCGGTGCTTGCGGCGGCACGCTGCCTTCCTGTTTCCAGCGCACCAGCAGCAGATCCGGCAGGTTCTTCACGATGTCGCGCAGGGCGTGGATATTGGTGTCGGCGGTGTTGGAACAGAACTGCAGGCTCAGGTCGCCGTGGCAGCAATCGGCTTCCAGCGCGTCGTTGGGGAAACCGACCATGCGCACCAGGCGCTTGGGTTTGGCGGACGCAAGACCAAAGCGCTCATCGAACAATGATTCGCCGACAGACACGGTGATGGTCAGGTTGTCCGGCGTCACCACCGGGCCGAGGATGCCGGAATCCGGCGGTGGCAACTTCGGATCGATCTGCGCCACCGGGCCGCCCTTCATCAGGAACGATGCGCTCGTTGAGGGTACGGAACAGCCGCTCCAGGTCTTCACGGTCGCTGGCCAGCACATCGAACGACACCAGCATGCCGGACGCCGGGCGCGGGGTGACGATGCCGCTCTGGTGTACGCCATGAAAGTCGTGGTGATCCTGGGTCTTGTCGCTGCTCGGCGCTTCGGTGACTTGCGCAGGCGCGGCGGCCATTGCCGGGCAGCTCAACGCCGTGCCGGCCAGTGCGACACCGGCGGCGCCCATCCCCATCAATACGCGGCGACGTTGCAGGTTGAAATGTTCGGAGTCGTTCATCGGTATTCGTCTTCTGCTTACAGGCCGGAGAGGCCGAGGGCGGGATCAATGGCGTCGAGGGCGTCGGCCAGGGCCTTGGCCTTGTCGGCGATCTGCTTGCGTTGCTCACCGTTGACGGTGTCGTAACTGGCGTAGCCGTCCTTGACCTTGAAACCGTTCAGCGTGGTATCGAAATCAGCCATCGCGCTGTCGATTTTCGGCAGCAGGTCAGCGGCGGATTTGCTCAGCAGCGGGCGCAACAGTTCGACGACTTTGTGCGCGGTTTCCTGATTGGCCGTGAAGCCGTTGAGATCGCTGTGGCTGTAGCGTTCCTCTTCGCCGCTGGCGGCGCGCACGTCGGCGAGGGTGTTGAGGTTGCGCACGACGATTTCCACCAGTTGCTCCGGCGGCAGCGACTGGGCCAGCAGCTGTTGTTTCAACGTGGTGACGTTGTCGAGCAGGCCTTGGGCAATGGGCGTCAGGCCGTCGAGTTTGCGTTGCTGGAACAGCGCGTATTCAAGGCGATGGAAACCGACGAAGGCTGGATCCTGCTCGCGTTTCTCGAAGTAATCGGCGCGGGCGTTGATGCTGTTGTCCAGTTCGGCCAGGCGTTTAGCGGCGGGGGCCAGACGCTGATAGGCGACGCGGGCCGGCAAATACAGCGCCTGAGCCTGGGCCAGATCGCCGCTGTCGATGGCTTGATTCAGCGCCGTCACCGCTTTGATCAACGCGCTGCCCTGGCTAGCCAGGTACACGCGGAACTCCGACAACGGCCCGACGAAGGCAACCATCGGCGGCTTGGCCTTGGCGGCGGCATCCGACGCGGCGGTCGGTGTCACGTGCAGGGTGCCGCGCGGGTTGCTCAACAGACCGCAAGTGATGGCGTAGTCGCCGGGTTGCAGGTTGGCGTTGATCACCTGGCTCAGGCCCGGCGCAATGTTCTCGCGCTCTTCGATCACCAGCACGCCGTCGAGGATTTCCCATTCCACCGCCCGGTCGGAGCGGTTGACGATGCGGAAACTGGCGCGGCCGGCCGGCACCGTCAGGGCGTTCGGTTCGCAACTGTGGGGATGAATATTGACCACCACCTCGTCACGGTTGTGCTGACGTTTGGCGGCGGCCATTTTCGAGGCGTAGTAGAACAGGCCACCGGCGGCGATCATCACGACCACCGAACCGGCCACCGCCCAGCGCAAGGCGCGGGGAGGCGAGTTCTGAGGAATATCAGGCTTTGACATGAAGGCCCTTATTGGCTGGAAACGGAAGACGATTGGGCGGCAGGCTTGGGCGCCGGCATGAAAAACATCACCAGCGCCACCACCAGGTAAATCAGGTATGCGCCGAGGGTGCTGACGGTCGGCGCATCCTGATAACCGAACATGCCGGCCAGCACCGAGCCCAGCGGGCCGTCCATCGGCAGCGTCGCGCTGAAGTCGAAAAGCACGGTTTGCAGGTGATTCCAGACCCCGGCTTCATGCAGCGCCTGCACCGAGTTGGCGAGAATCCCGGCGGCGACCACGAGGATGAACAGCCCGGTCCAGCGGAAGAATGCCGAGAGGTTCAGGCGCATGCTGCCGCTGTAGATCAGGAAGCCGACAATGATTGCGAGGATCAGGCCGAGCAGGGCACCGATCGGCGCGGCCGGTCCTTCGCTTTGCTGGAACACGGCCAGCAGGAAGAACACGGTTTCCAGACCTTCCCGGGCCACGGCAAAGAACACCATGGCGATCAGGGCGATGACCTGATGTTTCGAAGCAGTCAGTGCGTGATCGAGAGAGGCTTGCAGCGAATGCTTGATCGAACGCGCCACCTTGCGCATCCAGAACACCATCGAACTGAGAATGCCCACGGCCACCAGCCCGACCACGCCTTCGAACAGTTCCTGCTGTTTTTGCGGGAATTCGGCACTGACCAGTTCCAGGCCGCCACCGACCAGCAACGCTAGTGCAGCAGCGAGAAACACCCCGATCCACACCGCCGGCATCCACTGTCCACGGCCGGTCTGTTGCAGGTAGCTGGCGATGATGCCAACGATCAGCGCGGCTTCGATGCCTTCGCGCAACATGATCAAAAAGGGAACGAGCATTCGACGATCACTGTGTAACGAAATGAGGTTACAAGTTGTAACATAATGAAAGTCATTCTCACATGGCATTCATTGACATTTACCTGAACCTCAGCTGAACGAGTCTGAACATCCACGACGTCCGGCCAGCTGCGCTAAGATGCCCGCCACTCGAACAACAACCAGGATTCAGCGCGTTCCATGTCGGAAAAAGACACCATCGCCATTCAACTGGTGCGCGAAGCACTGCTGCAAAGTTGTGCCCCGGGCGTGGCCACGGAAGAAGTCTTGAACAAGGTCGGGATCGATCCGGCGCTGCTGCCCACCGACGCGCGTGTGCCGGCCAGCCAGTACGCGCGGTTATGGCGCCTGTTGGCGCGGCGCGGCGATGATGAGTTTTTTGGCATGGACCCGCGCAAGCTGAAATCCGGCAGCCTGGAATTTCTTTGCCGCAGCGCCATGGCCCAGCCGAATCTGGCCGCAGGGCTTGGCGCGGGTTTGAATTTCCTGTCGCTGATGCTCGAACGCATGCCGGCGCAACTGGTGCGCCAGCAGAGCCTGGCGGAAATCGTGCTGCTGGAAGACGACCCACAACCGCGCCGCGCCTTCACCTATTTCACTTACTGGATGATCGTCCACGGCGTGGCGTGCTGGCTGGCGGGGCGGCGGATTCCGATCCTGGCTATCGAACTGCGCTGCCCGGCGCCGGATTTCTGCGATGACTATCGGGTGATGTTCTCGGAAAACCTGCGCTTCGACCGGCCACGCACGCGGATGATCTTCGCCGCCGAGGTGCTGGATCTGCCGATCAAGCGCAGTCCTGAGGAGTTGAAGCGCTTCCTGGCCCACGCCCCGGCCAACATTCTGGTCAAGTACCGCGACCCGGAAAGCCTTGCGAGCCGGATCAAGCAGGATCTGCGGCAGCTGGCCGCCGAACACTGGCCGGAAACCGATGCGCTCGCCCAGCAACTGTGCATGTCGGCCTCGACCCTGCGCCGGCGATTGGCGGAAGAAGGGCAGACCTATCAGGGCCTCAAGGACAGCGTGCGCAAGGAGCTGGCGATCACCTGGCTGGCGGAGCCTTCGATCAGTTTTGCCGAGATCGCCACGCGGTTGGGGTTTGCCGATGCCAGTTCGTTCTACAAGGCGTTTCGCAAGTGGTCGGGGACCAATCCTGGGCACTATCGCAGCTTGATTCTCAACGAGGCGGTCTGACCCACACCTCCCACCGTTGATTCTCGTTCCCACGCTCTGCGTGGGAATGCCTCAAGGGACGCTCCGCGTTCCAGCTCTGGAGGGGACGCGGAGCGTCCTGGGCTGCATTCCCACGCAGAGCGTGGGAACGATCAGTTGCAACCGGATTCTTGGCCAAACCAGTCATCCACTTTGAGGGCTTTGACCATTGCCGCAGCCGGCGTGCGGCGCGAGTATTCCTCTGTTGTTTACGGTTCCCCAACCTAATAAGAACAGAGGGATTCTGGCAATGCGCGATTACTTGTCTGCCACCGCACAGTTTGATTATCAGCACACCGTGGACGCCGCGCTCAGCGGCACGCTCGAGGCGCTCAACGCCTGCGTCGAATGTTGTGACCGGCACGCACTGCCGGGGCGCATCGCGCTGTTCTGGGAAGGCCGCGATGGCGCCAGTGCAACGTACACGTTCAGCGATCTGCAGGACAAAGCCGCGCGGTTCGCCAATTTCCTTCTGGCTCAGGGCGTGCAGAAGGGTGACAAGGTCGCCGGCCTGCTGCCGCGCAATATCGAATTGCTGATCACCGTGTTCGCCACCTGGCGCATCGGCGCGGTGTATCAACCGCTGTTCACTGCGTTCGGCCCTAAAGCCCTTGAGCATCGCCTGAACAGTTCCGGTGCCAAAGTCGTGGTCACCGATGCGGTCAACCGGCCGAAACTCGCCGAAGTCGCCGACTGCCCGACGCTGGTCACCGTCGGCGGTCCGAAAGGCCAGGGCATCGTCCGTGGCGATTTCAGTTTCTGGGCCGAGCTGGCCAACCATTCCAATATCTGCGAACCGGTCATGCTGACCGGCGAAGACCCGTTCCTGCTGATGTTCACCTCGGGCACCACTGGCCCGTCGAAAGCGCTGTCGGTGCCGCTCAAGGCGATCGTCGCGTTCCAGAGCTACACCCGCGATGCCGTGGATCTGCGCCCGGAAGATGCGTTCTGGAACGTCGCCGATCCGGGTTGGGCCTACGGCATCTATTTCGGCGTCACCGGCCCGTTGTCGATGGGCCATCCGATCACGTTCTACGATGGCCCGTTCACCCTCGAAAGCACTTGCCGGGTGATCAACAAGTACGGCATCACCAACCTCACCGGTTCGCCCACCGCGTATCGTCTGCTGATTGCCGGCGGCGACGAGTTCGCCAAATCGATCAAGGGCAAGCTGCGCATCGTCAGCAGCGCCGGCGAGCCGCTGAACCCGGAAGTGATTCGCTGGTTCGCCGACAATCTCGGCGTGGTCATTCACGATCACTACGGCCAGACCGAGCTGGGCATGGTGCTGTGCAACCACCACGGCCTCGAACACCCGATCCACCTTGGCGCCGCCGGTTTCGCCTCGCCGGGCCATCGCATCGTGGTGCTCGACGAACAGAACAACGAACTCGGCGTCGGCCAGCCCGGCATTCTCGCCATCGACCGCACACAGTCGCCGATGTGCTGGTTCGCCGGTTACGAAGGCGTACCGACCAAGGCCTTCGTCGGCGATTACTACCTGAGCGGCGACACCGTCGAGTGGAACCCGGACGGCAGCATCAGCTTCGTCGGTCGCAGCGATGATGTGATTACCACGTCCGGCTACCGGGTCGGCCCGTTCGACGTGGAAAGCGCACTGATCGAACACCCGGCCGTGGTGGAAGCCGCAGTGGTCGGCAAACCCGATCCGGAGCGCACTGAGCTGGTCAAAGCCTTTGTCGTGCTCAACCCGCAATATCGGGCCGAACCGGCGTTGGCCGAAGAACTGCGCCAACACGTGCGCAAACGTCTGGCCGCGCATTCGTACCCCCGTGAAATCGAATTTGTCAGCGAGTTGCCGAAAACCCCGAGCGGCAAATTGCAGCGCTTTATCTTGCGCAATCAGGAAATCGCCAAGGCTCAAGAGGCTGCGGCGCACAACGTTTCAGCTTGAATCCAAGGAAACTGTCATGCAGATCGAGAACAAGGTTTTTATCGTCACCGGCGGCGCATCCGGCCTGGGTGCCGCCACCGCTGAATTGCTGGTCAACGCCGGCGCCAAAGTGATGCTGGTGGACATGAACGCCGACGCCGTTGCCGCCCAGGCCCAGCGCCTCGGCGCGCAAAGCGTGGTGGCAGACATCAGCAACGAAGCTGCCGCCGAAGCCGCCGTGCAGGCGACCGTTAAAGCCTTCGGCAGCCTGCACGGTCTGGTGAACTGCGCCGGCATCGTTCGTGGCGAAAAGATCCTCGGCAAGAACGGCCCGCATGCCTTGTCCAGCTTCGCTCAGGTGATCAACGTCAACCTGATCGGCAGCTTCAATATGCTGCGCCTGGCGGCGGCAGCGATTGCCGAAAGCGAAGCCAACGCCGATGGTGAGCGCGGTGTGATCATCAACACCGCCTCCGTTGCGGCGTTCGATGGCCAGATCGGTCAGGCCGCGTATTCCGCGTCCAAAGGCGCCATCGCCAGCCTGACCCTGCCTGCCGCCCGCGAGCTGGCGCGCTTCGGTATCCGCGTGATGACCATCGCTCCGGGCATTTTCGAGACCCCGATGATGGCCGGCATGACCCCGGAAGTGCGCGACTCGCTGGCCGCCGGCGTGCCGTTCCCGCCGCGCTTGGGCAAACCTGCCGAGTACGCTGCGCTGGTGCGGCATATCATTGAAAACAGCATGCTCAACGGCGAGGTGATCCGTCTCGACGGTGCCTTGCGCATGGCCGCCAAGTAAGGAGGATTTTCCATGACCATTTCCAACGATCCGATTGTCATCGTCAGCGCTGTCCGCACCCCGATGGGCGGTTTCCAGGGCGAACTGAAAAGCCTGACCGCGCCGCAACTGGGCGCCGCTGCAATCAAGGCTGCGGTTGAGCGCGCGGGTATTGCCGCCGACGCGGTCGATGAAGTGCTGTTCGGCTGCGTACTGCCGGCCGGTCTCGGTCAGGCGCCTGCGCGTCAGGCTGCACTGGGCGCCGGGCTGGATAAATCCACCCGTTGCACCACCGTCAACAAAATGTGCGGCTCGGGCATGGAAACCGCCATTCTGGCCCACGACATGCTGCTGGCCGGCAGCGCCGATGTGGTGATCGCCGGCGGCATGGAAAGCATGTCCAACGCGCCATACCTGCTGGACCGGGCCCGTGCCGGTTACCGCATGGGTCACGGCCGGGTGCTCGATTCGATGTTCCTCGACGGCCTCGAAGACGCCTACGACAAGGGCCGCCTGATGGGCACCTTCGCCGAGGACTGCGCCGAAACCAACGACTTCAGCCGTGAGGCTCAGGACGCCTTCGCCATCGCCTCGACCACCCGCGCCCAGCAAGCGATCAAGGACGGCAGCTTCAAGGCCGAGATCGTCCCGCTGACTGTCACCGTCGGCAAGGAACAAGTGGTGATCAGCAATGACGAGCAGCCACCGAAAGCCAAACTGGACAAGATTGCCTCGCTGAAACCGGCGTTCCGTGAGGGCGGCACCGTGACCGCGGCCAACTCCAGCTCGATCTCTGACGGCGCCGCCGCACTGGTGCTGATGCGTCAGTCGCAAGCGCAGAAACAGGGGCTGAAACCGCTGGCGGTGATTCACGGCCACGCAGCTTTCGCTGACACCCCGGGCCTGTTCCCGGTGGCACCGATTGGCGCGATCAAGAAGCTGATGAAGAAAACCGGCTGGTCGCTGGATCAGGTCGATCTGTTCGAAGTCAACGAAGCCTTCGCCGTGGTCGGCATGGCGGCGATGACCCATCTGGAAATCCCCCACGACAAACTCAACATCCACGGCGGCGCCTGCGCCCTGGGCCATCCGATCGGTGCCTCCGGCGCGCGGATTCTGGTGACCTTGCTCTCGGCCCTGCGCCAGAAAGGCCTGAAACGCGGCGTCGCGGCGATCTGCATCGGCGGCGGCGAAGCCACGGCGATGGCCGTCGAGTGCGTCTGAACCCGAGTTAAGGATTTGCCATGATTCCCAACGATGACCAACAACAAATCCGCGACATGGCCCGGCAGTTTGCCGAGGAACGGCTGAAACCGTTTGCTGCCGAGTGGGACCGCGAGCATCGCTTCCCGAAAGAAGCCATCGGCGAAATGGCCGAACTGGGCTTCTTCGGCATGCTGGTGCCGGAGCAGTGGGGCGGTTGCGACACCGGTTACCTGGCCTACGCCATGGCCCTGGAAGAAATCGCCGCCGGCGACGGTGCCTGCTCGACCATCATGAGCGTGCACAACTCGGTGGGTTGCGTGCCGATCCTAAAGTTCGGCAACGACGACCAGCGCGAGCGCTTCCTCAAACCGCTGGCCAGCGGCGAGATGCTCGGTGCTTTCGCGTTGACCGAACCCCAGGCCGGTTCCGATGCCAGCAGCCTGAAAACCCGGGCACGCCTTGAAGGCGATCACTACGTGCTCAACGGTTGCAAACAGTTCATTACCTCCGGGCAGAACGCCGGGGTCGTGATCGTGTTTGCGGTCACCGACCCGAGTGCCGGCAAGCGCGGGATCAGCGCCTTCATCGTTCCGACCGACTCGCCGGGCTACAAAGTCGCCCGGGTTGAAGACAAGCTCGGCCAGCATGCCTCGGACACCTGCCAGATCCTGTTCGAAGACGTGAAAGTGCCGGTGGCCAACCGTTTGGGCGAGGAGGGCGAGGGCTACAAGATCGCCCTGGCCAACCTCGAAGGCGGCCGCGTCGGCATCGCTTCGCAAGCGGTGGGCATGGCCCGCGCCGCGTTCGAAGCTGCCCGTGATTACGCCCGCGAGCGCGATAGCTTCGGCAAGCCGATCATCGAGCATCAGGCTGTGGCGTTCCGCCTGGCGGACATGGCGACCCAGGTCGCCGTGGCGCGGCAGATGGTGCTCTACGCCGCCGCCCTGCGTGACAGCGGTCAGCCGGCGCTGGTCGAAGCATCGATGGCCAAACTGTTCGCCTCGGAAATGGCCGAGAAGGTCTGCTCCATGGCCTTGCAAACCCTCGGCGGTTACGGTTACCTCAACGACTTCCCGCTGGAGCGCATCTACCGCGACGTGCGGGTCTGCCAGATCTACGAAGGCACCAGCGACATTCAGCGCATGGTCATTTCGCGCAATCTTTGAGAAGGAATCTGCACATGAGTTACGAAACGATCTTGCTGGAAACCCATGGCCGCGTCGGCCTGATCACCCTCAATCGCCCGCAGGCGCTGAATGCCCTCAACGCGCAACTGGTCAGCGAAGTGAACCGCGCGCTCGATGGTTTCGAAGCTGACGCAAACATTGGTTGCATCGTCATCACCGGCTCGACCAAAGCCTTTGCCGCCGGCGCCGACATCAAGGAAATGGCTGATCTGACCTACCCACAGATCTACATGGACGACCTGTTCAGCGACAGCGACCGCGTGGCTAATCGCCGCAAACCAATCATCGCTGCGGTCAACGGTTTTGCTCTCGGCGGCGGCTGTGAACTGGCGCTGATGTGCGACTTCATCCTGGCTGGCGACAACGCCAGGTTTGGCCAGCCGGAAATCAACCTCGGCGTGCTGCCGGGCATGGGCGGCACCCAGCGCCTGACCCGCGCTGTAGGCAAGGCCAAAGCGATGGAGATGTGCCTGAGCGGACGTTTGATCGACGCGGTGGAAGCCGAGCGTTGCGGCATCGTCGCGCGCATCGTGCCGAGTGCCGAGTTGCTGGATGAAGCGCTGAAAGTCGCAGCGGTGATCGCCAGCAAATCGTTGCCGATTGCGATGATGGTCAAGGAAAGCGTCAACCGCGCGTTCGAAGTGAACCTGACTGAAGGCGTGCGTTTCGAGCGTCGGGTGTTCCATGCGGCATTTGCGACGCAGGATCAGAAGGAAGGCATGGCGGCGTTTGTGGCCAAGCGGTCGCCGGAGTTCCAGGGCAAGTAACGCGGCGTATTCACTGACGCCATCGCTGGCAAGCCAGCTCCCACATTGGATCTGAGGTTTACACCAATCCCTGTGGGAGCAGAGCTTGCTCGCGAAGCTTTTAGAGCTGGTAGTTCTTCAACTCTCGCGCAATCACCATCCGCTGTATTTCGCTGGACCCTTCATAAATCTGGGTAATCCGCGCATCCCGGTAATACTTCTCCACCGGGTAATCCTCCAGATACCCGTACCCGCCATGAATCTGAATCGCTGACGAGCACACCTTCTCAGCCATTTCCGAAGCAAACAGCTTGGCCTGCGAAGCCTCCGACAGACACGGCTTACCCGCTGTTCTCAGTCGCGCGGCGTGCAGAATCATCAAGCGTGCCGCGTTGATCTGCATCTGCATGTCCGCCAGCAGATTGGCGATGCTCTGATGTTCGACAATGGCCTTGCCGAACTGCACCCGATCACGGGCGTAACCCAGCGCCGCTTCGAATGCCGCACGGGCGATGCCCAATGCTTGCGCGGCAATGCCGATGCGTCCGCCTTCCAGGTTGGAGAGGGCAATCGCCAAACCTTTACCGCGTTCACCCAACAGATTTGCTTCAGGAATGCTGCAATTGTTCAGCGTCACCGCGCAGGTGTCGGAGGCGCGGATACCCATCTTGTGTTCGGTGCGGTCGACGATGAAACCCGGCGTATCGGTCGGCACCAGAAACGCCGAGATGCCGCGCTTGCCGAGATCCGGATCGGTCACCGCAAACACGATTGCCAGTTTCGCCCGCTTGCCGTTGCTGACAAATTGCTTGGCGCCGTTGATCACCCATTGCCCGTCGCGCAGTTCGGCGCGGGTGCGCAAGTTGTGCGCTTCGGAGCCGGCCTGGGGTTCGGTCAGGCAGAAGCAGCCGATCACTGCGCCGCTGGCCAAATCGGCCAGCCAGGTCTGTTTCTGTTCTTCGCTGCCGTAATTGAGCACCGGCCCACAACCCACCGAGTTGTGAATGCTCATGAACGCGCCGGTCGCGCCGTCACCGGCGGAAATTTCTTCCACCGCCAGCGCATAAGCCACGTAGTCGACGTAAGTGCCGCCCCATTCTTCCGGCACTACCATGCCCAGCAGGCCGAGTTCACCCATCTTCGCCACCAGACCGTCATCGATCCAGCCGGCCTTTTCCCAGGCTTGCGCGTGTGGCGCGATTTCGCCACGGGCAAAGTCCCGGGCCATGTCGCGGATCATTACCTGGTCTTCAGTCAATTCGAGATCGTGCATGGCTCAGCTCCCGCTCTCTTCAAAACCGTGGAAGAAACTCGCGATGTGCTCGGCGTGCAGCGCAGCAAGCGTCGGCGGGTTCCAGCGCGGTGACTTGTCTTTGTCGATCAGCAAGGCACGCACGCCTTCGATCAGGTCGCCGCGCTCGAACCACTGGCGATCCAGATGCAGTTCGAGGGCGAAGCAGTGTTCCAGGCTCAGGTGCCGGCCGCGACGGAGCATTTCCAGGGTCACGCCCATCGCCAGCGGCGAACGGGTTTCCATCAGGTCGGCGGTGGTGGTCGCCCATTCGTGGCTGTCGGCGACGGTCACGGCGCGCAGTTGCTCAACGATGCTCGGCACGTCAGGCAAGGCAAAGAAGTGATCGATGGCCGGGCGCAAGGCTTCAAGCGGCGCATCCGGCAAGGTTTGCACCGCGTGGCGGGCCAGCAGGTTTTGCAGGTCTTTCAGCGGCGTGTCGTGCCACTGCAACTGGTCGAGCTGTTCGTCGAGGGTGCCGAGTTTGCTGCTGTCCAGATACCAGTCGGCGAGGCCGCAATACAGCGCATCCGCCGCCCGGATCTGCACGCCGCTGACACCCAGGTAAATCCCCAGCTCACCGGGAATGCGCGGCAGGAAATGACTGCCACCGACATCCGGGAAATACCCGATCGCCACTTCCGGCATCGCCAGACGGCTTTTCTCGGTGACTACCCGCAGATCAGCGCCTTGCACCAGACCCATGCCGCCGCCGAGAACGAAACCGTCCATCAGCGCCAGCACCGGTTTGCGGTAGTGGTGGATCGTCAGGTCGAGGGCGTATTCCTCGACGAAGAAATCTTCGTGCAGCGTGTCGCCGCTTTTATGGCTGTCGTACAGGGAGCGAATGTCGCCCCCGGCACAGAAGGCTTTCTCGCCGGCACCGCGCAGCGTGACCGCGTGGATATCGGCATCAGCGGCCCAGGCGTCCAGGTGTTGCTGGAGCTGGCGCACCATGTCGAGGGTCAGGGCATTGAGACCGGCGGGGCGGTTGAGGGTCAGATGACCGATGTGATTGCGAACCTCGGCCAACACTTCGTGTGGCGTGGCATCCATGGACGAAGTCCGCGGGGATGAAGCCTGAGCAGTCATCACTAACTCCCTGCTTTTATTGTCTTTATTCGAGAAGCTCGCGCGCGAGCGTTACCGGATCGTAACAGTGCAAATTTGCCGTGTACAACGGGGATATGTGCATGGGCTGTCTGCATTTTTGCCTTAGCCAAAATGCACGGGATCGCCGCTTCTTTTCAATCGACAACGCTGACAGGCGCGGGCTCCTGGTTCAGCTGAACACCTGGCCAATGCTCCGCCGCCTGGCATGCAACTCACTGGCATGAATCAGCTGCTCCAGATCCTCCGGTGTGACATCGATGAACGCCTCCATGTCCGCCAGCGCCCGTTTCAGATCCTCGGCCGTGATGGACTGAATATCCACCGGCGCTACGGCTGGCGCCGGTTCGGCGGGGCGTTTCGGGTAGCGGATGCGGGTGAGGTTGTTGTAGGCCAGTGCGGCCAGCAGCAGGCATGCGGCGCTGAGCATCACCGGTTCCAGGGCTTTCCAGTCCATGGCGATGGTCATCGGGTCGGCCAGCACCATGGTCAACGCGACGGCGCCGGCCGGTGGATGCAGGCAGCGCAGCCAGCACATCAGGATCAGCGCCACGCCCGCCGCGAGGCAGGCGCTGCCCAGGGTTCGGCCGAGGACGTGGGCCACCAGCAACGCGACGACACCCGCGCACAGGTAGCCACCGATGATCGACCAAGGCTGGGCGAGTGCGCCGGACGATACCGCGAACAGCAGCACCGCCGAAGCGCCCAGCGGGCCGATCAGGTGGTAGGCCACTTCAATGCCGAACACCTGACTGCATGCCCACACGCTGAACAACGTGCCCAGCGCCATACCGATGGCGGCGCGGCTCCATTCGGTGGGGCGGGTGTTGATGGCGGCGGGCAACCAGCGAGCGAGCATGCAGATTCGATCCTTTGTGAAATTCAGGGCAAAAAAAAGGACTGTCCGTAAACGCGGAAAGTCCTTCGAAGAGTTCCAACTATTGGGGGAGGAACGCGCACAGTGTGCCAAGCAATCACGATGCTGACAAATTCATATAAATGCAGTTTCAGTGCATTATTTATGCAGTAAAGCCACGCGCCGCCCGCTCATGAAACACAGAAAACCACCCAGCGCGGTCAGTGCGCTGAGGGCGTAGAACATCGTCGGCGCCGGCGTATGCATCAGCAGGAAACCGCAAATCACCGGGCTCAATGCGCCGCCCAGCGCCGCCAGATTCTGCGCGCCGTAATAGCTGCCGCGCAGTTCCTCCGGGGCCAGGGTGTCGACGAACAGGAATTCCGACGGGTAAATGATCATCTCGCCAAGGGTGAAGATGAACATGGCGATGCACCAGGTCACCAGGCTGTCGGCCAGGCTGAAGCCGATCAGACCGAGGATGAACAGGCTGGTGCCGGCGGCGATCCAGTAGCGCAGTTTTTCCCGGTTGAGAAAGCGGCCGATCTGGTACTGCAACAGGATCACCGCGATGGCGTTGCAGGCGAGCAGGGCGGCCATGGTTTGCAGGGCTCGCTGCGAGTCTTCGACCACCAGCAGGTATTGCGACAGGTACAACGTGAAACGCCCGTGAACCACGGTGCTGAGCAGGCAACCGCAAGTGAACATGATGAGCGTGCGGTCGTTTTTCAGGGTAATCAGGGTTTTCAGGAAGCTCTGCGGCTGGCCGATGGCGGCGACCGGACTGGCGTCTTTCGGGATGCCGATCATCAGGAAGATGCTGCCGAAAGCGATGCCGGTAGCAATCAGGAACGGCGCAATCGGATACACCCCGGCGATCACCACACCGAGCATCGGGCCGGTGGCGTAGCCGATGTTGGTCAGGGTGTAGCGCAGCGAGAACGCCTTGGCCCGCTGGCCCATGGGCAGGTTTTCACTGAGGATCGCCTTGGAGCCGATCAGGAACAGCGCCGAGGCGGTTTCAGTAATGACCAGCGTCAGGGTGGTCAGGTACAGATCTTTGGCGAAGGTCAGCAGCACGAAGCCGATGGCACTGGAGAGCATCGCCAGAATCAGCAACCGACGCTTCTCGAGCCGGTCGATGATGTAACCGCCGTACAGCGCAAGCAGGGTGGCGATAAACACCGCGATGCCCAGCAACAATCCGACGTCCTGTTGGTTGAGGCCGAGCTTGTTGCTCAAGAACAGTGTGAGCAACGGACTGGTGATGGCGCGGCTGACGACGATGGTCAGCGAGACGATCATCAGGCGGCGGATAACGAGCGAGTAGGTGGCCACGGAAAAATCAAATGTCCTTATTCGGTTAACAGGTGCTCGAGATCGCGCACGGAGTCCAGCGTTTGCAGTTGCCGCAGCTGCGCCAGTAACGGCTCGGCCTTGACCGGTGAAATCACCCGCAACGCCAGACTGAAAAACTTTTCCTCCAGCGCCGCCTCACTCAGCGGATTACCCGGCGCGCCCAGCGGCACCTCGACACACAGGCTTGCTTCGCGCCCGTCGCGGGTTCGAACGACGACTACCGGCTCGCCATCCTCCGACAGTCGCTCATCCACTTCAAGGCGAATGCGCGTCAGCCAGTGGGCAATGCGCGGATCGTTGCGTGGCTGTTCGTCATAAGCCTCCAATCGGCAATGACCGTGTACCAGTCGCGCGGCGAGGGCGTAGGGCAGGCTCATCTGCGCAGCGGCCAGACTTCGGGTGTCGCGACCGCCGCACATGTCGAGCAGAAACCCGCACAAACTCACCTGGACGTCTTCCACCTGATCCGCGCCGACCTGTAATTGCTCCAGCAACAAACCGAGCGCATCGATGGCCGAATGAGTGCCACGACACGCGGCATAGGGTTTGATCGAACAGCGCGCGAGTTTCCAGACCCGTCGCAAATCAGCATTCAGCGCATCCGGCTGCGCACTGCCCGGCGCGAGGGTTTTAAGAAAACCACCCCAGACATCCTCGAACAACATCGACGGCCCACTGACACCTTCGCGAGCAAAACGCGCCGCGAGCAAACCGCCCTCGGCCGCACGGCCGCTGTGCAGTTTTTTGCTTTGCGAACCGTCATGGATGAACGCCCACAACCCACCGCTGAAACTGCCGGCGATGCCGAGCGCCGACACGGTTTGCCCGACATCTAGCGCAAAGATCCGCGCACAGGCCGCCGCCGCGCCGAACACGCCGCAGGTGGCGGTGGAATGCCAGCCGGCGCCGTTGTGCGCCGAATAACTGCCGCAGGCTTCCAGCACCCGCCGGCCGATTTCGTAGCCGATCACCACGGCGGTGATGAACTCGCGACCGTCTACCGGCCGATCCACCAGCGATAGCGCCGCCATCACTGCCGGCAACACCACCGCGCCGGAGTGGTCGCAACCGCCGGTGTCGTCCAGTTCCAGCGCGTGGGCAGCGATGCCATTGAGCAACGCCGCATGCCCCGCGCCGACGCGCAGTGACGAACCCCAGACCCGTGCGGTGCCCGGCTCTGCAGCGAACACCTGCCGTGCCTGAAGCGCTACCGCGTTGTCGGCCCCGGCCAGTGCTGCGCCGAAGGTGTCGAGAATGTGCCGCTTGGCCTGTTCCACCAACGCCGGCGGCAGGTCTTCAAACCGGGTCTCGACGCAAAACTGCGCCAGCCGCTGCATGCGTTCCGTCATACGAGGTAGTCCCGATAATGGCGTTCATACACCGACGCCGGATGATCCTGCGCGACCGGCGCCGCCGTTTGTGCCCACCACTGCGCGACTTCGGCGCCGGTGGCGATCCACACGTCATCATGCTGCTGAATGCCTTGCAGCAATTCGCGCAGCACGCCGATGCGCCCTGGCGTGGCAATGATTTCCGGATGCAGGCGCAGCACGTAGCACAGGCCGAAGCGGTGAAATCCGGCGAAGTCCATTTGCAGGTTGCCCAGGGTGTGGCTGTAGGAGGCGATCCGCGATTGCGCCGGCGGCACGGCCGGGCTCAGGTTGAAGGCGAAATAGGGTTCGTCTTCCAGTTCGTAATGCAACGGCAACTCGACGACTTCAGGCGCGGTTGGATGAAGGAACGGCAGGTCATCGCCGCGCCATGATGACGACCAGTGAATGCCGTGATCTTTCAAGGCTTCGATGAAGCCCGGCGCGCCGTTGCCCGCAGGGATCCGGAAACCGCTGGGATGCACGCCGGTCAAGGCTTCCAGCGCAGCACAACCCTTGGCGACCTCTGCGCTTTGTGTCGCCAGATCCAGCGTGTCGTAATCCTGATGGCGGTAGCCGGCGCAGGCGACTTCATGGCCGTCAGCCTGGATCGCGGCGATGTGCTGCGGATTTTCCTCGGCGACGATGCCGGGCACGAACCAGCTGCTGCGCACCCCGAGTTCCCTGAACAGGCCGAGCAAACGCTCGACGCCGCGTTGGGTGCCGTAGCGCCACACCGACAGCGTCTTGTCGCGCCCGGCGACTTCCGGGGCCTGGGTGAGAATGCCGTGGATGTCGTTGTAATCGACGGTCAGCACCACCGCGCAGCGTTTACCGGCAGGCCAGAGATTATTTGCGTCAGCCATGGTGATGCTCCTTCAGCCACCAGCGTGCGACGTCGCGGCAGGTGGCGAACCACACGTCATCGCGTTGGCGCATGTGTTCGAAGAGTTTCTCCAGCAACAGGATGCGTCCCGGTTTGCCAGTGATTTTCGGGTGGAACAGGGTGGTCAGGCACAGGCCTTCGTCCATCGCGCCGTCGTACTCGCGCTGCCAGTTGTCGAGGGTCAGCTCGTAGCTGGCGGTGCGGTCGAGCCCGGACGGAAAGTTCGGTGCGCGGGTGTAGGCGAGGGAGGCGTAGTCGTCCATTTCCCAGCGGCCGGGGATTTCCACCAGCGGCGTGTCGTGGCCGGGGACGTTGACCAGATACGGGCGATCGTCGCCGCGCATGCTGCTGGAATAGATCACGCCGTTGTCGGCCAGCATCGCCGGGGTTTCGGCGCGCCAGTCGCCGGACGGCGTGCGAAAGCCCTCGGCGCGGATGTGCAGGTATTGCCAGAAGACTTCGCGGGATTTGTTCATCACGGCCTGCTGCTGATCCAGCGTCAGGGCGTAGAAGGATTCGTGCTTGTAGCCGTGGTAGGCGACTTCATGGCCGCGTTCGACGATGGCCTGGCATTGTTTCGGCCAGTTTTCCACGACCCACGCGGGGACGAAGAAGGTGGTCGGGATCTTGAAGGTGTCGAGCAGATCCAGCAGGCGCGGCAGGGCGCGGTAAGGGCCGTAGCCGCCGAAGCCGAAATACTCGGGTTTGTGCCAGATCGAGTTGTCGAGCATGGCATCGCCGGTCGGGCCGTCGAGGTCGAAGGCCAGGGCCAGGCAGGCTTTGTGCTGGGCGGGCCAGGCGGGTTGGGGTGAACTGAGCATTGGGCGCTCCACACATGTAGGGACGTACGCTGTACCTGTGGGAGCGAGCTTGCTCGCGATGAGGCCATGTCAGTCGACATCTCTGGTGAATGACACACTGACTTCGTCGGAATGCCGCCCAGAGCAAGCTCGCTCCCACAATGGAAAGGTGGCGCTGACCGGATTACTTGCCCGCGTTAATGGTCACTTCCTTGATCGCACCCAATTCCAGATCCCACTTCTTCAGAATCGCGCCATAGCTGCCGTCATCCACCATGCTCTGCAGCGCCACTTTCACGGCTTCACTCAGCTCAGGCTTCTTCTTGCTCACACCCAGCCCGGTGAACTGCACGGAGATCGGTTGGCCGACCGTTTTGTACATGTCCTTTTCCTGGGTCTTGAGGTACGACAGGGTTTCGCTGCCCTGCATCGCCGCATCAATGCGGCTCTGGCGCAGTTGGGCGCGGGCGTCGGCCGAGCCTTCGGTGCCGACCACGTTGATCGCAGGCTTGCCGGCCGCTTCACAGTTGGCCTTGCTCCACTCGGCAATTTCCGACGGGAAGGTGGTGCGGCGGCTGGTGCCGACTTTCTTGCCGCACAGGTCGATGATCTCGTTGGTCGCGGTGTTTTTCTGCAAGGTGTAGAACTGCGGGCCGCTGGTGAAGTAGTCGACGAAGGTCACGCTGGCCTGACGCTCGGCGGTGTCGGTCATGCCCGACAGGACCATGTCCACGCGTTCGGTGGTCAGGGCGTTGATCATTTGCTCGAAGCCGGTCTCCTGCCACTTGATCTTGACCCCGAGGCGTTCGGCCAGGGCGTTGCCCAGGTCGTAGTCAAGGCCGGTGAGCTTGTTGGTGGCCGGATCCTTGAAATCCATCGGCGGATAGTTGGGCATGATCGCGACGACGATCTCGCCTTTCTCCTTGATGCTGGCCGGCAAGTCGGCGGCCACGGCGAAACCGCAAGACATGAGGGAGGTGAGTACTGCTGGAATGACGAAGTTCTTCATGGACGTTCTCTTATGAGTGTTGTGAAGGCCAAAGGGGCCTCAGGTTCGAACGGCAGAAATGAAGCTTTGGGTGCGCGGGTTTTGCGGACTTATTAGTATTTCTTCGGGGCTTCCAGCCTCCACGATCTGCCCGCCGTCCATGAACACCATGCGGTTGGAAACCTCCCGGGCGAAGCCCAGTTCATGGGTGACGACGATCATGGTCATGCCGGTCTGCGCCAGATCGCGCATTACCGACAGCACCTCACCGACCAGTTCCGGGTCGAGTGCCGAAGTGGGTTCATCGAACAGCATCAGCTTGGGTCGCATGGCCAGGGCGCGGGCAATCGCCACCCGTTGCTGCTGACCGCCCGAGAGTTCAATCGGGTAGCTGTTGCGTTTGTCGGCCAGGCCGACCCGGGCCAGCAGTTCCAGGGCTTCTTCGTGCGCCTCCTTGGGCGAACGCTTGAGCACCTGACACGGGCCTTCGATGATGTTTTGCAGCACAGTCATGTGCGGAAACAGATTGAAGCGCTGGAACACCATGCCGGTGGCCAGGCGCTGGCGAGCGATCTGCGACTCGTTGAGTTCGTGCAGCTTGTGCCCGACGACGCGGTAGCCGACCAGTTCGCCGTCGACCCAGAGGCCGCCCTTGTCGATCTTTTCCAGCTGATTGACGCAGCGCAGCAGGGTGCTCTTGCCCGAGCCGGACGGGCCGATGATGCACAGCACTTCGCCTTGCTCGACCTCGATGTTGATGTCCTTGAGCGCGTGGTACTGGTCGTAATATTTGTTCAGGCTCACGGCCTTGACGATGCTTCTCATGACGGATTCCTCAAGAACGCTTGCCGGCGCCGCGAGCGAAACGACGCTCCAGACGGCTTTGACCAAAGGACAGGACGGTGACGGTGGCCAGGTACCAGATACCGGCGACGATCAGCAGCTCCATGACCCGGGCGTTGGCGTAGTAGATGTTCTGGGCGTTGTAGAGCAGTTCCGAGTACTGGATCACGCTCGCCAGCGAGGTCATTTTCACCATGCCGATAAATTCGTTGCCGACCGGCGGAATGATGATTCGCATGGCCTGGGGCAGGATGATCCGGCGCAGCGCTTGCAGGCGTGGCATGCCGATCGACTTGGCCGCTTCGTACTGGCCGGTGTCCACCGACAGCAGGCCGGCGCGTACCACTTCAGCGGTGTAGGCGCCCTGGTTGATGCTCAAGCCGAGCAGGGCGGCCACGAACGGCGTCATCAGGCTCACGGTGTCGAGCTGGAACAGGCCGGGAATGCCGATGGTGGGGAAGATCAGCGCCAGGTTGAACCACAACAGCAGTTGCAGAATCAGCGGCGTACCGCGAAACAGCCAGGTGTAGGTCACTGCCACGTAGCGCAGGATCGGGTTGGCCGACATGCGCATGATGGCGGTGATGACCCCGAACACGATGCCCAGCGCCATGGCCAGCACGGCCATGATGATCGTGTTGAACAGGCCCCACATGATCGCTTCGGAAGTGAGGAACTGGCCGATGTACGACCATTCGATCTTGCCTTCGGCGAAGGCCCGCACCAGACCGATGATCGCGATGACGATCACGGTGGCGAAGAAGATCCGCCCGTAATAACGCCGTGGCACGTGTTGGTACTGGGTAATGTCGAACTGGTTTTCCGCCAGTTTGCGCTCCGCCTGGAGTCGTTCTGCCTGAGTCTGGCTCATGGTGTTTCTCCGTACACTGTACTTTTCGATCAACCCCCTCCCGGTGGGAGGGGGACCCGGCTCAGAGGCGGAAGCCCTGGTAGTTTTCGGTCCACTGTTGCTGCGCGGCGAGGGCGGTTTTCAAGCGGCCGATCTGCTCGCGCACCTGTTGTGGCGCGGTGCCGCCCAAACCGCTGCGGGCAGCGATGGCGGCTTCCAGGGTCAGGCTGTCACGCACGTCTGCCGTGAGACGCGGGTCGATCTCGGCCAGCAATGCCGGCGAGGCTTCCCACAATTCGAGGTCGTGTTTTTCGCAGGCTTGCACCAGCGCTCCGGTGATTTCGTGGGCTTCCTTGAACGGCACACCGCGCACCGCCAGCCAGTCGGCGACTTCGGTGGCGAGGGTGAAACCCAGCGGCGCCTGACGCCGCAGTTCCTCGACGTTGACGGTCATGGTCGCAACCATTCCGGCCATGGCCGGCAGCACCAGCAGCAAGGTGTCGACACTGTCGAGCACGCCGTTCTTGTCTTCGCTCAGGTCGCGGTTGTACGACAGCGGCAGGGATTTGAGCGTCGAGAGCAGGCCGGTCAGGTTGCCGATCAGGCGACCAGCCTTGCCCCGGGCCAGTTCGGCGATGTCGGGGTTTTTCTTCTGCGGCATGATCGAGCTGCCGGTGGCGTAGGCGTCATCCAGATCGACCCAGCGGAACTGGCGCGACGACCACAGGCAGAACTCTTCGGCCAGACGCGAGATATTGATCCCGAGCATGCTGGCGATGAACAGGAATTCGGCGACGTGATCGCGGCTGGCCACGGCGTCGATGGAGTTTTCGCAAACCCCGGCGTAGCCCATTTCCTTGGCCGATTGCTGCGGCTGGCGAGCGATGGCGGAACCGGCCATGGCCGCAGCACCGAGGGGCGACAGCGAAGTGCGCGCGTCCCAGTCCACCAGGCGCTGCACGTCACGCAACATCGATTGGGCGTGGGCCAGCAGGTGATGGGCGAACACGATCGGTTGCGCTTGCTGCAAGTGGGTGAAACCGGGGCAGATGCTTTCGACGTGCTGCTCGGCCTGATCCACCAGCGCCGTTTGCAGGGCCAGCACTTCCACGGCCAGGGTGCGCACGTGATCGCGCAGGAACAGGCGCAGATCGTTGGCGGTCTGGTCGTTGCGCGAGCGGCCGGCGCGCAGCTTGCCGCCCAGCGCGCCGAGGCGCTCGGTCAGCAGGCGTTCGATGAAGGTGTGAACGTCTTCGTCGTCCAGCGTCGGGGCGATGCACCCGGCAGCGAAATCGGCACCGATGCCGTCCAGGGCTTCAATCATCGTGCGGGTTTCCTGCTCGTCCAGCAGGCCGGCACGTTGCAGTTCCCCGGCGTGGGCCTTGGAGCCGGCCAGATCGTACGGCGTCAGGCGGAAATAGCGCTCGGGGCAACGGGACAGGGCCGCCAGGGCTGCGGACGGGCCGCTTTTGAAACGGGCGCCCCAGAGACGGTCGGTGGTTTGAGACATTTGTTGTTTTCCTCGTCGGTAAAGCGAACTGAAATCGGTGTGCATGGCCCTGAAAGTCGCGCTGGCTATTTAGCGAACAGCCGCGGACGGAATCAGGCCAAAGCAGTTTTCAAGAGGGCAGTTGCAAAGAGACAAGAGCTGATCGAAGTGTCAGCTTTTTATGTTTGTCGATCAGTGAGTTGGCACTGATGTTCGGGATTTTTTGGCGGTTGCCAAGGCTTGTTTTCTGTGGTCATTATTATTAGCCGGCGATGTTTTTGTTGTTGGACACAGATTGTTGAACATTGCGCCAGAGGTAAATCAGCATTATGGAAACCCCACTTTCCAATTCCGGAAACCCACCGGTCAAAACCGCTCACCGGGCACCTTTGGCCCTCAGCGGACTGGATTTCAAACTGCTCAAGGTGTTCAAGGCAGTAGTCGAGGCCGGCGGCTTCAGCGCGGCGCAAAACGAGCTGAACGTGGGCCTGGCCGCGATCAGCAAGCAGATCTCCGACCTGGAAATCCGCATCGGCATGCGCCTGTGTACCCGGGGTCGCGAAGGGTTTCACCTGACCGAAGAGGGGCGTCTGGTGTATCAGGCGTCGATTGACTTGTTTGCCTCGGTCGACAACTTTCGTGACCGTCTTAGTTCGGCGCAGAATGAACTTATCGGTGATCTGGGAGTGGGGGTGATCGACAATACGATCAGCGACGATAATTCGCCGTTAGTTGCCGCGCTTAGAAAAATAAATGAGCACTCGCCGAAAGTAAGGTTTCAACTTCAGGCGACCCAGTTGGATGAAGTTGAAAGAGGCGTAGTGGAAGGTCGCTTAGTGGCCGGAATCGTTCCGGTTTATCAAAAGCGCGAAGAATTCGATTATTACCCGCTCTATGAAGAACGCTCGCAGGCTTACTGCGCCGTCGGCCACCCGTTGTTCGACCTGCCGGCAGACCAGATAGGCGGCAACGTGCTGCAGGATTACGAGTGCATCAACCACCGCTATGCGATCCATCGCGACAAGCTCAACTTTGCCCGCTACGACAGTTATTCCGCCTCGGCGACCCAGGTCGAAGCGGTGGCGTTGTTGATCAAGACCGGGCGTTTCGTGGGCTTTCTGCCCCAGCATTACGCCGCCACGCTGGTGGCCGCCGGGCAGTTTCGCGCGGTGTGCCCGGAGCTGATCCACTTCGACACGCCGTTCAATCTGATCCTGCGACACAACACCGTGCGCAGCCCGTTGGTCAAGGCGTTTGCCCAGGCGTTGGGGGTTGATCTCAAGGCGACGGCGTGAGCACCAGGCGCATGGCGCAACGTCGCTCGCCGGGCAATCCGTGAGCGATTTCATTGCGCAATACTTGGTTCAGGCGCGCGTCGCAGTCTTCGGCGTTCAATAGCGCAAAACCCATGCGCTGATAGAACGGCGCATTCCATGCAAGGTCGCGAAACGTCGTCAGCGTCACCGCCCGAAGTTGCCACAGACGCGCTTGTTCAATCGCCGACAACAGCAACTTGCGACCGACGCCCCGACCTTGAAAGTGTTGGCTGACGGACAGTTCCTCAATGTGCAACTGTTGATCGACAGTCACCGCCCTTAAAAAACCTGCAAGTTGCCCGTCGTTGTTTTCCGCCACCCACAGTTCGTCCCGTTCAATGGCCGCTAAATGCGCCGAGGCCTGCGGCACAGCGGCATCTGCCAGCCAGGCCAGTGACGGGTCGAGGCGAAACAGCGCGGCGGCCGAACGCTCGATGGCGGGGAGGGCGATGGCATCGGCTGCCAGGGCCAGTCGCACGGTAAAGGTCATCAGTCAGCGGTCCCTGTCGAAATCAAGGCGCGCAGGTTAAGGCGTCAGCCATAGCAACACATAATCGTTTTTGTCGAATCGCCCGCTCAGCACCGGCTGCAACGCCCCGATCGGCGTGCCTTGCAGGGCCAGGTAGTCACTGCGATCCATCATCAGCCACGCCGGCCCCTTGAGTGCTTCGAGTGCCTGCGTGGTTTCGGTGAACAGCGGTTGCAGGTCCTGCTCGACGTTGACCATGAACTTGATCGCCTTGGCGTCCTTGCCCATGCCGTGCAGCACCAGCGGCGCGGGTTGCTCGTGGATCCGCTTTATTACCGCCTGACTGAAGGTTCGCGTGTCATAGAGCTGGCGCTCGACCGGTTCGAACACCAGCGCATAGGCCGACCAGACCGCCAGCACGGCACTGAACGCGAGGACTTCGGTTCGCCAGCGCGGCAGTCGCAACCGCGACATTGCGGCCAGCTGCAGCAATCCCAGCACGATCATTACCGGTGTCAGGTCGGTCAACGACTCGGGAAACCGTCGCTTCGCCACCCACAACAGGACGATCAACAATCCAGGAATCAATAACCACAATCCCTGCAGGCCGACACGCAGCCAGGCAAACACCCGGCCATGCAACACCTGAAACGGATACGCCGCAATGATCGCCGCCATGGGTAGCATCGGCAGCAGGTAGCGGGCTTTTTTCGCCTGCGGAATTGACAGCCCGACCATCACGATCAACCCCGCCGCCGCGCAATACTGCACCAGTCGCAAGGCCGGGCCGCGCTGCCGAGGTTGGCTCAGCCACGCGGCCGCCAGCGCCAGCAAGGCCAGCGGATACGCCAGCGCGTAGTTGCCCAGCGAGCTGGTGAAGTAATACAGCGAACCGCTGACGCCTTCGCTGCCGTCCATGCGCCCCATGAACTGCATGCGGATCACGTCCTGACGAAACGCCGACCCGCCGCTGAGATCCGCCAGCCACAACAACAGCCCGACGCACGCTGCCAGCAGCAGCGACGCCAGCACACCGAAGGTCAACAGACGCGACCATTGGCGACCCAGCAGGTAGTAACTGCACAGCATGCCGGTCGGCACCACCAGCCCGATCGGCCCGCGAATACCGAACCCCAGCAGCAATAGAAGGAACACCAGCGGCCAGCGTCGAGCGGCAGCGAAATGATCGTGGGCATAGCCGAGGTAGAACACCGAAAACGCCACGGCGGCGAGCATCAGATCCTGCGATACCGCGCGGGTCTCGGTGATGAAGGTGCCGGTGAGCATCAGCAGCGCGATGCTGACCACCGCCCAGCGCACGGATGAAGGCGCGAGCAAGCGATACATCAACGTCACGATCACCGCACCGGCAACCGCGCTCGGCAGCCACGCCGTCAGGCTGTTGACCGTGCCGAACGGTAACGACAACAGCCAGATGAACAGCGTCGACAGCGCCGAATAATCCGCGTACGGCTCACCATAAGTGGTGGGAAACACGCTGGGTCCGTGTCGCAGCATTTCCTGGGCAAACAGCACGAAGCGTGAGTCGAAACCGATCGGCGCTTGCCCGTACACGCCGGCAATGAACAACACGAACGCCAGCAGCCCTGCGATCAGGGACTGCCGGCGCAGGGTGGGGGATAACCCCATCAGGCCACGTCCGAAGCGTGCGGCCACTGCTGCAAGGGAATCGGCAGGGCGCGCGATTCGCCACGGCCCATCGGGAAGTAATGGAAGCCGTTGCGGGCCAGGCGTTCGGCGTCGTACAGGTTGCGGCCGTCGAAGATCACCGGGGCCTTGAGGCGTTGTTGTATCAGGTCGAAATCCGGCGCCTTGAACTGCTGCCATTCGGTGCAGATGATCAGCGCGTCGGAACCGGCGAGCACGGATTCCGGAGTGCCCATCAGCATCAGTTTCGATTCGTCCGGGTACAGATGCTGGGTTTCCTGCATCGCTTCCGGGTCGAACGCCCGCACATTGGCGCCAGCGGCCCACAATGACTCCAGCAGCACCCGGCTCGGCGCGTCGCGCATGTCGTCGGTGTTCGGCTTGAAGGCCAGGCCCCACAGGGCGAAAGTCTTGCCGCGCAGTTCGCCCTTGTAGAACGCGTTGATGCGTTCGAACAACTTGTGTTTCTGCCGCTGGTTGATCGCTTCCACCGCTTGCAGCAAATCACTGGAGCAGTGTGCCTCTTCGGCGCTGTGGATCAGTGCGCGCATGTCTTTTGGGAAGCACGAGCCGCCGTAACCGCAACCGGGGTAGATGAAGTGGTAGCCAATACGGCTGTCGGCGCCGATGCCCTGGCGCACCGATTCGATGTCCGCACCCAGGTGTTCGGCCAGCTCGGCGATCTGGTTGATGAAACTGATCTTGGTCGCCAGCATGCAGTTGGCGGCGTACTTGGTCAGTTCGGCGCTGCGCAGGTCCATGAACATGATGCGGTCATGATTGCGGTTGAACGGCGAGTACAGATCGCGCATCACGTCGCGCACTTCTTCGCGTTCGCAGCCGATGACGATCCGGTCCGGCCGACGGCAATCGGCGACCGCCGAGCCTTCCTTGAGAAATTCCGGGTTGGAGACGATATCGAACTGCAACAGGCGTCCGGCCTTGAGTAGCGCTTTGTCCAGATGGGTGCGCAAGGTGTCGCCGGTGCCGACGGGTACGGTGGATTTCTCCACCAGAATCAGCGGCTGTTCACGGTGGCGAGCCACGGCGTCGCCTACCGAGAGCACGTAACGCAGGTCGGCCGAACCGTCTTCTTTCGATGGGGTGCCGACGGCAATGAACGCGACCTTGCCATGCTGCACCGCGAGTTTTTCATCGCAGGTGAATTGCAGGCGCCCGGCGTCCAGGCCTTCGCGGACCAGGCTGGCCAGCCCCGGCTCGAAGATGCTGACGTGGCCCTGACGCAACAGTTCGACTTTTTTCTCGTCGATGTCCATGCACACCACGTCATGGCCGACTTCGGCCAGCACGGCGGCCTGCACCAGGCCGACATAACCGCTACCAAACACTGTGATTTTCATGGCGAACTCCTCAATTCGGGCGCACGGGCCGGACGAGTATTGATGGTGATGACCCCGAGCATGACCAGCGCCACGCCCAGTGATTTGGAGAAACTGAAGGATTCGTTGAACCACGGCAGGCTGGCCGCCAGCAGATACACCAGCGCATAGCTGATGCTCAGCAGCGAATAGGCCCGGCCCAGCGGCAGATCGCGCAGGGCGGCGAGCCAGCAGAGCATCGACAGCGCATAGGCGAAGATCGCCGCGAGCACCACGGCCAGCGCGACTGAATCGACACCGGGCACGGTCAGCCACTGATCCGGTCGGGGCAGGCGCGTCATGCTCCAGCGCATGCTCAGTTGCGCCACGCTCACCAGCAGCACGCTGGCCAGGGCGAAGAAAATTCCATGGCGCCGGTTCATGACTGTTGCCCCAACAGCACCACGCCGCCGATCACCAGCAACACGCCGAACCAGTGCTGAATGTCGACGGGCTCCTTGAACGCGAAACGGGCGATCAGGGTGATGATCACGAAATTCAGGCTGAGCATCGGGTAGGCGATGCCGACCGGCAGGCGCTGCAACACCAGCAACCACACCAGCAATCCGCCGCCGAGGGCAAACAGGGCCAGCCACAGCCACGGCGAGCGCACTTTTCGCGACCACGGCAGGCTCGCGACGCGCCAGCTCTCGACGGCGAATTTCTGCGCGACCTGGCCCAGGCAGGTCAGCAGGCAGGCGAGCAACAGCAACCACAGGCTCATGACGCCTCCTGCGGAAGCATCATGATCACCAGATTGCCTTGCTCATAACGAACGCCGTCCTTGGGCAGTCTGTCGAGTTCGTCCAGTTCGTCTTGCCCCTTGACCCGCATCACCACGCCGACCGAACCGGTCTTGCGGGCTTCGCGCATCCACTGTTGCACCTGATCGGGATCGACCCGTTGTTGAATGCCGTCAGGATAGGCAAGCCCATATTTCAATTCGCCTATCGTGTTGTATAGCGCGACCTGCGGACGTTTCAGGCGCCAGGACAGGGCCGACGCGGCGCCCAGGTCGTTGCTCAGCAGGTGCGTGGCGCTCGCCAGTTCCGTTTGATGGGCGAGGATGAACTGGTCTGGCATCTTGTTCGCCACCACCGATTTGGGCAGTGATGCCGGCAGCAATGCGATCAGCAGCAAACTGCCCACCGCCGGCGCCGCCCAGCATTGCAACGGACGAAACGCTTGCAGCAGGTTGCTGATGATCCAGCCGGTCAGGGCGATGAACACCAGCACCAGACTGTGCAATTCGTGGTCGTACAGCGGGCGCTTGAGCTGCACGTAAACCAGCCCGATCAGCGTGACGATGCCCAGCAACAGGTTCAGCAGGCCATTGAGGCCCAGTGCCCGGCCTTGCTCCAGGCGCAGGCGATCGGCCAGTGCATGGCCCAGCAGCAACGCCAGCGGCAGCAGGCACGGCAAAATGTAGGTCGGCAACTTGCCGTTGCTCAGACTGAAGAACAGCAGCGGCATCAGCAGCCACAGGCCGAGAAACGCAATGCTCGTATCACGACGGGTCTGCCACGCCTGTTTCAGCGCCACCGGCAGCATTCCCACCCACGGCAGACTGAACGCCACCAGCAGCGGCAGATAGAACCACCACGGCGCGTCATGCTGGGCATCGTCGCCGGCAAACCGGCGGATGTGCTCGTGCCAGAAGAAGAATCGCCAGTAATCCGGTTCCTGACCGTGCACCGCCAACACCCACGGCAGGCTGACGATGATCGCTACGGCAATCGCAATCGGGCCGTACAGCAGCAATTCCTTCCAGCGCTTTTGCCAGAGCATCCACGGCAAGGCGATCAGCACCGGCAGCAGCCAGGCGAGAAACCCCTTGGTCATGAACCCCATGCCGCACGCCAGGCCCAGCACCGCCCAACCGGCCATGCGCTGGCCGTTGGAACGGCTGTCGAGGGCAAACCACAGCGCCACCAGACTCAGGTTGACCCAGAAGGTGAATTGCGGGTCAAGGTTGGCGTAACCGGCCTGGCCGGCAACGATGACGAAGCTCATGTAGAGCAGGGCGCAGACGAAGCTTTTGCGCGGGTCATTCCACAAACGGCGGGCGATGAGAAAGCACAGCAGCACGCTCAGCCCGGTGCTCAGGGCCGAGGCAAACCGCACGCCGAACAGGTTCTGCCCAAACACGGCCTGCCCGAGGGCGATCATCCAGTACCCGGCCGCCGGTTTTTCGAAGTAGCGCAGGTTCAGGAAATGCGGCGACACCCAGTTGCCGCTCAGCAGCATGTCCTGGCTGATCTGCGCATAACGGGTTTCATCGGGAATCCACAGACCATGACTGCCCAGCGGCAGTAAATAGGCCAGCAGAAAAATCCCCAGCAACAGCGGTAATGCCCAGCGTTTGCTCATGCGCCTTGCACTCCCAGCCAGCCTTCGCGGCCTTCGAGGGCGCCGCGTTGCACACGACCGACGGGCAGGGTGTTGAGAAACTCGGGCAGCAAGTCGCCCAGCGGCTGAAAGTGGATATGTCGCTGGCGTGCGTCGGCCAGCAGTCGACGAAAATCTTCGGCCATCAGAATCCCTTCTACTTCGGCATGAATGGTGTAGACGTTGAGGTTGTCCGGGCGGAACCGGTCGAGGATGAAAGCGTTGAAATCCTTCGCCGCCACACTCGGCCCGACCACTTCATCGAAGGTCGGCAGGTCCACCGGAATCTGCGGCGCGCCGACCGAGCCGTCAGACAGCAATGGGCGGAACAGCCGCTGCCCACGGCAATCGCTGTTGTAGCGAAAGCCGAAGGCTTGTTTGGCTTCGATCACACGCTCGTCCGCACGCCAACCGGCGGCGGCTGAACACATGACCTTTTCGCCGAGGATGTCGCTCAAGGTGTCGACGCCCTGACGGATCTGCTCGACCAGTTGCGCATCGCTCCAGCGCCCGGCATTGGCCTGCCAGCCGTGGTGATCCCAGGCGTGCAGGCCGACCTCGTGGCCGGCGGCCCGGGCCTGACGCATCAGGTGCCCGAGGTCGCGGCCGATCGGTTTGCCCGGCCACGCCGTGCCTGCGAGCAGGATGTCCCAGCCGTACAGACCGGCGGCGTTGGAGCGCAGCATTTTCCAGAGGAACTGCGGACGGATCAGGCGCCACAGATGCCGGCCCATGTTGTCCGGACCGACACTGAAGAAAAACGTCGCCTTGATCTGCGCTTCATCGAGAATTTCCAGCAAGCGCGGCACGCCTTCGCGGGTGCCGCGATAGGTGTCGACATCGATGCGCAATCCGGCCTGCATCAGCATGCCTCTTTATGAGGGCGCTTCTCGATTTCCAGCATCGCTTCACGCAGGAAGAAATCCAGCGTGTTGCCGATGGTCTCGCGCATTTCCACGGTCGGCGTCCAGTCCAGCAGGCGCTTGGCGTTGGCGATGCTCGGTTTGCGGTGCTCGACGTCCTGGTAGCCGGCGCCGTAGAACGCCTTGCTTTCGACGTCGCGGAAACCGGCGAACGGCGGGAAGTTGGAACGCAGCGGATGCGCTTCGAACTGGCGCAACAGTTCTTCGCCCAACTGACGAATGCTCGCCTCGTTGTCCGGATTGCCGATGTTGATGATCTGGCCGTTGCAGACGTCGTTGTCGTTATCGATGATCCGCGCCAGCGCCTCGACGCCATCGGCGATGTCGGTGAAGCAGCGTTTCTGCTCGCCACCGTCGAACAGGCGGATCGGCGTGCCTTCCACCAGATTGAGGATCAACTGGGTGATGGCGCGGGAGCTGCCGATGCGCGCCGAATCAAGGCGATCCAGTCGTGGCCCCATCCAGTTGAAGGGACGGAACAGTGTGAAGTTCAACCCTTTGGCGCCATACGCCCAGATCACCCGGTCCAGCAGTTGCTTGGACACCGAGTAGATCCAGCGTTGCTTGTTGATCGGGCCGACGATCAGGTTCGAGGTGTCTTCGTCGAAGTGCTTGTCCTGGCACATGCCATAGACTTCCGAGGTCGACGGGAAGATCACGCGCTTGTTGTATTTGACGCAGTAGCGCACCAGCTTGAGGTTTTCTTCGAAGTCGAGCTCGAACACCCGCAGCGGATTGCGCGTGTATTCGATTGGCGTGGCGATGGCCACCAGCGGCAGGACCACGTCGCATTTCTTGATGTGGTACTCGATCCATTCCGAGTGAATGCTGATGTCGCCTTCGACGAAGTGAAAACGCGGATGGCTGCGCAGTCGGTCGATGGCATCGGAACCGATGTCCAGGCCATAGACTTCGTAGCGCTCGTCACGCAGCAGGCGCTCGGACAAATGGTTGCCGATGAAACCGTTGACACCGAGGATCAGCACCCGTGTGCGGCGCGGGCCACGGCCGGATTCGGCACCGCGCAGCAGCGAACCGTCCACCAGACCCAGTTCATTGGCCAGTTGCGGGCCGCTCAGGTACAGGCCGTTGTCGTTGCGCTGACCGGCGTTGATCACCAGCGAGTCCTCACCGCAGGCGATGCGCAGCGGATCGACGCTGATGACCCGGCCCGGCGCCTGGCCTTCGTTGCCTTTGACGACTTCGGCGCTCCACACAATCAGCTTGTGCTCGCCCACGGCGCAGAAGGCGCCGGGGTAGGGCTGGGTCACGGCCCGCACCAGATTGAACAGTTTTTCCGCCGGTTGCGCCCAGACCAGTTTGCCGTCCGCCGGAGTGCGACGGCCGAACACCGTGGCTTTGGATTCGTCCTGCGGAGTTTCGGTGAGTTGGCCCTGAAGCATCGCCGGCAAAGCGTCGCGCAACAGGTCGCTGGCGGCGACGCGCAGTTTGCCGTGCAGGCTCAGCGCGCTGTCGCTGCGTTCGATGGCCACGCGCTGCTGGGCGACGATGGCGCCGGCGTCGGCACGTTTGACCATGCGGTGCAGGGTCACGCCGGTCTCGGTTTCGCCGTTGACCAGCACCCAGTTGGCCGGCGCGCGGCCACGGTAGCGCGGCAGCAACGAGCCGTGCAGGTTGAAGGCGCCTTTTTTGGCCAGCGCCAGCAGGGGCTCGCTCAGCAGGTGGCGATAGTAGAAGGAGAAGATGTAGTCCGGATCGAGCTTGGCAATCCGCTCGATCCACAACGGGTGGTTGGCGTCTTCCGGGGCATGAACCGCAATGCCTTTGTTGGCGCACAGTTGTGCAACCGAGGCGTAGAAGGTGTTCTCCTTCGGATCATCGGCATGGGTAAACACCGCCGCAATGTCATAGCCACTGTCGAGCAGGGCTTGAATGCCGGCGCAGCCAATATCGTGGTAAGCGAAGACAACGGTTTTTGCGCTCATGAGAGAACCTGATCAGACGTGGAGTTGGAATTGAGGCCGTCAACGGTGATGGCTGGAACCGGCTTGGCGGGGTGCCCGCGCAGGACCTTTTCGATGAAGAAACGCGGGCGGGCGCGCACATCGCTGTACATGCGGCCCAGGTATTCGCCCAGCAGGCCCATGCCGATGAACTGGCCACCGGTGAACACGAACAGCACGGCGAACAGCACGAACAGGCCATCGCCGGCCCAGCCGGCGCCAAACGCCAGGCGCATGACAATCAGCGCCGCCGCGAACAGCACGCCGAGCCCGGCCATGGCGAAGCCGACGATGCTCAGCAGGCGCAGGGGCGTGGTGGTCATGCAGGTGATCAAGTCGAACATCAGGTTGATCAGGCGCATCGGGCTGTATTTCGAATCGCCGTGTTCGCGCTCGGCGTGGGCCACGGGGATTTCGGTGGTGTGGCGGGCGAAGCTGTTGGCGAGGATCGGAATGAATGTGCTGCGTTCGCGGCAGGCGAGCATCGCGTCGATGATGGTGCGGCGGTAGGCGCGGAGCATGCAGCCGTAGTCGCTCATGGCGACACCGGTTGAGCGTTGCACGGCGAGGTTGATCAGTTTCGACGGATAGCGGCGCAACGCCGAGTCCTGACGATTGCCGCGCACGGTGCCGACCACGTCGTAGCCCTTTTCGGCCTCGGCCACCAGACGCGGGATTTCTTCCGGCGGGTTCTGCAGGTCGGCGTCGAGGGTGATCACCACGTCGCCCTTGCACTGTTCGAAGCCGGCCATGATCGCGGCGTGCTGACCGTAGTTGCGGTTGAGGATGACCGCCACGAATGGGCTGTCCTCGACTAACGCGGCGTCTTCGAGCAATTGCGCAGAGGCGTCGCGACTGCCGTCATCGACCAGCACAATTTCGTAGTCATGGCGCAATTGCTGGCAGGCGGCGCGGGTGCGGCGCAGCAGTTCCGGCAGGCTGTCTTCTTCGTTGTAGACCGGGATGACGATCGACACGCAATGAATCGGATAAGGTCTCACGGGCGTTTCCCCATCAGGTGTTGAATGGCCCCGACGACCCGGTCCAGATCCTGGTCGGTCATGTCGGGGAACAAGGGAATCGAGCACAGCCGCGCCGAGTTCCACTCGGTGTCAGGCAGGGACAAGTGCGGGTCACGCTGGCGATACCAGGTGTGCAGGTGGGTGGCGATGAAGTGGATGCCGGTGCCGATGCCTTGCTCCTGCAAACCCTTCATGAAGGCTTCGCGATCGATCCCGCAGCGCTCGCTGTCGATGCGCAGGATGAACAGGTGCCAGGCGTGCTGTTGCGCGTAATGCGGAACGGCCAGCGGTTGCACCGGCAGGCCTTCGAGTTTTTGCAGGTATTGCGTGGCCAGTTCGGTGCGGCGGGCATTGATTGCGTCCAGACGTTCCAGTTGCACCAGCGCAATCGCGGCGTTGATGTCGGCCAGGTTGTATTTGAAACCGGGCTCGATCACCTGGGCCTGGGGTTTGCGGCCATGGGTCAGGCGATCGTAGGCATCGACGCCCAGGCCATGGAACTTGAGCATGCGCACGCGGTTGGCCAGGGCTTGGTCGTCGGTGACGAACATCGCGCCTTCGGCGCAGGTCATGTTCTTGATCGCGTGGAACGAGAAGATCGCGGTGCCATGCGAACCGACGTGGCGGCCCTTATAGCGGGTGCCGGCGGCATGGGCGGCGTCTTCGATCACGGCGATGCCGTGCTTGTCTGCCAGCGCGTACAGCGGATCAAGGTCGAACGCGGCGCCGGCGTAATGCACGGGAATGATCGCTTTGGTACGCGGGGTAATGGCGGCTTCGATGCGCGCGGCGTCGGTCATCAGGGTGTCGCGGTCGACATCGACGAACACCGGCGTGGCGCCGAGCAGGGAAATCATGTTGGCGGTGGACACCCAGGTCTGCGACGGGGTGATGACTTCATCGCCGGGGCCGATGCCCAGCGCCAGCAACGTTACATGCATGGCACCGGTGGCCGAGGAAAGTGCCACGGCATGCCGGCAACCGACGTACTGCGCAAACTGTTCTTCAAGTGCCTGGTTTTTCGGCCCGGTGGTGATCCAGCCGGACCGCAGTACTTGCTCTACGGCGGCAATTTCTTCGTCGCCGATACTGGGGCGAGAGAAGGGGAGAAACGCCTGACTCATGCACACCTCATTGCAAAGAAAAAAGAAATAGATCCAATAGGAAATCGGATCCAATCAAAGCGTAGACGCGAAAAAATCCTTTGCATCAATAAGTTGCCAAGACGACATAACGTCGGGTTCGGTTGACATTTCAGGCGTTGCCCGGCAGGTTGGGCAGCGCCGGCACAGGACTCAGTGGAATTAAGGTTATGCCCGTTTTTGTGAAAGGAACATGAAAAACCGGTCGGCGAATCGTTTATCTGAAACCCATACAGCCACTGTTCAGACTTCTACCGCTTATCGCGGTTTTTAGTAGAAAAGTCCTACGGAAGTGTTCCCCTTATATTAAAAATGTTGCAGTTGTTAGTTGCTGTGTTGAACTGTTTTTACTCAAGGCCCGACGTTTGATTGACTTACCCGTTGCATCCCCCGACACCCTGAAAACCAACCCGATGACCGTGTATCTGGCGCGTCTGGCTCCCTCCAGCCAACTGACCATGCGTTACGTTCTGCAAGATGCCGCCGACCGTCTCGGCTTCGAAGACATGAACGTCGAAGACATTCCCTGGCATGCACTGCAACCGGAAGATGTGGTTGCGTTAGTCGCCGCATTGCGCGCCGACAATTACGCGCCGAATACGTCTTCGCTGTATGTAAACGCCATTCGCGGTGTGATGAATGAAGCCTGGCGCATGAGTCTTATCAGCCAGGAACATTTATTGAAGATGCGCTCGGTCAAAGGCATTGCCGGTACCCGACTGTCTCAGGGGCGCAACTTGAAGCGCACGCTGATACATGAATTGATGGAAGTCTGCGCGGCCGATCCGCGACCGCAAGGTTTGCGTGATGCGGCGGTGATTGCGCTGTTGTACGGCACCGGCATGCGCAAGTCGGAGTCGGTGGATCTGGACCTCAATCAGGTGGACTTCAACGAGCGCAGTCTGTGCGTCACCGCCAAGGGCAATAAACAACTGATCAAGTACGCGCCAGCCTGGGCGTTCGCCAAACTGAATGCCTGGCTGGAGTTTCGTCGCTCGGAACTCAAGGAAGGCGAGAGCGACGACACGTTTCTGTTCAACCGCATCCGCCGTGGCAGCCACATCACCCGTGAGCGCATTACCAAGCACGCGATCTATTACATTGCCCGCCAGCGCGGGACCCAGGTCGGTGTGAAAATCATGCCCCATGATTTCCGTCGTTCGTTCATCACTCGGGTGATCGAAGAACACGACCTGTCGATCGCCCAGAAGCTGGCCCACCACAGCAACATCCAGACGACCGCCAGCTACGACGTGCGCGACGACAACGAGCGGCGCCGCGCGGTGGATCGCTTCGACCTGTAGTCAGGGCACCGCAAAGACGTGGGCTGTCCCCAGAATGGACAACTGCACGGTGCTGCCGGCCGGTGGCGCGTGCATGCCGGAGCTGCGTACCAGCAATGAGCGGCCGGGGCTGGCCCGGGAGCGAAGTTCCACGGTCAGGGTGCAGACGTTGCCGCCGAAGTCTCGATCAGTGACCACTGCGTGGCAGCCGTCCGGGTCGGGCGGGATGTCCGAGAGTTGAAGTTGTTCCGGCCGCAGCATGATCTGCGCGGCGCCGGAAAAACCGTTGGTGTTGACCGCCACCCGACCCAGGTCGCAATGGGCCCAGCCGGCTTCGATCCGGGCGGGCATGACCACGGCTTCGCCGAGAAAATGCGCGGTCTGTTCGTCGCAGGGATAGCGGTAGAGGTCCATCGGATGCCCCGACTGCACCAGACGACCGTCGCGCATGACGGCCAACTGGTCGGCGAACGACAGCGCTTCGCCCTGATCGTGGGTCACCAGAATCGTGGTCACGCCGGCATCCTCCAGCAGGCGCGCGACCATTTTGCGCATGGCGCCGCGCAAGCCGGTGTCGAGGGCGGAAAAGGGCTCGTCGAGCAGCATCAGGCGTGGCCGCTGGGCCAGTGCGCGAGCGAGTGACACCCGTTGTTGCTGGCCGCCGGACAGTTCGTGGGGCCAACGCGCCGCCATGTCGGCGTTCAGGGCGACGCTGTCCATCAGTGCCTGAATGCGTTCGGTTCGGCGGCCGCCGGTTTCCGCCAGTCCGAATCCGATGTTGTCGGCCACGGTCATGTGCGGGAACAGCGCACCGTCCTGCGGCACGTAACCAATCTGCCGTTGATACGCGGGTACGGCGTGGTTGCTGTCGACCAGGGTCTGGCCGTTGAGCGTGAGGCTGCCGGCGTCGGGGAATTCGAACCCGGCGATCATCCGCAACAGGGTGGTCTTGCCGGAGCCGGAGGGGCCGACGATCACTGTGCGGCTGCCGGTCGGGACGGACAGGTTGACGGAGTCCAGCGCCGTTTGTGCGCCGAAGGCTTTGCTTAATGAGTTGATTTCGAGAGCGTTCATCGGCCGGCACTGCGCCTGGATTGGTGATAGAGGATGGCCGTGAGCGGCAGCGACAACAGCACCATCAGCAGCGCGTAAGGCGCTGCGGCGGCGTAGTCGATTTCGCTGGTCATGGCCCAGAAACCGGTGGCCAGGGTGCGCGTGCCGTTGGGCGCGAGCAGCAGGGTCGCGGTCAGTTCATTGGTGATCGCCAGAAACACCAGCGCCGCGCCCGCCGCCGCACCGGGCGCCGCCAGACGCAAGGTGATCTGCCACAGGGCGCGCAACGGTGAGCGCCCGAGGCTTTGCGCGATGTTTTCCAGCTCGACAGGCGCTTGCGCAAACCCGGCGCGCAGGCTGACCAGTGCCCGGGGCAGAAACATCAGCAGATAGGCCAGCAGCACGGTGATCGTGGTCTGGTAGATCGGTCGGGCGAAATGGATGGTCACGGTCACCAGTGCCAGCGCCACGACGATTCCCGGCAGCGCGCTGGTGATGTAATTGCAGCCTTCGAGCAGGCGCTGCAGCTTGCCGGGGGCACGAATTGACAGCCAGGCAATCGGGATCGCCGCGAGGCTGGTCAACAGCGCACCGGCCACCCCGAACGACAGCGTTTGCAGCAACGCCGGCAGCCATTCGTTGCCTTGCCAGACCTCGGCGCCGCCGGCGATCAGCCATTTGCCGAGGGTCAGCAACGGCACGCCGAGCGCCAGCAGGCAGGTCAGGCCTTGCAGGCACAAGCCCAGCGCGGCGGTGCGCCGATGCAGGCGCACGGTGCGTTGTTCGCGAGCGCTGCCGGAGCCGACGCGGGCGTATCGCGCATGACCACGGGCGCCGGATTCCACCATCAGCATCGCCAGGCAACACAGCGCCAATACACTGGCGAGCATGTTGGCGGCCGGGCCGTTAAAGGTTGATTTGAACTGGTCGAAAATCGCCGTGGTGAAAGTGTCGAAGCGGATCATCGCGTACAGGCCGTATTCCGCCAGCAAGTGCAGACCGACCAGCAACGCACCGCCGCAGATCGCCAGGCGCAGTTGCGGCAACACCACCCGGAAAAACACTGCCCACGGCTTGAGGCCGAGGGATTCGGCGACGTCTTCAATCGCCGGATCGAGACGACGCAACGTCGCCGCAATCGGCAGGTACAGAAACGGAAAATAGGCGATCACCGACACCAGCACCCCGGCCGGCAATCCATTGATCGACGGAATCAGGCTGACCCACGCGTAGCTGTGCACGAACGCCGGCACCGCCAGCGGGGCGACCGCCAGCAATGACCACAGCCGTCGCCCCGGGAGGTCGGTACGTTCGGTCAGCCACGCCAGAGTGGTGCCGAGCACGATGCAGATCGGCAGCGTGATCAGTACCAGCAGCACGGTGTTGATCAGCAGCTCGGCCACCCGAGGGCGGAAGACCAAAGCTTCGATGGTTGCCCAGCCGGTGTACCACGACACGCCGATCACAAAGCCGATCGGCACCAACGACAACAGCGACACCGCGATGGCCAGCACGACCACCCACGGACTCCCGCGTCCGTTGAGGGCGCGGGTCCTGCGTGACAAATGGGCGGAGGGCGTCGCAACGATCTCCGCGGGCAGCGATTCAGGCATCAATTACAGCAGTCCTGCCTGGGTCATCAGTTCGACGGCTTTCTTGCTGTCGAGCTTCGATGCATCGACTTTCGGCGCGTCCAGGTCCTTCAACGGCACCAGTTTCGGATTGGAACCGGCGTCCTTGCCAACGGCGTATTCAAAAGAGTTGCCGGTACGCAACACATCCTGGCCTTGCTTGCCGGTGATGTATTGGAGGAATTTCTGCGCGTCTTCCTGGTGTTTGCTGGAAGCCAGCACGCCGCCACCGGAAATGCTCACGAATGCGCCCGGATCCTGATGCTTGAAGTAGTGCAGGGCGGTGTTCTTGCTGTTTTCGCCGGTCTTGGCCTGATCGACGAAGGCGTAATAGTGATAGATCACGCCGCTGTCGACTTGTCCGGCGTTCACCGCTTTGAGCACCGAGCTGTTGCCTCGGTAGGCGGTGAAGTTGGCTTTCATGCCCTTGAGCCATTCGAGGGTGGCGGCTTCGCCTTTCTGTTGCAGCACGGCGGCGACGATCGCCTGGAAATCCGCACCGGCAGGCGACGCGGCCCAGCGACCTTTCCAGGCCGGGCTTGCGAGGTCCATCAGCGATTTGGGCAGGTCTTTTTCCGACAGCTTGGCCGGGTTGTAGACGAACACCGTGGAGCGCGCGGCGATACCGACCCAATGGCCGTGGGCCGGGCGATACGCCGCATCGACTTGTTCGAGGGTCGCCGGAGCCACGGGCGCGAACAGCTTGGCGTTGTCCACCAGCACCATGGCCGGGGAGTTTTCCGTCAGGAACACATCCGCTGGCGACGCCGCACCTTCCTGCACGATCTGATTGCCCATTTCCGTATCGTCGCCGTTGCGCACCGTGACCGGAATCCCGGTTTCTTCGGTGAACCCGGCCACCCAGGCCTTGGTCAGGGTTTCGTGCTGGGCGTTGTAGACCAGAAGGCCGACTGAATCGGCGGCAAAGGCCTGCCCGGCAGCAAGCAGCGCAGTCGCCAGCGCGGCCTGTTTCAGGAAGGACGGAAGGGATGGACTCATGGCGGGGCAGCTCCTGTTTTTTAGACGTTCATGGGCAAGCGTTCGCGTGAGTTTCAATGCGAATGATTTGCATATGTTGGCTGGCAATGTAGAGAAGCAAATGAGAAAAAATCGTCAAACCAACCGTTAATACATGTCATTGCCATTCAGGTTAGCAGTCACTTGGCGGGGACGCCGGGCGAACCCGGCGCTGTCTTTCAGAAACGTTGGGGGAGGTAGGCCACGCTTTGATCTTCCCGGCCGTGGAACAGCTGTTCGCCGCGCGTGGGCGTGGTGGTGATGACTTGATGGTCGCGGCTGAGGTGATTCAGCGGAATGGGATCGCCGGTGCGGTACTGGGCGACAAAGAGGGTTCGTTGCGGATCCCAATGCTGACCGCTGGTGCGTTCCAGCCAGGCGAACATGGCGGCGGTATCGCCGTCGCGGGGGAAATCCCGGTTTTCCGGTACGTAGTAGAACGGCGCGCCGCCCGTCTGCAGGTACAAGGGGACTTTGTTGTCGACGTCGACCATGACCAGGCGCCATTGGCTCAACGGTGCGCGTTGGCTGGCTTGCAGAAGGACGGTTTCGCCGAAACGGATTACACCGCCTCCGCTGTTGGTCCACGGGTAAAGCACACCGAGTATGCCGAGCAGCAGGGCAGTAGCCACGCCGAAAGCGATTTTCAGGCCACGCCCGTCGAACGGGCCTGCGCCATTTCGAACCGCCGCGCGCCGGGTGATCCACCACGCCCCGAGCAGTTGCGCGAACGGCACCAGTGGCAGCACGTAATAACTGCGTCGGCTGCCGCTGGCCGTGAAGAACAGCATTAATAATCCCAGGCCCTGAATCAGCCAGCGTGTGTCCGGTTCGATGTGTTTCCAGTTCCGCGCCGCGACCCACAAGGCAACGATCCAGCACGGCGCCCAGGGCAGGGTATAAATCGGCAGGTACAGTAAATAGGTGTAGATCGGGCCGATATTGTCGAATGGCTGGAAAAACCGCACGACGTTTTCCCGCAATACCAGCCCGAGGCCGCTTTGCCCGTAATTCGGCGCGCCGTAGAGGTGGGACAGCAGGAACGGCGTCATGTAGAACACCCCGGCAATCAACAGCGCGGCGAGCAGTCTCAGATTGAGATGACGCTTCCAGCGGCGGTCATTCAACAGGTGCGGCAGCAGCACCAGCCCCGGCAGGATAAAGCCGATCAGCCCCTTGAACAGTGAGGTCAGGGCCAGCAAACAGCAGAACACCACGTAACGCGAAAAACGGGTGTCCTCCGGCCCGCGCCAATACCACCAGACCGCTGCCAGCACCCCGCACACGGTCAGAATGTCGGCCGTGGCGACCCGTGCCCAGAACACGAAGTAGAAGGTGGTTGCCAGCATCCACCCGGCGATCAGCCCCGTGCCCTTGCGAAACAACTGCTCGCCCAGCCGATACACCAGCCACACGCTCAACCACGCGGACAGCACCGAAGGCAGACGCAGCGACCAGTGATCCAGGCCACCGGTCAACCCTGCGGTTGCGGTGATCAGCCAGTACGACAGCAACGGCTTGTCGTAATAGGGATCGCCCTTGAGGTACGGATCGAAGTAATCGCCGCTTTGCAGCATCTGCAACGCGATGTTGGCCCAGCGGGTTTCCGCGCCCCACAGTTCGCGGCTGCCCAGGCCCAACAGCAACATCAGGGCGCTGGCGGCCAGCAGGAGCAGCAGGGCGGTGCGGTCATTGTTGCGCACCGTCATGGTTGACCCTGCGCAAAGATGAAAATGTGCAGATTGCCGCGCCGATAATGCTTGCCGTCCACCGGCAGCCGTTCTACTTCCTGCTCTTCCTGAGTGCTGTTGACGCGCAACACCACACCGACGGCGCCTTTTTTCCGCGCGTCGGTCATCCACTGGTCGACGCTGTCCAGGGTGACTTTGCGTGCCGACATGGCCGGGTCTTCGAGGCCGTATTTCAATTCGCCGATGGTGTTGAACAGGTCCACTTGCGGGCGTTTCAGGCGCCACGCCAGCGCCGAGGCCGCGCCCAGATCGTTGCTCAGCAGGGACGCGGTTTCACTCAGTTCCCGTTGATGCTCGGCAATGAACTGATCGGGCATCTTGCTGTTGACGATCTGCGCCGGCATGGCCGCAGGCAGCAACGCTACGAGCAGTCCGATACCCAATGCCGGCATTGCCCACAACGTCAGTGGCCGCAGCACTTGCAAGGCGTTGGCGATGATCCAGCCCATCACCACGATGTAAGCCAGCGACAGGCTGAACATCTCGGTGTTTTCGTAGATTTCTTTCCTGGCCTGAAGATAGAGCAGGGCCACCAACGCAACACTGGCGAGCACCGTGTTGATCACACCGTTCAGGCGCAGGATCCGGCCATTGCGTTGATCCTGCCACCTGACCACGGTTTGCCCCATCAACAGCGCGACGGGCAGCAGGCACGGCATGATGTACGTAGGAAGTTTGCCGCTGCTCAGACTGAAAAAGGCCAGTGGCAGCAGGAACCACAGTGCCAGGTACGCAATTTTTGCCTCACCCCTTTCGCGCCACATGCGCAGCAAGCTCGAAGGTAGCAGCAGCGCCCACGGCAGGGTTGAGGCAAACAGCAAAGGCAGGTAGAACCACCACGGACGGGCATGTTGCGCGTCGTCTCCGGCGGCAAAGCGACGGATGTGTTCGTGCCAGAAGAAGAACCGCCAGAAGTCCGGTTCCCGGTAATGGACTGCCAATACCCAAGGCAGGCTGACGAGGGCGCAGACCGCCATAGCGACCAGTCCGTAACGCACCAGCTCACCGAACCGTCGTTGCCAGACCATGTAGGGCAGTGCGATCAGCACCGGCAACAGCAGGGCGAGGAAGCCTTTGGTCATCAGACCCATGCCACATGCGACGCCGAGCAGGACCCAGCCACCCAGGCGAGCGCGGGGCGTGCGGCTGTCGATGGCAAACCACGCAGCCACCATGCTCAGGTTGACCCACAAGGTGAATTGCGGATCGAGATTGGCATAGCCCGCCTGACCGGCGATCAGCCCGAAACTCATGTACAGCAGGGCGCTCGCGAGGCTGATTCGAGGGTTGTTCCAGAGTCGACGGGCCAGCAGATAAGTCAGCCAGACACTGGCTCCGGTACTCAGCGCCGAAGCAATGCGTACGCCAAACAGGTTGTCACCGAAAATCGCCTGGCCGATGGCAATCAACCAGTAGCCGGCAATCGGTTTCTCGAAATAACGGATGCCCATGAAATGCGGGGCTACCCAATTGCCACTCAGCAGCATTTCCTGGCTGATCTGGCCGTAGCGGGTTTCATCGGGGATCCACAGGCCGTGGTTCATCAACGGCAGCAGGTAAAACACCACGAACGCCAGAATCAGGCCGGGGATGGCCCAGCGTTCGATAGTTGTTGCCGGGGACAAGAGGGCAGCGTGTCGCAGCGGGTTGTTCTCAGACGTCATGACAAAGCCTTGGTACCGTACGAAATTCTGATGTCGATGACCTGCCCGGCGTGTTCCTGAGCGAGCGTGTCATCGTGCTGAATGAATGCAGGTGTCGGGGCATTTCCTGTATCCAGAGAACTGCCGTACCTCCAGGCCGAAGTACTCGCGATACAGCAAAGCCTGAAAAAAACAGCTGTCCAGTAAATCGGGGGCAGGTACACCGCTTATTACAATTTAATGAAGTCTGCTTTGTTTGATTGAATACAACTCGGAACTGTCAATTAGCTGTCCAAGGCGTTAATCACTATTGAGTTGAGACCAGGCCTCGGCATCCAGAATACCCAGCACTTTAAGTTGCCCCTTGGCATCAAGGCGAACAAACAGCGTGCTTCCATAATCAGCGGCGATCGCGTGAGGGAAACCGGTCTGTTTTTCAAAGTCGCTGATACAGCCGCTGTGGGTGATCAGCACCAGATTGCGTTGCGCAACTTTGTGCGCCACCACCTCGTTACGCAGCGACGGACCGCAGGATTCAAGCCAGGTCTGGGCAGTAGCGTCCTGCCCGAACATGGCACGCGCCGTTTGCACGGTCCGGGTCAACGGGCTGGTCAACACCTGCGCCTGCTGCATGCCCAGCCTCGCAAAACCCTTGCCCACCCGCGCAGCCGAGTCATTGCCTACCTGAGTGATACCGTCTTCCGGGCCCAGACAAACATGGTCGGAGCGGTCGCAACGTTCAGCATGGCGCACCAGCGCCACGACTTCGCCCGCCTGCCAGGCGTTGGTCCAATCAGCTCTTGAGGCCTTCCCCGCATGGCCCAGATCAATGGGCGAGCGGGTTACCCAGACGAAGCCGCTGACCAGTGCAATCGCAACCCCTGCACCGATAACCGTCAGCAGTTTTCCAAGTCGCAATATTCGACGTTGTTTATAGACTGCTGTTAACAGCATCTGTCGCTCCACGCCATACCCCTTAACTTCGCAGGCGCGAGTGGCCTGCGATTTAATCAACTTTATGGTTGCGTACTTGAATGCTGGCTGAATGTTGGAGCTGTTCACGTTGGGCCGCAGTGAAGAACATGTGAAAAATTTGCGAGAGTAGAAAGTGTGCAATTAATCAAGTTTCTGATAACCAGACTCAAATACGCTTTTTTTACCGGGCTGGCTTAACAACTGTTGCTGTTTGAGGTGAAGCTGAATCTGTTCGGTCACATCTACTGAGTACACACCTGATGTTGACCGCTGAGTCTGACAACAGAGGTGGAGTCCTCCAGCCGAATGGATTTCAAGCAAAGCCTGACGAAACGGATCGTCATCGTATTCGCCTCGATGAGTGCGCTGGTGGCCGGCGTATTTGCGCTGGGAATCGTTGCCACCGTGCATGTGGTGGAACACAAGTTGACCGCCACGACCTTGATGGGCGGTCTGCATCGTTTGCTGGCTATGGATGACATCAGTCGCTGGAGCCATCGACCGGAAAAGAGCGAGCTGTTTTTCTTCGAAGGCGGGCCGGGTGCGATGGCGCTGGTTCCGTCACTGGCGTCTCTGTCACCGGGGTTTCAGGAGGTCATGTTCGAGGGTGACGGTTTTTTCGCCATGGTCGAGATGGTGGGTGGACGCAAATACGTGCTGTTGCGTGATCAGGAGAGTCTCGAGCAGCGTGAGCGTCTGTTGTTCATTGTGGTCGCGGTGGGATTCATTCTGAGCATTCTGCTTGCGATTGTGCTGGGCCGATTGCTGGCACGGCGCGTGATGGCCCCGGTCATTCGGCTGGCACGCCAGGTTCGTCACCGCGACCAGCTGCTGGTGCTGGCGCCGCCCCTGCATCCGGACTACGCGGCGGACGAGGTCGGGGAACTGGCGCTCTCGTTCGATCAGACACTGGGCCGGCTGCGCGAAACGCTGAGCCGTGAAAAGCTCTTTACCAGCGACGTGAGCCATGAGCTTCGCACACCGTTGATGGTGCTCGGCGGCGCCTGCGAATTACTGCTCGCCAATCCGTCGCTCGATGCGCGTTCGGCCGCGCAGGTCAACCGTATCGCCCGGGCCAGCCATGAAATGTGTCAGCTGGTGGACACCTTCCTCATGCTCGCCCGCTCGCAGGAGGATACCGGTGGTGACATTTGCGTCACGCTTGAGGAGGTAGCGCGGGTCCAAAGTGAAATCTGGGGTCGGCTGATCCGCGAAAAAGGGCTCGATTTTTTCTGCGACATCAACCCGGCCGGCGCGGCTCGCTACAACCAGACCTTCTTGCAGTCAGTAATGGGCAACCTGCTGCGAAATGCCTGGCATTACACCGATCAGGGTTTTGTCAGGCTGAGCGTCGGGGAAAACGGTTTTGTGGTCGAAGACAGCGGCATCGGTATTCCGGAGGAGCAGCGACAAGCGATGTTTCAGCCGTTCGTGCGCGGTGACGAGCGTCGAGGAGAGGGGCTAGGACTGGGATTGTCACTGGTGCAGCGGATCTGCAACCGGGAGCACTGGCAAGTCCGGCTCACCACGCGCGAGCCCCACGGTTGTCGTTTTGCCGTCTCGCTGAGCCCGGTTCCTCAAGAGGACGGTGGACAGCCGCGCGTAGTGCCCGCTGCCTGACTGATCAGCGCAGCCAGACGCTTGACGTTGTTCTGCTGGGCCACCACCAGATCGTCGATGGTCGGTCCGGACGGGGTTTGCAGCAGCGAACGGCAGGCGAGCAGGGCATCGTCCCCGGCGTTGGCCTGGCGCAGGCGCCATTTGACGTCGATCAGCCCGTATTGCCCGGGAATCGAATCGAAGCGTTGCACATCGATGCGCACGGACGTTTTGCGCGCGCCGCCGGCATTGCTCAGTTGATCCACCAGCGCGCTGCGCAATTCATCACTGAGGCTCGCGCCCCACCATTCGGTCTCAAGAATCGCCAGGCCGCTGTTGCCCTGGCGGATCACGATTTGCGGCCGGTCGACCTGCGGCGGCACGCTGATGCTTTCGATGGCGATCTCCGAATCAGCGCGGCCGGCCACCGGTTGCGTCGGCGTCAGTGTATGAAAGCTGATCGGGGCGCTGCTGCACGCGCCGAGCAACAAGCTGATCGAGAGCACGGTGAACTTCAGCTTCAAAGCCATGGGACAGCTCCTGTGCTCAGTTGCGCGGCGGCCCTTTGAGGTCCAGTGGCGCGGCGTTGTCGGGACGGCCGCGAATCAACGATTCCGGATGACGGCCCAGATAATCGGACAGCTCACGCAGCGAACGGGACATGCGCCCGAGCTCGTCGAGGGTCTGGCTCAGTTGTTCGCGTTGCGGTGAATCTTCGGCCAGGGTCGAACTGGCCGATTGCAAGGTCTTGCTCACGTCGGCGAGGGTGTTCTGCACGCCGGGCAGGGTCTTGGCGTTGAACTGGGCCAGGCCTTTGCGCAATTCCACGAGGTTGCTGTCGAGGTTGCCGGCAATCCGTTCCACCGGCAGCTTGTTGAGTTTGTCGACCATCGCTTCGAGTTTTTCCTGCAACTGTTCGAGGCTGCCGGGGACGGTCGGAACGCTGACCGGGCGGGCAGTGGGGTCAAACGCGACTTTTTCGGCTTTGGGGAAGAAGTCCAGGGCAATGTACAACTGGCCGGTCAGCAGGTTGCCGCTACGGGCCTGGGCGCGCAGACCGTTGTCGATGAAGGTGCCGATCAGGCGCACGGCCGCCGCTTCGTCGTCCGGATTGTGCTCGAGTGCCTTGAGCATCTTGATATGAGCCTGGCCGAGGCGTGCGGGGTAGATCACGATGCCGACGTTGAGCGGGAAGCTGCGTTTTTTCGCGTCGAAATCGAGGTTGACGCTGACCACCCGGCCGATCTCGATGCCGAGAAATTCCACCGGCGCATCGACTTTCAGCCCGCGCAGCGCCTGGTCGAAACGCAAACTCAGGTACTGCGCCTTGCCGTTGGGCGGGGCGAGGGCGGTTTGCTGATCGTCGAACAGGTCATAGGTTTTTTCTTCGGCGGCAGCGACATCGTTGGGGCTGTACTCCGGCGCGCGGAAGGCGATGCCGCCGACCAGCAAGGTCGACAACGATTCGGTTTTCACCGCAAAGCCGTTGGCGCCGACGTTGACGTCAATGCCGCTGGCGTTCCAGAACCGGGTGTTTTCGGTGACAAAAGCATCGTTTGGCGCGTGGATGAACACCTCGATGTTCACCCCTTTGCCATCGGCGTCCAGTGCGTAGGCCACCACCTGACCGACTGGAATCTTGCGGTAATAGACCGGCGAGCCGATGTCCAGCGAGCCGAGGTCCGAGGCGTGCAGGTTGAAGCGCTTGCCTGGTTCGCCGTAGGTGATCGGCGGCGGGTTTTCCAGGCCTTTGAAGTGTTTTGCGCGCGAGTTGGACTGACCGATGTCGGCGCCGATGTAGTCACCGGACAGCAACGTGTCGATGCCCGAGACACCGCCCGCACCGATGCGCGGGCGCACCACCCAGAACTGTGAGTCTGCGCGGGTAAAGGTTTCGGCCTGCTTGGCCAGTTTGATCGTGGCGTTGACGTGTTTCTGGTCGTTGCTCAGCTCGACATCCGTGACCTGGCCGATCACCACGTTGCGGTATTTGACCTCGGTCTTGTTGGCGGTCAGGCCGCTGCCGGTCTTGAAAGTGACGATGATGCTGGGGCCTTCCTGCATCAGGTTGTGCACTACCAGCGAAATGCCCACCAGCACCGCGATGATCGGCACGATCCACACCAGCGAAATGCTGAAACGGCGGGTCTTGACCGACGCCTGGCCGGGCGCTCGCGGTTGATCGGCGGCTGACGACTCCATCCATGACCTCCAGAGTGTATCGGGCACTGAGCGTCAGGAACGCCAAAGCACTTCATCAATATAGAAGTGCTTCGCGATAGAGCAAATGTGCAGGACGCCTTATCCCAACAACTCTCGCAGGCGATACCAGAACATGCCCAGTGCCAACAATGGCGAGCGCAGCGCCGGACCGCCGGGGAAGGTCATGTGCGGTACGTGGCTGAACACGTCCATGCCCTGACTGTGACCGGCGTGGATCGCCTCACCCAACAGCTTGGCGCACCAGTGGGTGACGTTCAGACCGTGGCCGGAATAGCCCTGGGCGTAGAACACGTTCGGCTGTTGCTTGAGTCGACCGACCTGCGGGAAACGGTTGGCGGTGATGCCGATCTTGCCGCCCCACTGGTAGTCGATGCGTACGTCCGCCAGTTGCGGGAAGACCTTGAGCATCTTCGGGCGCATGTAGGCGGCGATGTCCGCCGGGTCCCGTCCCGAATAATGGCAGGCGCCGCCGAACAGCAAGCGGCGGTCCGCCGAGAGCCGGTAGTAGTCGAGGCCGACTTTCTGGTCGCACAGCGCCAGGTTCTGCGGAATCAGTTCGGCGGCGCGCGCCGCCGACAGCGGTTCGGTGGCGATGATGTAGCTGCCGGCGGGCAGCACCTTGCCACTGAGTTGCTGTTCGAGTTCGTCCAGGTGCGCGTTGCAGCCGAGCACCAGGCTGCCAGCGCGCACGGTGCCGCTCTGAGTGCGAACCTGAACGGTCGAGCCGTGGACGATTTTCAGCACCGGGCTCTGCTCGAAAATCCGCACCCCGAGGGTGGCTGCCAGCCGCGCTTCGCCCTGCACCAGATCCAATGGGTGCAAGTGGCCCGAGCCCATGTCGATCAGGCCGCCCTTGTAGGCACCCGCGTTCACCACTTGCTGACGAATCAGCTCACGGGCAACCAGCCGCGTTTCATGGCGATAACCCAGCTGCGCGAGACTGTCCTGCTCGGCCTTGAAGGCGTCGAACTGCGCCGGCGTGTTGGCCAGCTCACAGAAGCCCCAGCGCAGGTCGCACTCGATGGCGTTGTCGGTGATGCGCTGGCGCACCAGCTCCACCGAGTCGATCCCGGCCCGGTGCAGGTAACGCACGCCTTCGCTGCCGACATGCCGTGAGAAACCTTCGACGTCATGACCGATCCCGCGAATCAATTGCCCGCCATTGCGCCCGCTGGCGCCCCAGCCGATGCGCCGGGCTTCGAGCAGGATCACCGAGAGCCCGCGCTGCGCCAGTTCAATGGCCGTGTTGACGCCGGTGAAACCGCCGCCGATCACGCAGACATCGGCGATCAGGTCATCCGCCAGTTCCGGATAGGGTGTGCTGGCACGGGCCGACGCGGCGTAATAGGAGAGGGCGTGTTCCTGGGTGTACTGATTCATTTGTTCGACTTCACTTTGCTCCAGGACCGGGTCATCAGACGCATGATCGACTGAGGCGGGGTAGAGGAGATATAGAGCTTGTCGAGGACTTCCTGGGACGGATAGACCTCGGCATTGTTGACCAGCTCGGCATCCATGTATTGCTTGGCCGCGGGGTTCGGGTTGGCGTAGCCGACCGAGGCGCTGACCTTGGCGATCACTTGCGGGTCGAGCAGGTAATTGATGAAGGCGTGGGCTTCCTTGGTGTTGCCGGCATCGGCAGGAATCGCCAGCAGGTCGAACCACAGGTTCGCGCCTTCCTTGGGAATCGAGTAAGCGATGTTCACGCCGTTCTTGGCTTCCTTGGCGCGGTTGGCGGCCTGGAACACGTCGCCGGAGTAACCGAAGGCCACGCAGATGTCGCCGTTGGCCAGGTCGGACACGTATTTCGAGGAATGGAAATAGGTGATGTACGGCCGGATGCTCAACAGTTTCTCTTCAGCCTTCTTGTAGTCTTCGGGTTTTTCGCTGCGCGGGTCCATGCCCATGTAGTTGAGGATGGCCGGGAACACTTCATCGGCCGAGTCCATCATCGACACGCCGCACTGGGTGAGTTTCTTCAGGTTCTCCGGTTCGAACAGCACGGCCCAGGAATCGATGTGATCGATGCCCAGCACTTGCTTGACCTTGTCGACGTTGTAGCCGATGCCGTTGGTGCCCCACAGGTATGGCACCGAGTGCTCGTTGCCCGGATCGTTTTTCTCAAGCAGGGCCAGCAGTTTCGGGTCGAGGTTTTTCCAGTTCGGCAGCTGCGAGCGATCCAGTTTGAGGAATGCACCGGCCTTGACTTGACGGGCGAGGAAGTGGTTTGACGGCACCACCACGTCATACCCGGTACGGCCGGCGAGCAGTTTGCCTTCAAGGGTTTCATTGGAGTCGAAGACGTCGTAGATCACCTTGATTCCGCTGGTGGACTGGAAGTCGGCGAGGGTGGTTTCGCCGATGTAATCGGTCCAGTTGTAGACGCTGACCTGGGGTTGGGCGATGGCACCGGCACTGCACGCCAGGGCCAGAGCGGCGGGGATCAAGGATTTCAACAGACGCATATCGACACCTCTTCGAATTATTGGATTTTTCAGGCGACTCTTGCTGATCGTTCCCACGCTCTGCGTGGGAATGCCTCAATGGACGCTCCGCGTCCGCTCTTGGGACGCAGAGCGTCCCGGGCTGCATTCCCACGCAGAGCGTGGGAACGATCGTGGGTTGGTTTTTGTTGTTTTAATCAGACGCTCAGCAACAGGAACTCCCGCTCCCAGGAACTGATCACGCGCTTGAAGTTTTCATGCTCGGCGCGTTTCACCGCGACGTAGCCGCGTACGAATTTGCTGCCCAGGTATTGCGCGACGGTGTCGCACTCTTCCATTTGGGTCAGGGCTTCTTCGATGGTGATCGGCAGGCGCAGGTTGCGGCGCTCGTAAGCCCGGCCTTCGACGGCAGCGCTCGGCTCGACGCCTTCGACCATGCCGATGTAACCGCACAGCAGGCTCGCCGCGATCGCCAGGTACGGGTTGGCGTCAGCACCCGGCAAACGGTTTTCAACCCGCATCGCCTCAGGCCCGGAGGTCGGCACACGCAGGCCGACGGTGCGGTTTTCTTCGCCCCACTCGACGTTGACCGGCGCCGAAGTGTCCGGCAGGAAGCGGCGGAACGAGTTCACGTTCGGCGCGAACATCGGCAGCACCTTCGGGATGTATTTCTGCAGGCCGCCGATGTGGTGGCGGAACAGGTCGCTCATGCTGCCGTCGGCATTGGCGAAAATCGGTTGGCCGCTGGCGATCTCGACCACGCTCTGATGCAGGTGCATGGCGCTGCCGGGCTCGTCGCCGATCGGCTTGGCCATGAAGGTTGCGGTCACGTTGTGCTTGAGCGCGGCTTCACGCAAGGTGCGCTTGAACACGGTGATCTGGTCGGCCAGATCCAGCGCATCGCCGTGACGAAAGTTGATTTCCATCTGCGCCGGGCCGTCTTCGTGGATCAGCGTGTCCAGGTCCAGGCCTTGCAGTTCGCACCAGTCGTAAACGTCTTCGAACAGTGGATCGAATTCGTTGGCGGCATCGATGGAGAACGACTGACGACCACTCTCGGCACGACCGGAACGGCCCAGCGGTGCCTTCAACGGCAAGTCCGGGTCTTCGCAGCGCTGGGTCAGGTAGAACTCCATTTCCGGCGCCACGATCGGCTTCCAGCCTTTGTCGGTGTACAGCTGCAGGACTTTCTTGAGCACGTTGCGCGGCGACAGTTCGATCGGGTTGCCGAACTTGTCGAAGGTGTCGTGGATGACGATGGCGGTCGGCTCGATGGCCCACGGAATCACGTACACCGCGTCGCTCACCGGCTTGCAGACCATGTCGATGTCGGCCGGATCGAGCAGATCGTAGTAGACGTCGTCGTCGACAAAATCCCCGGTTACCGTTTGCAGCAGCACACTTTCCGGCAGGCGCATGCCTCGCTCATGCAGGAACTTGTTGGTCGGTGCGATCTTGCCGCGGGCGATGCCGGTCAGGTCGCTGACCACGCATTCCACTTCGGTAATCTTGTGATCTTTCAGCCATGTGAACAGCTGATCGAAAGGGGCATTCATAAAGACCTCGTCGTTGGTTTTGTTGACGCGGGGGAAAAGCGATTTCATCTTTCGCAGGCTTCCCCTGTGGCGCGTTGACGACTATCTTGGGCGGGCCTTGACGTTCCATCTATCCACTTTCAGCAGTACCAAAGCGCACCAAAAGAGTGCGCAAGGTCTCCCATGACGACGTGTAATCCGCTACAGGTTCAAGCTTTCAACACCGCCGATGTCACCGAACAGATCCGCGCCACGCCGGGTTGGGTTCAGCATTACCAGCAGATGTCGCCGGGGCATTTCGCCGGGCAGATCCGTTATCTGGACTTGCAGGGTGTGGAGGTCTACGAAGAACAGATGAACACCCGGGTCGAGCAGAATTTCAGCGCGCCGGAAGGCTCGCTGGCGTTCTGTTTCGATCGCAGCGACAACGCGCTTTATCTGCTCAATGAAGAGAGCCGCAACATCTGGATCACTCCGGAGAACTACCAGGAGATCGCCGTGGTGTTCGGCCCGCAATTCGTCCAGCGCAATGGGTTGGACATGGCCAGGCTGGAAGGTCTGTTCATGGCGCCGCTCAATGGCGCGCAGAACGGATTGTTCAGTCGCTGGTTAAGCTCGACACTCACGAAGTTGTCGCAAACCCTTGATCAACCAAGCAAAGAAGCGCTGACCCAGCAGTTGCTGGAGGACTGCCTGTTCATCCTCGACAACGCGAGCGTGTGCCTGGACGGCGGTGGTTTGCAGCGTCGCGCCGAAGAACGAATCACCCTCAAGCGCGTGGGCGAGTGGGCGGCAGATTCACCGGAGCAAACCCTGAATCTGCTGGAACTGTCGCGGGTCGCCGGAGTTTCCCTGCGCCAGCTGCAGCAGACGTTCAAGGCGTACACGGGGATGTCGCCGAGCCATTGGCTGCGTTTGCGCAGGCTCAACAGTGCTCGGCGAGAATTGCTCAAACGTTCGCCGGCAGATACGACAGTGGCCGAGGTTGCGATGAACTGGTCGTTCTGGCATTTGGGCCGCTTTTCAAGCAGTTACCGGGCGATGTTCAAGGAGTTACCGAGCGAGACCTTGAAGCGCTCGTCGTCTTTGTGACGGGCGCACACTAATTCACCCGGTTATTGCGCATGATCGAGAAGTTCAGCGCCGCGGCGACACACAGCCAGGCCAGATAAGGGAACAGGATCAACCCGGTGATGACATCCAGGCGCAAGGCCAGCACCACCATCACGGCGACGACCAGCCACAACAGTACGAGAATGATCATCGCGGCAACGATCCGCTGGGCACCGAAAAACACCGGTGTCCACAGCGTGTTCAGGGCAATCTGCGCCGCCCACAACGCCAACACCATTTCGCTGCCGGGAATCAGGGTCAAGCGATAGCCAACCCAGGCCAGCAGCAGATAGATCGTCGTCCATGCCACCGGAAACACCCAGTTGGGCGGGGTGAACTTCGGTTTGTCGAGCTGCGCGTACCATTGGCCTGGTTTGAAAACCATGCCGGTGGTTGCGGCCGCGCCGCAGGCGATCAGGAAAATCAGGAAAGTCACCATTTCATACTCCTTGGCCGCAGCCCGTCTGCCTGGTTTGTTCCGCCGCAGCGGTCGTTCATTCGGATCTTGAGCACATCAGTTCACTGACCCGCGCCACCAGCGTGTCGATCGCGAAGGGCTTGGTCAGCACCTGCATGCCGGGGCCCAGTTGACCGGCGCCGATCACTGCGTTCTCCGCGTAACCGGTAATGAAGAGGGTCGTCAGGTTCGGCCGGATCTCTCTGCCGGCGTCAGCCAGTTGTCGGCCGTTCATGCCACCCGGCAGGCCGACGTCGGTGATCAGCAAGTCGATATGCACGTTCGATTGCAACACCTTCAGGCCTGCAACGCTGTCGCTTGCCTCAAGCAGGTTGTAGCCGAGATCGCCAAGCACTTCGGTCAGCAAGGCGCGCACCGTGGGTTCATCGTCCACCACCAGAATGGTCTCGCTGGCCTTGGGAACTACAGCCGGTGCGATGTGCTTGTCATCGAGACTGTGCACGGGGTCGCCGCAGTGACGCGGCAAGTAGATGCACATCGTGGTGCCCCGGTCGACCTGCGAGTGCACGCGCACCTGGCCGCCGGATTGCTTGGCGAAACCGTAGATCATCGACAGCCCGAGCCCCGTGCCCTGGCCCAGCGGCTTGGTGGTAAAGAACGGGTCGAAGGCCTTGGCGACCACATCCGCCGACATGCCGATGCCGGTATCGGTGACGCACAGACACACGTATTCACCTTCGGGAATATCCAGCGCGGCGGCGGTCTCGGCATCCATGGTGCGATTGGCCGTTTCAATGGTAATGCGTCCGCCATCGGGCATCGCATCGCGGGCGTTGATGCACAGGTTGAGCAGCGCGTTTTCCAGTTGACTGGCATCCACCAGCGTCGGCCAGAGCTCCGGCGAGCCAATGGTTTCCAGAAAAATGCTCGGGCCCACGGTGCGCTGGATCAGTTCGGTCATGCCGGTCATCAGCATGTTGACGTCGGTAGGGCGCGGATCGAGGGTCTGGCGTCTGGAGAACGCCAGCAGGCGGTGGGTGAGGGCAGCAGCACGCTTGACCGCGCCCTGAGCGGTGACCATGTATTTGTCGACTTCGCTATACCGGCCCTGACTGATCCGCGTCCCCATCAATTCCAGCGCGCCAGAAACGCCGGCCAGCAAATTATTGAAGTCATGAGCCAGGCCCCCCGTCAGTTGGCCGACCGCCTCCATCTTCTGCGACTGACGCAGTTTTTCTTCCGCTTGCATCAACTCGGCGGTGCGCGATGACACCCGTTGTTCCAGTGTGTCGTTGAGCGCACGCAAGGCGGCGATAGCCCCGTCGCGCTCCGCCTCAACGGTGCGGCGTTCCTCGACGTCGATCAGGACGCCGGGGAAGCGTAGTGGTTTGTTGTCATCGGCACACTCAACGCGGCCGTTGGCTTCGATCCACTGGTATCTGCCGTCGGCGCGGCGCACGCGGTACTGATGGGAATAGGCGCCGCCGCGACCAATGGCTTCGTCGATCGCCGTGGTCAGCGCATCCCGATCGTCGGGGTGCACGCTGGTGATCACTTGTTCGAGGCTGAGGCCCTCGCGCCCCAGACTCGGGTCGAGGTTGAACACCTGGGCGAAGCCTTCGTCGACGGCAAAACGATCAGTCAGCAGGTCCCAATGCCAGGTGCCGATAATGGCACCGGCAGCGAGGGCCAGTTGCACGCGTTCGACGTTCTCCCGGGCGATCGCTTCACTGGCGCGCAAGCGCTCCTCGGCATCGCGTCGCTCGGTGACGTCGTTGAACAGGATCGCGATCTGCCGGTCGGCCGGATCGCCGACCCGCACGGCGCGCACATCGAACCAGCGTTCAAAGGTATTGGCGTAATTTTCGAAGTTCGCCGGTTCCCCGGTCTTGGCCACATGGCCGTAGGTTTCGAACCAGAAGCGTTCCAGATTGGGCGCGAATTCGGTAACCCATTTGCCGCGCAGGTTGACCCCGCACTGGCGCTCGAACGCCGGATTGGCCTCGACGAAGTAGTAGTCGACGGGATCGTCGTTGGCGTCGAATTTGACTTTGACGATGGCAAATGCCGATTCGATGGTTTCCAGAATGGTGCTGAAGCGTTCCTCACTGCGGGCGAGCGCAGCTCTACTGGCCTGCAGTTGGGCCGCCACATTTTGCTCAGTGTCGACTTCACTGCTCAGCAGCGCGGCGCGTAATCGCTTTACCTCGGACTCAAGTGCTTCGCGAGTAAGGTGTTTGAGGGTATCCATCTCACCTGCTTTGTTAGGTTTTTCAGGGGCCGGTTTCATGGGGCGGACAGGCCGGACTGGGACAGTGGTCATCGCAAAACGGTCAGGCTTGATTGCTGTTCATTCGTTGACAGGTGGCGCCGTCGTTAAGTTTCACCGATGGTTTCGGGCGAACACCGAGTTCAGATCGACTCCCCCTTGTCCAGGCGGGCCAACAGCTTCTCGCCGCGTTGCCACAGTGCCTCTTGCCTGGCCTGCGGCATGCGATCGAGGTTCTTGTACATCATGCTCATGCGCTGATTGCCCCGCAGCAGCTCACCGTGGCGCATCAGGAAATGCCAGTACAGCGAATTGAACGGGCAGGCATTGTCCGCCGTGCTTTCGCTGACCTTGTACGTGCAATCGCGGCAGTAATCCGACATGCGATTGATGTACTGGCCGCTGGCGCAATAGGGTTTGGAACCGAGATAACCGCCATCGGCGTGCATGACCATGCCCAGTGTGTTGGGCAGCTCGACCCAGTCGAAGGCATCCATGTAGATCGCCAGATACCATTCGCAGATCTGGCTCGGTGCGATACCGGCGAGCAGGGCGAAATTGCCGGTGACCATCAGCCGCTGAATGTGATGCGCGTAGGCGTGCTGCAAGCTTTGCCCGATGGCGTGGCGCATGCAGTTCATCTGCGTATCGCCGGTCCAGTAGAACTCGGGCAGTGGCCGGGTGTTGCCGAACGAGTTGCCCAGCGCGTAATCGGGCATTTTCAGCCAATACACGCCTCGCACATATTCACGCCAGCCGATCAGTTGCCGAATGAAGCCTTCGGCGGCGTTGAGCGCAACGCTGCCGGACCAGTATGCCGACTCCACGTCGCTGCACAGCTGCCGCAAGTCCAGCAGGCCGATATTGAGTGCTGCGCTGATGCGCGCATGAAACAGGAACGGCTCATCACTGGCCATGGCGTCCTGGTAATCGCCAAACCCGGCCAGACCGTAATCGAGAAAGTACGCCCACAGTGCCTGCGCATCGGCATGGGTGACGGGATAGTTGAAGTCATCGAGCGCGCCGTAGTGCTGGCTGAAACGCGCCTTGACCAGTGCCAGTACTTCGCTGGTGATGGCGTCGTTATGGAAGCGCGCGGGGTAGGGGGCTTTCACGCCTTTGGGCAGGGCCTTGCGATTCTCGGCATCGAAATTCCACGCGCCGCCCACTGGCGAACCGTCGCCATTGAGCAGCAAGCGGCTCTTGCGACGCATCTCCCGGTAGAAGAACTCCATGCGCAGCTGTTTCTTGCCCTCGGCCCATGCAGCGAACTCTTCGCGACTACACAGAAAACGCGTATCGGCGTGCCAGTGAATCGGCAAGCCGCATTCCTTCATCGAGTGCTCCAGCCGCCAGTCGCCGCACTCGGTGACGTGCACTTCTTCGGCCTGCAACAGCGCTTGCCAGCGCTGTAACTCACCCGGCACCAAACCGCGGTTATCTGGGTCATCCAGGGTGACATATTCAACACGTACACCCTGGTCTCGCAGCGCCTTGGCGAAGTGGCGCATGGCGATGAAGATCAGGGCAATCTTCTGTGGATGGTGGGGCACATGGCTGGCTTCTTCCATGACTTCGACCAGCAACACCGTATCGCGCTCGGCATCGAGTGCCTGTAATGAAGCCAGGTCGAAGGACAACTGGTCGCCCAGTACCAGGCACAGACGGCGGGTTGCGTTCATTCAACTGAGCTCTGCGTTGTACGGATCATGGGCTTGCTTCTGTGCCCTGACGACGGAAGAACAAAGTCACCTGACCGACTTCCACGCCAAACTTGGACATGCTGGTGCGGTTGATCAACGTGTCCTCATCCATCAGGTACATCCAGTCGTCCATGCTCATTTCATAGGTCGAATCGTCGACCGGCAGGTTCAGGCGATAACGCCAGTGCAGGGCGTTCCCGGCAATCTGGCCCCGGGCAACGCCGACCACATCGCCGGCGCGACCGCTCCAGCGTCCCTGGCCCTCGGGTGTCAATGTCCATACGCGCTGCTGGCGAGTACCGTCGCTGTACAGGAAGCGCTCGTCGAGAATCAGGTTGTCGCCTTCGCGACGGCTGACGATCGTGACTTCGAAACGCTTGGTCACTTCGCCGCTGCGCTTCTGGAACATTCCCCAGGCCTTGACGGGCTGGCTGAAAAAACGATGCAGATCCAGGGCTGGCTGTTGATCGGCATAACGGTTGACATCCACGCCGGTGCAGCTTGCGATGCTGAGCATCAGTGTCAGTAACAGCAGTAATCGAGACATTGCCTTACTTCCTGATTGCAGAGGTACCGGGGGAAGTATTCGCCCCGCTTTCTTGTACGCCATGCATCGCACGTACAGGGTTGTGGCCATCAAATTTCGCTTTCTCGCGGCAGGAGGGCCCGTAAAAATAGGTTGGCAGCAAAAAATGTTGTACGCATAAGATCATTTTGTATAGGTATTAAACAAGATAGGCGGAAAAACACCACCTGACAATGAAGCGGCAATTTTTCGTGTGTATCCGAAGCCACACACCACGATGTGAAGGCTTGGTTGAGTAGCGGGGGACGGGACGAATAGTGATCGTGACGCTCGTGAAGTCTTGCTCAACGGATCCATCGTGCTCCAGTCAAAAACGTTATAGCCCCCATCCGTAACTGTTATTACCGCCGTTGGGTTTGCGCTGTTTAGCATCGATCGGGTTTTTACTGTCGACGAGAACAACAACGTGAACCTCGGAAAAATAATTAGTCGAAGTGCCAAGTACTGGCCGCAGCATATGGCGGTCATTGATCACCGAAGCCGGCTTACATTTGCTCAGCTTGAGCGACGCACCAATCAGCTTGCTTCCAGCCTGCTGGAGCAGGGCATCCGCACCGGTGAGCATGTCGGCATTCTTGCGCCCAACCGAGTCGAGCTGGTGGAGGCCGAGGTGGCGTTCTACAAGGCTGGGCTGGTCAAGGTCCCGATCAACGCAAGGCTGTCGCTGGATGAAGTCGTTCAGATCCTCAACGACTCCTGCAGCGTGGCGCTGATCACCACGGCGGCATTCGCCGAAGCGCTGATCGCCCGACGTACCGAAGTGCCTGCACTGCGCTTGATCGTATCGCTGGACGAAGGTGGCGCCGACATCGATTATCCGACCTTGCTCAGCCAAGGCTGTGACAAGCCTGTCAGCTGTGATCTGCCTGACGACACCCTCGCCGTTTTGCATTACACCTCTGGCAGTTCCGGCGTGCTCAAGGCTGCCATGCTCAGCGTCGGCAACCGCAAGGCGCTGATCCGCAAGAGTATCGCCAGCCCCACGCGACGAGCAGTGCCGGGCGATGTCATGGCTCACGTCGGCCCGATCACCCATGCCAGCGGCATGCAGTTGATGCCGTTGCTGGCTGTCGGTGCCTGCAACCTGCTGCTGGAGCGTTACGACGATCGGCAGTTGCTGGAAAGCATTCAGCGCGAACGGGTAACGCGCCTGTTTCTGGTCCCTGCGATGATCAATCGGCTGGTGAATCTCCCAGACGTGTCACGGTATGACCTGAGCAGTCTGCGCCTGCTCATGTATGGTGCCGCGCCCATGGCACCGTCGTTGGTAAAGCGCGCTATAGAGGTGTTCGGGCCGATTCTGGCGCAGGGTTATGGCGCGGGTGAAACCTGCTCGCTGGTGACCGTGCTGACCGAACAGGATCACTTGTGCGAGGACGGTGACTACCGGCGTCTGGGCTCGTGCGGGCGTTGTTATTTCGAGACAGACCTGCGGGTGGTCAATGATGAATTCGACGATGTAAAGCCCGGTGAGATTGGCGAAATTGTCGTCAAGGGGCCTGACATCATGCAGGGCTACTGGCGGGCGCCACAGCTGACCGCGGAGGTGATGCGCGACGGTTACTACCTCACTGGCGACCTGGCAAAGGTGGACGACGAGGGTTATGTATTCATCGTCGACCGCAAAAAGGAAATGATCATTTCCGGCGGCTTCAACGTCTACCCGACCGAGGTCGAACAGGTGCTTTACACCTTGCCGCAGGTCTTTGAGGCGGCGGTGGTCGGCGTCCCCGACGAGCAGTGGGGCGAAGCGGTGCACGCCGTCATCGTACTCAAGCCCGGCGCCGAGATCAGCGCAACCGAAATCATCGAGCATTGCGCCCGGATCCTGGCCGGCTTCAAGAAACCGCGCGGCGTGGACTTCGTCAGCGAGTTGCCGAAAAACCCCAACGGCAAGGTGGTCCGCCGCCTGATCCGCGATGCCTATTGGCAAAACAGCGAACGCCGCATCTGACCGAGGACATCATCATGTATCAACCAAGTGAAAAGGCGCGCGGCATTATCGAAGGCATCGAGGGCTTTGTACGCGAAGAAATCCGCCCGCTTGAACAGCGTGAAGGCCTCAGTTGGGCCGAACCGCATCCCCGCCAGGTATTGCAGCAGGTCTGGCAGCGTTCGTGCGAATTGGGTTACTACAACATCATGCTGCCCGAAACCATCGGCGGCGCGGGGCTGAGCGTCGCCGATCTGTGTGCGGTGAAGGAGGCGACGGTGCTGACCGGTTCGATGCTGGCGCCACACATTCTGGGCGAACTGTCCGGTCCGCCGCGCATTGGTCATCTGTTCAAAGTCGCAAGTCCCGTGCAGGTCGAAACGATCCTGCAGCCCATCTGCAAAGCGCAGAAAGCCGTGTGCTTCGCCCTCACTGAAAGCGAGGCCGGTTCTGATGCGGCGGCCATTCAGACCCGTGCGCGGCTGGAGGGTGACCATTACGTTCTCAACGGCGGCAAACGCTTCATTTCAGGCGCACCTTACGCCGACATTGCCGTGCTATTGGCGGTCACCGGACCGGGCACGGGAGCACAAAACATTTCGGCTTTTTTTGTCGACCTGAAAGCACCCGGCGTACGCATCGAAAGCGACTATTCGGTGATGTCCGGCGGCGGTGCGCATGGGGATATTTTTCTCGATGAAGTTCGCGTACCGGTGACCCATCGCATCGGCGAAGAGGGGCAGGGCTTCAAATTGGCGATGGGCCGCATTACCCTCAACCGCCTGCTCCATTGCCCGACGTTGCTGGGGCTGGCCGGTCTGGCGCTGAACCTGTCGATCGACTACGCGCGAACCCGCAAGCAGTTCGGTCAGCCGATCGCGATGTTCCAGTCGATCAATCACATGATCGCCGACATGGCCACCGAACTGCACGCTGCCCGAAGCATGGTGTACGCCACTGCGGCAGTAAATGACAGCGGTGGCGACATTCGTACCCAGGCACCGATGTGCAAGCTGTTCGTCTCGGAGACCGCGTTCCGGATCGCTGACCGTGCGGTGCAGATCCACGGCGGTGCCGGTCTGTTGCGCGGGCATCCCGTGGAGTGGATTTTCCGTGCGACGCGGATGATGCGCATCCTGACCGGAACCAGTGAAATCCAGCGCAACACCATCGCCAAAGGCGTGCTGATGCCCGCTTAGGGTCGCTTGCTGTACGTCCGGCCTTGCGGGCCGGACGCTCCGATAAAAACAATAACGAGAGATGACCATGACTCACACTGACAAACCTGCGCGTCCGGGCACGGCCTGGATGATTGCGGTACTGCTGGCGGTTTTGATGCTGGTGAACTTCCTCGACAAAGTGGTCATTGGCCTGGTCGCGGTACCGATGTCCAAGGAGCTGGGCCTGACCCCCACCGAATTCGGTCTGGTGGGCGGCGCCTTGCACTGGTTTTTTGCCATATCCGCTGTGATCGGGGGATTTGTCGCCAACCGCCGCCCCACGCGCACATTGTTGCTGGGCATGGGGGCGTTCTGGGCGGTGATCCAGTTACCGATGCTGTTCGTCAGTTCGCTGTGGGCCATCATTGCCTGCCGGGTGTTGCTCGGCATTGGCGAAGGCCCGGCGTCGCCAGTTGCGACCCATGCGCTGTACAAATGGTTTCCCAATGACCGTCGCAATCTGCCGGTTGCGCTGCTGCACACGGGCAGTGCGCTGGGGCTGCTGGTCGCCGGTGCGATGATCCCGTGGATCAGCGTGCATTACGGCTGGCGCATGAACTTCATCGTGCTCGCGGTGATCGGTGCAGTGTGGTGTGTGTTGTGGTGGTTGCTTGGCAGCGAAGGCACCCTCGACAGGATTCGCACCGGGCAATTGAGACTGGACGAAGGGAGAGTCGCTTATCGGCGGCTGCTGCTCGACAGCACGGTACTGAGCAACTACCTCTGTCATTTCGCCGCCAACTGGTCGCTGGCACTGACCCTGACATGGGTGCCGAGCTACCTGCAGACCGGTTTGGGCATTGACCCGATCATGACGGGGCGGGTGTTTGTACTGTTCGTGGTGGTGACGACACCGTTGAGTCTGTTTCTGGCCTGGTTATCGCAACGGTTCATGCGTGCGGGCATCACGACCCGCTGGTCGCGGGGCGCATTCGTTGCCATTTGCCTGGTTGTCAGCGGCCTGCTGTCCGCCGCGCTCATGCTTGAGGGACTGAGCAACGTGGAGCGGATCGTCTGTCTGACGTTCAGCGGGGGGCTGGCCCTGGTGATGTATTCGGTCGGCCCGGCGATGCTCGCCGAGTTCACGCCGGGCAGCCAGCGTGCAGGCGTCCTCGCGATTGGCAACGGCATTGCGTCGCTGGCCGGTCTGTCGGCTCCGGTGGTCACCGGATTGTTGGTGCAGGGTGCTGGCGCCGAGCATCCGGCGGGTTACGCCGAAGGGTTTCTGGTATGCGGGGCGGTGCTGGTGGTTGCCGGGCTGGCAGGCTTGTTGTGGATGAATCCGCAGAAGACTCGCCAGCGCTTGCTTCAGGTCGACGCTGTCGGGCGGCCGGCAGTGATTTGAGCAAACGGCGCCGTCCGACTGCGCCGTGACAGCTTCAGGCTTCGCCGACAAAACTCAGCGGTGGCTCGATAGTGCGTTCGATCAGGCTGCCTTTCCAGCGGCCTTCGATGACAGCGTCTACAAGCAGGCTGCGCACCAGGTCGCGCATGCAGGTGGCGGCGAACGACAGTGGCTTGTGCTGCGAATGGGCGAGGGACACGGTGCGCGTGATGCGCGGCTCGACGATCAGTCGCGCTGAGATCGGTTCAAGCAGATCCGTCAATGGCGGCCAGTTGCTGATGGTCGCTGCCAGTCCCGCGCGCACCAGACTGCTGATGCCCGGCGCCGACTGTTGTTCGTAGCTGGAATCGAGTGTCACGCCGGCTTCCATTGCGGCCTGTTCGATACGCCGGCGCAGATGCAGTGCACGCGGCGGCATCACCAGGCGCGTCGCGGCCGCTTCGGCGAGGCTGATCGGTGAGTGATTGGCTTCTTGCGCGGTGGCACCGACCCAGAAAAGGTCCTCGGTAAACACCGGTTCGGCGATGACGTGTTCCAGCTCCTCGGCATTGGGCACCACACCAAAATCGACCTTGCCCAACTCGATCGCCTGGCCGCCTTCACGGCTCAGGCCGTCCCACACCGTCAATTTGATCCCCGGAAATTTGTTCTGCGCCTGGGTGATGATCGCTGGCAGCAGCAGTGCCGACGCCGTCGCCGGAATGGAGATCGACACGTGCCCCATGGGATTGCCACGGCTTGATTTGAGCTCATCCTTCACCGAGTCGACTTGCTGAATCACCGAACGCGCCACCTCATACAACTGCCGGCCGGCGTCGGTCAATTCGATGCCGTCATGCAGGCGCGACAGCAATTGCATATCCAGTTCGCTCTCCAGCAAGCCGATCTGTCGACTCAACGCCGGTTGGGCAATGAAGGCGCGTCGCGCGGCGCTGGAGAAGCTTCCAGCCTCGACAATCGCGATGAGGTAACGCAGCTGTTTCAACGTCATGGGGACAATCTCTGGTATGCCGAAGTGTTATGGCAACTATCTGAAGACGCTATTTGTTCAGGTCGGGGCGCCTACTTAGTATCCATAGAGACATAACAAGAGGCCCAGATCAACCCGCAACAATCCGCTTGCCTGCTGAGTCAGCAGCCGCTGTCCCCGCTACAAGACATCCCCGGAAATCTCACTCTCGATAAACACAATAAGAGGTAAAGAGTGATGCAATTGCATATTCGCGGTCTCGCTCGACCGTCGTTTTTTTTATTGTCTTGCTGTTGTGTTTCCAGTCCTGCCGTCGCCCTGCAATTTCAATGGAACGATCTCGAAGCCCAGTTCGATTCGGCGCTGAGCCTGGGCACGAGTATTTCCACGGCTAACCCTGATCCGGCGTTGCACAACAGCGCCAACAGCGACGATGGCAAACTCAACTTCGCCTCCGGCGATGTGTTCTCGGCGGTGTTCAAGGGTACCCATGACCTTGAGCTGAAGCGTGACAACATTGGCGTGTTTTTACGCGGCACATATTGGTACGACACCGCGCTGCGCGATCGTGACCAGCGCTTCAAGAAGGTCGCCGACAACAACCGCAAGCGATCGGCGAAAACCGCGGGCACTCAGTTGCTCGATGCTTTTGGCTACTACCTCTACGACATCGACGGCCAGCCGGGCTCGGTGCGCCTGGGCAAGCAAGTGGTGAACTGGGGCGAAAGCACCTTCATTCAGGGCGGGCTCAACGTCATCAACCCGTTCAACCTGTCCGCGCTGCGCCGTCCGGGTTCCGAAGTCAAGGATGCGCTGGTGCCGGTCAACCTGTTCTATGTCACGCAAAACCTGACCGAGGCACTGTCGTTCGACGCTTTCTATCAACTTGATTGGGAGCAGACTCAACTCGACAACTGCGCGACGTTTTTCTCCAACAACGATTTTCTGCCTGACGGCTGCGATGGCCTTGATGTCGGCGCCAAATTGCTGGGTAACCCTGCCGCCGTGGCCGGGTTGACGCCGTTGGGGGTCAACCTGACGGAAGAGGGCGTGCGCATTCCCCGCGCAGCAGACGATGACGCACGCAACGGCGGGCAATGGGGATTGTCGCTGCGCTGGTACGTCAGCGCTTTGGACACCGAATTCGGCGCCTACGCGGCCAACTATCACAGCCGCACGCCTTACATGGGCACCGTCAGCAGCCCGTATTTCAACAACACCGCGTTCGCTCCACAGTTGTGTGCCAACCTGGGTATTGGCGCTGCCGGGTGCGGGGCATTTGTGGCCTCGGCCGCAGGCCAGTCGCTGACTGGCGCACTGCGTCTGGGGACTTCGCAATATCAGGTCCAGTACCCGGAAGACATTCGCCTGTATGGGCTTTCGTTCGCGACCACCCTGCGTACTGGCACGGCGCTGCAGGGCGAACTGAGCTATCGGCCGAACATGCCGATGCAACTCAATGGCACGGACATTATTCAGTCACTGCTCAATATCGACGGTCGCTCGCCATTGCTGGGCGAAGGTTTGAGAACCGACCGCGACAGTGCGCTGTTCGATGGCTACCGGCGCAAGGAAATGACCCAGGCACAAATCACCGCCCTGCATTCGTTCGGTCAAATGATGGGGGCCAGTCAGCTGCTGCTGGTGGGCGAAATCGGCGCCACGTATGTCGGCGGTCTGGAGGGGCGCGGCGGCCCCCGGTATGGACGCTCGGGCACATTCAACAGCGGAGAACTGGCCGATCCTCGCGTTTGTCAGGCCATCTCGAAAACGCCGCAGCACTGCAACAACGAAGGGTTTCTCACGCCGTTTTCCTGGGGCTACCGCGTGCGCGCAACGTGGACCTATCCCAATGTTCTGGCCGGTTTCGATTTTCGCCCGAACCTGTCCTGGGCTCATGACGTGCACGGCACAGGGCCGGTGGAGGGCTCGGCATTCAGTGAGGGCTCGAAAGCCATCAGCGTCGGTCTGGACGCGACGCTCGCCAGTACCTACAGCGTAAGTCTCGCTTACACCGATTACATCGATGGCGATTACGGCACGCGCGGCGACCGCGATTTTCTCTCACTGAGCTTGGGCGTCACTTTCTGAAGGGCACGACGATGAAGACCACATGCATGATGCTATTCGGTTTGCTCTGGATCACCGGTGCGATGGCGGCGGACGGCCTTGGCGAACACCTGACCCCGGCGGGAGCGGAACGTGCCGCCAGCGCCGATGGCAGAATTCCAGCCTGGCAGGGCGGACTCGACACCGCGCAGTTTAGGTTGGCCAGCAATGGTACGCCGCTTGACCCATACGCCGATGAACAACCGCTTTATGAGATCACCGCCGCGAATGCGCAGCAGTATCAGGATCAGTTGACACCAGGCCAGATCGCCATGCTCAAGCGGTTTCCCGAAACAATGCGATTGCCGGTCTACCCGACCCATCGCAGTGCCGGCGTACCTTCAGCGGTGGCCCTGTCGGCAGCACGCAATGCTGCCAATGCAACGCTGGTGGATGGTGGCAATGGCTTGAAGGGTTTTTCCGGGGCGATTGCCTTTCCCATTCCTGCCAACGGCCTGCAGGTGATCTGGAACCATCTGACACGCCCACGCAACGCCAGTTACAGCCTGATGTCCGACAGCGTGACGCCGCTGAAGAACGGTCGCTTCGTGCGCATGAGCTCGCGTCAGGACGTCGCTCTCCCGCAACCCGTCTCAGATGATGCGACAGATAATATCCTGTACTACTTCACCTACCGGATGACCGCGCCGTCACGTGTAGCCGGCGATGCCATCGTCGTGCACGAGACGCTCGATCAAGTCGCCCAACCACGCCTTTCTTGGGTCTACAGTGCCGGCCAGCGACGGGTGCGCCGCGCCCCGGGAGTCGACTATGACACCACCGGCCCCGGCACGGCAGGCCTGCGTACCGCAGACAGCCGCGACATGTTCAATGGCGCACCCGACCGGTACGAGTGGAAATTGCTCGGCAAAAAACTGCTGCATGTGCCCTACAACAGCTACCGGCTGGCGTCACCGGACCTGCGCTACAGCGAGCTGATCCAGCGTGGTCATCTCGACCCGGGGCCGACGCGCTACGAACTGCACCGTGTCTGGGAAGTGGTCGCTACCCTGAAGCCCGGCGCCAGGCACATCTACACCCAACGCCATTTCTACGTTGATGAAGACACCTGGGCGATTCTGGAGGCGGACGTCTACGATCAGCACGGCGAGCTGTGGCGCACCACTGCGGCACACAGTTTTTATCACCCGGTCGGGCAGGTGGCAGTGAACGCGCTGGAGGTCACTTATGACCTCAAGAGCTCGCGCTATCACGTCTCCGGATTGATCAACGAACAACAGCGCCCGTTTGTGTTCAACCTCGCCACCAGCCTCTCGTACTTTTCGCCCGGCGCATTGCGCAGCTTCGGAGTGCGTTGATGAGCGAGCGATCAACCCGTTGCTGGACCGAGCGGTTGCTGGGCGAGGGCGAGCCGCCGGACCCACGCTTTACATTAGCCAACGAGCGAACCTTTCTTGCCTGGATGCGCACTTCCCTGGCATTGCTCGGAGGGGGCATCGCAGTCGAAGCCCTGGCGGTGAACGCCTTCGCGCCGCCATTGCGCATGGGCATGGCGCTGAGCCTGATGCTCGTAAGCCTGTTGATCAGTTCGGGGGCTTGCTTGCGCTGGCTGCGCGTGGAGCGAGCATTGCGACAGCGCCGGGCGCTGCCACTGCCGACGTTGGTGCCCTTGTTGACCCTCGCTTGCGTCTTTGCGGCATTGATGCTCGCGGTAGTGTTGTGGCCGCGTTGGCATGGTTGATCCAGGCTTGCAGGCCGAACGTACTGAGCTGGCGTGGCGACGCACGACCGTCTCGCTGCTGGTCGTAGCGGTGCTGGCGTTCCGGGCGGGCGATTGGCTGCAGTCCGCCGTCGCAATGGTGCCGGTGCTGGTCATGATGTGTCGGCCCGGACGGCGATATCGGCAGGGCCTGGCGATGCTGGAGGCGGAGCGTGCAATGCCGGCGCCGGGTTCGATATTGAGCCTCGGCGCTGGCGTATGTGTCATGGCAGTCATTGGCGTGGCGGGATTGTTGAGCGGTGATTGACACACCGCTCGGCCTATTCAAGGGGTGACGATGTTGAATCGCGCATCCGCTTCGTCGAGACCGCCCATGAACTGCAAAAACTTCAAACGTTCGCCTTGAATGGAAATGTCGCCCAGGGTGGCTTCCTTGAGAAAACCGGTCTGCTTGAGGGCAATGCGGTCGAGCGTTGACTTGGCCATGCTGACCTCGACATCGGCGTGCTCGTGGCGGGTTCGGTCACGGTGGGTCAATACACCGTTGCGCAGGGTCAGGGCGTAATCCTCGTTCAGGTCGGTAAAGCGCCAGTTGATGGTCAGGTCGCGATCAGCGGCCTTGAACGCATCAATGCGCACCGCCAGGTAATCAAAAAACAGGGTGGGTGTGAGGGCTCGCACCATGTCATCGGCGTTGCCACCGGCACCGCTTGCGGCAGCTACGCCATCGCGCAATTCCTGTGCGCCGCTGAGGTAGGCATTGCGCCACGTGGCGTTTTCGCTTTGATAACCCAATTGTTCCAGCGCGTCGGCCTGCAGTTGTCGCGCCTGAACGTTGTCCGGTTCGGCAAACACCAAGTGGTTGACCAACTGCGCCACCCAGCGATAGTCGCCTGCGTCGAACGCGGTATGCGCTTGCTTGAGTACCTGATCGGCACCGCCCATGGCCGCCACGTAACGCTTGCCGGCATCGCGTGGCGTCAGCGGGTCGAGATTGGCGGGATTACCGTCATAGAACCCCATGTAACGCTGGTAGACCGCGCGTACGTTGTGGCTCAACGAGCCGTAGTAGTCACGGCTATACCACTTGCTCGCCAATTGCGGCGGCAGACTTGTCAGGGTCGCCGCGATTTCCATTGGCGTCAGGCCCTGGTTGATCAGGCGCAGCGTCTGGCTGTCGATGAAAGCGTACATGTCACGTTGATCGGCGAGGTAGTCGCGTATTTGCTGGCCACCCCAGGTCGGCCAGTGATGCTGGGCGAAAACGACCTGCGCCTGATCACCGTATTGGCGTAATGACTGATCGAGATAATGTGCCCAGATTTTCGGGTCACGTACCAACGCGCCACGCAAGGTCAGCACGTTGTGCTGAACGTGCGTGGCGTTTTCGGCCATGCACAATGCCTTGAATCCTGGAAAATAGATGTTCATTTCTGCTGGGGCTTCGGTGCCGGGGGTGAGCTGGAACTCGGCCTCAATGCCGTCCAGTATCAGCCGTTCCAGCGGCTGGGTGATTTCCCGTGTGGGGGCGATGAGGCTGATGGTGGCATTGGCCGGAATTCCTTTGCCCAGGCCCGCATCCACCTGACCGCGCTCACTGCGCGGCAACGCGGCGCCGTACATGTATTGGGCGCGACGCTTCATCGCCGGCCCGGCCAATACGTTTTCACCGATGGCGTGCTCGAAAAACCCCTGCGGTGCAATGACCTGAACCTTGCCCGCCTTGACGTCGGCCTCATCGATCACCCCGCGCACGCCGCCAAAATGATCGACGTGCGGATGGGTGTAAATCACTGTGTTGACCGGTTTGCGCGGTCGGTGTTTGAAATACAGCGCCATGCCAGCTTTTGCCGTCTCGACCGACAGCAGCGGATCCATCACGATCAGCCCGCTGTCGCCCTCGACAATAGTCATGTTCGCCAGGTCCAGGCCGCGGATCTGATAAATGCCTTCGGTGACCTTGAAGAGCCCCGCGATGCTGTTGAGTCGGGCGATCCGCCACAGACTCGGATTGACCGTGCCAGGCGCGTCAGCGTTGTTGAGAAACGCGTATTGACCTGGGTCCCAGACACTGTTGCCCGCGCCATTGCTGACCACTGCGTCATAACGCTCGATCAGGCCACGGTTCGCGGCCTCGAAATCATTACGGTCGGCAAATGGCAGACGTTGCAGCCATTGCGCGTTGCTGTCGAGGGTGATGGCCGTTGCATCCTTGGCTGGCGTAGCTGCCAGGCCGGACAACGGTGCAAGCACGGCCAGTGCCAGCAATGAGGGTCGCAAACGCATGGGGTGTTCCTTGTTATTGTTGAGGGCCAATCACTCTAAGTAGCCTGCCAAAGCGCAGCCAATACCAGAGCGGCATGGTGGCCATCTCATTTTTCGATGCTTTCAAGACTGCGCGATGGCGAGGATCTGCTCCGACAGCCAGGTCAGCGCCGGGTCATGTTGGCGATGGCTCAGATACACCAGATCCAGTTCGAACGGATCCAGCGCAAACGGCAGATCATGCAAGTCCAGTGGCAGCAATTCGGCGAACTGCTGGGCGAGCTGAGTGGGCAGGACAACGCAGAGGTCGGTGGCTGCTACAAGGTGCGCGGCCTGCAAGTAATTGGGTGTGGTGTACACGATCTGTCGTTGCAGATTCTGCTCGGCCAGCCATTGATCGACCATTCCGCGGGTTTGCCCGCCGTGCACCCAGAGGTGGCGCAACCGCAAGAAGGTTTGAAGATCCAGAGAGTGGTTGACCTGCGGATGATTGCGGCGCACGGCAACCCGCAACGTTTCCCGGCGCCAAAGTTGCCGGGTGAACCTCGCCGGCAGCTCGTTGAAGCGCCCGAGCACCATGTCCAGATCGCCGCGGTCCAGCGCATCGGCCGGCAGATTGGGTGCCAGGTGCACAACGTCGATGCGCAGGTGCGGCGCCGCTGTCTGCAGATGCGCCAGCAAGGGTGGCATGCACAGCTGTTCGACAAAATCGGTCAACGCAATGCGCAACTGGCGGTGGCTGAGCAGCGGCTGGAAGGCATCGCCGATAGCCAGCGTCTGCTCAATTTGCCCGAGTGCCGCGCGAATTGGCCCTTCGAGGGCGAGTGCGCGAGGCGTCGGGCACATGCGACGACCGACGCGCACCAGCAGCGGATCGTCAAGCAAGTCACGCAACCGCGCCAGTGCATTGCTGACCGTAGGCTGCGTCAATGCCAGCCGCTCAGCTGCGCGCGAGACATTTTGCTCGCGCAACAGCATGTCAAGGACGCGCAATAGATTCAGATCAAAGTTCGACATATTCATGGGAAAAATATATTCCATGGTTAATCTAAATTTCAAAAATATCTGATGCGTGCTTAGGGTGGCGGCTGTTCTTTTCGTCTCTGGAGCATGCGTGTGAGTACCTCTTTGGATATCAGACAGGTTGCTGTCATTGGTGCCGGCACCATGGGCCGCGGCATCGTCATCAGCCTGGCCAGCGCCGGACTGCCAGTGCTTTGGCTGGACAGCAATACACCGACTCTCGACGCAGGGTTGAGTGCGATCGAGCAGATCTGGTCGCAGCAGGTCGTCAAGCAGCGCATCAGCCAGCCTGAGGCTGAAGCCAACCGCCAGCGTGTCCAGGCCGTTCACGATTATGCGGCGCTGGCCGAGGTCGATCTGGTGATCGAAGCGGTGTACGAGAGCCTTGAGCTCAAACAGGAAATCTTTCGCGCACTCGACCGCCAACTCAAGCCGCAGGCCATTCTGGCCAGTAATACGTCAGCGCTGGACATCGACGCCATTGCCGCCGTCACGGCTCGCCCGCAGCAAGTATTGGGACTGCATTTCTTCAGCCCGGCGCACGTCATGAAGCTGCTGGAAGTCATCCGTGGTGCACGCACCGACAGCGCGGTGCTCGATGCTGCGTGCAGGCTGGGCGAGCGGATCGGCAAGGTTGTGGTCGTCGCAGGGAACTGTCCCGGCTTCATCGGTAATCGCATGCTCGCCAGCTACGTGGCCGAAGCGCGCAAGCTGTTGCTCGAGGGCGCATTACCCCATCAGGTCGATGCGGTATTGCAGCAATTCGGTTTCGCCATGGGCCCGTTCCGCATGTATGACGTGGTCGGTATCGATCTGGAGTGGCGCGCGCGGCAACTGGCTGGCGAGGGCATGGAGGCACCTTTGGTACAGGTTGATAACGCGCTGTGCGACCTTGGCCGCTTCGGTCAGAAAACCGGCCATGGCTACTACAGCTACCCGGAGGACAGCCGTCACGCCGAACACGATCCTCAGGTCGACGCGCTGGTGCTCGAAATCTCTCATGGGCTGGGTTATCGCCGCCGCGAGATCTCCAAACAGGAAATCCTCGAGCGCTGCCTGCTGGCCTTGATCAATGAGGGCGCGAAAATCCTCGAAGAAAAGATCGCTGCCAACAGCCATGACATCGATCAAGTCTGGCTCAACGGTTACGGGTTTCCCAAGGACACAGGTGGCCCGATGCGCTGGGCTGACGCACAAGGTTTACCCCTGATTGCCGCACGGCTCGAACATTTGCAAAGCCTGTTCGGTGAGTGCTGGCGACCGGCAGCGCTGATCCGCCAATTGATTGCTGACGGCAGGCACTTCTTCAATGTCCAGGAGGGTGAGGTATGACTTACCAGGCGCCACTGCGTGAAATGCGCTTTGTTTTGCACGAACTGTTCAACGTCACTGAACATTGTCAGCAAATGCGCACTGAGCTCGACCGCGACACGATTGATGGCATCCTCGAGGAGGCGGCGCGTTTTGCCGGCGAAGTCATCGCTCCGCTCAATCGCAACAGTGACGAGCAGGGCTGTCAGATGCATGGCCGTGAAGTCAGCACGCCACGAGGGTTTCGCCAGGCGTATCGACAATACGTTGCTAACGGTTGGGCCAGCATGACCGGGCCGCTGGCGTTCGGGGGGCAGGGCGTGCCGCAGATGGTTTCGGCATGTTTTCACGAAATGCTGATGTCGGCTTCCCTGGCCTTTCGCATTTACTCAGGTCTGACTGAAAGCGCGGTGCTGGCCGTTCATCGACACGGCAGCCCGGCGCTCAAACAAACGTATCTGGCGAAAATGGTCAGCGGTGAATGGACCGGAACCATGTGCCTCACCGAACCTCAGGCCGGCACCGATCTGGCCCTGTTGCGCACCCGTGCTCAGCCCGAAGGTGATGGCAGTTACCGGGTCACGGGTACCAAGATTTTCATCAGCGGTGGCGAGCAGGATCTGACCGATAACATCATCCACCTGGTACTCGCCCGTCTGCCGAGCGCGCCGCCGGGGGTGAGGGGGATCAGCCTGTTTCTTGTGCCGAAAATTCTGCCCGATGGCCAGCGCAACAGTCTTGGTTGCGGTGCGCTGGAACACAAGATGGGCATCAAGGGCACCTCGACGTGCGTGATGAATTTCGACGGTGCGCAAGGCTGGCTGGTTGGTGAGGCGAATCAGGGATTGGCCTGCATGTTCACCATGATGAATGACGCGCGTTTCCAGGTGGGCCTGCAAGGCCTGGGTATTGCCGAAGCGGCGTTTCAGGGTGGCCTGAGCTACGCCCGTGAGCGTTTACAGTCCCGCTCCCTGGCCGGTGCGATCGCGCCTGATCAGGCCGCCGATCCGATCATTGTTCATCCCGACGTGCGCCGCATGCTGTTGACGCAAAAAGCGCTGACTGAAGGTTGCCGGATGCTCGCTGCCTATACCGCGCGGCAGCTGGACCAGGAAGGGGGAATGGGCGAGGAACATAACGCGGCGAAGCGCCGTGCAGCGCTGCTGATTCCGATTGTCAAAGCGTTCTTTACCGACGTGGGGCAGGAAGTCGCCAGCCTTGGCGTGCAGCTCTATGGCGGACACGGCTATATCCGCGAGTGGGGCATGGAGCAGTTAATGCGCGATAGCCGCATCACTCAACTCTACGAAGGCACCAACGGTATCCAGGCGCTGGATCTGATACGCCGCAAACTGCTGGCCGACGGCGGTGCCGAACTCGATGCGTTGATCGATGAATTGGCAACAGGGCTTGATACCGCCCAATCCCATGAAACGCTGCAGGAAATGGCCCGGGTAGTCAGCCTGCGGTTGACCGAATGGCGCGCACTCGGCACCTCGGTCATCGAAGCCTGTCAGCGCGATCCGCAGGAAATCGGCGCGGTGTCGGTGGATTTTCTTGCCTACTCGGCATACGTCCTGCTGGCCGCTCTTTGGCTGCAGGCTGCTGCCTGCGCGCAGCAGGCCTTGTCGCAAGGAAGTCCTGATCGCGAGTTTTATCAAACCAAATTGCACACTGCTGACTTCTATTGGCGACGTCTGCTGCCCCGCGCCGGCGCTCATCGCGAAGCGTTACTGGGCGGAGCGAATTGCCTGATGGCAATTGCGGCCGGCGATTTCAACGCCTGATCAGGCCTGTCACTCACAAAAACAAGGAATCGTGTCGATGCAGTCCTTCAGCTTTGCCACCGCCGCGCAGATTCTCTGCGAAGCCGGCGCGGTGCAACGACTCGCCAACCTGTGTCGGGAGCGCGGTGCCCGGCGCGTTTTGATCGTCACTGATCCGGGAATTGCCCGACTCGGTTTACTTGACGACCTGCTGCCAGGGTTCAGTACTGCGAAAGTCGCTGTGGCGATTTTCAGTGATGTATCCGCCGACCCCCATGAAAACTGCGTACTGGCGGCGGTCGAGCGCGCCCGGCATATCGGTGCCGACCTGATTGTCGGTTTCGGTGGCGGCAGCTCGATGGACGTCGCCAAACTGGTCGCGTTGCTCGCCCATCCCGACAATGCCCAGACACTTAACCAGTTGTACGGCGTCGATCAGGCCAAGGGCAGGCGCCTGTCGTTGATTCAGGTGCCGACCACGGCGGGCACCGGTTCGGAAGTCACGCCGATCGCCATCGTCACCACCGGCGAAACCAGCAAAATGGGCATCGTTTCGTCATTGCTGCTGCCGGATCTCGCCATCCTCGACGCCGTCTGCACCCTGGGGCTGCCACCACAGGTCACGGCCGCTACGGGTATCGATGCGATGGTCCACGCCATCGAGGCTTACACCAGCAAAATCAAACGCAACCCGCTGTCCAGCCTGCTCGCTCGCGAGGCGTTGCGACTGCTGGCGACGAACCTTGATCAAGCGGTACATAACGGCGGTCATCTCGCTGCACGTCAGGCCATGCTGCTCGGTGCCTGCCTTGCCGGGCAGGCGTTTGCCAACGCACCGGTTGCCGCAGTGCATGCCCTGGCTTATCCGCTGGGCGGGCACTTCCATATTCCCCACGGCTTGTCCAATGCGTTAGTGCTGCCGCACGTTCTGCGTTTCAACCTGCCCATGGCCCAAGCGGATTACGCCGAACTTGCCGCGCCATTGCTTGGGGACCGGTTGCAGGCAGGTGATCGCAGCAGCCTCGCCGAGCAGATGATTACGGAACTGGAGCAACTGTCGCAGCGCTGCGGCCTGCCGGCTCGCCTGCGTGATATCAACGTCCCCGGGAATTGCCTCGAACAATTGGCCAGTGACGCGATGCTGCAGCAACGACTGTTGGTGAACAATCCGCGCGAAGTCAGCCATGACGATGCTTTGGCCATTTACAGGGCGGCTTGGTGATGAGCGATCCGCGGTCTGGTGCCAGCTACCGCAACTTCACCCAGATCACTATTCAACCAGATCACTACGCGTTGGCATGACAACGATGCCTGTGGTCACGTCAACAATGTGGTCGATCAAGCATCAGGGAGTGAGCACGATGGCGCCGTTGAACCGACCACTGCGCAAACAGGCCAAGGCCTGATTGGCCTCATCCAGCGCAAACCGGGTGACGTCGCAGTGCACTGACGTGTGTTGCAGCTCGGCGAAAAACGCAGTGCCGTCCTCACGGGTCAGGTTTGCAACCGAGCGCAGGATGCGTTCGCCCCAGAGCAGACGATAGGGGAAAGCGGGGATGTCGCTCATGTGAATTCCGGCGCAGATCACGCAACCGCCCTTGACTGTTGCCGACAGCGCCAGAGGCACCAGCGCGCCGACCGGAGCGAAAATCAGGCCGGCATCCAGCGGATGAGGCGGCAGTTGATCCGAAGGGCCGGCCCATACGGCCCCCAGCTTGCGGGCATAGGCCTGGCTTTCGTGATCCTCGGGCCGGGTGAAGGCGTACACCTGTTGGTGGCGGCCCCGGGCGATCTGGATCGCCAGGTGGGCTGCCGCGCCAAACCCGTAGAGACCGAGGTGGCGGGCGTCACGGGCCATTTGCAACGCACGAAAGCCGATCAGTCCGGCACACAGCAGGGGCGCGGCCTGCAGATCGCTCAGGGCATCGGGAATCGGGAAGCAGAATCGCGGATCGGCAACGGTGTACTCGGCGTAGCCTCCGTCGAGTTGGCAGCCGGTGAACTGCGCCTGATCGCAGAGGTTTTCTCGGCCCGATCGGCAGAACGAGCATTCGCCACAGGTCCAGCCCAGCCAGGGAACACCGACCCGTCGTCCGATCCACTCAGAGGCGACGTCGCTACCCACTGCGGTGACTTCACCGACGATTTCATGCCCCGGCACCCGAGGCAGCACGGCTTGCGGCAGTTCGCCGTCCAACAGGTGCAAATCGGTACGGCACACACCGCAGGCCAGGACTTTGATCAACAGTTGCCGTTCGCCGGGAACGGGAACCGGACGTTCTTCCCGTTGCAGCGGCTGTCCGGGCGAGTGCAGAACCATGGCGCGCACAGGCAGGCTCCAGATTGGACGAGATCAATGCCCGACAGGGCGATGGCAACCGGCGATCATCTGCTTGAGCCCTTCCAGGTCGAGGACTTTTACGTCACGCCCGGAGATCTCCACCAGATCCTTGTCGCGCAAGTGCGCGATGCCCCGGCAAATGGTTTCCAGGCGCAAACCCAGGTACGAGCCGATTTCCTCGCGGCGCATTTTCAGTACGAAGTTTTTCGCCGAGTAACCGCGCTGGTTCAGGCGTTGCGAGAGGTTCAGAAGGAAGGCTGCCAGGCGTTCGTCGGAGTTCATCGTACCGAGCAACATGAGCATGTCGTGGTCGCGCACGATTTCCCGGCTCAGCAGCTTGGTCAGGTTGTGTTGCAGCGAGGGCAGTTGCTGCGCGAGTTTTTCCAGATGGGAAAAATGGATCGGGCAGACTTCGCTGTCTTCCAGTGCAAAGGCGTTGCAGGTATGGGAGTCAGTGCTGATGGCGTCCAGGCCGAGCATTTCTCCCGGCATTTGAAAACCGGTGACCTGCTCACGCCCGTCGAGGGACAGCAAATTGGTCTTGAATGACCCCAGGCGGACGGCATACAGGGATCGCAACGGATCACCTTCACGGTAAAGGGCCGCGCCTTTCCTGACTTTGAAGCGCTGGGCGATGAGTGCATCCAGCCGCTCTACCTCCGGCCCGGACAGGCCGATCGGCAAACACAGCTCCAGCACACTGCAGTTGGAGCAGGCCGACTTGAGGCGACGAAATTGCAACGCTTTGGTGTCGGACATGAATGTGATCCCCATCACACGGGCGTTTAATTATAGTTGCCCGTCTGTCAGGGGCACTCAAACCGGCGTCGGCAAAGAAAAAAAACGACCAATGGAATATGTCACTCATCATCTACTTTCGCTTCAGGGCGAGTCGTCAATTGAACCTGTGCGCTGAGGGTGACGCTTGATTTAAATCAAGTTACGGCGGGGGCCGCCCTCCAGAATCGATCATTTGATCGGGACCTTCGACCTTGACGCGAATAGCCTTGGCCAAGTCTTTTTTCTACGCCTGGCCGACAAAATTTCGTTGAGGAATATCAACAATGGCGCTTCGGGCCGCAGCGGCCGCAAGCGAGCGATTTGTTGACAAAGATCAGAGCCGGCGGCGGCCAACGCCAGATACTCAAGCCAACACGGCCTTCAGCATTGATCCATTGAGGAGAAAACCATGAACAGGCGCTTGGTCACCGTCGTGCTCGGTTTGCTGGTGGCGGCGACTGGCGGTTGCGGTCATCGCCAGACCGAAGAATTCGACGCTCGGCTGGAGTCCGCCGAGGACAACGCCGCAACCGCCAGGCTTCGGGCCGATGAGGCGTTGCTCAAGGCAGAGCAGGCGCAGCGAGCGGCTGAAGAGGCGTACGAGCGCGCAAGACGCATGGCCGAAAAAGCGGTGCGCAAGTAATCGAGATCGGTCACGAGTCGGAACAGGGACGTCAGGCTGGCAGGATCAGCCAAGCATTGCCGGGGAAAAGTGATGCTCAAACTCAAACGCATTTTGTTGATCGCTCGCCCCGAGATGAATCGTTCTCCGGCCTTCGAACGTGCCGAAGCGCTGGCCAGGGCAACCGGAGCGCTTTTGCATATCGTGGCATTCGATTATGTCCAGGCGCTGGCGGTAGCGGGTCTCTTGGACCCGAATGCCATGACCCAGGCGCGGGAGGGCTATCTGCAAGTGCACCGGCAGTGGCTGGAACAGCAAGCGCAGTTTCAGCGCAGCGCCGGACTGCCAGTCAGCACCGAAGTGGTGTGGGCCAGGACCACGCCCGCCCATGTACTCGAATACATCAATGACTTCCATGCCGATCTGGTGATCAAGGACATGCAGTATGTGCCGGCACTCGAGCGTGCCTTTCATCGGCCGCTGGACTGGGTATTGCTGCGCGACTGTCCGGCTCATCTGCACCTGGTGAGCGAAGGCGCCAATCCCGTGCCTGCGAAAATACTGGCAGCCATCGACCTTTCTCATCTGGAAGAACTGACCCAGGGCCTCAACGACCGGATTCTCGATCTCGCCAAAACCCTGGCAGACGCAACCGGCGCGACGTTGCAGCTGTTGAACGTCTGTAACTGGTCGGTGCTGGGGGACGCCGCGATGAGTGTGCCGACACCAAGTCTGGACCGCAGCTTGTGCGAGGCGATTACCGATACCCAACAAGAGGCATTCGATGCGCTCGCCGAACGCTACGGCATCGACAAGCCTCGGCGGCATCAACTGACCGGCATTCCCCACAAGGTAATCGAACTGTTCGCCCGCCAGAATGCTTTTGACATGCTGGTGCTGGGGTCGGCCTATCAACGCGATGTCGATGGTTTTGTCGGCAGTACGGTCGAAACGTTGACGAACCGGGCACCCTGCAGCCTGATGATCGTCAAGCCCACGTCCGGGGTCGACTGATGGCAGCGCCAGTACCCGGGTGCCTTCATTTGCGCAGGGGCACGGCATGTCGTTAAAACCACCCGTTTCAGAGATCGACCGACAGCCAGCACTGGAACGTGGCCGGCATTACAGCCGGTCGGCCCTGTGGCTGACCTGGCTGCTGGGCGCCGCGATGTTTGCGACGGTGGTAGGGGTTGCTCTGCATTTTACCGATGTCGAATCCTTCAGCCGCTTGCTGACGCAGGCGCAGCCGCAATGGCTCATCGTTGCTTTCGTTCTGCAGGCCCTGACATACGTCGCCCAGGGCCTGGTCTTTCGCGTAGTGCTCAAGGCCGGGGGCCAGGACCTGTCCCTGTGGGTCGCGGGCAAGCTCAGCGTGATGAAGCTGTTTGTCGACCAGGCGCTGCCATCCTCCGGGATCAGCGGGGCGTTCGCTGTCGTGGCCTCGTTTGTTCGTCTGGGCTTTGTCAGGCCGGTGGTGCTGGCGTGTCTGGTACTGGACCTGTCGGGGTATTTTCTGGCCTATGCCTTGTCGGTGGGCCTGGCGTTGCCGGTCATCATTGTTCAGGGACACGGTACCACCGCCGTGCTGACCACCTGCGTGATCTTCGTCGCATTCAGCCTGCTGCTGGCGCTTGTCACTCCGGGGCTGGCGGGCAATGCACGACTGATGACCCATGTGCCGGGCCAACGGTTGGCGATCGTTGCCAGAAGCCTTGCCTTGCTGACCGGCGCGGACCGGCGTCTGGTGCGCAGCCGCCTTCTGCTGTTGCGCATCACCTTGCTGGAACTGGCAATCATCCTTCTGGACAGTGCAACCCTGTGGGTGCTGGTGCGCTCGCTAGGTGTTTCGGCGCCGCCCTTGGGCCTGTTTGCCGGGTTCATGCTCGCCAGCGTCTTGCGCAGTATTGGCATTGTGCCGGGTGGTCTTGGGGCGTTCGAGGCGGCTGCCGTCGTCACCATGCACTGGGCCGGTATCGACGTGGCGGTGGCGCTTTCCGCAACCTTGCTGTTTCGCGGCCTGACGTTCTGGTTGCCGATGCTTCCCGGCCTTTGGCTGGCGCACCGGGAATGGCATTCCTCCGCTCACGGGCACGGCCTTGCGGCAAATCCGGATTACTGGAGTCCGGCGGTCAGTCAATTGTTCATTAGCTTGCACAGTGGGCCAGCGGGATTGAGTCACGCTCAAGCCAGGGCACGACGGCGTCGAGCCCCCACTCCAATCAAGGATCGACCCAAGGGACTGGGCAGGCTGGTGCTGGAGCAGATGCGTACGCCGTTGGTATTGATTCTGATCGCCGGCGCCGGTATTGCCGTGTGGGTGGGGGACTGGCTGGATGCGGCAATCGTCGGTTGCATTGTGCTGATCAGCGCGGTGCTCAGTGCCTGGTACGAGAATCGTGCCAGCCGTGCGGTTGAGCAGTTGCGCAGCAAGATTGCCTTGCGAGCGACCGTGCGGCGAGAGGGCCACTTGCTGGATGTTGCCGCCAGCGATGTGGTGCCCGGGGACATTCTGGTGCTCAGCGCCGGCAGCCTGATCGCTGCCGACGGTCGTATCCTGCAGGCACTCGATTGTTTCATCGGCGAGGGCCTGCTGACCGGCGAAACCTACCCGGTGGAGAAAACACCGGGGGATTGCGCCCCGGAAGCCACCCTCGCGCAGCGTCACAATTGTGTGTTCATGGGCACGTCGGTGCGCAGCGGTTCGGCCGAAGTTCTGGTGACCCGCTACGGCCAGGACAGTGAAATCGGTCATATCGCCAGAACTCTTGCGCTACGCCCTCCGGAAACGGAGTTCGAGCGAGGCCTGCGGCACTTTGGCGGCCTGCTGCTGCGCGTAATGCTGGTGATCACCATCGTCGTGTTCGGCATCAACATCCTGCTGCATCGTCCCCCCCTCGACACGCTCATGTTTGCGATTGCCCTGTCCATCGGACTGTCGCCGGAACTGTTGCCGGCGATCCTCAGTATCACCCTGGCCAAAGGTGCGCAGCGCATGGCCGGCAAGGGGGTGATCGTGCGTCACCTCAATGCCATTGAAAATCTCGGGACCATCGACATTCTGTGTACCGACAAGACTGGAACCCTGACCCGCGGGGTTGTGGTTCTGGACGCAGCGATGGATGTCGAAGGCATCGCAGCACCGAGCGTTCTGCAACTGGCAGTGCTCAACGCGAGCCTGCAGACCGGCATGCGCAACGCCATGGACGATGCCATCACCCTCGCGGGCAAAGACCTGGGGACGGACGACGGGGTGCGGAAAATCGATGAAATCCCTTATGACTTCGTGCGCAAGCGCCTGAGTGTGGTGGTCAGCCAGAAGCCGCCGGCTCCCCGCTTGATGATTACCAAGGGAGCGTTGGACAACGTGTTGCAGGTCTGTACGCAGGTGCGGCATGGGGGCCAGAGCGTGGCACTGGACACCGCTGAACGGGCATTGATCGCGCAACGCTTCGGCGAGTGGAGCGAGCAGGGCTACCGCGTCCTGGGACTTGCCACGCGTGAGCTGCCGGAGCAGATGCATTATGGCCGCGAGGATGAGCGAGACATGAGCTTTCGCGGTTTCCTGTTGTTCTTTGATCCGCCGGAACCGGGAGTCACGCAAACCATCGCTACCCTCGACAGGCTTGGAGTGCAGGTGAAAATCATCAGCGGCGACAATCACCTGGTGGTGCGGCATGTCGGCACGGCAGTCGGCCTGCCTGTGGAGCGCATCATTACCGGCGCCGAGCTGGCAGTAATGAAGGACGAGGCGCTGATGCACCTGGCGGCGCGCACGACCCTGTTCGCCGAAGTCGACCCCAATCAGAAGGAGCGCATCATCCGCGCCCTGCAGAAGACCGGTCATGTGGTGGGGTACATGGGGGACGGAATCAACGATGCCCCGGCGCTGCAAGTGGCGGACATCGGGATCTCCGTGGACAACGCTGCCGACGTGGCCAAGCAGGCCGCCGACTTTGTGCTGCTGGAGCACGACCTGGACGTGCTGCGCGAGGGTATCGAAGAGGGGCGGCACACGTTTGCCAACACCTTGAAGTACATTTCCATCGTTTCCAGCGCCAACTTCGGCAACATGATCAGCATGGCCCTCGCGTCGCTGGCGCTGCCCTTTCTGCCGCTGCTCGCCAAGCAGATCCTGCTTAACAACTTCCTGTCGGACATTCCCTCCATGGGTATCGCCAGCGATAACGTTGACCGGGAATGGCAAAGTACCCCGCATCGCTGGGACATCATTCAGATCCGCAATTTCATGGTGGTCTTCGGGCTGGTGAGCTCGTTGTTCGACATCGTGACGTTCGTGGCTTTGTACCTGCTGTCGCAGATGGTGCCCGAGGTTTTTCGCAGCGGCTGGTTCGTGGAGTCGCTGCTGACCCAGCTGCTGACGATTTTCATTGTGCGTACCTACAAACCGTTCTATCGCAGTCGCCCGGCAACGCTACTGATGGTCAGTGCCCTGGCGGTCGGGCTGCTGGCGATCGGGCTGCCGTACAGCTCAATCGCCGCTTCGCTGGGATTGGCGCCTTTGCCGTTACCGATCCTGGCATCGGTGCTGGCGATCAGTCTGCTGTACACGGTGTGTGCCGAAGGCGCGAAGCGTGCGCTTGACCACGAGTCGCCTGCTGGTACAGGCACTTGACATAAATCAACGTCAAGGCCGCCTTCACGGTGGATTCTGAAATCCATACAGGTGCCTGGTCACCGGACAGCAAGCGGTTCGTTCAGGGTGGCGGGCAGCGACAAGCAAGTTTCGTGGAGTCCGATCATGAGCCAGTATCAACGATTATTGCTGATCATCAACCCGGCCCTGCGCCAGTCCAAAGCCCTGGATCATGCCGCCGCGCTGGCCAAGGCCAGTGGTGCCAGCCTGCACGTCGCCGCCTTGATCCCAACCTGGAAGCTCTTGTCGCTACTCGAAGAAGGCGATCGGGAAAAAGCACGTGAAGAGTACCTGCAAGACCAGCGCAACTGGCTCGAATACCACGCCGGTCACCTGCGCAGCAAGGGGCTTGAGGTGACGGCGGAGGCGAAATGGGCCGATGACCTGCAGCAAGACATTCTCGATTATGTCGCGGAAATGCAGCCCGACCTGTTGATCAAGCAGGTGCAGCGCGAGCCCGCGCTCAAGCGCGGTTTCTTTACCCCACTGGACTGGCGTCTGTTGCGTCATTGTCCGGTACCGGTGTACCTGCCTGGCGAAGGTGATCATCCTTTGCCGCGCAAGGTAGTGGCAGCGGTCGATGTGGCCGACACCCTGGAACAGGAGGACGGGCTCAATGAGCGAATCATCCAGCAGGCGTCCAGCCTGGCTATCCAGTGTCAGGCCGAGTTGCACCTGGTGTATGCCTGCGACGCATCTGCGCTGTTCCTGGGTGATATGGGCGGCGGGGGCCTGACCCTCCCGGATCTCTACAGTCAGTTGCGCCAAGGCCATGAAAAATCCTTCCTCGACCTGGCTGGTCGGTATGGCGTGCCGGCTGACCGGCGGCATTTCATCGAGGGGCATCCCGTAGCCGTGCTGCAAGCGTTCGCCGATGAGCGAGAGATGGACGTGATTGTGATGGGCAGAGTCGAGCGCCACGGCATGGACAAACTGTTGGGCAGCACCACCGAACATGTCCTGTACCAGGTGACGTGCAGCATCCTGGCCGTTTAGCGCGGTCATGAATCGCCATTGTTCAACTTCCTTCTTCAACTCCCCAGGAGGTTAACGTGATCCACAGTCCCTCACTGCAAACGACCTTGCCTAACCGCGCCGAAGCCGGTCGGCGCTTGGTCGAACCCTTGCTCAAATACGCTGACAGGCCTGAGGTAATCATCCTGGCCTTGCCCCGTGGCGGTGTCCCGGTGGCCTATGAAGTCGCCACCGCCCTGCGTGTGCGGCTGGACCTGATGCTGGTACGCAAGCTCGGCGTCCCTTCGCATCCCGAATACGCCATGGGCGCCATAGCCAGTGGCGGTGTACAAATCCTCAACGAGGATGCGCTGCGGGCGCACCCGATCGATCGAGCCGGTTTCGAGGCGGTGGTCGCCCGGGAAGCGCAGGAACTGTCGCGACGTGAAAAAGCGTATCGGGGAACCCGCCCACCACCGAAAGTAAGGGGCCAGGTGGTCATCCTGATCGACGACGGTCTTGCCACAGGTTCTTCGATGATGGCTGCGATCCAGGCGGTAAAGATGCAGGCGCCGGAGCGCGTCATCGTTGCGGTACCGGTTGCTCCTCGGGAAACAGTCGAGGATTTATCGATGCAAGTGGACGAAGTGATCTGTCCGCTCATTCCTGACTGGATGATGTCGATCGGCTACTGGTATCTGGATTTTCCCCAGACCTCGGACGAAGAAGTCATCGATCTCTTGCAACGCGCTTGGGAGCGAAAATTGCCGAGCGTCTCCTGCACGGAACATCGCGATGCCTGAAGCTGAATTTAGATGCCTGGATCTGCCTGGCGTTGAATTGTCCGCCGATTTGCGTTTGCCGGAGAACGCGCGCGCCCTGGTCATCTTCGTACACGGCAGCGGGAGTGGTCGATTGAGCCCGCGCAATCAATACGTGGCCGATGTATTAGCCCTTCGGGGCTTGGCCTCGCTGCTGTTCGACTTGCTGACGGAACCGGAGCAGCGCCTGGATAATCTTAGCGGGGTCCTGCGCTTCGATATTTCCCTGCTGGCTAGACGGTTGATCGATGTGATCGATTGGGTCGGGCGGGACCGTGAGTTGTGTTCTTTGCTCATGGGTCTGTTCGGCGCCAGTACCGGTGCGGCGGCAGCAATGGTGGCTGCCGCCGAGCGGGCGTCAGTGGTAGGGGCAGTGGTCAGCCGGGGTGGGCGAACCGATCTGGCCGGGCCGGCCCTGGCCCGAGTGAAGGCGCCAACGTTGCAGATTGTTGGCGCACAAGACCCAATGACACTGGCCTTGAATCGCCGTTGCTCACAAATCCTGCGGTGTGAGCAACGGCTGGAAGTCGTGGAGGGTGCCACGCATCTTTTTGAAGAGCCTGGCACGCTGGAAGAAGTCGCCAGGCTCGCCGGCGACTGGTTTGAGCAGCACCTGCGGACGACGTAGTGGGTCGTTCTTACTGTCGCAGCAGATTGCCAACACTCAATTGCTCGCGATAGTCGTCAACCATAACGCTGGACATCGTTTCAGGTTCATCACACGCCAAACGGATAGGTTTCATCTTCTGCTTCCAGTCGCTGGTTTTTCGGCAGCGGCAGCGCGGTGACCGGCCTGGTTTGCTCGAACCAGATCATGGCATCGAATTGCTCCGCCAGCATCGACTCGAAGTAGTGACTGAAGCGTTCAGTCTGGGGACGGTAAATCACCCCGATGGCGCGTCCCAGCAAGACCGCGGACAGAGCACTGCGAAGCTCCTTTTGCTGCGGAGCACGCCAGTCCGTCAATGATGCTGCAACCCCGGCCTTGAGAAATTGATGTTCCCAGCTGCCTGGTCGAGAAGGGCGAATGTCCTTGATCAACATCTCGCCGTCCCAGTCATCGGCCGCTGCGACCTGACCACGGTCGGTGGCCATACCAATCAGGACCACATCACGTCCAAAGGCATTGCGGCACAGTTGGCCGATATTGAACTGCCCCTTCCAGCCCATTTCCGTGGCGGCGGCATTGCCGATATGGGAGTTGTGGGCCCAGACCACAGCCTTGGCCTGCGGCCCCCGATGTTCCAGTACCGCGCGCAACGTATCGAACATGTGTCGGTCTCGCAGGTTCCAGGAGGCTGCCGAACCCCGATAGATCGCGCGGTAATATTGCTCGGCCGCTATCACTACGCGGGCATTCTGCGTCGCATTGAAGAATGCTTCGTTGTTTTGGATAAGCCCCGTCAGTTGGTCAGCCAGCATGGCACTGAGCTGCTCGATCACCGGTTGCTCACAGGGCATCACGCCGCCACGCTCGACGAAATGACCGTACAAAGAAGGATCATCCTGCCATGGGGTCAGACACCCATAGCGCCGACGCGCTTCTTGGGCCAATTTCGGGTCAATCCGATCCAGATAACTCAGTACCTCATGGATGGAGTTGCGCAAGCTGTAGACATCCAGGCCGCGAAACTCGACGCGATGTTGAGGGCTCTGCCGATGGTTGAATTGATGCAGCCAGTGGGCGAAGGCTTTTACTTCGCCGTTTCGCCACATCCAGGTTGGGAAACGGCTGAAAATGTGGCGTGTCCACGCCGTGTGCGCCAGACCTCGGACATACTGATCTACGTGGCCGGCGTCCGGCCAGTCGGCTTCCACTGCGACGATATTAAAACCGTGTCGCTCGATCAGGCTTTGGGTGATGACTGCCCGGGCTCGATAGAAATCGGCGGTCCCATGGCTTGCTTCGCCAATCATCACCACCCTCGCGTCAGCGTAGCGATCAAACAGGTCCCCGAAAGCGGGGGAGTCCAGGTCTGGTAGCGGCTCGGCGTATTGACGCAACACTGGCGGTATGTGCGATGTGTCATGGAAGTGTCGCTGGCCGATTAATTTGTCCAGCAATGTGTGCGTATGAGAGTTCATGAGTGTCGTCCTCCGAATGGCGAGCAACTTGTGGCGGCAAGGCGCTCGGGTCATACCAGAAGTTGATGCGTCGGCTTGAAACTTTGCACAGGCGTTACAGGTACAGGCGATGAATGACCTTATGGGGGTCGAAAGGATCGTCGTGGGTTTCAAAACCCAGACATCTGGCCAACTCACGAAAGGGCGCGTTGCTGGAGGTGCTGACCGAGTACAAGTGGTGGACGCCATTGGCGCGGGCAGCGTCGATCAAGTACTCCAGCAATAACGTTCCCAGACCGAGGCGTTTCCAGCCAGATGCGATGGTCACGGCGCATTCGCACTGGTATTTGCCCGTCGCGGCATAGCGACTGGCGCCGATTTCGATCAAGCGGCCATTCTCGTGGGCCAGCGCGATGCAGGCTTGGGTCTGGTGGGGAGCGTGCTGCTGCCTGAGTAACAGCGCATGCCGGGACTCAGGCGCCGAATGCCGGACCAGAGCGTATTCACGAACTTGATCTGCTTGCGTGACATATCTGATCAACACCGGGCGGCCGTTGCTGAGAATATCAATCCAGGAATTTTCAGGGGCGTTCACCGTTCAGCCCTCCATCGGGCGGTCACTTGACGCGAAGAAATCCCAAACGCTCGAGTTCTCTCTTGCGCTGTTGGCCGTCACCGGACTTGATCTGCATATGGACTTAAAAAAACAGGTCCACGTAGATGCCAATTTCCTCATTCATGTTGCCCGGCAGCATCAGCATGTCGTGATCACACACGATTCCCCGATGGAGGCGGCGTAGCATGGACAGCCCCGGATATTCAGAGAATTTCCGGGGCCGTGATTCAGGCTATCAATAGCTGGTCTTCCACTTTGCTGACGCCCGGCACCGACCACGCTGCTCGTTCGGCGATTTCACGCTCACGCCAGAAATGCACTTTGCCTTCGAGTTTTACAACACTGCCATCGACCTTGATCCGTATGCCCTTGGCATCAACTTCGGCATTGCGCTTGAGGGCTTCTTCGATACTTTGTTGGATATCGACGACCTTCACTCTCGGGCGCAGGGTGATTCTGTTATCCACCCCGACAACGCCTGACAATTTGCGCACCGCACTTTCAGCGACTTCTTTCTGATACTGCCAGTCCACCTGGCCTTCCAGGGTTACCCAGCCTTTTTGCACGACGACCTTGATGTCGCCGGCGGGTGTGTCGGAACGCCACGAGATGATATTGACGGCACGGTTTGCGATGGTGTCATCGTCCGTACCTGCACCCTTATCCAGGCGAACCTGTATTTCTTCAGCCACGGCACGTACTCCTTTGATCGCCTTGACCGCGCGCTCGGCGCTGATTTTTTGAGCGTAGCTTTTCACGTGGCCGGACAGTGTGACGATGCCATTTTCCACGCTGACGCCAATGTGGGCGGCATCGATGTCGGGTTGAAAGTCAAGCTCATCCAAAATGGTATTGCGCAGGGTGATGTCGCTCATGATCTTGTCCTCTTCCAGGTGACTGAAATGCATGGGCCGGCAAAGCCCATGTCTTTTTTCTACGCTGGAGCGATAGAAAGACTTTGAGCTAAATCAAAAAGACCACAACTCCCGGGTGCAGAGCTCCGGTAACAGGCGGGGCTACATTCGGTTCAGAGGCGTGAAGAGCAATGTTCAGTAAATGGCTGGACCCCATGCTTTTGCTGCTTACAACGCTGGCGTTGCTGGCTGGTGTCGTTGCACATCGTGCGCAAGAGAATGATTGGGCATCGTATTGCTGGGCCGCAGGCAGCCTGACGATGGCATTGGTTCTGCTCGTCGAGATTGCCGGGCGATTGGCCCGACGTGAGGCAGGAGTGGATTTGATCGCACTGTTGTCGATCAGCGCCGCCCTGTTTTTCGAGCAGGCTTTGGTCGCAGCAGTGATCGCTCTGATGCTGGCGACCGGTCGCACGCTGGAATTCTTTACCCGTCAACGAGCCGAGCGTGAACTGCGTGCGCTTATCGATCGGGCACCGCGTTTTGCCTGGTTGCAGGAGAAGGGGGGCTTACGCCAGATTCCCGTTGAACAGATTCATCCAGATCAGACATTGCTGGTACGGCTAGGAGAGGTTGTACCGGTCGATGGTCGCTTGCTCAGCCCGACAGCGATTCTGGACGAGTCGGCACTCAGCGGTGAATCCTTGCCCGTGACCCGAAGAGAAGGTGAGCAGTTGCCCAGCGGAGTCTCCAACGTTGGCGCCCCCATTCTGCTGGTCGCTACGCGAACGGTTGCGCAAAGCACCTACGCTGCCATCGTGCGGCTGGCCGAAGCGGCGCGCCGTTCACGCGCGCCTTTTGTGCGCCTGGCTGACCGCTATGCACTGTTTTTTATCCCGTTGACTTTGTTGGTGGCGGCGCTGGCGTGGCATCTGAGCGGCGACCCCTTGCGAGCGTTGGCGGTGCTGGTGGTGGCCACGCCTTGTCCTCTGATTCTGGCAGTGCCCATTTCGATCATGTCGGGTATATCCCGAGCCGCGCGGCGCGGAATATTGATCAAGGATGGCGCCACCCTGGAAGCGCTGGCCGGGATCAAACAAGTGTTTTTCGACAAAACCGGCACGCTGACCAGTGGACACGCGCGCCTGCAGTCGATCGAAGTCAATGGACTGGCCGATCCGCAGCAATTGCTTGGCCTGGCGGCCTCGCTCGCACAGGCTTCGACGCATCCCATCTCTCAGGCCATTGTCGAGGCAGCGCAACAGCGCAGGGTGTCCCTCAGCCTGCCAACCGAGGTGCAGGAGAGTCCGGGCGAGGGGCTTTGCGGGCTCATCGACGGTAAGCAGGTGCGATTGGGCACACTGTCTTTTGCTCATCAGGACGCTTACGAAACCGATTGGGCTGTCGCCATGCTTCGCCACATGGATTATCTGGCCTGTAGCGGAAGCTTTATCGAAGTGGATGGAAAACTGGCGGGCCTTTTGGTCCTCGCTGACACTGTTCGGCGCGAAACTCCACAAACGCTGAGCCGGTTACGCTGCAAAGGGATCGAGAGAATCGTCATGCTCACCGGCGATCGCCCGGAAACTGCCGAGATGATCGCAATGTCTGCCGGAATCGACGAGCTGCGCGCGGGTTTGACACCCGAGGATAAGGTGCGGGCTGTGCAGGAGGGCTGTTTGCGCAGCCCCACGCTGATGGTCGGTGACGGCATCAATGATGCGCCCGCATTGGCGGCGGCTAACGTTGGTGTGGCAATGGGGGCCAGCGGTGCAACCGCTTCGGCACAAGCCGCGGGCGTCGTTCTGCTGGTCGATCGCCTGGATCGTCTGGTCGAGGCCCTGGACATCGCTCAGCGAACCCGTCATATCGCTGTCGTCGGTGTGCTGGCCGGCATGGGCCTATCGTTGCTGGCCATGGTCGCGGCGGCGCTCGGCTTTCTTGCGCCACTCATCGGCGCTGTGGTGCAGGAGGGCATTGATGTGCTGATTATCCTCAATGCGTTGCGGGCATTGGGGCCACTGTGGGGGCGTCGAAAGGGCATGCTGACTGCAGAGCATATTGATCGGCTGCAGGATGAACACCGGCAACTGTCCAGCGTGCTGAGTGACCTGCACCACCTGGCCGCTGACTTCGCCCGGCGCCCGGTTGTACAGGCACGAACCGAACTGCAGGAGCTGGTCGACAGGTTACAAACCTCATTGGCGCACCACGAGCATGATGATGAACAGCTGCTTTACCCGCTTTTAACGCAACGGTTGCCAGGCGAGGACCCGATGTCAGCCATGAGTCACGCCCACCGAGAGATCTTCCGCCTGATCCATTTGCTGGCGCGCATGAGTCGTGATTTCAATGCCGAATCGGCCAGGGCCGATGCCGACGAAATTCAGCATCAATTGATCAGGCTCGATACCCTGGTGCGCCTGCACTTTGACCAAGAGGAGGAGCTGTTCCGTTTCCTTGACTCACGCTGAACGAACGTTGTGGATACCGGCTGAGCGTCTGACTCCGGCCGATTCAGAGGTGATAGCGCGATTGGACGATGCGCCTGATCTGATCCATCGCCTTTTTGGGGACCATGCTTTTGTCCATTTCGATAAGGCGGGTCTTATTGGCAAGCACATCGTCCCGGATCACTTTGCGAAACCAATTGGAGAAATCCCCGGCATCGAGATGCTCGCGAAGTGCGGGCTCTTCTATTTGCGTTAAACAGGATAAAAACTCAGTCAGGTTGGCGGCACTCCGGCCAAGCGCAGGAAAGTAGAATGATCGCCATGCACCGACGTCTCCCGCAACGTACTTGCCGCTGTGACGGTGGTGCTTTTGATGCGGCTGCATCTGTTCGATCAGGTAGACCTCGTCGTCTCCGTGCAAGCTCCAGAGACAGGCATGCTCCAGACCTGGCGTCCGCTCGGGAAACCGAGGGGAAGGTCGCTGCATGCGTTTGGCGAATTGCTCGACCAGTTCCCGAGCAGTGCTGCCAAGCGTTACCAGCACGTCGACCCCATCAAGTAGCTCCGGGCAGACCTGGTCGAAGTCGAGGGCTACGATGATTGCGCCGATGTCCTTGAGAAAGCCGGGCGGCCAACTTGAACAGTGGGGAAGCATGTAATGCGCTTCGTCGACGATCAACCAGTAGGGGCGACCTGAAGTGCTGCGCAAATGCTGCAGAAAAGGCAGCAGGTCGCCAAACAACTGCACGCGCGCCGAGAGATCCAGGGCAAGGGCATTGACCACAACATTGAGCTGCGCCTGCAAAAGATAGTGCACGGCATCTTCTGTCGTCGGGGGCGCAGTGAGGCCGCCGATGGTCACCGCGTCTTCCAGCGTGAGGTAGTCGCCCTCTGGATCGATGATGCAGAATCCCTGATGAGCCTGGACCATTCTTTCCGTCAGCCAGGTGATGTAACTGGATTTTCCGGCCCCGGAATTGCCAATTACCAACATCACCGATTCTGGAGGCAGCCATAACGGGTGCCCATCGGTGGACTGCCCCAACTGAACCCCGATGCGTTCGACGCCAACCAGCGCGGCATCTTTTTCCAGCAGCATTTCGACCAGCTCGCACACGCCTTGACCATGGTCACGCGTCAGGCACAGGTCAGCGCTGGATTTTATGGAGGCTATGGCATTGCTGACCGCTGCGGCACAGCCGCAGATCGACAGAAAGGAATGGTCGTTTTCCGCATCGCCCACTCCGACCACGTTCAATTCGCATATGCCTAAATCTCGTAACGCTGCAACAAGACCGGACGCTTTGTTCACGCCAGGCGGCAGGATCATGATGGCGTCCTTGTTGAAGGTTATCTGCAGTCCAAGCCCCAACTCGTGAATGCTACTGATCACCTCATTTTCGAATGGCTGCCAAGTAGCGATGACCGACTGTCCGATCGACAACGGTGACACCCCTTTGGCGCGCAGGTGACCCACCAGCTCGGTTGAAGCGGGATCTGCAATAAGCTCCTCGGTATCGGTACTCGGGTCGTACAAGAGCGCGCCATTTTCGGCAACCACCCTGTCAAAAAGATCCAGATGCGGAAAATGATGTTTAAGCGCTTGCAATTCCCGGCCTGAAATCAGCAATAACTTGCGACCGCTTTTTTTCACTTCGCTGAGCGATGCGCAGACTTGAGCAGGAACGCTACCGTTTTCGGCAATGGTCCCGTCGTAGTCAACTGCCAAGGCAAGGAAGTGCATGCTCGATCCCTATAAGACTCAATTGAGTGCAAAGGAAGACAACTGGAACGGACTATCGACCGACGCCTTGACTGTATTGAGAGGCAACTTATTGGGGCCAACATTGATTTTTATCAATTTTAAGTCGAGCGTTTGCTGATTGACGTCGGGGCCGCATACGCGTGCAACACAGTTGTTCAACAGCGTTGCCTTGATTGATCAAACGGCACATGTTTCTTTTGTTATTAATAACCCGAAGTGCTTAAGCCTGCAGATTACTGAACATGAGTAAGCTGCAGGCAGCCAGGTTGATCTAAATCAATAGGCAGCCTGTCATCGGTTCCATGCTCTGGTCACATGCGGAGATTGGCGCCGGGTCATGAACACCAACAAACCAATGGGGATTCACGCGGTGCAAGGCTGGCGGCGGAGCAGGGGAGCAACAGCTGGAAATCTGCGCCGACCGGGCAAAAGGCATTGGATACGTGACGCAACCCACCTGTTGATAATCTTGCTGCTGTTGCCGGTTGGATACTTCACTGCGTATCACTTTGCTGCCCATACGTTGAGGGAGCTGGTGAACGTTTGTACCGCGCGTTTTGAAGTAGAGTTCGAACAGGCCGAAGTAGAGCCTCCGCTCGAAGTTTTATCGCGATCCTTGTGCGAATGTCAGGCAAAAGCGCTGCTCAAAAAAAACGGAGTTGTGCGACTTGCCTTGGTCGACAGCCACTTACTGGCTCCGCAGTCACTTGAGCCCGTAACAGAGCAAGATGCAGAAGCCTGCATCAATGCTCTGTGGAAGCATGATGCTGAATGGACCGGGCGCTTGCCCGTTGTGGGGGTGTTCGCCGAGGGTGACGCTTGATTTATATCAAGTCCCGAGAGCTTCAGCCTTTCAGAATCTGGGAACTGGCGTTGAATGGTCTGGCGGGCAATTTCATGAGCGATTTTCTCAGTGCCGAGCAATTGGAAGGTCTGGATGCTTACTGGCGAGCGGCCAATTATCTGGCCGTCGGGCAGATTTACCTCAAAGACAACCCTTTGCTCAGGGTGCCTCTACGTCGTAGTGATATCAAATCGCGCCTGTTAGGGCACTGGGGCACGACGCCGGGGTTGAACCTGATTTACACCCATCTCAACCGGCTGATCACTACGTATGACCTGAACATGCTGTTTGTTGCCGGCCCCGGCCATGGCGGGCCGGCGGTCGTTGCGCAAACGTATCTGGAAGGCACTTACACCGAAATTTGTCCAACAGTCGAGCGCAACGCCAATGGCCTGTTGAGTCTATTTCGGCAGTTTTCCTGGCCGTATGGCCTCTCCAGTCATGTGTCGGCGCAGATTCCCGGCTCCATCCACGAAGGCGGCGAACTGGGTTACAGCCTGGCACACGCCTATGGCGCTGCGTTCGACAACCCGGATCTGATCGTCGCTTGCGTGATCGGCGACGGCGAGGCTGAAACCGGTACGCTGGCCGCCAGCTGGCATTCGAACAAGTTTCTCAATCCCGTGTGTGACGGGGCGGTGCTGCCGATCCTGCACCTCAATGGCTACAAGATCGCCAACCCCACGGTGTTGTCCCGAATCCCCGAGGATGAACTTTCGGCACTGATGCGTGGCTACGGCTACGATCCCTATTTCGTCGAAGGCACTGACTCGGTGCAGGTGCACCAGGCCATGGCGCAAACCCTGGATACGATGCTGTTGAAGATTCGTCGGATCCAGCGTGAGGCGCGTCGACGGCCGGCCCACGCCGTGTCGCAGCGGCCCGTCTGGCCAATGCTGGTATTGCGCACCCCCAAGGGTTGGACAGGGCCCCAGTTTGTCGATGGACACCGGGTTGAAGGCACCTGCCGAGCTCATCAGGTCCCTCTGGCCGACTTCAGTCAGCCGGTTCACCTGCGACAGTTGGAAGAGTGGTTAAGAAGCTATCGTCCCGAAGAACTGTTTGACGCCCAAGGGACTCTGGTGCCGGAAATTGCAGCGCTGGCACCCACTGGGCAGCGGCGCATGAGTGCCAATCCCCACGCCAATGGCGGCCTGTTGCTACGGGCACTGGATCTGCCGCGGTTCGCCGACTATGCCGTGCCGGTCGAAACGCCCGGCAGCGTGCGTGCCGAAGCGACGCGTGTGCTGGGGAAATACTTGCGTGACGTGATGAAAAACAGCCTGGCGACGCATAATTTTCGCCTGTTCGGACCCGACGAAACCGCCTCTAACCGACTTGATGCGGTGTATGAAGTGACCGGCAAAACCTGGCTCGACCCGCTGGATCCTGACGACCTCAACCTGAGCGCTGATGGCCGGGTGATGGAAATACTCAGCGAGCAGGTATGCGAGGGCTGGCTGGAAGGTTATCTGCTGACCGGCCGCCACGGCTTGCTATCTTGCTATGAGGCGTTCATCCATATCGTCGATTCGATGGTCAACCAGCACGCCAAGTGGCTCAAGACCGCTGCCGAAGTACCGTGGCGCAAGCCGGTGGCGTCGCTCAATTTTTTGCTCACCTCCCATGTGTGGCGCCAGGACCACAATGGCTTTTCGCATCAGGACCCGGGGTTCATCGATCTGCTGGCGAACAAAAAGTCCGACATCGCGCGAATCTACCTGCCGCCGGATGCCAATTGCCTGCTGTCGGTGGCCGACCATTGCCTGCGCAGCCGCCATTACATCAACGTCATCGTGGCCGGCAAACAACCGGAATGGCAGTGGCTGGACATCGACGCGGCGCAGCGCCATTGCCAGACCGGCATCGGCCGCTGGGCCTGGGCCTGCCGCGATGACGAGACACCGGACGTGGTCATGGCCTGCGCCGGAGACGTACCGACCCTGGAAACCCTCGCAGCCGTGACATTGTTGCGCGACTACGTACCGGACCTGCGAGTGCGGGTGGTGAATGTCGTGGACCTGATGGTGCTTCAACCGTCGTATCAGCACCCTCACGGTTTGTCGGACAGTGCGTTCGACGCGCTGTTTACCGTCAACAAACCGGTGATTTTTGCCTTCCACGGGTACCCGGCGCTGATCCATCGGTTGCTTTATAAGCGCGCTAACCATGACAACTTCCATGTCCGCGGCTTTACGGAGGAGGGCGCGACCACCACCCCGTTCGACATGGCTGTAATCAATGGTCTGGATCGCTATCGATTAATGCTCGATGTGTTCGAGCGCGTACCTCGGCTGCAGGACTTGGTGCATGAGGCGCGGACGCGCTACTGGTCGCAAATGGAGCGGCACAAGCTCCATCTCATCGAGCATGGCGAGGATCTGCCCGAGGTGCGCAACTGGCAATGGACGTCTCCACCGGTCCCGTAAACGGCTACTTACCCTTCCAGTACTTCTGCATTTCGAGAAACAGAAACGAAGCGGTCCACGTAATGAGGACCAGACCGGTCAGCGCTTCAAGGCCGGTCAGGTACTTGAGGTGGCCGACCGGGGAAATATCACCGAAACCGATGGTCGTGTAGGTCGTGAAGGAGAAGTACACGCAGTCCATGAAGGTGCCGTCGAAGTTGCCTGTCAGATAGCCCCACTGGCCGGAATGCTCCATCAGGTAATAAGCCAGCGCAAATGCCCAGACTTCGATGGCATGGGCCAGCAGGCTGCCGAACACGCCAACGACAATTCTGAAGCGGCGCCACATTTTCAGGCGCGGCAACCAATCATTCAGACGCAGCAGGCATTCGTAGTGAATCACCACGGTGACGATCACCACCAACGTGTTGATCAGCGTGACTGCCAGCATTCGCCAGCCTCCCTTGTCAGGACGATGCCGCGTCAGTCCGTGCAGGTTGCGCAGTGCGCTCAAGCGGCCTTAGCGCGGCGAACTCCTCGGGAGTCAGGGTTTCCTTTTGCAGCAAGAGGCGGGCGCCGGCCTCCAGCTCGGGACGCAACCTCTCGAGCAGGGCTTTGGCTCGTTGCCACGCGTCGTCCAGCAGTGCGCGAATAGCGAGGTCGATTTCCCGCGCCGTCTGCTCCGAATAGTCCTTTTCGCCGGATTCGGGCACTCGCTCGCCAAGCCAGGTCGCATTGCGCCGCTCCAGAACCGCTTGGCCGAGTTCGCTACTCATACCAAAACGCGTGACGATTTGACGGGCGATGTCCGTGGCGTGGGCCAGATCATCGGCAGCGCCGGTGGAAATCTCCCCGATCACCAGAAATTCCGCCGCGCGTCCCGCCATCAGCACGACCATCCGGTCCTTGAGCATCTGGCAACTGATAAGAAAGTGGTCTTCGGTCGGTCGCTGCAAGGTGTAGCCCAGCGAGCCGATGGCCCGGGGAACGATCGAGACTTTGTGCACCGGATCCATGGCCGGTAAGTGACTCGCGGCGAGCGCATGGCCCATCTCGTGATAGGCCACTATCTGGCGTTCCTCGGGACGCAAGATGCTGCTCTTGCGCTCGATGCCGGCAACCAGTCGTTCCACGGCGGCGGTGAAGTCGACAAGTTCCACCACGTCCGCGCCGCGGCGGGTCGCAACAATTGCCGCTTCATTCACCAGGTTCGCCAGATCCGCGCCAGTGAATCCTGTAGTGATGTCAGCGATCCTTTCGCTATCGATAGTCGGTGACACGGTGATTTTCTGCAGGTGTACCTTAAGGATCGCTTGTCGGCCTTTGCGGTCCGGTCGGTCGATCAGCACTTGGCGGTCGATCCTTCCAGCGCGTAACAGCGCAGGATCGAGAATCTCAGGTCGGTTCGTCGCAGCCAGTAATACCACGCCTTCGCGAGGGTCGAAGCCGTCCAGTTCCGAGAGCAGTTGATTGAGGGTCTGCTCCTTCTCGTCATTGCCACCGAACGCGCCAACTCCGCGCATTTTGCCCAGCGCATCCAGCTCATCAATGAAGATGATGCAGGGCGCGGCCTGGCGTGCCTGCTCGAACAGATCGTGGACCCGGGCGGCACCGACCCCGACGAACATTTCGACGAACTCAGAACCAGAGATCGAGAAAAACGGCACACCGGCCTCACCCGCGATGGCCTTGGCCACCAGCGTCTTTCCGGTACCGGGCGGGCCGACCAGCAGCGTCCCTTTGGGTATGTGTGCGCCCAGACGGGCATAGCGGGCCTTATCCTTCAAGAACGACACAATTTCCATCAGTTCGAGCTTGGCTTCATCGATCCCGGCAACGTTGTCAAATGTGACGCCTGTATCCCGTTCGACAAACACCTTTGCCCGTGACTTGCCGATACTCATCAACCCTCCAAGGCCCTGCTTTTCGGCGAAACCGCGGAACGCAAAGTGCCAGACCACCGTGATCAGGATCAACGGTAGTAACCAGCCCAACAGCCCGCTGAGCAAGGTGTCTTCATTGGCGCCGCTGAATCTGACCCCCGAATGCGCCAGGTCCGCCGCCAGCGTCGAATCCACCCGGAACGTAGTGAATAGTTCGCGGCCGTCGATGGGCTCCAGTAACTTGCCGCTGATCTGGTCTTTCTCGACCCGCAGATCGTTGACCTTCTGGTCGTTCACCAGTTGCAGGAACTGGCTGTACGGAATGCTCTGCACGGCATGACGTTCGGCAAACCAAAACTGCACGAGTGCCAGAACAATGAAGGCGATCAGGAAGTACGAAAGGTTCCACTGGTGGTTGTTTTTCATGGTCTTGTCTCAACGAAGACGGTGGCCACGATGCAAGAGGGCAGGGCACGGTCGCCTTGTTTTTTTCTACACCTGAGTGGCAAAAAATCCTTGAGGAATATCAACAATGCCCGTTCGACGCCCGACTGAACGCCGCTGAAGACCATGCCGCGACCGCCAGGCTTCGTGCAGATCAAGCAGCCTATTGAGCGTGTTTTCTTGCAAGCAGCCATGCTTGCCAAGCCTGCCGGTATTTCTCATCTGCACATTTTTTGGCGATCGAGAACTTGAGCATGGTCTGGGAGGAAAAGGGTTCATCCAGAACGGAGTAGGCTTGATCGGTGAGACGATCAGCTTCAAGAAACAGCGCCTTGCAGTGTTTGATGGCGTCGCTGTCGGCCACATAAGGGTTCGTTGATTCATTGGTGGGCATGGCCGTTGACCTTGAGCAGACAGGTAGTCGAGTCGGGGATGTACAACAACTGCGCTGTCCGGGTTATTCCTCACGGGACCAGCGCACGCTCATGCCATATTCGCTATCGCTGTAGTGGTATTCAGAGTTGCCTTTGAAAGCGCCTTTCAGGGCGTGCCCAAGACGATTGGCAAGGTGAATGCCAGTAGTGGTCACGACCAGCTCATCGGCCGCGTCATCGAGCTTGATGATGCGCTCAAGGGGATGCTCGGCCTTTTCCTTTTCCTCAGTGTGTTTAATCAGCTGGACGATTTCCCCACGGTGCTGGTGCACGTAGCCGCCGGACAGGGTCAGGATACCCGCAGGCCTGTTGTCTTCGATGCGCCGACAGGCTGGACAGATCATTGTTTGCGCACCGTGAACCACGGTGTTTTCCTGGCGTTTCCAGCTCCAGATTCCCGCGGTATACACGGCATCACATTTGGGGCAAACGGCTGGGCCCTCCGTGCGTGGGGCGCTATAAGGGTCATGTGAGACGTTCTTGAACAGTTTGTCTTTTTGGCTTTGCTGAAACTTGTCCATGATGTTCCTCCAGAGATGATCAAAACAACCGGCGCTTGCTGAAGCGCACCTGCTCATTTCGACGCGATCCGGGTTCCAGCAGGTTGATTTTTATCAACTGCGATGCAAGCGCTGAAGGCAGCTCGAACCAATGGTCCGCGTTCAGGCATGAGGTGACAGGAGGACCGGGCTGCGCAGGACTTTGTTGATAAAAGTCAACGTCGTCGGGAGTGGTTAATGGACCCTGCTTGAATGTGGAATCGGCAGGAGAGCGATCCGATGGCTCACAGCAAACTGGTATTTCGCGGCGCCGCCCGCGAGAGGATTCTCAGCGGTGCCACTCAGTTGGCGGATGCCGTGCGCGTGACGCTGGGCCCCAAGTCCAAATCGGTGCTGATTCAGAATAAATGGGGCAATCCAACAGTCTGCAATGACGGTGTAACGATCGCCAGGCGCATCGACCTGCTGGATCCGGAAGAAAATCTCGGTGCGCAAATGTTGCGTCAGGCTGCCGAGCGCACCGGTGACGCGGTGGGGGACGGTACCAGCACTGCAACGGTGCTGGCCCAGGCCATCCTCGCGGACGGTATCCGCAATGTGGTGGCGGGTGCCAGTGCGATCGACCTCAAACGCGGGCTCGATCGCGGACTCGCTTTGGTTGTGGAGTCGTTGAGGACGCTGTCGCGACCAGTGAGTACGCCCAGGGAAAAGGTCCAGGTCGCGACGCTATCCGCGCATAACGATGCGGTCATTGGCCAACTGGTAGCCGATGCCCTGGAGAAGGTTGGTATTGAAGGAGTGGTCAGCGTCGAGGAGTCAAAAACCACTGAAACGGTGGTCGAGGTCATGGAAGGCATGCGCTTCGACCGAGGCTATGTCTCGCCATATTTCGTCACCGATACCGAAAAGATGCAGGTGGAACTCGATGACGCTTACCTGTTGTTTTGCGACCACAAGATTCTGAATCTCAAGGAGTTGCTGCCCCTGATGGAGCTCGTGGCCAAGAGCGGCCAGCCCCTGGTGTTGATCGCGGATGACATAGAAGGGGAGGCGTTGACCACGCTGGTGGTCAATCAGATACGCGGTGTGCTGCGAGCGGTGGCGATCAAAGCTCCGGGCTTCGGTGACCGGCGCAAGGAGATGCTGCAGGACATGGCCGTTCTGACCGCAGGAACGGTGATTTCCAATGACCTGGGCTTTGCCCTCGAACAGATCGAGTTGAGTCAATTGGGCCGGGCGCATCGGGTGGTGGTGCAAAGGGACAGTTCGGCGTTGATCGGGGGGGCTGGCAATCGCGAGGCCATCGAGGCGCGGATGCAGCAAATCCGCGCACAAATGGAGACGACTACCAGCGACTACGACCGTGAAAAGCTACAGGAACGCTTGGCCAGGCTCTCGGGCGGCGTCGCGGTGGTCCGGGTCGGAGCGCCTTCGGAAGCCGAGATGAAAACCCGCAAGGATGCGTTGGATGACGCCATTTCCGCCACTCGTGCAGCCATCGCCGAAGGCATTGTGCCAGGCGCCGGCATGTCTTTGCTCAAGGCCGTCCCGAAGATTGCCGCCGAGGAGATGCAGTATGAGGGGGATGCCCGCACGGGTCTGCAAATCATGCGGCGCGCTTTGGAGGCGCCGGCCAGGGTCATCGCTGAAAACTCGGCAGTGGATGCCGGCGTCGTTGTTGCGAGGATGTTGGCGGAGCCTGGCAACATTGGCTTCGACGCGTCGGTCAATCGCTACGTCGATCTTTACGAGGCCGGAATCATCGACCCATCCAAAGTGGTGCGGATCGCCCTTGAAAATGCAGTGTCAGTGGCCAGCATCCTGCTGCTGACCGAGGCAATATTGACGGATATTCCGGAGAAAGAGTCGCCGATCCCGCCTGGGTTCAGCGAATGAGGTCCGGCAGTGTCGCCGGGCGTTTGAGCAAGGCCGGTCTCGCGACCTGCCTGACGGGAGACAGATCATGAGCCAATATCAACGCCTTTTGCTGATCATCAACCCGCTCCTGCGCCGCTCTCCGGCAATCAACCATGCCGGCGCGCTGGCCAGGGCCAGTGGTGCGACATTGCACATCGTCGCCCTCGTCAAGACACTGGACATTCTGTGGCTACTTGACGAGGGCAGCAGGAAACAGGTTCGGGAAAGCTATCTTCAGAACCAACGCGACTGGTTGAAGTCCCAGGCGGAGAAACTGTCTGGCCGAGGCGTAGCAGTGACCTGCGAAGTCGCTTGGGCGGACGACATAAAACAGGAGATTTCTGATCACGTTACAGAGTTGAATCCCGACTTGCTTATTAAGGAAGTGCAACACGAGTCACTGCTCAAACGTGCATTCTTCACCCCACTGGACTGGTATCTTTTGCGCCAATGCCAAGTGCCGGTGTACCTGCTTGGCGGCGCGGCCCATGCATTACCGCGCAAGGTTGTAGCCGCGGTCGATGTCTCTACGAACGGCTTGGAAAATAATCGGTTGAACGAGCGCATCATCCAGCAGGCCACTGCGCTGGCTATCCAGTGTGATGCCGAATTGCACCTGTTGTATGCCTATGACGTTTCGCAGGAATACCTGGCAGAACTGGGCGATGGCCTGAAAATCGCCGAACTGACTAAAGGCTTGCGCCGTGAGTTTGAAAAGACCTACCTCGACTGGGCCAGTCAGCATGGCGTACCGGCTGATCGCCGGCATTTTGTGGTGGGGCACCCCGTTGCGGCGCTCAGCGAGTTCACAGACGAGCATCAGGTGGATGTAATCGTCATGGGGCGCGTGCAATTCCACGGTCTGGACAAGCTGCTCGGCAGTACCACCGAACACATTCTGTATCAGGTCCCTTGCAACGTTCTGGCTGTGTAGCACCGCGCCGGAGGTCCCTGTAGGAGGAATGCTCATGAACATTGACCAGGCCATTTCTGGCCGTCATTCGACACGTGAATACACGGCGCAGGCTGTCGATGAAGAGGTCATTGTGCGCTTGATCGGTGCCGCCACCTTGGCGCCAAGTGCGATGAACCAACAACCCTGGCGATTCACCGTGGTTCGCGACCAAGCGTTGCTGGATCGAATTTCACGCGAGGCGAAAGCCTGCATGCTCAAGACGCTGGCACCGGGATCACAATCAGAGCGCTTTCACGCGTTGCTCGATGACGAGCACTTTCAGATTTTCTATCACGCACCGGTACTGATCCTGATCTCGGCTGACGCACCCGGGCAATGGGTGGTCGAAGACTGTGCGCTGGCCGCCCAGAACCTGATGCTCAGTGCCTGTGCAGAAGGACTGGGCACTTGCTGGATCGGTTTTGCCCAGCCGTATCTCAATACTCAACAGGGCAAGCAAATGCTGAATCTTCCACAGGCGTGGGTTCCGGTAGCACCGATCATCGTCGGCCATCCGAAAGCCGCGCCGGCGCCTGTTGCCCATCAGGCACCAGAGATTCGCTGGATTGGTTGATGCACCGCTGAGCATTCATCCGGATGAGCGGGCACGCGCACATTATTGCGACGAGTGATTAACCGGCACGCCGGGTTGGCCATTCATTGACAAAAATCACAGTGCCGGCGCAGGGGGGGCGGATACTTTGAGGGGTGCCGGCGTGTTCCCGGCTCACTCAACTGAGGAGAACCACCATGAACAAGCGTTTATCTGTTGTTGTGCTGAGCGTCCTTCTGGCGATGACGGCGGGGTGCAGTCATAAGCATGTGCAAGAAATGAATGCTCGTATCGATTCGGCACAAAGCGCTGCCGCTGCTGCGCAATCCAGAGCCGATGCCGCGTATTCAAAAGCGGAACAGGCGCAGGCCGCGGCCAGTCAGGCACAACGCACCGCCGATGAGGCCAATGAACGCGCCAGCCGAATGCTTGAAAAGGCGAGTCGCAAATAATGCCCCCCCACCCGGCCATCGTTGCGAGCGGGTTGTGTAAGTGGTTTGGCAAAGGCAGTACGCGCATGAAAGCGGTCGACCAGGTGGCGCTGGTCGCGCAGTTCGGCGAAATGGTGTTTGTCGTCGGCCCCTCGGGTAGCGGCAAGACCACACTATTGAGCATCCTCTCCGGCATCCTGCGACCCGACTCTGGAACGGTGCTGATTAATGGCCTGGACATCTGGAGCCTGAATAGCGACAGATTGGCCGAACTGCGCCTGGATCACATCGGGTTCGTGTTCCAGGACTATCACTTGTTTTCGCGGTTGACGGCGGCCGAGAACGTCGCCATCCCCCTGATCCTTAGGCATCACAAATGGAACGATGCGCTTTCGAAGGCCCGCCAGAGTCTGGAGGTGGTGGGCCTGAAGGATCGGGGGAACATCTTGCCCATGAAGCTTTCCGGAGGGGAGCAACAGCGCGTTGCCATTGCCAGAGCCATCGTGGGGGAGCCGCAAATCTTGATAATGGACGAGCCCACGGCATCTCTGGATGGGGACACGGGAAAAATGATCATCGCGTTCGTCAAGGAGAGAGTACTCAATCAGCAACGCTGCATCCTTATTGTCACTCACGATGCACGGATCAACGAGTACGCCGACCGTATCATCTACATGGCTGACGGCCGAATCAGCGAAACCGGGCATGCCATATCGTGAAAAAGTCCCTGCTGTTTACGCTGGCGGTAGTCGGTGTTCTCGGGGGGCTGATCGCCGCCTATCTGCTCGGGCGGACACCGCAGCCGCTGCCGCCCGCCTTCGCACCAGCGAGCAGCAACGATGCCAGCGCGATCTATGCCAATGGCATCATCGAGGGCGAGCAGCCCGGTGGCAGCAATATCGTGATCTATCCGCAGGTGGCCGCGCCGGTAACCCGGGTGTGGGTGCAGGAGGGGCAGACGGTCAAACGCGGGGAGCCGCTGGTCACACTTGACGACGCGGTGCCACGCGCCAATTTTGAACTGGCCCAGGCCAGCCTGGCCACCGCCCGCGACCAGTACAACAAGCGCTTGGCGTCTTACAACATTGATCCGAAATCGATCAGCAAAGATACCCTGGACACCGCGCGCAATTCCGTGACCCAGGCGCAGGCTGCCCTCAAGGCGTCGGCGGCGTTGCTGGCGCAATACCTCATCAAGGCGCCAGCGGACGGTGTGGTGATGACTATTAACAGCGCAGTGGGCAGTTATGTATCGCCCCAGGGGGCCTATGACGTTTACACCCAAGGGTTCGCGCCGCTGCTGGTCATGAGCGCCGATCAGGCGCATCTGGCTGTGCGCTGTTATGTGGACGAGATTCTGATCGCCCGATTACCAGCGCCCGAGCACATGCAGGCGCAGATGCTGATTCACGGCACGGACATCCGTGTGCCGCTGGCCTTCGTGCGGGTGCAGCCCTACGTATCGCCGAAAATCGAGCTGTCCAACCAGCGCCGGGAAAAAGTTGACCTGAGGGTGCTGGCGGTGATTTTTCGCTTCGAGAAGAAAGATCTGCCGAACGTCTACCCGGGGCAGTTGGTGGATGTGTTCATAGGTCAGAAATAATGGAAAGGGTAGACCGGTTACGCCGCACTGGACGCTTCTGCCTTGCACTGAGCCTGTTGCTGGGCAGCGCATGCACGGTCGGCCCGGATTTTTCGCCTCCGGCCACGCCTGTGTCAGAGCGTTATCTGAACGAGCCGCTGCCGGGGACTGTTGCGGCGCAGGGCGAGGTTCAACAGTTCGTGCCCGGCGGTGAGGTCACACCGGACTGGTGGCGTTTTTTCCACTCGACGGCGCTTGATGCACTGGTGCGCCAGGCGATCACCCATAACATGACCGTGCAGGCGGCCGAGGCCAGTTTGCGTCAAAGCCAGAACGCGCTCAGAGCCGGTCACGGGGTCTTCTATCCGCAGCTCGATGCCCGCTTCAGCGCCAGTCGTGAGCGCAGCGCGCCGGTCCAGCAAGGGCTGACGACGGCAGGCTCGATCTTTAACGTGATGATCTTCAGTGGCACGATCAGCTACACCCTCGATGTCTTTGGCGGCGAGCGACGTGCCGTGGAGGGCTTGCAAGCCCAGGTCGATCGCCAGACCTGGCTGACTCAGGCGGCCTATCTCACGCTAACGGCCAATGTCGTCAATACGGCCATTGCCCGGGCAGCCTATACCGCGCAGATCGAGGCCACGGAACAATTGATCGGTTTGCAGCGCCAGCAGCTGCAGTCCACCCAGGTTCAGGTGCGCAGCGGAACGGTGCCTTATTCGGCGACATTGAGCCTGCAGAGCCTAATCGCGACTAACGAGGCCTCGTTACCGGCGCTCAAACAGAAAGTCAGTCAAAGCGAGCACTTGCTGGCCACGCTCGAAGGCGTGATGCCTGCAGAACTCAAACTTCCCGACATTCGCTTGACAGCACTTTCGTTACCGCACGATCTGCCGGTCAGTCTGCCTTCCGACCTAGTGCGCCAGCGTCCGGATATCCTCACCGCCGAGGCGCAATTGCATCAGGCCAGCGCGCAAATCGGTGTCGCCACGGCGGCTATGTTTCCCAGCTTCAGCTTGAGCGGTACCTACGGGGCGGCTGGGTCGTACACCGGTTCACTGTTTGCCGGTGCCGGACGATTCTGGAACTTCGGGCCGTCGATCGATATTCCGCTGTTTCAGGGAGGGCGCCTGTGGTACAGCCGCCAGTCGGCAATTGACGCCTATCAGCAAGCAGCGGCGAACTACCGACAAGTGGTGCTGGAGTCTTTCGCGCAGGTGGCGGATGTGCTCAGGGCAATAGAGCTCGATGCGCAAACGTTACAGAAGCAGGCCGAGGCGCAGGCCGCTGCCCGAGAGGCCTTGAGATTATTACAGGCCAACTATCGCTCGGGTTTGGTGACCTATCTGGATCTGCTCGTGGCCAACGTGCAGTTGCATCAGGTCGATATTGCTTACCTTCAAGCATTGGCGCAGCGGCATCAGGACACGGTTGCGTTGTTCGTGGCGCTGGGCGGTGGCTGGTGGAACCGGCCCGATACTGGCATTAGCGGAAACTGGCCATGAAATACAGTGGAATTCTGCGCATCGGGTACAAACTCCTAGTCAATGATCGCGCCAAATTCTCGGCGTTACTGGTGGGTATCACCTTCTCAGTGTTCCTGATGATGCAAATGACCGCCATGTTCGCTGGCATCCTGAACCGCGCCTATTCGACGGTCACCAATGTCGGAGCACCGATGTGGATCATCGATCCGGCGGTCAACACCCCGACGATTGCCATCCCGTTGCCGGACTACCTGCTGGACGCAGTGCGCAGCATGCAGCAGGTGGAATACGCCGTCCCGGTATTCATTGGCAGCGCCCAGGTGCGCCTGGAAAATGGCACATATCAAGGGGTTAGCGTGATTGGTCTGGACGACACCAGCCTGCTCGGTCGTCCGGCCCTGGAGCAGGGCGCCATCGAGGATATCTACGCCGAAAACGCGTTCATCGTGGTTCACGATGCTGAATTCGCAAAACTGGGCAACCCTGCCATCGGTACCTCGTTCGAGCTCAACGACCACCGGGGCATCATCGTCGGCATCGCCAGGGTTCTGGTCGGTGGATTGACCGGAGTGCCGACGCTTTACACAACCTACCGGCGTGCCATCGAATACATCCCTACGACACGCTTCACCGTGTCATACATCTTGCTCAAGCCCAGAAGCCGGCAAGGTGAGGCAGCCATCAAGCAGCAAGTGGCGCGGTTGGGCTACATCGCCCTGACCAGGGATGAGTTCAACCGGCGTATTGCCGACTTCTACATCTATCAGACCGGTGTCGGGACCAATATTCTGATGATGACAGTCATCAGTTTTCTGGTCGGCCTGTCGATTTCCGGTCAGACGTTCTACAGTTTCATTCTGGAAAACCTGGATAAGTTTGCCGCTTTGAAAGCCATCGGCGCCAAGAACCGGGAGATGGTCTACATGATCTTCTTCATGGCCATGTTCACCGCGATGACCGGTTATGGTCTGGGCATCGGACTGGTGACTCTGATGATCGTCATCGCACGAACCTATCTTCCCAACTACGCTGCGATCGTCACTTTCTGGAATCTGGGACTGGCGTTTGGTCTGGTGCTGTTGATTGCCGGGTTTTCCAGCTACCTGGGCATTCGCAAGGTGCTGAAGATCGAGCCGTTCGACATTTTCAGAGGCTGAGGCCCAAGAAAAAGCCCCTTGCCAGTTTTCCGGCAAGGGGCATACATCTGCGGATTCATTCGCCCTTGATCGGCACGACCTTGTCCGCTTTCATCGCTTCGGGCTTTTTCGGCAGCGAGATGCTCAATACGCCTTTGCTGAAGTGCGCATCGATCTTCTCGGCGTCGACCCCTTTGGGCAGGTTGAACACACGCTCGAAGGAACCATAGTGACGCTCGCTCAAGTAATAGCCCTTGCGTTTTTCTTCCTTGTCCTCTTTCTTTTCGCCCTTAATGATCAGGCTGCCGTTGGACAGTTTGATTTCGATGTTCTTCTGGTCCATGCCGGGCAGTTCGGCCGTGATTTCGAAGCTTTTATCCTTTTCGGTGATATCCACGGCCGGCATGCTGGGGGAGAAGACGTCACGCGAGAAGAACGGTTCTACATCAAACAGCCCGCGGCTGAAGGGTGACATCAATGATCCACGGTGAAAATCCTCGAACAGGTGATCAACCTGCTGCCGCAGCTTTTCGAGTGGGCGCCAGATATCGGTCGTCACGGGCACCTGACTGGATTTTGCTTCCGCATGTTCCTGCATCTTTTTCAAGGAATTGCTCATTTTCGGTACTCCTCTCGGATTGAAGGCGCAGCGTCGGACGTCCTGTCGGCGAACCGCGCAGACTGAAAGAACTCCTTACAGCGTCAACGTCCCGGACCACAGCATCCAGCCCGCATAGGCCGCTGCGATCCAGATGATGATCAGCAAACCTGTCTCGGGACCGCCAAGAGGCTGACCCTCACGGGCTTTCAGTGTGCCCAGGTAGATCAGTGAGCCAGGGGCGTAGAGCAACGCGCTGAGCAGCAAGTATTTGGGGCCTGCGGCGTACAGCAACCAGACGCAATACAGCGTGGCGACCAGCGCGATGGCCAGGTCTCGCACTTGCAAGGCGCGATGACCAACGTAGGTTTCGCCCTGCCAGGTCATTTTCAATGCATACAGACTGCTGAGCAGGTAGGGCAGCAGGATCATCGAGGTGGCAAGAGAAATCAGTGCCAAGTAACTGGCGCTCGAGTAAAGCGTCAACAGCAAAAACAGCTGGATGCATCCGTTGGTCAGCCACAAGGCGTGGGCAGGCACGCCCCGGGCGGACTCCTTACCGAGCGACGGTGGCATGACCTTTTCCTTCGCCGGTGTGAACACCGATTCAGCCGCCAGCAGTGTCCAGGCGAGTAGGGCGCCACCGACCGAAACAATCAAACCGATGCTGATCAGCACGGCACCCCATGGTCCGACGGCGGCCTGCAGTACGCCGGCCATCGAAGGATTTTTAAGGGCGGCCAGTTCCGGTTGTTTGAGTATGCCCAGTGACAGCAGGGAAACCGCGATCAACAACAATAAAGTGATGATAAAACCGATGACAGTGGCGCGTCCGACATCGGCGCGCTCTGCCGCGCGGGCAGAAAACACATTGGCGCCTTCGATGCCGATAAACACCCAAACCGTCACCAGCATTGTGCTTTTGACCTGGTCGAGAATGCTGCCCAGCACCGGCGTTCCCCAGAAGTCCATGGCGAACGTGTCGCGCCGGAACGCCGCGATCACGAAGCCGATGAACAGCAACAGCGGCACAATCTTGGCCGCGGTGCTCAAGGCATTGGCACGAGCCGCCGTACGCATGCCCCGCAAGATCATCCAGTGCAAGGACCAGAGCACCACTGACGCGCCGGCAATCGCTGCTTTGTTATTGCCTTCACCAAATGCTGGAAAGAAGTAACTGAGCGCAGCAAACAGAATCACCAGATAGCTGACGTTGCCGATCCAGGCACTGATCCAGTAGCCCCAGGCAGAGTTGAAACTGAGAAAGTCACCACCGAGTGCCCGAGCATAGGCAAACACACCGTTATCCAATGCCGGCTGGCGGTTGGACAGGGACTGATAGACCAGTGCCAGCGATAGCATGCCGCCGCCGGTGATCAGCCAGCCAATGAGGATCGCCCCGGCCCCGGCGCTGGCCGCCATGTTTTGAGGAAGGCTGAAAATCCCGCTGCCGATCATCGATCCCACCACCAGAGCGACCAGAAGGCTCAGAGTGAGTCGCTTGGGCTCGGTTTTGGGTAAGCTGCCGGCCAGTGGGGGATGTTGGGCGGGGGTAGCGCCCGGTTGGATGTCTTGTAGTTGAGTAGCCATGACGTACCTCCACGAGACGGAATGGTCGGCATTGACCGCGAACGTCGAGGATTAATTTCGTCGAGAAGCGCGCATGTGTGTTTGATTAAAATCAACTGCAGGGAAAAAGCTGAGGGCGTCGGTTTCACAAGCTGCGGCCGCATAGTTTTGAGCCAAAGGAGGGCAGATGTGACAGCAAATCCTCCTGCTCCAAGAGCGCTTATAGTTAGCTCAAGTAAATAGATGTTTAGTTGAGCTATACACGAAGCACATCGAAAATGACTGGGAAAGCCTATGAAACTAAGTCATATGACCGCCAAGGACGTGATCACTGCTCTGGATCTGGAACCGCACGTTGAAGGCGGTTTTTTTCGCAGAACCTATCAGGCCGACCACCGGGACATGCTCGAAACTATCGGCGGACCGCGGTATCTGATGACGTCGATTTACTACTTGCTGACCGAGGAATCGCCGGTGGGCCAGTTTCATTTCAATCATTCCGACATCCTGCATTATTTCCATCTGGGCGACGCCATCGAATACAGCCTGATTCATGTAGACGGTTCACTACAGACATTGGTGATGGGTAGTGACGTTCTGGCTGGACAGCAACTGCAGTTCCACGTACCGGGCGGTATCTGGAAAGCATCCAGATTGCTGAATGGTGAGAATGGATTCGGGTTGATCAGCGAAGCGGTTTCACCAGGATTTGATTTCGCCGATATGGAAATGGGGAACCGGCAGAAACTCACAACGCAGTATCCACAGCATCGAGCGCTGATTGAAAAACTGACGCGTGACGGGGATTGAGCGCAGCATATTTCAAATAGAGCAATCTGCGAGCATCAAGGATCAGGCCATTTGAGAGCGCCGCAGGAGGTAGAAATGGTGTGCGCAATCAGGCTAGCGTTGTAATATTTTGTTACGTGTAATGTATATTATGTTAAAGAAGATGTTTTGATATCTCGGTAGAAATGTGACCGTTACTTAAAAATGATAGAGATGGCAGGAAAAAATGATACCGAGAGATCAATAGCTTAGATGGCTGCTTTGATTACCCCCCTTCGCTTGGTTACTTAAATGGGATAATCACGGATTGCTGCGGCGAAGGATTACTTGGAACTGTTCACCGCGTTCTATCAGAGTTTAGTTCAACGAAGCACCTAGTGCGCGTTCAGCCTCCCAGATGACAGAACGTAGGCTATAAGCCAATATTGTGTATTCATCAGATTCGCATTGGCCGTTCCCAATGGATCAGAGTCTTACCGTGACGCTTCACTTTGAGGATTTCGTATGGAGGCCATAAACCTAATTACGTTACTCGATCAGGCCGTTGTCGAGGTGACACTGGCTGGCGAGCTCCTTGTTTCCGAGTGGAAAAGGCCTGGAGGTGTTCGAGGTTACGAAGACAAGGCAGATGTGGACGTCGAGATAGAGCAAAAGTTGCGCGAGTCTCTGCTGCAGTTGCTGGATTGTGATTTTTGGGGCGAGGAAACCGGACATGTATTGAACGGCCATCCGTATTGCTGGGTGATCGATCCAAATGACGGTACCAGTGATTTTCTAAAGGGTCTCAAAGGCTCATCAATTTCTGTCGGTTTGCTACGTAATTCTGTACCAGTACTAGGGGTGGTTTACGCGCCTGTAACAGATGACCGTGGTAGAGACTGCATTGCGTGGGCCGAAGGATTACCGCACCCTCTTCGCAACGGCAACCCTGTTGATGTAGATCTTAGCCAGAAGAAACTGACGTGCGGAAGTCTCGTTATGGTCAGCGCTGCCGCAGTGGGCAAGCCTGGGGCTAACAAAGAGTTATGCTCGCCTGGTACATTCCATGCCATGCCGAGCATTGCCTACCGACTTGCGCGCGTGGCTGCTGGGGACGGTGTTTGCGCTGTTTCGCTTTACCCTGTATCAGCCCACGATGTAGTTGCTGGCCATGCCCTGTTAAGAGCAAGTCAGGGGGACTTGCTGGACCAAAACGGTGAAACTGTTACTTATAGCGCTGATATGGGTACTGTTTCGCTAAAGTGTTTTGGAGGGGCGCCTACCGCCTGCTTGATCTTGCTTCGTCGAGATTGGTCAGATCTTTTGCATCCGCGAGTGATCTCGTGAAGTTTGAGAGCGAGGATGATGAGATCCTACGGCCGATGGTTCCGGTTTATCTCTCCAATGTAATATCCGATAACGCGCAGACTCGGTTATTGCAGGGCTGCCGAACGCTGCCTATCATCGAGGCACGTTGTTCCGTCTCTTATTTGGTGCTTACATGGCTACAACTCCAATTCCTTTATTTGAAGCGTACAACCGTTTTCGAAACCTGAATTTTAGTCGTGTGATTGATGAACTGCCTCTTGTCTCTCAGTACCTGTTCTCCTTTCCGTCAGAGTTGAAGGCTCAGGATGGTTACCTGGCGGTACGCGGATTTCTAAAATCCTACTCAAACAATGAAGCCACGTTCAATTCCTACCGCACCCACGTTGAACGTCTGCTGCTGTGGTCTCTTCTGATCGCCAAGAAGCCGCTTCTCGAACTCAAACGCCATGATTGTGAGAGCTTCCTGGAGTTTTGCTTACAGCCTCGTCCTGAGTGGATTGGTCCTGTCGTCAAATCGAGATTTACCCGGGTGGGAGGTCGTAAGGCTGCTGAAACTGACACCTACATCATCAACGACAAATGGCGGCCCTTTAACGTCAAAATCGATAAGCAAATTCGCAAGGTCGCTGCGGAGAACTGTAAAGATGTAGATGCTCGTCGAAACGCGCCTGGGCGTACGCGAGAGCTTCGCCTCCCTCCTCCGTCATTCGCTCTAAAAGGCCGGCAACAAGCTCGGTCAATTCATCACTCAGCCGCTCTCTAGAGGCCCGAGGCCGAGGGTCAAAATCTTCTATTTCCTTCAAATAACGGTGAATAGTCGTCTTTGAGCCGGTATTTCCAAGTTCAATGCGCACAGCGTCGATACTCGGGTTCTCTCCCCGAGCAAGCAGCGATTCCCGGGCTTGTTGGACAATCGCCTTGTTAATTCCGCCGCGTGCCATTTGCCTCTCCTACGATTTCGTACTGTTTTACATACCACGTATATACATAGCACTTTACTACTATAAAAAGAACATTATAAGAGTGATTCTTTGATAAAATAATTGAGCGTTATCGCATCATAGAGCTGGTTTTCGTTTTTTCCAGCGTGGGAAAAGGTACGTTTGGCGTAGGAACGATATGAACATGGCGGATCGCTACCTGCAGGCCGGCACCCGGGAAAATACCCGGCGCAGCTATCGTGCAGCGGTGGAACATTTCGAAGTGACTTGGGGTGGCTTCCTCCCCACGACGGGCGATGGCATCGTGCGCTACCTCGCCGAGTACGCGGACAAGCACACCATCAGCACGCTGAAGCAGCGCCTGGCCGCCCTCGCCCAATGGCACATCACGCAGGGATTCCCCGACCCCACCAAAACACCTACCGTGCGGCAGATGATCAAGGGCATCCGCGCGTTGCATCCCGCTCAGGAGAAACAAGCGACTCCCCTGCTCCTGCAGCACCTGGAACAAGCTGTTCAGTGGCTGGAGCAGGACGCGGAGAAAGCAGCTGCCCGCCAGGATCTGACCACCCTGCTGCGCAGCCGGCGTGACATGGCCTTGGTGCTGATCGGGTTCTGGCGTGGTTTTCGCGGGGATGAGTTGTCGCGCTTGCAGATTGAGAACACCCAAGCGCAGGCAGGGGTGGGCATTACCTTCTACCTACCGCACAGCAAGGGCGATCGCCAGCACCGCGGCACGACGTTCCGTACACCTGCCTTGAAGAAGCTTTGTCCGGTGCAAGCCTATGTGAACTGGATCACCATCGCCGGCATTGCACATGGCCCAGTCTTCAGAAAGCTCGATCGTTGGGGGCATCTAGCTGAAGACGGCTTTAACGCTAACAGCCTGATTCCACTGCTGCGGCGAATTTTTAATCGCGCGGGGGTGTCTGGCGATCTTTACACCAGTCACTCATTACGTCGCGGCTTCGCCACCTGGGCAGCGGCCAATGGCTGGGATATCAAAGCGATGATGACGTACGTCGGCTGGAAGGACATGAAGTCAGCCATGCGCTACATCGACACGGCAGATTCCTTTGGGGAGTTGGCGACAAGTCGGCCACTCACTTCATCAGCTATTTCCCAAGTGCAAGCGTTGACAGTGGCTGAAAATCCCTAAGGGCCGGATGAAGTGTCGCGAGTAAATTTGTTTCACCGTTGATGGAGCGGATGGACTCGGTTCGCGTGGTTGCGCGCCATCGAATGAAATGTTGTGCGCGGTCAACTTGGGCGCGGCTGACTAGTGGGCCGATGGAGGTTGCCGAATCGTGATGGTTGTCGACTAGTACCGCTCTGACTGAAGTCTTTATCCTTTTAAGCGCATCCTTAAAGCGCGCGCGACGCAACCATAGTCTTGTGCCAGCAACCCAGGCCCGACGGTTGTTCCTAAAGGCCGCATACAGTGTCAGGGGAACTGCGTCGTCGAGAGTTCTGCCTCATCCAGCACTATAGAGGCAGTTGCCCTGCGTTATCGTAGACACCCATCGCTCGCAAGCTCGCTCCTACAGGAGAACTCGGTCTGCTGTGAGAATCAGATGTCCAGTACTAGGGTCTCACTGCCTGCGGCCGGCACGGCGCAGCAGATCAGTACATCATCCGCCGCCAAGCCTTGTTCCGGGGTGTTGAGGTAGTGGACCTGCCCACTGGTCATCTTGGTAGTACAGGTGCCGCAGGAGCCGCCACGGCAGCTGAACTCAGGGTTAAGGCCGCGGGCTTCCGCCAGTTCCAGTAGAGTCCCGGTGCCTGGCTCCCAGCGCGCTTCCTTGCCGGAAGTGGCGAACAGCACCTTCACAGGCTCACTGGCGATAGGCACCTGCAGTGCGGCGGGAACGCTGACTTCGGCGTCACGCACTAGCGTGGACGGTCCGAATGTCTCGGCATGAATGCGGTCATCTGGGATGCGCATTTTGCGCAGGCCGTCATACAACGCCTGGGTGAAACTCCCCGGCCCGCACAGGTAAAAGTCGTAGTCGTTGAGCGGCAGCAGGGTCTTGAGCAGTTCGACATCGATCCTGCCGGCCAGGTCATAACTCTCGCCACCGCCCTCGGTCGGCGGCTGGCTGACCACCCGCAGGACTTTGACCTTGTCCCCTGCCCTCGCCACTAACTCTTCGAATTCCTCGCGAAAGGCCAGGTCGTCCACCGAGCGACTGCTTTGTAACACCCAGGTCGGGCGCATGCGGTTAATGCGTTTTCCTTCGTAGACTACTTCCCGCAGCATCGACAACATCGGCGTAATGCCAACGCCCGCCCCCAGAAGCACAAGAGGACGCCGCTCCGAGGGTTGAACCGTGAAATGCCCCTGGGGTGCCCGCGCTTCGATCAAGTCACCGACCTGAATCCGATCGTGCAGATGTGAAGACACCACGCCATCACGCTTGACGCTGATGCGCAAAAATTGATCCGAGGGTGCACTGGACACGGTGTAGGTACGAATCGTCGGCGGTTGCCCATCCAGCAACAGCCGCACAGGCATGTGTTGGCCCGGCTCGAATCTGGGCAAACCAACGCCATCGCACGACTCAAAATAGAACGAACGAATACTGCGGCTTTCATCGACGATGCGCGCCACCCGCAGCGGACGCCAGTGAGTACGAAGGGCTTCGGCCTCCAATCGCTCCGCAGCCTGCTCCCAACTTCCTGTCATTGTCGAGTTGAGTGATTCGCCTTCGGCCTGGTCGGCCCAGCGCAATGCCAGCGCAGCCTGACGGTGAACGATGCGCTGCGGCGTGAAACGCCAGAGCCGCTCGGCGCCTTGGAACGCGGCGATTTCCGGGTCGTCTAGCAGTACTTCAGCGGTGCCGGTCATTTGTAGCAGGTCACCGTTCTCGAAATTGATAAACGTCAGCCCGGCACGGGGGTTGAGCAAGATGTTGCCCAGGGTGTTGAAAAAAAGGTTGCCGGAAAAGTCCGGGATAGTGAGCGAGCCGTCTTCTTCCATTCGTACAAAACCAGCCTTGCCGCCGCGATGAGAGGCATCGACTTGGTTCTGACCATCACGCACGACGTAGGTCGCTACATAAAACGAATCCGCCGATGTGACCATGCGGCGTATCAGTGGATCGGTCACGGTCAGCTCTTGAGCGATGTCTGCCGTCTCTTCGACGAACTCGTACTGACGCAGATTAATGTAGCGTGGGCAGTTACCATAGGCTTGAGTCACGACGATCTCGATACGATCGTCCAGCGCCCGCAGTACATTGCCATTCATACGATTGCGGCGGCGAGTGTGCAACTCAATGCCTAACATACCTATCGCATCGCCCGGCTGCATGCCTTCATGAGCAGGATCGTTAGGCTGTGGTTCGAGCTTGATCTGTAAAACTTCCGGTGTGGGAGAGATCATGAAGCCCGGTTGCCCGGTGCGAAGGGTGGCCCACACATCGCCTTGCCGATCCACGGCGCCCAACACCACAAAAGGTAGTTGCGAATAAAACTCGCGATGCTGGTCCGGCATCCACGTCCGCGACATCTGCCGCTGACCGACACCCACCATCATGTCCACTGCACCGACGGCGCGCTGTAAAGTCAATTCACCTTCATGCCAAGGTGAAGATCGAGGTTTTGAGGTGTCGTCCATTCGCTTTCCCCTTGCGCCCGCCGTAACGGTCTGTCTGCTTCGTCACCTCAAACGTGGAGGTGAACTGAGTCAGGCGCATGTTGACGCTGAAGTGCCTGTGGCGGAATGGGCACAAAATGCAATCCAGCATTTCAGAAAATGAAATGCTGGGGCGTCAATAGCGAGTTTGTGAATCCCTGTAGAGCGAGTTGGCGAAGGCACCCCGTATGACTACTCCGAAGGCGTTAGCTAAAAGTCGTTCGAGGATCGCTTTACGTGCATGGACGTGGACAGCATCGACTTCGTCTGGATTCACGACACCTCCAAGGTTTTCCACGATGACGCCTAGCTCGCAAAGTTCGAGAACCCCGCACTGGTGCGTTCCTGTCGACTCAAGCTCATGAATCACAACTGCCGCCTAACCATACGCTCACGCCTTGTAAAAATAATCAGCGGTGAGCGTTTGTCGCCTTGGCGTGACTTTTCATATCACGCCAGAGCGCGCTTGGCCGCCGTTTTGATGTGGGTGCTGTACAGCGTCAACCCGGTGAACGCCAGGCCACCAACCAGGTTGCCCAGCACGGTCGGGATCTCATTCCAGACCAGGTAGTCCATCACCGAGAACCCGCCACCCATGATCATCGCCGACGGAAACAGGAACATGTTGACCACCGAGTGCTCGAACCCCATAAAGAAGAACAGCATGATCGGCATCCACATGGCGATCACCTTACCGCTCACCGAGGTCGAGATCATCGCGCCGACCACACCCATGGAGACCATCCAGTTGCACAGCATGCCGCGCAGGAAAATCGTGATCCAGCCGCCCACGCCATAGTGTGCATAACCCAGGGTGCGGGCCTCGCCGATGCTGGCGATCTTTTCCCCGACCGCGCCCGGACCGGTATTGAAGCCGTAGGTAAAGACGAACGCCATCATGAACGCCACGGTCAGCGCACCGGCAAAGTTACCGACAAACACCAGCCCCCAGTTGCGCAACACACCGCGCACGGTGACGCCCGGACGCTTGTCCAGCAGCGCCAGTGGCGTGAGCATGAATACCCCAGTCAGCAGGTCGAAACCCATCAGGTACAGCATCGAGAAGCCCACGGGGAACAGCACCGCACCGAGCAGCGCGGAACCGCTCTGCACCGCGATGGTGACCGCAAACACTGCGGCCAGAGCCAGAATCGCCCCCGCCATGAAACTGCGAATCAGGGTGTCGCGGGTCGACATGTGAATTTTCGATTCGCCGGCATCGAGCATCTTGGTGACGAATTCGAATGGAAGTAGATAGGACATTGGGCTTTCCTCGTAGCTGATTTTTCAAAAGCGGAGAGGCTGCTCGATCACCAGGACCGGTAAGGCAGGAACTTGCCATTGAGGGTCAGCAGGACGCGATCGCCCTTGGGGTCTTCAATTTTTTCGACATGCATGGAGAAGTCGATGGCGCTCATGATGCCGTCGCCAAATTTTTCCTGGATCACGTCCTTGAGCGTCGGGCCGTAGACACCCACCACCTCGTACAGGCGATAGATCAGCGGGTCCTGGGGCACGGTCTTTTCCCAACTCTTGACCGGGAACTCGGTCATGGCTATGGCCACGTCTTCACCCAACTCCAGCACCTCACAAATACGCGCGGCGACATCCGGCGAGGCGCTGTTCATGCCGTAGCACACCGAGGCCAGCCACACCGGCGCCTTTCTGACCAGTTCGCTCAAGTGGTCCCAGGTCATTTCCTTGCGAGCCTTGGCGGCCATGATGGTGTGATGCATTTCGACTTTGTTCATGTTGAAGATCTCTCTTGTGGGTTTTAGCGATACTGGAGAGATAGCGAGAGTCGTGCCAATTGCTAAATTATTCTTATCACGTTGATTTTTAGAGGTTTATTCTCAGAATAGTTTCAAAAGAAACTAACGAATTATCGTAAATAACGAAACTTGGTTAATTAATTTACGATTTTTCGTATATTCGACGTACCGTATCAGTTAGGGTCTCCCGGACCATGTCCACCGCCATCGACAAAATATCCGCTGCTTACGCTCCGCTCGCCATGCTGGTGGTGGACCCGGCATCGGACGCTCTGGTCCAGGTCAATGCCGCCGGCCTCGCTCTGCTTGGCTGCGAAGAGAATGCTACTTCCCTCACCCGCTTCAGCCATTTCTTCGGCAGCGCCATCGCACTGTGGGTCAGCTTCACCGACGAGGTGCTAACTCAGGGCGAAGCCTGGTCCGACGATCTCAGCCTGCTCGACCTGACCCGCAAACACCACGCCGTCGAAGTCAACGCCCGGGCACTGGAGGATGGCCAGCGCATCCTGCTGATGATCCAAGACCGCGATCAGCTGGAAACCCGCCGCAACCGTTCCGAAGCCCGCCGCCAACATCGCTTGGGCCACGTTGGCTGGGAGCGCATCACTCAAGTGTTCGAACGCATCGAGCGACAGAACCGCCTGATCCTCGGCGCCGTAGGTGAAGGCATCTACGGGCTGGACGCCGCTGGGCAAACCACCTTCATCAACCCGGCCGCCGAACGGATTCTCGGGTGGAGCGCAGGGGACATGGTCGGCCATGATGCCCACCAGTTGTTTCACCACAGCCACAGTGATGGCAGTCTGTTTGAAGTACAGCAGTGCTCCATTCACACCTCGTTCAGCGACGGCCAGGTGCGCCGTGTCGACAACGAGGTGTTCTGGCACAAGAACGGCGAAGCCATACCCGTGGAGTACACCAGCACACCGATTTTCGAGATGGGCCGTCTGGTGGGGGCGGTGGTGTTGTTCCGCGACATTCGTGAGCGGCAGCGGGCCGAACTGCGGTTGCGCGAAGCCTTGAATGAAGTGGAGCAACTCAAGCAACGTCTGGAGCTGGAAAACCAATACCTGCAGGAAGAGATCAAGGCGGAGCGCAATCACCACGAGATCGTTGGCGACAGCCCTGCGGTGCTGCACCTGATCCGCCAGATCGAACTGGTGGCGCCAACCGACGCCAACGTGCTGGTCACTGGCGAATCCGGGACCGGAAAGGAATTGATTGCTCGGGCGATCCACGCAAGCAGCCGGCGCAGCGACCGCCCGTTAATTCGCGTCAACTGCGCGGCGATTCCTCGGGACTTGTTCGAAAGCGAGTTTTTCGGTCACGTCAAAGGCGCCTTCACAGGGGCCACCAATGATCGGGTCGGACGCTTTGAACTGGCCGATGGCGGCACGCTGTTTCTCGATGAGGTGGGCGAAATCCCCTTGGAGCTGCAAAGCAAACTGCTAAGGGTGCTGCAGGACCAGCAGTTCGAACGGGTGGGCGATAACCTGACCCGAGCGGTGGATGTGAGGGTGATTGCCGCCACCAACCGCGACCTGCGGGAGATGGTCGCCGCTGGCGGATTTCGTGAAGATTTGTACTTCCGCTTGAACGTGTTTCCGGTGCGTTCGGTGCCCTTGCGCGAACGCCTGGGCGACATACCGCTGTTGGCTGGCCACTTTCTTGAGCGCGCCTGCCAAGCCTTCAACAAACCGGGAGTGCGTCTGCCGTTGACCCAGGTCGAGGTGCTCAAGCGTTATCCGTGGCCGGGCAATATTCGAGAGCTGGAAAACGTGATCGAGCGACAGATCATCGTCTCGCAGGATGGCCGCTTACGCTTCGATGAGCTATTGCCGGCCGCCGCTCGCGAGCAGATTGAGACACCCGTAGAACCGCTGGACGACAGCGAACCGCTGCGCGATGAGATTGTGCAACAGCAACTTCGCCTGAACACCGTGGCGATGCTCAAACGCACTGGAGGCAAAGTCTCCGGCGAAGGCGGAGCTGCGCAACTGCTGGGGCTCAAACCGACCACCCTGGCCTCACGCCTGCGCAAATGGAACATTGATCCGCGGAATTACAAACCCGGTCGCCGCGAGTGATAACGGGCTTCGTCTGGTTATCCGCAGCGTCTATGAGACCATCGCGAGCAGGCTCGCTCCCACAGGGGTGATGTGACGGGTACAGGATCAGGTATAACCTGGATCATGGGAGCGAGCCAGCTCGTGATGGACGCCAACGATGACGCAGGCTGCCAGAATGACCGAGTTACCGGAGGTCGGTGCGAACTGGCAATCAACCAACTTGCTCAATCATCGTCAGCGCCTGCTTGCTCCCATTGGGTCTGAGGCATGGCTCAAAACCTTTGCTCAATCACCTCGCCGCTGCCCGTTTTCCCTGAATCAAGCTCTCGGCCCGGTCAGAGCTGATCTGGTCCACGAGGTAACGCGCATCCTTGGCCACCCCGGAAAACCGCCCCGAGCCCCAGGTGTACAACCAAGGCAACCCAAGGAAGTACAACCCCGGCTGCGCGGTCACGCCGCGCTGATGGCCCGGATGGCCACGGCCATTGAAGACCGGTGCCTCGACCCAGGTGAAGTCCGGGCTGAAGCCGATGCACCAGATGATGCTGGTGATGCCAGCCGCCACAAGGTCCACTTCACTGCGTTCTTGCTCAGGCGTCCAGTTGGGAACATAGCGCTCACCGGCCGGCGCCTCGATGCCGTGCTGTTCGATGTAGTTGTCGATCGAGCCGTTGATGCGGTTGTACACCGCATCGGCGCTGTCGAGGCTCTCCGCTAGGTTAAGCGCGAACTGCATCCGCGTGCCCTGCAAGCCTTCTAGTCGACCGAGCAATTCCATGCCTTCCACGGCAAACTTGCGCAGGTCGATGTCGCGCCCGCCGTCACGCCCGGTGACGTAGTGGTTGGTGTTATCGCGAACGCCTTCGCGCAACGGATGGGTGTCAACCCCGATTTCGTAGTAGCCCATTTCCGCCAGCCAATCGACCACGTCCTTGCCCCGGTAGAAGCGTGCGCAACGCGGTGCATCACCGACCGCCAGAAAGACCTTGCGCCCGGCCAAGTGAAGGTCTTCGGCGATTTGCGCCCCCGATTGTCCAGATCCGACCACCAGCACATTCCCGGCAGGCAAGGCCGCGGGATTGCGGTACTGCTCCGAATGCAACTGATGAACGCCCGCAGGCAGACGCTCGGCCAGGCGCGGAATGATTGGCGTGTGATAACCACCCGAAGCAACAATCACCTGATCGGCCGAAAACTCGCCCTGGGAGGTATGCACCTCGAAACCACCGATGGCGCGCGGCACCACGCGCTGTACTGTCACGCCCTCGCGCACCGGCGCATTCACCGCTTTAACGAAGCCCGCCAGGTACGCGTTGATCTCGTCTTTTTTCATGAACCCGTGAGGATCGGCGCCCTTGAAATCATCGACGTAGGTGTAACCCGGTAAGGCGCACTGCCAGTTCGGCGTGACCAGGCTGAAGGCATCCCAGCGCTGGTTGCGCCATGTGTGGGTGACGCTGTGCTTTTCCAGCACCAGATGATCGACCCCTTCCTGTTGCAGGTAGTAGCTGGCAGACAATCCGGCCTGCCCGCCGCCGACGACGATCACGCTGTGGTGTTGAGTTTTGATGGAAGTGAGGTGGCTGGTCATAACGTTGCTCCGGTCATCGGTGACGATAAAAATTCAGAAAAATCAGAACGAGCTCCAGCCCGCACCGATCACTTGCCCCGCGCCCTCGGTGCGCATGCTGATCACGTTCACCCGCCCCTCGACGTCGGCCGGTTCAACCAGATAACTGGCCTGACCCTTCAGCGAACTCAAGGTGTCCATGGCCGAACTGCAATAGAACCCCTTGACCTCCTTGACCCGTTCCGAGGCGTTGTTCAGCGCGCTTTCGATGCGCTGCAAAAAGTCCGGCAGCGGGTAACTGGCGCCCTCTTCTAGGTATTGGAAAATCACCGTTGAAGGCGAGTAACCGGTGGCTTCGCGGCCATTGGGCCAGCGGATCTTGAAGTTGACGGCGGGCATGTCAGTGCTCCTGTTGCTTGAGGTTTAAAGGGGTCAGGTCCAGATGGGGATAGCTGAAACCGGTGAAGGCCTGCTCGCGCAGATTCCAGAACAGGCCGCGTTGTTCGCCGTGGCGGACGGTCATGACGCCGCTGGCATCGACCGCGCCAATGCGCTCACAGCGCAGCCCTTCGAAGGCGAAAGCGGTCTGGACCTGGTCCCAGTCACCTTCATCGAGGGTCATCAGAAAGCCGTAGCTGGGGAACACCTGCAGCCAGCGCACAAGGTCGGCATCCGGCGGGCACGGCAGCGCCGCCAGATCGACGCTCGCGCCGCAACCGGTGGTTTCCAGCAGCATCAACAGGCTGCCCAGAACCCCGGCGTTGCTGATGTCCTTAGCGGCGTGTAGCAATCGGGCATCGGCCAGGCGCGGCAGCACGTCGAGCTTGCTGCGCAGGCGTTCGGCGGGCACGCCTTCGAATGCCTTCCAATAGGTACTGTCAGCGTGCCAGGCACCTTCAAGGTCCACGGCCATGGAGATTACCTGCCCCGGAGCGACATGGAGGGTCGACAACAGGTGCTGCGCAGTGCCGGTAATCGCCACGGCCAGCGCCGTCGGGTTATCGCGGGTGAGGCTGGTATGGCCCCCGGCGAGCAACAGGCCGTAGGCCTCACATGCCGCACGGATACCCGCCAGAATCTGCTGCGCAGCCGTGTTGTCGTGATGCCAATAGGCGTTGACCACCGCCGTCGCGCGGCCGCCCATGGCGGTGATGTCGCTGACGTTGGCCATGACCGCCGACCATCCCGCAAACCACGGCGTCGCCTCGACGAAGGCCGGCAACATGCCTTCGATGGCAAGCAGTTGAAAGTGATTGCCACAGGCAATGGCCGCGGTGTCGTCGCCGGGCAAGGCGTACAGCTGTTCACGGGTCAGGGCTTGTTTAGTGCTGCCCATGACCGCCGCCGGCTGCTGGATCGCCTGTTTCGACAGCATCGCGGGGGTGCTGCGCAGGGTGTCGATCAAAATCGCGAGATCATTCATGGCGCGCCACCTTCAGCGCCCGCAACGACACCTGACGCGGCATCAACGGGTAGCTCGCCAGATCCGCCTGCATCAGGCAATGAGGCTGGCCGAGCAACTCCAGTTGTTCCAGGCTGTGCCAGCGCAAACCATGGAAATAGCCTTCGTTCTGCGCCTGAACCGTGGCGCGGAACACCTCGCAGCCCAGGTCCTTGGCCCGTGACACCGCTTCGTTGACCAACGCCTTGCCGATCATGCTGTGCCGCCGATACGCCGGCGCCACGCACAAGCGTCCGCCAAACCACAGACCCGGATCCGGCTGGTAGATGCGCACCGCGCCCACCACCTGATCGGCGATCCCGCAATTGCCGGCCAGGGCGACGATGGCAATTGCCTGGAAGTCATGGCTGTCCTTGTCCTGCACCAACAGTTGTTGCTCATCGGAAAACACCGAGCGGCGCAGGGCGAAATACGCCTGTTTCTCCCAGTGTTCACGGGCGGGCTTGACCAGCAACTCACCGGCGCGAAACGGCTCGAACGTGCTGTCGACCAAAGCAAAGACGGAATGGGCCATGGGAGTTCTCCGGCTTATTCGTAGTTTTTCAGGGCCGAGCACGCGCCACATTTGGCGCAGCCGGCGTTGATCTGATCGGAGTGCAGACCATGACGGCGCAGGCTCGCGCCGATCTGCGGATACAGGCGAGCCATCATGGCGCTGTCGGGTTTGGGGTGATGGGCCAACGGTGTGCCGTCGATGGGCACGAACGGCACCACGAACGGGTACACGCCAAGGGCGCACAAACGCTCGCTCATCTCGCTGATGGCCGCTTCGCTGTCACCCAGGCCGGCGAGGATGTAGGTGCTGACCTGGCCGCGACCGAACACGTCGACCGCTGCGCTGAAGGCTTCGAAGTAACGACTCAGCGGTACTTCGGCCTTGCCCGGCATGATCCGCTGGCGCACTTCGTCGGTGACCGCTTCCAGGTGCATGCCTAGGGATACCACGCCACTGTCGGCCAGGCGCTGGAACCAGCGATCATCGTCCGGCGGCTCGCACTGCGCCTGGATCGGCAGGTCGACTGCCGCTGTCACGGCTGCGGCGGATTCACACAGGATCGACGCACCGCGGTCCGGGGTTTGCGGCGTGCCGGTGGTCATCACCATGTGCTTGACGCCATCGAGCTCCACCGCGGCCTTCGCCACTTGCGCCAATTGCTGCGGACGCTTGCGAGCGATGGTCTTGCCCGCTGCCAGCGACTGGCCGATAGCGCAGAACTGGCAGGAGCTGCCGCGATCGTTGAAGCGAATGCAGTGCTGCAATACCGTGGTCGCCAACACGTCGCGGCTGTGCAGCGTGGCGATTTTCCAGTAGGGAATGCCGTCGGCGGTGCTCAAGCCGTAGAAGTTCGGCACTCCGGGCATCTGTACCTGACCGACCTGCAAGCCTTCACGGAAGATCAACGCCTGGCTGCCATCAGCACTGGGTTGCGCCTGGTAAGGCGAGGTCTGCGAGGCCTGGTTGAGGATCGGCACCATCATGGTCCGGCTGCCGAACGTCAGCGCCTTGTGGTCCGACGGCCCGGCGCCGCCCTGGCGGGACAGGCCGTTTTGCGCCGCTGGCCAGCGCACGCCGTGGCACTGCAACTCGGCCAGCAGTTCATTTGTTTGCATGATCGAGCTCCTCGGTAGCAGCCGTTGCCAAATGGGCAGCACGCTCATGCACATAGGCCGTGGGCGTGCGGTCGATCAGCAGGCTGAGCAGTTCCGGACGACTGTAGTGCCCGACCGAATCCATCATGCGTTTGCGCTTGTCGATCAGCGCCAGGTCGAGGTCGGCAATCACCACGCCTTCGTTGGCACGCAGCGGCTCGCCGAGCAACTTGCCCTCAGGTGAAACGATGGCAGTGAAGCAACCACCGGAGATCGGGCCCAGGCCACAACCGGTGTCCTGCATGATCTGGCCTTGCTGATCGGCATCCAGCCAAGCAGTGGCGTTGACTACGAAACAGCCGGACTCCAGGGCGTGATGGCGAATGGTGACTTCGATCTGTTCGGCGAAGATGTCGCCCACCAGGGAGCCGGGAAACATCGCCGCGTGGATCTGCTCGCCGTCGGCCATCAAGGCGTAGCGCGCCAGCGGGTTGTAATGCTCCCAGCACGCCAGCGAACCGATGCGCCCGATGGCGCTGTCGACGGCGCGCAGGCCGGAGCCGTCGCCCTGCCCCCAGACCATGCGCTCGTGGTAGGTCGGGGTGATCTTGCGGCGATGCTGGATCAGCGTGCCGTCGGCGTCGAACAGCAGCTGGGCGTTGTAGATCGTGCCGCCATCGCGCTCATTGACGCCGATGGACACCACCATCCCCGCCTGCTTGCACGCCTCGCCAATGGCCAGGGTGGCGGCGGACGGTACAGTGACCGATTGATCGAGCAGTTTCAGGTGCTGGGCACCCATGGTGAAGGCCGGCTGCACAAAGGAAAAATACGGGTAGTACGGCACCACCGTCTCCGGGAACACGGCGAACTGCACGCCTTGCTGGCCCAAAGCGATGATCTGTTGGCAGACCTTGTCCACGGTGCCTTCGCGGCTGTAAAGCACGGGGCTCAGTTGAACGGCTGCTGCGCGAATGATGGGCATGATGGGGGTCCTGAAGTGTTGTGTGTTCACAAGATCGATGTCGCTGTTGTGGCGAGCGAGCTCGCTCGCCACAGGGGTATTTCAGCGGCGCTGTCAGGCCGTCCAGGTATCAATGATCATTGCGCCCTCGCGGCGCATCAGCAGGCGCAGGTCCATCACGTCCAGCGGGTTGATCGGGCGGATGCCTTCGATCAGGGCTTTTTCGGTCTGGCCGTACAGGGCTTGCAGGGCAAAGCGGCAGGCGTACACCTCGCCGCCCTCCTCCATGAACTGCATCAATTGCTTGTTCACCGCCAGGTGCCCGGGAAACGCCTCGGCGCCCAAGGTCGGGAAGCCGCGTTGCACGCCCAGTTGCACGCCCGGCCCGTACAACAGGATTTTGGTTTCGAAGCCTTTGCGCAGCAGGCGCTTGGCCTGAAGCATGTTGACCAGGCCGATGGAGCCTTCGAAGGCGATGGTGTGGAAGGTGATCAATACTTTTTCGCCCGGTTCGGCTTTGATGTCCTCAAAGACTTTCTCTTCGTAATTGACCAGGAAGTCGCCGTCTTTGTAATGGGGGATGTCCACGGTTGGCATAGTGTCGCTCTCCAGTGTCTTCGTGCTTGAACGTCAGCCTGGGTTGGCTGCCGGGTTGCAGGAGATAGAGCGAACGCCGTGCCAGAAAATAAAACGTTTTTCTGCAGTGGGTTAAGCATCTGATTTGTATGAAGATACCAATCTGATCCGGTTTTTGTTCCGGCATCTGATGCTATCGCCGAACCACGCATTCCCGTAGAAATACGAATATTCGTAGCCACAGAACACGAGATTTCGTAGCCATGAACGAAGCAGACTCCCTCAGCGGTTGGGCCGACCTGGCCTATTCCTCGCGGCACATGGTGTTCGAGCATTGCGCCGAAGCCATCGCGTTGCTCAATCCCTACGCCGATCGGCTGGTGGACCTCAACATCGCCGCCTGCAAACTGCTCGGCTATCCCAGGCAGGAGCTTCTTGAACTGCCGGTGAGCAAACTCTTCGGTCATCAACTGGCAGACTTGATCGTCTTCACCCAGGCGGTGATGGACAAGGGACGCGGCTGGAGCGACGAGCTCAGTTGCAACTGCAAGAGCGGCGAACGCATCGAGCTGGAAATCTCCGCCACCACCTTGCAGGTCAAGGGCGAGCAGCAGCTGATTCTGGTAATGCGCGAACTCAGCCTGCAGAAGTACCAGCGCGACCAGGCGGACACCGAACGCACCATGCGCGGCGGGCTGATCGAGTGGCGCAATATCCTCAACCTGTTCCAGGAAAACGAGCGCGATAACCAGTTGCTGCTCAGCTCCGTGGGCGACGGCATCTACAGCATCGACAGCGAAGGCCTGGCCACCTTCGTCAATCCAGCCTGCGCGCGCATGCTGGGCTGGGAAACCCAGGACATGATCGGCAAGAACATCCACCGCATTCACCACCATACCCATGCCGATGGCAGCCATTACCCGGTGGAACAGTGCCCCATCTACAAAGCGGTGCACGACGGTGTGATCCACGAAGGTCGTCAGGAGATTTTCTGGCGCCGCGACGGCAGTTCGTTCCCGGTGGAATTCACCAGCACCCCGGTGATCTCCGATGGCCGTATCGTTGGAGCCGTGGTGGTGTTCCGTGACATCACCGAGCGGCGCAGCACGGAAAACCAGCTGCAAAGCGCCCTCGAAGAACTCAAGGTGCTCAAGGATCGGCTGGAAGAGCAAAACGCCTATCTGCAGGAAGAGATTCACATCGAGCACAACTACCGCGAGATCGTCGGCCAGAGCGAACCGATCAAGAAAATTATCCGGCAGATCGACGTGGTCGCGCCCACCGATGCCAGCGTGTTGATCAACGGTGAATCGGGCACAGGCAAGGAACTGATCGCCCGCGCGATTCACCAGGCCAGCCGCCGTAACGGCCACCCGCTGATCCGGGTCAACTGTGCGGCGATCCCCGCAGAACTGTTCGAGAGCGAATTCTTCGGCCACATCCGCGGCGCCTTTACCGGCGCCGTGCGCGATCGGGTCGGCCGCTTCGAGCTGGCGGATGGCGGCACGCTCTTTCTCGATGAAATCGGCGAAATCCCCCTTGAGCTGCAAAGCAAACTGCTGCGTGTGTTGCAGGAGGGGCAATTCGAACGGGTCGGCGAAGAGCGCACGCGCAAGGTCGATGTGCGGATCGTCGCCGCGACCAACCGCGACCTGCGCCAGGAAGTGGCGACCAAGCACTTTCGTGAAGACCTGTATTTCCGCCTCAACGTGTTCCCGATCCAGTCCCCGGCGTTGCGCGATCGCCTGATGGACATCGGCGCCCTGGCCGCGCACTTCCTCAAGCAGACTGGCAAACGCCTGAACATGCCCGGCCGGCGCCTGCGCAATAGCGATATCGAACGCCTGCAACGCTATTCGTGGCCGGGGAATATTCGCGAACTGCAAAACGTCATCGAGCGCGCGTTGATCACCTCGATTGGCGCCGACCTGAACCTGGACCTGCCGGACGAGCCCAAAACCAGCCTGCCTGCACCACAGCAACCCTCCTCCGAAGTTGCGATCATGACTGACGCGCAAATTCGCGAACTTGAACGCAGCAACATGCAGGCCGCATTGAAGGCGGCGGATGGCAAGTTGTTCGGCAAAGGCGGCGCAGCGCAATTGCTGGGACTGAAACCGACGACATTGGCGTCGCGGTTCAAACGGCTGGAGATCAAGCTCGAATAAAGCGTGGGCCCGGTCGCCACGCAACTTCGTAAAACCCGCTACGAAATGTCGTATTCCTACGGAGTTACGTAGCGGGCCGGCTCAGAACGGAACGTCCCACAAATCAAAAATACCGTTATTAATCATAACGATATGAAATCACCAACAAAGTGGTACGTCATTCGCAATTGGGTAGCCGTCAGCCGCCCTCCGCGGCGAAACGACGGATTCCTGCCATGCCAACAGCCACCACGCTCATCGCTTCCCGTACAGAAACCTACCTGGCTTCGATGCCCAACCTGGCCTTCACCGGGTTGTCGGAAAACTGGTTGTTGAAAGAGTGCGGCCATCAACACTGGCTCGCCCTGGCGCAATTGCATGATCGAGCGTTGCCTGATTTCGTCGATGACCAAGGACGCATCGCCTACGCCGCGTTCACGGCGGTCAATACTTGGGATTTGAAGCTGGAAGCGATCATCGAAAATCGCGAGTTCCGGATTCATACCCGGATCGGTCGCGGCGGCCAGGCCCGGCATTTCAGCGAACATGAAGTCTGGCTGGGCGATCGCGTCGTGGGGCAACTGGCGCTACTGTCGACCTTCATCAGCCGGCATGTACCGGGGGACAATCGCAGTGTCAGCAAGGCTTGCCTCAGGGGCTCGACGGCAGCAGTGACCGAGCTGCCGCAGGCACTGCAAGTGCTGCATGTCGACAACCGTCGGATACGCAGCGGGAATTGGCACAGTCATTACGGTATGGATCGCCAGGCAACCGCGGCGCAGGCATTCGATTTCACGCCCTGCCCCGACATCGATTTCAACGGTGCCGACCTGCTGTACTTCGCCAACTTCCAGGCCATGGTCGAGCGTGCCGAATGGGCCCTGCTAGGGTTGCGCCGCCCAGGTCATGTCCGCCAACGCGAGCTGCATTTCTACGGCAACCTCAATATCGGTGACAGCGTGCAACTGCTTTTGCACACGACATCGCCAAGCCATCGCGAGCTTCACTGGTGCGAGGTATTTCGGCGTAGCGACGGGTTCAAGCTGGCCGATGTGTTCACCCGCAAACACCATCTTTCGGACTGCAGCCGATGAGCCATTCTCCCCTTTGGCGACCCGAAGGTCTGCGACTCAAGACGTTGTACCAGAGCAGTGACGTCGAAGGTCTTGAGCACCTGCACAGCCTGCCCGGCAAGGCACCCTTTGTGCGTGGCCCCTACGCCAGCATGTACCTGCAAAAGCCCTGGACCGTGCGTCAATACACCGGGTTCGCCGGCGCCGAGGCGAGCAATCAGCGCCTGCGCCAGCGCCTGGCCGAAGGCGCCACCGGCCTGTCGCTCGCCTTCGATCTGCCGACCCATCGCGGCTACGACTCCAGCGATCCACACTGGCAAGCCGACGTCGGCAAGGCAGGCGTGGCCATCGACAGTGTTGAGGACATGATCGAGTTGCTGGACGGCATCGCCCTGGACCAGGTCTCGGTGTCATTGACCATGAACGGCGCGGTACTGCCAGTGCTGGCGGCCTTCATCGTTGCCGCTCAGGAATCCGGCGTCGCGCCGGAACGGCTCAGTGGCACGATCCAGAACGAGATTCTCAAAGAGTTCATGGTTCGCAACACCTACATTTTTGCGCCGAAACCTTCAATGCAGATCACTCTTGATGTGATCAGCTACTTGAATGAGCACGTACCTCGGTTTAATCCGATTTCGGTGTCCGGTTATCACTTTCAAGAGGCCGGGGCCGACACCGTGCTGGAGCTGGCACTGACCCTGATCAACGCAAGGACTTACGCCGAGCAAGTGCAAAACAACGGCCTGGACGTGCAGCGATTCTGCGAACGCATCAGTTTCTTTTTCGGCATCGGCAGCGACTTTTTCAGTGAAGTCGCCAAGTGTCGTGCGGCACGCCTGTTGTGGTGGGAAATTACCCGGGACCTTGGAGTCACCCTCGATAAAGGCCAGGCGCTGCGCATGCATTGCCAGACCTCCGGCTGGTCCCTTAGCGCTCAGGACCCGCTGAACAATGTCGTGCGCACCACCGTCCAGGCCATGGCCGCGGTCTTCGGCGGCACCCAGTCGCTGCACACCAATGCCTGGGATGAAGCCCTGACGCTGCCCAGTGAGGCCTCGTCGAGACTGGCGAGCAATACCCAGCACATCCTTCAACAGGAAACCGGCCTGTGCGACGTGGTCGACCCGTGGGCGGGGTCTTACATGATGGAAGCCTTGACGGCGCAGCTGGCGCAACAGGCGCGTCTGCAAATGGCCGAGATCGATGCCCTGGGTGGTGTGTTCCAGGCGATTGAGTCCGGCGCGATCAACCGGGCCATTCACCATCAGGCCATGGCTACCCAGGCACGTCTCGATAGCGGGATTGCACGGCGTGTCGCTGCAAATGAACCCGCGCAGGAGCCGGTGACGCCCGTGGACAGTCAGGCACTGCGCGCCCGCCAGGGCCAACGCCTCAACCGCCTGCGACTCAAGCGCGACAACGCTCGGGTTGAGGCGCAGCTGCATTCGATCACCGAGTGCGCACGCTCGGGCCAGGGGAATCTGCTGGAGAATACCGTGGCGGCCATCAGCGCGCGGGCGACACTTGGTGAGTGCACCCAGGCACTGGAAAAGGTCTGGCCTCGGTTCAGGCAAGGGCTGGATTTCAGTGTGGGGCACTATGGACCGTCTATGAGTCAGCAGCCCGATTGGGCGATCGTTGCGCAGCGCCTGTCGACCTTTGTCGCCCAGAGTGGTCGCCGGCCCAGGATCCTGCTGTCTAAACTGGGCAGGACGGGCATGACCGCGGGATTCGCTTGATGGCTGCAGCGCTGGCCGATGCCGGTTTCGAGGTGCGCCTGTTGCCGCTGTTTCAAACGCCGGCGCAGGTGCTGGACGTCTTGGACGATGCCGATTTACCAGATCTGATCGGCGTTTCAAGCCTGGCCGGAGCGCACACGGAACTGCTGACTGAACTGTTGGGTTTGTTGAATCAACGAAGGATTGACGTTCCGCTGGTCGTCGGCGGCATTATTCCGCAGGCCGATGTACGACTGTTGCTGCAACGGGGGGTCAAGGCCTGCTTCGGACCGGGACAGGAGGTAGCGCAGATGGTCGGCCAACTGATCGATCTGCTCCACGTTGCCTGACTGTAGGAGCGAGCACGCTCCTACAGAAAGGCGTTCAGGCCGGTGTGAGTTTCACTACATTCAGGACGCGGCGAGTTTCGCGGCAATCTTCGTCACGTACTCACCTTGGTACCGTGCGATGCCCAGTTCCTTGGCATCCGGCTGGCGCGAGCCGTCACCGCCGGCGATGGTGGCCGCGCCGTACGGTGAGCCGCCGCGCGTCTGGGAAATATCGAACAGCGCCGGGTCGCCGTAGCCGATGGGCACGATCACCATGCCGTGGTGCGCCAGGGTGTTCCAGGTGGAGGTAATGGTAGTCTCCTGACCGCCACCGGTGCCAGTGGAGGTGAACACGCTGGTCACCTTGCCCACCAGCGCGCCTTTGGCCCAAAGGCCGCCGGTCTGATCCAGGAACGTACGCATCTGCCCGGCCATGTTGCCGAAGCGTGTGGGCGTGCCGAAGATGATCGCGTCGTAATCGCCCAACTCGCTCGGCGAGGCAACGGCCGCCTGTTGCTCGGTCTTGCCGTGAGCGGCCTTGAACGCTTGCGGGTCCATGGTTTCCGGGACGCGCTTGACGGTCACTTCCACCCCGGCCACCTTGCGGGCGCCTTCGGCGACAGCGTGAGCCATGGCCTCGATATGGCCGTACATCGAATAATAAAGAACCAGTACCTTTGCCATCGTGCTTTCTCCTGAATCGCTATGGACGAGCAACATTGCCCGTTATGGGTGATGGATCTACTGCGCAAAACGCTACTTGAAAACGGGAATGGAGGCCGAAGCCTGGCGAGCCGTTTTTTGCTGACGCATCCGATTGGCAATCTCGGCGATTTTCGCCTCACCGGCGCGTAAGGCTTCGTCGTTGGTATGCACCGAGTAGTAGCCAAGCTTGAGATCGTACGGGTGAGGAAAGGCCGACCCCAGGACGAATACGGCGTCCCTGTTCCCGGCTTCCAGCGTTAACGCCTGATGACCTGGCTGGAAGACCACCATTTCCCCGGATTCGATCTTATCTGGCGTGTGAACAGCACCTCGGCTGACGCATAGCCACAACGTGCGGTGTCCTTTGGGCGGTGTGTAGGTCCAAGACTCGCCGGCAGGTATTGTCACCAGCAAATAGTTCACGCCTGCAGGCGCTCGGATGGGGCTTTGCACGCCTTCGTAGCGTCCGACGATGACTCGAGCAGGACCGACCTGGGGCGTTGCACTCGCCTCCAGATACTGACTGTCGACCGGAGCGCTCTCCAGCTCAGCAGGTAGGGCAAGCCACAGCTGAAAACCCTGTACTCGCGCGGATGTGCCACTGGACAGTTCCTTGCCATGCCAGACCCCTGCCCCCGCTCGCAGCCATTCAACGCCTCCGTAACCAATGGTTCCGCTGCCGGCGTCCGGATCATCGAAGTGCATGTTGCCTTCAGTGATCACGGTGACTGTCGCGATGCCCGAATGCGGATGCACGGGCATCTGCCCCAGAAATGAACTGGGCGCATCGAACAGGTCCAGGAACACGAACGGCTTGAGCAACTGACCGAAATCCGAGGGGCTCATCAGCCGGACGATGGGGCCGTGGCTACTTCCGGAGTTGCGGTGGCTGATTTGACGAGTATGGCCAGTGTTGCGAAGGGCGGTGAGGTTCATGCGATGTCCTCTGATGATGTGAGTACCCACAAGCGCCGGAGTCAATCTGCGGTGACCTGTAACGTGAATTCATCATAGACAGTCGGTATTCGTTTGATTAGCGGCTAGAGTAGAGTTTCACTCATCCATATTTGGCCTAATCGAATGTTCGACTTGAACGACGTCGCCATTTTCATTCAGATCGTCGACGCCGGTAGCTTTGCCGATGCGGCCCGTCGCACCGGCGCATCCGCCAACACGCTGAGCCGGCGCATGAAGCAGCTGGAAGAATCCATGGGCGTGCGACTGCTGCATCGGTCCACCCGCAAGCTGGTACTGACCGACGCTGGAAAATCGCTCTATAGGCAAAGCGCCAGCCAGATAAACGAGTTGTTCGAGCTCAGTCGTCAACTCATCGGTGGGGTTCGGGAACCGGTCGGCAGGCTGCGGATCGCGGCGCCGGCTGATTTTTTTGAAGTATTCCAGATGGATTTCGTCGCGGATTTCCTGGCCCGTTACCCCAAGGTCAGCCTGGATTTTGTCTTGAGTGACCAGCGGGTGGATCTGATTGCCGAAGGTATCGACATCGCGTTCCGGTCCGGCGTCATGTCCGATTCGAGCCTGGTCGCGCGCAAAATAAACACCGGTCGCCGAATACTCGCAGCCAGCCCGCGATACCTCGAAGCTTATGGTGTGCCAAAGGATATTCAGTCGTTAAGCGAACACAACTGCATTTTTCCGGCGCACCCGTCGGGTCAAGCCACCTGGCACCTTGTCGGCCCCCACGGCGCCACACAGTTGAGCGTGACCGGCCGATTCAGCGCGAGCAGCGCCCAGGCGCAATTGAAAGCAGCCGTAGCCGGATTGGGCATCTGCTTTTTGCCGGACCCCATTCTGCGTGTAAGCCTGGGCAGTGGCAGTCTGGCGGAGGTGCTGTGTGACTACGGCCAGCAAACCAATGATTTATTCATCGTCTTCCCCAGCCGCAATCAAATCCCCTTGGCAGTCAGCAAGTTTGTTGAAGAGGCGATCGGGCATTTGCAAGGGGCGCTGTATTAGCAAGGTACGTCCACTCACCCTTGACACCAGGTCACTGATCGCAACAATGCGATAGCGTTTGCTACAACTCGACACGGCGGATGAGTTGCACTCTGGAAAAGAGCAATCAACAACTCGAATTATCGATATCTATTAACGACAGCCATACATATCTATAACTATTGAAAATACATTAAATAACCCTGCACCAGTATTGCCATCAGCGCGAACATCAAAATTCGGCAACTTAAAAAATAATGTATGCGAGTATATCCTCGCCTACACTCGCTTGAAGTTAATGAAAATGCTCTCCGTTATTCACCCACTGGAGTTTTAAGCATGGCTGATTCTGAAACCCGCCCCCCTCTCCCTCCCTTTACTCGTGAAACCGCTCTGCTCAAGGTCCGTCTTGCCGAAGATGGCTGGAACACCCGTGATGCGCAGAAAGTATCGCTGGCTTATACACCCGACACGAAGTGGCGAAATCGTGTCGACTTCGCAACCAACCGGGCCGAAGCAGCAGCATTCCTGACGCGTAAATGGAACAAAGAGTTGGACTACCGACTGATCAAGGAACTGTGGGCTTTCACGGATAATCGTATCGCCGTTCGCTATGCGTATGAATGGCATGATGACTCAGGAAACTGGTTCCGCTCCTACGGTAACGAGAATTGGGAGTTCGCTGAAAACGGTCTGATGGCGCACCGTTTTGCCTGTATCAACGACATGCCCATCAAGGAATCGGAGCGCAAGTTCCGCTGGCCGCTGGGACGCCGCCCTGACGATCATCCCGGCCTTAGCGAGTTGGGCCTGTAATAGTCAATTCATCAATCTACGCCAGCCTGCGTGTTTCGATCACTGGCGATTACCTGCAGGAGGCCCGCTTTACGCGGGCCTTTCTTTGGCTGCCTTGAGGACTGCGTGGACCAGTCCGCGACACTGCTTTGTGCTTTCAGTCGTCAAAACTCAACACCGTATCAGGCGGAAAAATGCCCACATGCGCCTGAAACGCAACACCCCACTCCTTCATCGCCAGCATGACCGGCCCCAGCGTAAGCCCCAGATCAGTCAGTGTGTATTCCACCCGGGGAGGCACCTGGGCGTACACCTTTCGCGCGAGAACCCCGTGGGCTTCCAGTTCGCGAAGTTGCAGAGTCAGCGAGCGTTGCGTAATCCCCTCGCCAATGAGGCCTTTCAACTCGCCAAAGCGCTTCGTACCGCTGAGCAAGTGGTACAACACCAGCGGCTTCCACTTCCCTCCTGTTACCTCGAGCATCACTTTTACGCCACAACGATAGGCTGTTCTCTCAGTCATTTACGGTCCCGTTGGTATACATTTTTTCCCTATATATCAGTGATGTGCCTACTTGTGAAATAACCTGAGTCAGTGACCAATAAGGTGTTCGCATTATTACTACTCAAGGACACTTTGTATGAAAGCTGCATATTACGATCAACTGGGAACTGCGGTCGAAGTACTGAAAGTCGGTGATGTTCCGACGCCGGCTCCCGGCCCTGGAGAAGTCAGGGTCAAAGTGGCCATGTCCGGCGTGAACCCTAGCGACATCAAGGGCCGGAGCGGCTTCAAAGGTGCCATGCCTTTCAAACGCATCATTCCTCATCAGGATGGCGCTGGTGTCATCGACTCGGTGGGACAAGGAATTTGCGAATCCAGAATCGGCGAACGGGTATGGATGTTCGAAGCTCAATCGGGCCGCGCATTCGGTACCGCCGCCGAGTTCGTGGTGCTGCCCGCAGGCAACGTCGTTCGTCTGGCCGATGACGTCTCTTTCGAAACCGGCGCGAGCCTCGGCATTGCTGCGCTCACTGCTCACTATTGCCTGTTCGCCGATGGCGAACTCACTGGCAAAAGAGTATTGGTTCAGGGTGGCGCAGGCGTAGTGGGCGAAGCGGCGATTCAGTTGGCGAAGTGGACTGGCGCGTGGGTAGCAACCACAATTCGCCATGCCAGAGATGTAGAAACGGCAAAAGCCTCGGGAGCAGACCTGATCATCAACATGCGCGAGGAGGATGTCAGTGTGGCAATCAAAGCAGCGACCCATGGCAAAGGCGTCGACCGTATCATCGAGGTTGACCCAATCGCCAACCTGAAAATCGACATGGACTGTCTGGCCAGGGGCGGCACCATTAGTGTTTACGCGGTAACTACACCAGATGCAGAATTATCCATTCCCGTCATGAAATCCATGGGCAACTGCTCCGTGTTGCGCTTTGTACTGGTCTATAACATTCCCGATGAAGCCAAGCGTCGTGCAATTGGAGATGTGACATCGTGTATTGCCCAAGGCGCGTACAAACCTACGATCGGTTTGACGGTACCGCTGGAGCAAATCGCGCAGGCGCATGGGGCGTTGGAGACCCGTGCAGTCAAGGGCAAAGTGTTGATAGACCTTCAGCCGTAAACCATCGCCCCTCGAGCTGCGCCCTCTCGGCAAGTACCATCGAAAGGCACTTGCCGAGAGGGCGCAGCTCGTTACGTTCCTGAGTGCATGCCCAGTACGATCACTACCGGGATCATACCCGGAACTGTTTGACCGCCAGGTTCAGGCTCTCACTTAAACTCGCCAGGTCCCGCGCAGTCTGAGCGCCGTGTTGCGTTTCCTGAGCGACCGTTTCGACTGCCTGTGCGATCTGCTGGATGCTGCGATTGATGTCTTCGGAGACCATGGTCTGCTCATCGGCCGCGCTGGCGATCTGCGTGTTCATGGTGTTGATGGTTTCGATCTGGGTCGCGATGACGCGCAACGACGCGGTGGCATGCGCAGCCTGCTCGCTGGTGCGGCTGCCGGCGTCACTGGATTGCTTCATGGCGTTGACGGTGTCGATCGTGCCTCGCTTGAGCCGATCGATCATGGCCTGAATTTCCTGGGTGCTGGTTTGCGTGCGACCGGCCAGGGCGCGCACTTCATCGGCTACTACCGCGAACCCGCGCCCCGCCTCACCGGCGCGGGCGGCTTCGATGGCGGCATTGAGCGCCAGCAAGTTGGTCTGTTCGGCAATGGAGCGAATGACCCCGAGTACGCCGACGATCGATCCAACATCGTGTTGCAGGTGGTCCAGGGATTCGCCACTGATTTTCAGATTGCCAACCAGGGTGTAGATATTGTCCACGCTGGCATCCACCACACGGCTGGCCGAAGCGCCTTCGCCTTCCGCCTGACTCGCCGCTTCGGCGGCTTCTTGCGCGCTACGCGCCACTTGCAATGCGGTGGCGGACATTTGGTTGATCGCTGCGGCCACTTGTTCGGTTTCCTGGCGTTGCATGTTCATGGCTTTTTCCGATCGGCTGGCTTGTTCGGCGACATCGGTGATCAACACATTGAGTTCCCGTGACATGTGGGTGATTTGCCGGATCAGGCCATGGACTTTGTCCACAAAACGGTTGAAAGAGCCCGCCAGTTGCCCCGCCTCGTCGTTGCGAAGGACCTGCAGTCGACGGGTCAGGTCGCCATCGCCGGCAGCCACCTGTTCCATTTGGGTCCTGAGCAATTTAAGCGGTGACAGCAAGCGTCGAACCATCCACAACGCAAAGAACGCCAGGCTGACGGCCAACACCACGGTAAGGCCGAGCATGACGGTGATGAATTGCTCGCTGAGGGTTTTGATCCGCACAGTTGTGTCGGCAAGTTTGGGTTCGACGTCATCCAGGCTCAGGCCGGAGCCAATGATCAGGTCCCACTTTTCCAGGTACACGGCGTATCCGATTTTCGTGACTATGCGACCGCTGTCAGGCATCGGGATTTTGTAATTCTGGTAGTGGCTACCTTCCTTGGCTTTCCGGATCAGTTCGTTGATGGCGTAGACACCGTCGGCGTCACGCAGATTCCTGAAGCTCTCACCGATTTTCAGGTCCTTGTCTGCCCAGAACACGCGGGTGCTCTGGCTGTCATAACCGAAAAAAATGCCATCGATACCGTAGTGCAGCTGCTTAAGTATCGCCACGGCCTTGTCCCGTGCTGCCAGGTCACCCTGCGCCGAAGCCGCGTAGATCGGCGCAATGGCACTTTGCGCGACCTGCATGGCTTGCTCGAGTGCAACTTTGCGCTCGTTGATCAGGACTTCACGGGTATGAAGCACCTGTTCATCCGTAACCTGCTGCAACAGTACGATGGATACCGCGGTGATGATGCTGGCAAGGAGTACGACAGGGACGATACACAACAACACGAGTTTGCTACGGATGGAGTGGATCATTTTTTCGACACCGTTTTGTGGCGACGGACCCGCGCGTCAGTGGTCCGCTGCAAAAAAATAATGGACAGGCTGGCGAGCAAGCTCGCCAAAACGACGACAGGCACAATGCAGATCAGCAGGCATTTGCTTCGCAGTGAAAGATTCATTTCGTGGCTTTGGTCGAAGATGTCGAGATTGCCGAGCCCGTGATTCCTTTCCCGAGCCCAACTCAACTGTGAAACAGCGCAGCTTCAGAAGCGAAAGACCGCCTGCACCCAGAAACGATCACCTTCGGACCGGTTTTCCACTTTCATTTCATGCTGCCACTTCATGGCGAAACCCCATTGCGGCGTTTGATATTTAACGGCCGGACCAATGGCAAATACTTGCCCCTTGTTTCCGTCCAGATAGGTTTCACCATTTTGTTCATCATCGGTGATTTGCTTGTAGATGTAGCCGTTGACACCTACTTGCCATTCCTTGGTGACGTTATAACCAATGTTGTAGTCGGCGTTAAATTCGTCACCGGATTTATAGTTGGTTGCATCGTTCTTGGTGTTAACGAAATAGACCATCTTGGAACTTATTTCCAAGTTGTCTATTGGATAAGCGGTAAACGAATACCACGGCCCGTAAGACCAGGTATTTCGACCCGGGTTGAAGAGCCGATCTTCGTCGTAGGAACCGATCGGCGCGACGATATCCAGACCTAGCAGTTGGTGGAACCGTGGAGTACTCCAACTCAGGATTAGCGGAACCAGCGTCAGATCGCCCATGCCGTCCTGATGCTCGGTCTTGTGCACCCGGCCGCGCGGAGTGTCCACGTCGAAACTGATTTCGCCCTTGACCAGCGGCAATGCCATGCGGGTCTCAACCTTGGCGCCCAACAAAGTGAAATCCGTATAGACATAGTCCAGACGCAGAGAAATGGCCTGCACGTTCAGATCGAAATTATGGATGCCGGCTTTGTCGTGACCGTCGCTGTCTTTGGTCGAGTTGGCAACATAATCACTAAGATACCAGAACGACGTCAGGCCCGGCGGTGGCAACCTTCCGGAGGCTACGGTATTGACGCCAACCGGATAAACACTTCCACCGCCTTCCGTCGCTTGGGCGCTAGAAGGAAGTACTACGCCGGCCAACAGCAAGGCGGCAAAGTACTTGGACTCAGTGTTGGAGAATCGGACTACAGGCTTCATTTTTATATACCTTGTTGTATTTTTTATAGCGGTCGTTTCTTGCTTACTTGCCATTTACAGGCAGCACCAAACCCTTCCCTGATTTGGGAACTACTGATATTTGGAGCTACAGACATGTTGGCATCGACTTAATAAATAGTCTCGCTATTTAAAAAGTGTGCAACCTTGTGGCATAAAACCTGCCGATCAATAGCGATCGGCAGTTCGCACTGATATCAGGCGATAATCGTTTCCAACTCTCCCAGACCATCGATCCAGACTTTCAGCACGTCGCCCCGGGCTAGGAACACGCCCTTCTCCATGCCCACACCGGCCGGCGTGCCGGTCAGGATGACATCACCTGGAAACAGTTCGACGCGCTGGCTCAGGTATTCGATCTGATCAGCAATGCCATACAGGTGGTTGGAGGTGTTGGAGTCCTGCTCGATCGTGCCGTTACGCCACAATTTGATGTCGAGGTTTTCCGGGTCTGCGACGAACTGTGCCGGTGTTAGGTAAGGCCCCAGCGGACACGCGCCATTGAAAACCTTGTGACCGATCCAGTCAAAGCGGAACGGCGAACTGGCATCGACCGCGTCACGCACCAGGCTGTCCCTAGCCGAAAGGTCATTGGCGCAGGTGTAGCCGGCGACATAATCGAGCGCTTTGTCAGCACTGACACGATACGCGCGGCGTCCAATCACCACCGCCAGTTCGGCTTCCCAGTCGAGTTTCTTGGTGCCCTCAGGCATCTCGACGATCTGTTTGTGCGCCGCCAGACTGCCACGGCCGGCCTTGATGAAATGCCAAGGTGCAATGCCATCGGCGCGCGGATCGAGGGACAGGTTCATATTGAAGGCCAAGGCCATGGCTGCCACGTGATCGCGGTAGTTGGCACCGGCCGCGTAGATAGTGCCCGGCCGCTGCAAGGGTGACGCTAGTTCCAGTGCCTGCAAGTCGAGTAGATGAGCATCAAAATTACTCGGGTTGGCCGCAATGCTGTCAGCAAGAATCTGAAGCTGTTCGTTGGCGCCTGCCCAGTCCTCCAGCAAGCCATCGATCGCGATCACCTGCAGATCAACCGAAGCCGACTTTGCCGCCCGGCCCAAGTCGTAGGCCCGCTCACCGACCAACAGCCCTGTCGCAGGAACGACAGCGTCGGACTGATAGGCGAAAAGTTGATATTTCATAAGTCACCTTAAAGAAGCGAACCGCGTTTATCCGAGAAGGTCATGTGTACGGTGATGCCGCCTTCCATGAGCATCCACTTGCGTACCTCCGCACCGAACACACCGTTGGCAATGAACGGGTCGGCCTGGACCAGCCGTTCAGCCTCAGCCTGGTCCGCAGCCCGCAGAATGGTCATGCCGCCCAGTTGCCCCGGCGCGTACTGCTCGGAGACAAACGGCCCGGAAGCAAACAGCTCGCCACGATTCTGCGCGGCGATGGCCCACTGCAGGTGGGCCCCCAACAACTCCGACATGCGTGTCAAGTCCTTGGGCGTACGAAAAGCCACGAACAGGGGTTTGTTCAGCATGCCGGCAAGCAACGCTTGCTCCGGAGTCGTGTCAGCCATGGGCGAGCGCCTCATTCAGAGCCATGGACGGGCCTTGCTCAGCACCATCAGGCACTTCGTAGTTGTGGGCGAAGTCTTCCTTGGGTGGACCGACAGCCCACACAGCGGCCAGCTCATGCGGGCCCGCAGCATTCAACACGACCCAGTCGCTGTCATCTTCGGGGATCACGTCGATATCCCAGAAGTACTCCACCAGGCTATTCCACGGATCGCGGATGTAGTGGAAGTAGTTGGAGCCGCCAACATGGCGACCCAGGCCGAAAGCGCTGATGTAACCCTTGGCCATCAGGCTCTGGGCACCCATCTCGATTTCGTCGATGTCCATCACTTCGAAACTCAGGTGGTGCAGGCCGCTGTGGGAACTCTTGGCCAGGCCCAGCGCGTGGTGATCGCCACCACAACCGAAACGCAGGAAACCGAGGATATCGCCGGCGCGATCGGACACCTTCATGCCAAGCACCTGGGTATAGAACGCGATGGACTTGTCCACGTCCGGACTGAACTTGATTAGGTGGCCCAGGCGCAGCGGTGTAGCGATGCGCGACGACGAGGTCAGGTCGCAGGCACGCTGACCGATCCGGCGATAACGGCCATGGGTGTTCACTTCCGGGGTAGGCCGTGGCGCCGCAGGAGCTTCTACGCCTTCACAGATGTGGACCCAGTCGTTGCTCGGATCACGGAACCAGATGCCCTTTGAATCGATATTGAACGGCGCATCTTCAAGGGTAACGTTATGGCTCTTAAGGTTTTTGCGCACCTGTTTCATGCCGGCGGCATCGGTGCCATAGGCGACGTAACTCAAATGCTTAGGGCTGCCGGGCATCAAGCGAATCTGATCCTGGCCGCGACCTTTGCATCGCAGCACCAGATGCTCGCCCGATACGCGCGCTTCCAGGCCGAAGGCCTCATAGAACGCACGCCCTACTTCCAGATCCGGAACAGACAAACCTACGTGATGAAGAAAACGGATCATGACGGTATCTCCTTTACTGAATCGGGGAAAACGGTGCGCCGGTCAGCAACTCGACCTGCTGCGCCGTCACCATGTGCCCTGCCTTGCCGAGGAATTCGTGCCATTTCGGATTGCCCGACAGAGCGGCGCGCCGTTGAGCGCGGTCCTCATAGCTGGAAAAGCCCCAGATGTGGATGACCCTGTTTACGTCACCGGTTTCAGGCTTGAGGTAGGCAATGAGGTTACCCAGCGCTTCACTCTGGATTTTCAGGCCTTCGGCCTGGTACACACGAAGGAATTCATTCAGGGTGCCAGGCTTGAGTTGGTAGGTGCGTTGTTCAATAAGCATGTCGTTCACTCTTGTTGGGGACGTACACGGGAATCGGCTTCGATCAGCTTGATCACGGCGGAGATATCTTCTTCACCCATGCCCAAGTCCAGCGCACGGTTGAAGTAGGATTGGGCTGCACTGAACAGCGGCGATGCACAGCCCAGGTCCGCGGACAGGTCACCGGCCATGTGCAGGTATTTTTCCAGCGTCACGATCGGGCCTGGCGCTGGCTGGAAGGTGCGGCTGGCCATCATTGGGGCACGCACCATGAACATGGTCGAACTGCCCGCGCTCTGGCGGATCACTTCGACCACTTTTTCGGCGCTGAAGCCGGCGCGTACGCCCAGGTTCATGGCCTCAGCGGCGGCGAGCGTGTGGATGGTCAGCAGGTAGTTGGCGATCAGCTTCATTGCCACGGCACTGCCGAACTCGCCGATCCTGAACTGGATGTCCGCGATGGCACTGAGCACCGGTTGGCAGTGCTCGATCAGTTGCTCGTCACCTCCCAGGAACAGCGACGCCTTGCGGGCGAGCACCAGGGGTGGAGAACCGCTGACTTCCGCTTCCAGCACGCGGGCGCCCTTGCCTTGAATGCGCTCGGCCATCTGCACTTTGAAGTCGCGCTCATAGGTGCCCATCTCGATCAGAGTGTGATCCGGGCGCAAGGCACCGAGCAGTCCGTCAGGCCCCTCCATGATTTCGATCTGGGACGCTTCGCTCGGCAAGCAGGTGAGGATGAAGTCCGACTCGGCGGCGACTTCGGCAGGACTGTTGAGGGCAATACCACCCAATTGCACAAAGGGTTCACGGTCACGGCGACGGTAACCAACCACTCGATATCCGGCAGCGAGCAGGTTACTTGCGATGGGCAGGCCGAGTTGGCCGATACCCACCATTCCGATAGTGATAGCGCTCATTTTAGGCTTCTCTTGTTGTTATTGTTGCGGTTGTAAACCGCAACGCGTCATTGGCTGCTAACTTAGGCGCGGCTTCGATCGAGAACAAATAGCCTGAGTTATTTATAACTAGTAATGAGAGTGATACGAGGCGCTGCGATGAAGGATTTGAACCTGCTGTTTGCGTTCGAGGCACTGTGGCGTGACCACTCTGTGTCCATCGCAGCCGATAATCTGGGGGTCACCCAGGGTGCGGTCAGCAGTTCGCTAAAACGCTTGCGCCAGGAGTACGGCGACCGTCTGTTCACTGTAGTAGGCCGGCGCATGGAACCCACGCCGTTCGCCGTGCAAATCGCACCGACGCTTCTCGAAGCCCTGGACCTGGTGCGCGAGGCACAGAGCCGCGCCCTTGAGTTTTCCCCGCAGCACTGCCGCAAAGTATTCACCGTGCGCACACGAGACATCGGCGAGGCCGTGTGCCTGCCGACGATTCTGAAGATGCTGCAAACCCAGGCGCCTATGAGCCGCATCAATACCGTCGCCAGCAGTGTCGAAGAGACCTTGATCGGACTGTCCACGGGTCGCATTGACCTGGCGATTGGTTACCTGCCGACTCTGAAGACGGACATCCACCGGACTATCGTGTCTTCGCAGCATTACGTCTGTGCGCTGCGCCGGGGCCACCCGTTGGCCGACGCAGAGTTGACCCTAGAGCGCTTCTTGGCGCAGCAACACTTGCTGGTGGAAACCGGCGGCACCGGGCACGTGCTGCTCGAGCGCGCGCTGATCGAAGCCGGCGCGCGCCACAACATCGGTGTGCGCATTCCCCAATATCTCTCGGCCCCGCACCTGTTGCTGGAGTCGGACATGCTGTGGGTAGTGCCCAACGTGCTGGGCAAGACCCTGTCGAGATTCTTTCCCCTGCTACTCAAACCCCTGCCCCTGGTGCTGCCGGAATTCGACATCGCGCTCTACTGGCATGACCGCTTTCACCGCGATCCGCAGAACAAATGGTTTCGCGAGATGTTGGCGGCCGCCCTGCGCGAGTCCCTTGCAGACTGAGAGCGGGTCGACCGTTAGGCCTCGGAAAACAGCTCGAACATCAGTTGACGCAACCAGCGGTTGGCCGGGTCGCGGTGGTACCGCGCATGCCACAGCATGTTGATGGTGAACTCGGGAATGTCCACCGGGTGCGGCAGCGCCGTCAGGCCGAAGTGTTCGAGGTTCACCGTGGCATAACGCTCCGGCACCGTGGCCACCAGATCGGTGTGTTTGAGGATGTGGCCGATGGCGGCGAAGTGCGGCACTTCCAGGCGAATCGAACGCTCGATGCCCAAGCGCATCATCAGTGTATCCGCTTCGCCGTGGCCGGTGTTGGCCGCAACGACCCGCACGTGACCGTAGGCACAAAACCGCTCCAGGGTCAGCGGTTCCCTGGTTGCGGGGTGATCCTTGCGGCAAAGGCACACATAGTGCTGGCGCATCAAACGACGCTGGAAGAAGCCTGCGCGCAATTGCGGGATCAGGCCGATTGCAACGTCCACAGTACCATTCTGCAAGTCTTCGTTGAGGCTCATCGCATTGTCGCGAACGGTGCTGATCTTGCAACCGGGGGCCAGGCGCGCCAGGGCATCCATCAACCGGGGTATCAGGTAGATCTCCCCGATATCGGTCATCGCCACGGTGAATGTCCGCGCGCTGCTTAGGGGGTCGAAGGTGTTGGCCCGACTCAAGGCATCGCGCAGCGTGTCCATGGCCTGCAACACCGGCTCGGCCAGTTGCTCGGCGTACGGTGTGGGCTGCATGCCGTGATAAGTACGCACAAACAGGTCATCCCCCAGCGCCGCCCGCAGGCGCTTGAGCGCATTGCTTACCGCCGGCTGCGTAAGCCCGAGGTTTTCCGCCGCAGTCGAGACGCGACGGTCGAGCAACAGCTGGTTGAAAACCACCAGCAGGTTCAAATCCAGGTCATGCAGTTCCATGGTTACGCTCTAAATCGGGGCTGGGCAGGTCCGCAAAAGTAATATTCAGACTGGTGATAGATCTTATACGGGTCAGTGCATTTATCAATGTCACTGCGTTACTCATGATGGTTCCCACAACAAGAATTTCCGTCATGGGTATCCCAATGAATAACAACAGCTCCAAGCAATCCCTGCGTATAGGTATCGTCGGCGGCGGCATTTCCGGCGTCGCCCTGGCCCTTGATCTCTGCCGCAACAGTGACGTCGAGGTGCAGCTGTTTGAAGCTGCACCGGCCTTCGGTGAAGTGGGTGCCGGTGTCGCGTTCGGCGCTAACTCGGTGCGTGCTCTCAACGGCCTCGGTATCGGCGACGCCTACCGCAAAGTCGAAGACCGCACCCCTGCCCCCTGGGAAGACGTTTGGTTCGAATGGCGCCACGGCACCGGCGAATCCAAGTACCTGGCGACCACCGTAATGCCGGGCATGGGCCAGTCTACGGTGCACCGCGCCGACTTCCTCGATGTGCTGACCACGCACCTGCCTGCGGGTATCGCGCAGTTCAATAAACGCGCCGTGGGTGTTGAGCAGAACGGCAACGAGGCCCGTGTCACGTTCGCCGACGGTACCGACTACCGTTGCGACCTGCTGATTGCCGCAGACGGCATCAAATCGGCGCTGCGCGCTCACGTACTCGAAGGTATCAACGCTGAACCGGCCGAGCCGCGCTTCACCGGCACCTGCGCCTATCGCGGCATGATCGACAGCGACACCCTGCGTGCCGCCTACCGCGCCAAGGGCATCAATACTCATCTGGTGGACGTGCCGCAGATGTACTTGGTCAAGGACGGGCACATCCTGACCTTTCCGGTGAAACAGGGTCGCATTATCAACGTGGTGGCGTTCCTTTCCGACCGCTCCAGCGCCACCCCGCAATGGCCGGCCGACGCCCCGTGGGTGCGCAAGACCACCCAGGCGCAGATGCTCGAAGACTTCGCCGAGTGGGGTGAGGCTGCCCGCACGCTACTCGAGTGCATTCCCGAGCCGACCTACTGGGCATTGCATGACCTGGCCGAGTTGCCGGGCTACGTGCACAACCGCGTGGTGCTGATCGGCGACGCCGCCCACGCCATGCTGCCGCACCAGGGTGCCGGTGCCGGCCAGGGCCTGGAAGATGCTTACTTCCTGGCACGCCTGTTGGGCGACTCGCGGCTGACCGCCGACAACCTCCCCGCCGTGCTCACCACCTACGACGAACTGCGCCGTCCGCGAGCGTGCAAGGTACAACGCACCTCCTGGCAGGCAGGCGAGCTGTACGAGATGCGCGACCCCGAGATCGGCGCTGATGAGCAGGCCCTGGCGGCCAAGCTGGAAAGCCGTTTCAACTGGTTGTGGAACCACGACCCGGAAACCGATGTGGTCGAGGCGCGCGCGCGTCTGGGCTGGGGGATGCCGTCAGACGCATCCTGATCGTCTGCGCTCAAACCGGGGTGCGCCCAGGCGACACCCCGGCTCAAATAACAATTACAAGAAGAGCCATGCCATGCGAACTATCGACGTAGCCACCCTGCTCGACGGGGCCCGATTCAATGCCTTTCACGCACGCCTGCTGTTCTGGGGTGCGCTCATCATAATTTTCGACGGTTACGATCTGGTCATCTACGGCGTGGTGCTGCCCGCCCTGATGAAGGATTGGGGCCTCACTGCGTTGCAGGCCGGTCTGTTGGGTAGCTGCGCGCTGCTGGGCATGATGGTCGGCGCGCTGTTTTTCGGTCAATTGTCGGATCGAATCGGCCGGCGCAAGACCATCACAATGTGCGTGGTGCTGTTCAGCGGCATCACCGTAATCAACGGCTTTGCCCGCACCCCTGAAGAGTTCGCTTTTTTCCGTTTTCTGGCCGGTATCGGCATCGGCGGGGTCATGCCCAACGTCATCGCGCTGATGAACGAGTACGCGCCGAAAAAGTTGCGGGGTACGCTGATCGCCGTGATGTTCACCGGTTATTCCGTCGGCGGCATGTTGTCCGCCGGGCTTGGCATGTGGCTGATTCCGCAATATGGCTGGTCGTCGGTGTTCTTAGTCGCAGCCGTGCCATTGGTCGTGTTGCCCCTGTTGGTCAGCCAGCTGCCGGAGTCGATCAACTTTCTGCTGCGCAAGACTAGGGTCATAGATGCCCAGCATTTGCTGCACCGGGCAGAACCTGAATACATCCCGCACATGGATGACGAACTGCATCGCGAGGCTGGCCAGGCCCCCAAGGTCTCTGTCGTGCAGATCTTCCAGGACGGACGCCTGATCAATACCCTGCTGCTCTGGTTGGCGTTCTGCTGCAGCCTGCTGATGATCTACGGCATCAGTGCCTGGCTGCCCAAGCTGATGAACACCGCCGGTTACGGCATCAACTCCAGCATCGGCTTTTTGCTGGTGCTCAATTTCGGCGCGATCTTCGGTTCTCTGTTTGGTGGCTGGCTGGCCGACCGCTTCGGTCTCGGCCGGGTGCTCCTGTGTTTCCTGACCGCCAGTGCGCTGGTCTTGGCATTGATGGCGGTGAAGGCGCCACTGTCGGTGCTCTATGTGTTGATCGCCATAGCCGGCGGCGGCACCACTGGCGCGCAGATCCTCGCCAATGCCTTCGCGGTGCAGTACTACCCGGCGCACATCCGCTCCACCGGACTGGGCTGGGCCATGGGCATCGGCCGCATCGGCGCAATCATCGGCCCGATGCTCGGGGCGGCCATGCATGCCGCGGAACTGCCGTTGCAGTTTTCCTTTCTGGCTTTCGCTGTCCCGGGGCTGATCGGTGCCGGGGCGATCGGACTGTTCCTGATTCGGGTCAGGCGCCAGCGCCCCACCGACCCGGACGTGAAGGCCGTTCAACCGTTGTCGCCCTCCTCCGTGCCACAGGCCAATCCGTAATGACCCCTGACGTTCTTGCAACCTGCATCTGGAAGCCGGTATGACCCAAGCCAAAATCGAAAGCATCGAGACGATCCTCGTCGATCTGCCCACCGTCCGCCCGCACAAGTTGGCGATGCACACCATTTCGCAGCAGACCCTGGTGATCATTCGCCTGCGCTGCAGCGACGGTATCGAAGGCCTGGGCGAGTCGACCACGGTCGGCGGGCTGTCCTACGCCAACGAAAGCCCGGAAAGCATCAAGACCAATATCGACGTGCACTTGGCGCCGGCCTTGATCGGTATGGACGCCAGTAACTTCAATGCCGCGATGCAACGTCTGGACCGGATTGCCAAGGGCAACACCTTCGCCAAGTCCGGCCTGGAGAGCGCCTTGCTTGACGCCCAGGGCAAGCGCCAGGGTGTGGCCGTCAGCCAATTGCTGGGCGGTCGTGTGCGCGACAGCCTGGAAGTGGGCTGGGTTCTGGCCAGCGGCAATACGGCCAGGGACATCGCCGAGGCCGAGCATTTTCTCGATGTGCGCCGCCACCGCATTTTCAAAGTGAAGATAGGTGCCAATCCGCTGGAGCAGGACCTCAAGCACGTGGTGGCGATCAAGCAGGCCCTGGGCGATCGAGCCAGCGTGCGGGTCGACGTCAACCAGTATTGGGATGAAGCGCAGGCGATTCGTGGCTGCCAGGTGCTGGGCGACAACGGCATTGACCTGATCGAACAACCGATTTCGCGGATCAACCGTGCCGGCCAGGTGCGCCTCAATCAGCGCAGCTTGGCCCCGATCATGGCCGACGAATCGATCGAATCGGTGGAGGACGCATTCAGTCTCGCAGCGGATGGCGCGGCCAGCGTGTTCGCCCTGAAGATTGCCAAGAACGGCGGTCCACGCGCGGTACTGCGTACTGCTCAGATCGCTGAAGCGGCGGGCATCGCGCTGTATGGCGCGACCATGCTCGAAGGCGCCATCGGCACCCTCGCCTCCGCCCATGCCTTCCTGACCTTGAAGAAGCTGGCCTGGGGCACCGAGTTGTTCGGCCCGCTACTGCTGACCGAAGAGATCGTGAACGAGGCACCGGTTTACCGCGATTTCGAATTGCACGTCCCCAATACACCGGGTCTTGGCGTGAGCCTGGATGAAGAACGCCTGGCGCTGTTTCGTCGCCGGTAGCCAAGGCGATTTAACGCGCAGCCCTTGATAGCTCGCCGAATCTAAAACAAAAAACGAGGAACTGAGACATGACCGTAAAAATCAGCCACACCGCTGAAGTGCAGGACCTGATCAAGGAGGCCGCCGGTTTCAACAGCGACCAGGGCAGCCCGCGCCTCAAGCAACTGATGCATCGCCTGATCAGCGACGCCTTCAAGATCATCGAAGACCTGGAAGTTACCGAAGACGAATTCTGGTTGGCGGTGGATCGCCTGAACAAGGTCGGCGCCCACGCTGAGTTCGGCTTGCTGCTGCCGGGCCTGAGCATGGAGCACTTCATGGACCTGCTGCAGGACGCCAAGGACCAGCAGATAGGCCTGGCCGGCGGGACCCCGCGGACCATCGAAGGGCCTCTGTACGTGGCTAACGCGCCGCTCAGCGAAGGTTTTGCGCGCATGGATGATGGCAGTGAAGATGACGTCGGCATCCCGCTGTTCATCAAGGGTACGGTCCTCAATACGGACGGCAAGCCGGTGGCCGGTGCGATCGTTGATCTGTGGCACGCCAACACCAATGGCACCTACTCCTACTTCGACGAGAGTCAGTCGGCGTTCAACCTGCGTCGCCGGATCAAGACCGACGCTGAAGGCCGTTACACCGCGCGCAGCATCATTCCGAGCGGTTACGGTGTGAATCCCGAAGGGCCGACCCAGGAATGCCTGAGCGCCCTGGGCCGCCACGGTCAGCGCCCGGCACATATCCATGTGTTCGTTTCCGCACCGGAACATCGTCATCTGACCAGCCAGATCAACCTTGCCGGCGACAAATACCTGTGGGACGACTTCGCCTACGCCACCCGTGAAGGGCTGGTCGGCGAAGCCAGACTGCTCGACAACGCCGACGCCTCGAAAGCCCATGGTCTGGACGGGCGACAGTTCGCTGAACTCGAATTCGACTTCGTTCTGCAACCGGCGGTCAACGCCGACGATGAACACCGCAGCCAGCGTCCACGCGCCGGCCAATGATCTTGCGGTATCTGTAAAGCGCGAACGACAAGGCCCCATCCAATGATGGGGCCTTGTCGTTTGCGGAACCTCTAGGATCGAGCAGGCTCGCGATGCTCGTTAACGATGACGTTGGCTGCCTGAATGCCCGCGTTGCACGGGTGTTATTCGCGATCAAGTTCGCTCCTACAAGGGGTTCGCGCCCACTCAGGTACTTTTGAGAAAATTCGTAACCAGATGCGCGAACGCCGCCGCGTGCTCGATCTGTGTCCAGTGCCCACAGCGGCCAAACACATGCAACTGACTGTCATCAATCCATTGCTGCAGGGTCAGCGAGGTGGAAAGAGGTATTACCTTGTCGTCACGACCATGAATCAACAACGTCTTGTGACCGATGTCGCGTATATCGGCCTCAGGATGCGCCATCGCCTCCACCCAACGCTGGCGTGGCGCCGGGAACATAGCTGAAAACGCTTCCTGAACCCCGGCACGGTTGCTCGCCTCATAGCGCATGCGCACCAGGTCATCCCCCACCAGCGCCTGGTCATAGGCGAACACCTGCATGATGGCGCGCATGTTGTCTTCACTCGGCTCGTACCCCCAAACCGCATCCAGGCCCGGCGTAAGCTCGAACGGCACGCCGACACTGCCCATCAGGATCAGCCGGTTGACGCGCTGCGGGTGGTGGATCGCCAGGGCCAGGGCCATGGAGCCGCCGAACGAATTGCCGATCACATTGACTTTATCGACGCCGGTGGCATCCAGAAACGCGACGATCTGCTCCAGCCAGAGGTTGCGCGAATAGACGATATCCGCCGGCGTCTGGCTGAAGCCGAAACCCGCCAGGTCCGGGGCCAGCAAGCGGAAGTCCGATTGCAGGCTCTGAATGCTCAGGCGCCAATTGGCCCAGGCACTTACGCCGGGACCGGAGCCGTGCAACAGCAGCATCGGCTCTCCACTGCCCACATCATGGTAATTGGTCCTGATGGACCCGGTTTGAACGCTACGGCCGATCTCGGGGTTATGTTGGCTGTTCATACTGTCTCCCTGTTTTCAACGGTCGGTATTGCCCTTGGGGCTGACGCAAAAATCGGCCTGTGAACCAGTCACAAACCGAAAGCTGCGGAAGAATGTGTTGCCGGGAGCCCGGCGCAGTGGGCGCCGGGTTGCCAGCTCTGGTTCAAGCGCTCACGACAGCGTGATCGCCGACGAGGTCGCTTGATGGGGCGGGCAAATGCCCGGTTTGCTCGCCGTGGCAAGATTGACCTTGGTGGCCGGTTCACCGCGTGACGGTTCGGACGATACCTGCGCCTGAGGCAACAGGAAGTGCGCCAGCGCCGGCAACAGGATCAAGGCACCGAGCATGTTCCAAATGAACATGAACGCCAGCAGAATCCCCATGTCGGCCTGGAACTTGATTGGCGAAAACGCCCAGGACGCCACGCCCAGCGCCAGTGTCACGCCAGTCAGCATCACCACTTTGCCGGTGAAGGTCAGTGCCCGGTAATAGGCTTCGGACAGCGTGGAACCCTGGCGAAGTTGCCCCAGGACGATGGTCAGCACATACAGCGCATAATCCACGCCGATCCCGACGCCCAGCGCAATCACCGGTAAGGTCGCAACCTTGATGCCCATCCCCAGGGACACCATCAAGGCTTCGGCCAGGATCGAGGTCAAGGCCAAAGGCACCACGGCGCAGACCACGGCGCGCCAGGAGCGGAAGGAGATAAAGCACAGCAGGATCACCGCGCCATACACCCAGAACAGCATTTCGTGACTGGCCTTTTTCACTACGATATTGGTCGCCGCTTCGATGCCGGCGTTGCCCGCCGTGAGCACGAACTTCACGCCGTCGGTGTTGTTTTTCGCAGCGAAGGCTTCGACCTTGTCCACCACGCCCGCTAGGGTGTCGGCCTTGTGGTCTTGCAGGTACACGAACAGCGACAGCAGGTTGCAGCCCTGGTTGAAGATTTCCCGCGGCGTGCGGTTGGCCACGGTGTTCAGCGTCCATTGGTTGGGCACCAGTTCATACCACTTCGGATTGCCTTCGTTCATGCCTACGGTGATCCGGCGGCTGAGCAACGGCAGCGAATTGGTCCCCTCCACGCCCGCCACGTCATGCAATTCCCACTCGAGCGCATCCACCAGCGCCTGAGTCTTGTAGGCGGTGCATTGATCATTCGGCGTTTCGACCATCACCACCAGCACGTCACTGCTCGCTGAATAGGCCTTGGCCATAAACGCGTTGTCCAGGTTATAGCGCGAATCGGCACGCAGCTCCGGTGCGCCTGGGTCGAGATCACCGACCTTGAGATGCAGGCTGACCATGAACCCTGCCACGCCCAGAATGATCGAAACCACCACCGCCACACTGGCCCATTTGCGCTCGGTGAACAGATCGAGAAAACGCCAGACCACATGTTTTTCGACGCCGGCCGCCTCACCCGCCTCGTCCCTCATGCTGCGCACGGCTGCACTGCGGCTGACCCCGGTAAAGCTCAGCAACACCGGCAGCAGGATCAGGTTGGTGAAGATCAACACCGCCACGCCGATGCTCGCGGTAATCGCCAGTTCCTGAATCACCCGGATGTTGATGACCAGCAATACGGCAAAGCCCACTGCATCGCAAAGCAACGCCGTCAGACCTGCGAGAAACAGCCGGCGAAAGGTGAAGCGCGCCGCCACCAGCTTGTGCATGCCACGGCCGACGTCCTGCATGATCCCATTCATCTTCTGCGCGCCATGGCTGATGCCAATGGCGAAGACCAGGAACGGCACTAGGATCGAATAGGGATCCAGTTCGAAGCCTAGCAACGGCAAGATGCCCATCTGCCAGGTCACCGCAATCAGTGAGGTGACGACCACCAGCAAGGTGCTGCGCACGCAACGGGTATACCAGTACACCGCGGCACCGGCGATCACGATAGTCAGAAAGAAGAACCACAGCACCAGGCGAATGCCATCGATCAGATCCCCCACGACCTTGGCAAAACCGGTGATGTGCAGTTCGACACCCTGGCCTCGGTACTTGTCCCTGAGGGTTTCCAGTTGCTCGGAGAATTGCTTGTAGTCCAGGGCTTTGCCTGTCTCAGGATTCACGTCCAGCAGCGGCACGAAGATGATGCTGGACTTGTAGTCCGAGGCCACCAATTGCTCGGCATCTCCCGAACGCTCGACGTTGGTCCTGATCTGGTCGATGCTTTGCGGCGACTGATCATAGTTGTCCGGAATCACCGGACCACCGTCCAGCCCTTCTTCGGTCACCCCCAGCCAGCGCGTATTCGAAGTCCACAGCGACTTGAGGAACGCACGATCGACACCCGGGATCAGGAACACTTCATCGTTGAGTTCCTTCAGGGTCTCCAGATACGCCGCATTGAAAATCGTGCCTTGCTTGACCTCGACGGCGATGCGCACCGCGTTGCCAAAGCCCTTCATATCGCCTTTGTGCTTGAGGTATTGCTCGATGTACGGATGCCCCGTGGGGATCATCTTTTCGAAATCGGCATTTAGCTTCAGTTTGGTCGCGTAAAAACCCAGCACCAGGGTGACCAGCAGGCACACCACCAGCACTATCATCCGATGATTGAAGAACAGGCGCTCCACGATCGAACCGGATTGCTTGTCAAAGTCTTCCAGGTTGCAAGTGACGGGTTTGCCGTCCGCGCAATTATCAAATTTCATTACTTACTCCCGACAACGCTGGACAAGCTGACCTTCGTGACACCCCGCATACCCACCACGACCAGGCCGCCATCGGCTGCCTGGGTGATGCCCGCCAGCGGCGGCAGTTGTTTCATTGGCGACAACTGGAAACTGTTGCCCTTGTCGCGGCTGAGCAGAAGTTGGCCGGACTGATTGACCAAAACAAAACCGCCGTCCTTCAAGCGCACGCTGCCGGTGATCGAAGCGCTGGACGGCACCTCGACCTTGGTCCAGTCGGCGCCACTGTCGCTGGAGCGGTAGGTGCTGCCACGCAGGCCGCTGACCAGCAGTTGGTCGTTGGCGTCCACTATCAAGTCGAAGTAGCTGCCCTCGTAAGGCGTCTGGACCGCCTCGAATTCGGCGCCGTCGTTTTGCGAGCGAAACACGCTGCCCTGCTCACCGACGATGTACAGGCTCGAACCACTGCCTCCCATGGCATAGAGGTGCAACCCGGTCGGGTTGTCGACGTGTGCCTGCCATGGCTGCCAGTTATGGCCGCCATCGTCCGTACGCAAAATGAGGTTGTAGGAACCGATGATGTAGCCGGTGCGTCTGTTGACGAAATAGACGTCCAGCAATGGCTTGTCCGGACCATCGGATACCATTAGCTCGGCGGCCTTCACCTGGCGCTCAAGCTCATCCGGATCGCCGTTGTTGCTCTGCTGGCGTTCTTTGGCAATACGTAACAGGGTCTGGGCCAATTCGATACCGTCGAACTGTTTTTCCCAGGTTTCGCCACCGTCCTTGCTATGTAATGCAACACCGCCATGACCGACGGCCCACCCCTGTTTCGCGTCGACAAACTGCACGGAGGTCAGTGTCACGCTTACCGGGACTTTCGCCTGGCGCCAGGAGATGCCGTTGTCGTCCGACAGCACGACGATGCCCCGCTCGCCCACCGCTACCAGGCGATCAGGCGTCGAGGTCACGGCAACCAGCACTGAGTTTTCGGCATGGGGCGAAAGCTGTGCCGGACGCTCAAGCGGTCCGGGAACGACTGCCTGAGCGGACCAGGACGAGGCCAGCAAAAATGCGGCAGTGAGCAAATCACCGACCGTTCGATTACAGCGCATAGACATTCTCCAGCTTTTTTTATAATTGTTATCTGACGCGGATCTACAACCTTTTATCGGGCCCTGCAGGAGCGTGCTGGCGATGGACTCAAAGGTGACGCGTTAATCCAGAAGCTTCGCGCTTTCGTCGACGTCCATCGCGAGCAAGCTCGCTCCTACGGGGAATTGCAGGTTGCTTTAACGCACGCCTTCGCCCGACATCGCTTCAGGCGTGAAATCGCCGGACCTGGCATCGGTCAGCATCTTGAGGTGGAAGGTGTAGGAAGGATTGCTCCAGTCTGTCGCGCCCTCGCCGCTCCAGCCGCCGGTTTGCAGGTTGTGGGTCGACCATTGCAGGTTCGGGTACACGAAAGGACCGTCCGGGATCAGGAAAGGCAACGAGATCTGGGTACGCCACAGTTGCCCCTGACCGTCCCAGCCATCCGCCAGAATCGCGCCCCAGGTGTCTTCATCCAGGTAGTAACGACGCTTGGGCACCACATGCCGCTTGCCTGGCGCCAGATCGGCTTCCACGACCCAGACACGGTGCAGTTCCCAACGGGTCGAATCCGGGTTGATGTGGTGGGGCATCAACTGCTTGTCGATCGACACGTTTTTTTGCAGGAACTTGTTGTTGTTATAGGGAATATAAAGCTCTTTTTTCCCGACCAGCTTCCAGTTGTAACGGTCCAGGTCGCCCAGAAAAATGTACGACTCGTCGTAATATTCCATCCCCGAGTTCACATCCGAAGGCGTGTCGTAACCCAGGGTCGGCGCCTTGCGCACGCGACGTTGCCCCGGCAGGTATTGCCAGGCCTGACGCGGTTTGTTGGTCGAGTCGATAAGCACGAACTGCTCACCGGACTTGATGGGTGGATCAGTCATCCATACGCGCAAAAGAGTGGATTGGCCCTTGAAGGTTTCAAGCGAACCATTCTTGTTGTAGTACGGGAACATGGCCTTGTTATAGCCCCGCACCGACAGCACCAGCTTGCCGTCCGGCGTGCCGACGTAGTTGTTGAAGGCGTATGAGGTCGCCTCCCCGGCATAGAGCAACTTGTGATTCCACATGGCTTCGGCGCCGTTTTTCGGAATCGGAAATGGAATGCCGCCATAGGCGCCTTCGACCCAGACCTTGTCGTCAGTCAACTTGGCGCGGGTCGCGTTAGCAAAGGTGTTGTCGTAGACCCATTGTGGTGCCGCCGCCGTGCGGTGAGTCGGATACACGTCCAGGCGATAGCTGTCCGGGTACTTCTTCAACATGGCCTTGATGCCATCGCTCAACTTGTCGGCGTACTTGTCCATGTTCTTCGAATCGATGGTGTACAGCGGCTTTTCGCTGGCGAAGGGGTCCAGCCGTGAGTCGCCGTTTTTGTAACCGGCCGGCACCGTGGTGTAGCCACCATCCCAAGCGGGAATCGTGCCTTCCTTGTTGCCGGCCTTTTCCGCCCCCATGGGGGTCAGGGTCGATTTGAGCTGTGCGGCCTCGTCAGGGGACACCGCCGCCAGAACGTGTGGTGTCGCGAACATCACGCTCCACAACGCAGCGCATAAAATCGTGTGTTTTGCTTGCATCTTCACATCTCCTGCTCGGCTTATTGTTTTTACTAGAGCGAACGCTGCACGGAGAACGCGATGAAATCGCGATCCTTCAGGGATTGGTCGTAGGAGTAGGATTGATCCGCGGAGTTGGCCGGCACCACGCCGGTTTCTTCAGTGCCGAAGAACGTGGTGTACATCAGGCTGAGCTTCCATGTTTTCAGGTAGTCGGCCTTGAGCCCGACACTGAAGTCACCGCCATGATTGACGCTGAAACCCGGGTTGATCACCGAGGACTTGCCGAACAGGCCATAGCCCACGCCGATCGGCACCGTGAGGTCGACCCCGTCCAGCACCTGGTAGTAGGCAGGCTCGAAAATCATGCGCACCGCACCGGCATCGCGGGTGGCATTGGGGTCCAGTGCGTCGGCGTTCTTGGTGATGCTCAGGCGGCGGTTCCACGCCACTTCACCGAGAAAATTACCGCCTTCCCACAACGGGCCAGCGTCGAGCAAGGCAATCCATGAGACCTGGCCGTGAGCAGTACGGCCGACGGGATACAAAGGGTGGTTGTTATTGTTGATTTGTTCCCCTGGCAACACGGTCACCGAACCGGCGTGCGGCACCAGAGGCATATTGTCCCGCACCGAAAACTCACCGGCAACGTTGGTGTCACCCACCGTGGTACTGAAGCTGACACCCAGGGCCTTGATCTTCTCCGGGTACACCAGCTCGTACGTGTCCGGCGCAAAGGCCGGGCTCAGACTGGCATGCACCACCGGGCTCTTGGCGTTGTATTGAATGGCATAGAGACCAAACTCGCCGTCGATATCTTCTGGCCGAAAGCGCAGTTGCAAACCACCCTGGCCGGAGTTGCTGGCCTTTTTGTCTTTACCACGGATAAAACTCGAACCGGGACCAGCGAGAATCTGTTCACCGCCGTCATCGAGAATGTCCACAGTGGAGAAGTAACTGCCCGCCGCTGGTAAGCGATCTGCTTCCCAATGCACCTGGTAATACGCGCCGAGTGCTAGGTTGTCCCGCAGCTGGATTTGCCCGGAGATCTGCGGCACCGGACGCACCAGTTCCTTGAACTGCGTACCCGGTACAGACAGCAACTTGACGATATCGGTCGGTGCCTGGCCTCCCGCAATACCGTTGGCGCCGTAGAACAGGCTTTCGCCATAGAGGACAGTATGTTGACCGACACGAATGGTCGTGGGCATGTCGCCGATTTCGGTCTTGCCGAAGACAAACGCATCCAGCAGTTCCGCCTTGCGACCGTGCAGTTTCTCGGTCTCGGAGGTGAACTCGTTGTAGTCCACAGAGCGCGAGTTATTGGTGAACGGTGAATCGTTGTCGTTCTTGCGGTTGTAGATGCTGTCATACCAGCCGGCGCCGCTCACGCGCAGCCCCATATTGTTCTTGGTCAGGTCGAATTCGGAAAACAGATCCATCCGGTTCGAAATCATGCCCTTGTCGAAGTTGCGGTCACCGTCGTCCTGGTTGGCGTCGCCGGTCAACTTCGAAGATTGATCCTTTACACGCCAGGCGGCGCTGTACTTGATCGTGTTGTCCCAGCGAATCTTCAAATCTTCGACGCCGGTATTGAACTCGAACGCACTGGCCATGGGGGCGGCGAATGCAGTCATCGCGGTCACAACGGCACACGCCAGCGCCCGGTGTTGAAACTGATGACTTTCCGAATCCTGACGTTGCGCGCACGCAAGCGCACCTGACTCTCTTGTTTTCTTGACGATCATTTTCTCTTCACCAACTTAGTTATTATTAGTGCTTGGTTTTGAAGAAGCCGTGACGCTCGCTGGCCATAAAGACAGCGATATTTTTAGTGATTTACAATCCCTTGAAGTTAGCGACTTAGCACATTGCGTGTTTCACCACGCGGTAGTTCCGCCGTCGATTTTTATATCCGTGCCGGTGATGAACGAACTTTCCTCCGAGGCCAGAAACAGCGCAGTTGCGGCCACTTCCTCGGGCTTGCCGATACGACCCAACATGATCTTGCCGACCATCACATCGACCCACTCCGGATCTTCCAGCAGCGGAAGCGTTTGCTTGGATTCGATCAAGCCGGGTGAAATGCTGTTGGCACGCAATCCATAGGTACGGCCTTCCATCGCCAGTTGTCGGGTCATCGACAGCACGGCGCCTTTGGCTGCGGAATGCGCGATGCCGGGCAACATGCGATAGGTCGACCAGGCGGACACCGATGCAGTGTTGATGATGGACGAGCCCGGCGTCTTGATCAGCTCAGGCCAGGCGGCTCGTACCAGGTGGAAAACCAGATTCAGCTCCTGGTCGATTGTACGGTGCCAATCGAAGTCGGAAATCTCGTCGACCCAGCCGAAATAGGCCATGGCCGCGTTATTGAACAGGACATCGACACGACCATAGGTCGAGACGGCCAGTTCAACCAGTTCCTTGCATTGCAGCGTATCGGTCAAGTCACATTCGCTCAGGGACACCATCTCCCCCCCGAACGACAGCACTTCGTCGACCGTCGCTTCAGCCGACTCGCGGTTGATATCGCAGCCGACCACTTTTGCGCCCTGGCGGGCGAACATAAGTGCTGCGGCTCGTCCCATCGAACCACCGGTGCCGGTGATGATACAAACCTTACCCTTCAGACGATCACTCATGACGTTCTCCTGCTTGATGGGAAGTCAACGTGTCACGGTCGCCTCCGTTGCGATCAACCGTTGATGGCAGAGCGCAAAGCGAGCGATGGACAAGGTCGGGTTCTCATTCTCCGTTCACCCAGAACAGGTTGAGATCAAACCCGAGGTCCTGCGTGACCTTGCCATCGCCGCACCGCTTGCCCTCGTCCGTCAGGCGACGTTTTTTTTCGCGCGCATACGGCCCAGCGTGGTGTTTACCGCTTCGCAGTAAGAGATTTCCATGCCTTCGGCAAAGGCTTTTTCTTCCGGGCTGCCAGCCTTCACGCCTTCCAGGGAAAAGGTGAAGGTAAAGCGCAGGAACAGCGTGCCGTTCTCTTCTTCGATGATGTTCTTGATGATGCCGCGTGCGCCGCCGGAAATACGCACGAACTCGACACGCTCTTGCGGGAAAAGCGTGATTAGCTCTTGCAGAGTTTCACCGTGCAGCACCACTTCGCGAATGAATGGGTTGCGGCCTTCGGCTTCTTCAACGATCGTGCATTGCTCGATCGGGCCGACATAACCGATAGGATTGCGCGCCTTTTCTTCCAGACCTTCCCAGACCTGGGCTCGGGTCAACTCAACTTCACCGGCCGGATTGATTTCCAGACGCTTACTTACAATGATCATCTTGCTCACCTTTTTATTTTCAAATGACGCGGCCGCCCGTTCATGAGTGGCCGCACACCACACAACAGCGGTTTTCAGATGGCGAGGTAGCCGCCATCCACGGACAAGGATGTCCCGGTCACGAAACTGGATTTGTCTGACAGCAGCCACAACGCAGCGGCGGCGATTTCCTCGGGCTTGCCGAAGCGACCTATCGGGTGGCGCTCGCGCAATGCCTGGAACTGATTGGCAAAGTTGTCTTCCTGGCTCAGGCGCAGAATCATCGGGGTCTCGATGATTCCGGGAAGGACGGCATTCACGCGGATTCGCTGCGGGCCGTAATCAACGGCGGCGGCTTTGGTCAGGCCGAGTACGCCATGCTTGGCCGCGATGTAGTCGGAGGCGGCGGCGATGGCCACCGCACCCAGGGCTGATGCCGTGTTGACGATAGAGCCGCCGCCGGAGGCGAGCATGGCTCGGATCTGATGCTTCATGCAGTAGAAGACGCCGGTCAGGTCGACCTTGATGATGCGGTCCCAGGCTTCGGCGGAGATTTCATGCAGCGGCAGGTGGCTCTGTTCGATGCCAGCATTGTTGAAAGCGCCGTGCAGCACACCGAAGCGGCTGATCACCTCGTCGACGGCGTCTTTGACCGCGGCTTCGTCGGTGATATCGCAAGGTATGGCATGGACGGCACCGCCGCAGGACTGCACCACTTCAACGATATCGTTCAAACCGGCGGTATCGCGGTCCAGCATGATGACCCGGGCGCCGGCCTCGGCAAACGCAATGACCGAAGCTTTGCCGATGCCACCGGATGCGCCAGTGACAATGATATTGCGTTGGTTCAAATCACTCATAGCTAGCTTCCATTGGCGACTTTTTTGTTATTCATCTCGTTCCTGGCCAAGTGCCGCATTAAGCCCTTGCACTGAATCTGGCCAACAACCATGACTGCCTTCGGTGATGCTGCTGCCCAACATCGGGGGCTGGTCAGTGGTTCAACTTTAGGTAGGCGACCGGTCACTGACTAGATGAATAAATCACTAAAGACTGTTGCTTTAATGCACCAATGAAATGCCGCAAAACCCTTCCACTGCCGAAGGGGTCCATGCTCCAATGCGGCGCGAACACGATCATCGTGAGCACGGTGATCCCTGTCGGAGCGAGCATGCTCGCGAGGAACTCAAGGGCGCCGCGTTCATCCTGCGGGCACGCGTTATCGTTGACGTCCATCGTGAGCGTGCTCGCTCCTACAGGGTTGCTATTGGTTCCGAAAAAGGGGGGACGTTGCATGAATGACCTGAACGATCTGCACTACTTCGTCCTTGTCGTCAGGCATGGAGGGTTTTCACCCGCGGCCAGGGCCACGGGCATCGAGAAAACCCTGCTCAGCCGGCACATTGCCCTTCTGGAGAAACGCATTGGTGCGCGCCTGTTGCACCGCACCACGCGCCAGGTGTCGCTGACGGAAGCCGGCCAACATTTCTTTGCACTGAGCCAGGCTGTGGTCGAGGGCGCGCAGACCGCCTATGAGAGCGTCGAGCACATGCGCCGTGAACCCGTAGGTCTGGTGCGCTTGAGTTGCCCTCAGGTCATGGCCAAGACCTACGTGTCACCGCTCCTGCCCAGCTACATGGCGAAGTACCCAAAGGTTCGCTTGGAGCTGAGCGCGGTAGACCGCGAGGTCGATTTGTATGAGGAGCGACTCGATATCGCTCTGCGTGCCCGCACCCATATCGACGAAACCGCCGGGCTGGTGGCGAAAACCCTGGGCAGCGCCAGGCGATTAATGGTCGCAAGCCCGACGCTGCTCGATCGCGTGGGCCGCCCCGACACCCTCAAGGCCTTATCGGGCCTGCCGACCCTGTGCCTGCCAGCGGACATGCACGATGGTTTCGGCCGCTGGCTGCTGCACAACGGCGTTCACGAAGAACGACTGATGCCCCATCTGCCCTGCCTGATTTCCGACGATTTGAGCATGCAGCTGGACGCCGCGCTCAATGGCCTAGGCATTGCGATGTTGCCGGAGCCGATCGTCGTAGGGTGGGTGCGCAGCGGTGCGCTTGAGGTGGTGATGCCCTCGTGGGCCGGACCGCCCCACCTGATTCATCTGCTGTATCCGAAACCCAAGGGCATGTTGCCCTCGGTGCGCAGTGTGATCGACTACCTGAGCCTACATCTGCCGCAGCTCATACTCGATGGCACGCTGAGCGGCAAAGCGTCCGATTGAGTTATTGCCACTGCGCCTGCTGACTCTTCAAAACCCGGCCCATCATTTCGCGCAGCCATTTATTCTGTGGGTCTCGATGAAAGCGATCGTGCCAGTACAGATCAATCTCGAACGAAGGAATCTGCAGCGGCAAGGGCTGGATAGCCAACGGGTAAAAGCGCGCCAGCGTCTTGCCGAGCGCACATGGCAGCGTCCAGATTAGGTCACTGTCCAGCAGTAGGTGCGGACTGGACAGATGATGAGGCACGCGCATCTTGACGCAGTCCGCGCCCCCCGCATCGATCAAGGCACGCTCCAGCGCCTGATGGCCGGTACCGCCCGCCTCCACCAGTAGATGGTCGCAAGCGATGAACTCGTCCAGGGACATTACCTTGTTGGCCAAGGGATGGTCGCGGCGCATGGCACACACGTAGTGCTGGGAAAACACCGGCAATCGATGTATGTCGGTTTGCAAAGTCGGCATGAAGCCCATTGCCAGATCGATCCTGCCGGTGGCCAAGCCGTTGAGGGTTTCCTCCACGCCGCCTCCGACGGTGTTCATGCGCGCCAGGGGGGCATCGGCGGCCAGCTTTTTCAGAATCGGCGGTAGGCACACCACTTCCCCCACATCGAGCATTCTAACGGTAAACGACTTGCGGCAAAGTCCCGGATCGAACTCGAGCATCTGGCTTTCCGCAGCCCGGATCAGGGCTAGTGACTGCAACAGGCGCGGCGCGATTTGAGCGCAAAAAGGTGTAGGTTCCATCCGCCGGCCGACCAGCGTAAACAACCGGTCGCTGTAGGTCTGGCGCAGGCGCTTGAGACTACTGCTGACGGCCGACTGAGTGACGCCCAGGTTCTGCGCTGCGATTGACGTCGAATGATCCCGCCAAAGCGCTTCGAAGATGTACAGCAAATTCAGATCTTTCATCACGGTGCCTTGATCACGTCTTTCCAGAACGCCGGCGACCTGCCGGCCTCGAGAGAGGCAGCTGGCAGGTCACTGGCAGGGGAACCTGGAACGAAGGTCAGGCGGTGGCGCGGATCAGATGACTGTCGGGCACACTAGCGAACACCGGGGACAGGTCGATGTTGATCCGGTAATCGTTGATCAGTCGATCGGCACTGAAACGCAGGACAACACAACACGGCACGCCAACGGTGACGCCCGTGTGTTTGGTGTAGTAGCTGTCGAACTCGATAATAGTCACGTGATCGAGTTCCCACACGCCGGTCATGACATGCTCAAGGCCCTGGATCTGCGAGTAAAAGGCGCCCACACCGTCCTTGATCGCCACCTTGCCCACCAGTTTCGGTGCGTTGCCAAAGCGGAATTCGACGTCATCCGCCAGGTAGCTCAGGAAGCCTTCGATGTTTTTGCTGTCGACACAGTCAAACATCGCTTTCATTGCGTAATTCATCCAGCAATCCTCGTTTTTGTTGTTGTTTTCTTTCACCCGACTTTATTTTCCGCGCCCTGATACCGCAATACAGCAAAATCACCAAAGCCTGTTGCGCCAGTGCACCAATCAAGCCCGGGGTTCAGGTCGGGTAGATCTTCGGACAATTGAGCAAGTCCAGCGCCACATCGACAATCATATCTTCCTGGCCACCCACCATGCGCCGCTGGCCGAGCTCCACCAGAATGTCCACAGTCTTGAGACCATATCGCCTGGCGGCGACTTCAGCATGGCGCAGGAAGCTCGAATAGACGCCGGCATACCCCAGCGCCAGGGTTTCGCGATCGACGCGCACCGGCCGGTCCTGCAGCGGACGGACGATGTCATCGGCGGCGTCCATCAGGGTGTAGAGGTCGGTGCCATGATGCCAACCCATCCTATCGGCGGCGGCGATAAAGACCTCCAGCGGCGCGTTTCCAGCGCCGGCGCCCATGCCTGCGAGGCTAGCGTCGATGCGGTCGCAGCCCTCCTCCACGGCGACGATCGAGTTGGCTACGCCTAGCGACAAATTATGGTGAGCGTGCATGCCGGTGTGTGTCGTAGGGTCGAGCACTTCCTTGAGCGCGCGGAACCGCTCGCGAATGTCCTGCATGCTCATCGCGCCACCGGAGTCCACCACATAGATACAGGTGGCACCATAGGTCTCCATGATCTTGGCCTGGGTCGCGAGATTCTGCGGGCTGGTCAGGTGGCTCATCATCAGAAAACCTACGGTGTCCATTCCCAGTTCGCGCGCATATTCGATGTGTTGGCGCGAAACGTCCGCTTCGGTGCAATGGGTGGCGACCCTGACAATTCGTGCGCCGGCGTTGTACGCTGCCTTGAGGTCGTGAACGGTGCCGATGCCGGGCAACAGCAGCGTGGCGACCTTCGCGTGAGAAATCACATCGCTGACCGCTTCGATCCACTCAAGGTCGGTGTGCGCGCCAAAGCCGTAGTTGAAACTGGAGCCCTGCAGGCCATCGCCATGCGCCACTTCGATGCTGTCCACACGTGCCTTGTCCAGTGCACGGGCAATGGTCTGGACGTTGTCGATGGAGTACTGATGACGAATCGCATGGCTGCCGTCACGCAACGTAACGTCAGAAATGTAGAGTTTTTTTCCGGGATTGAACGTCATGGTGTGTTCCTTTAGTTAACCATCGAACGCGCGATGCGCTCTGCGGTGGCCAAAGCGGCGCAAGTCATGATGTCGAGGTTGCCCGCATAGGCCGGCAGGTAATGTGCGGCACCCTCGACTTCGAGAAAGATCGACGTTTTCAGCCCGCTGAAACGTCCATGCCCAGGGATGTTCACGGGTGCGTCGACTGGAATCTGCTCGAACTGCACACGCTGCTTGAGCCGATAACCCGGAACATAGTCGTTGACGGCACGGACCATCTCCTCCACGGATCTCCTGACCTCGTCCTCATTGGCCATCGCGGACAACACGTAGACGGTGTCGCGCATGATCAACGGCGGCTCGGCCGGATTGAGCACAATGATGGCCTTGCCCTTGGCTGCGCCACCGACTTTTTCGATGGCCCTGGAGGTGGTTTCGGTGAACTCATCGATATTGGCACGGGTACCGGGCCCAGCCGATTTGCTGCTGATCGAGGCCACGATTTCCGCGTAATGAACCTCGGCTACCCTAGACACGGCTGCCACCATGGGAATGGTCGCCTGGCCGCCGCAGGTCACCATATTGACGTTGGTGGCGCTGAGGTTCTGTTCCAGATTCACCACCGGAACGCAGAGCGGACCGATCGCCGCCGGTGTCAGATCGATGATCCGGATGTCGGGTTTATGTCGACGCAGCAAGGTTTCATTGTCCAGATGGGCACTGGCAGAGGTGGCATCGAAGACAAATTCGATGTCGGCGAACTCAGGCATGCCGATCAAGCCTTCGACGCCTTCGTGGGACACCGCCACCCCCATTTTTCTGGCTCGCGCCAGGCCGTCCGAAGCTGCATCGATGCCCACTAGCACCGAAATCTGCAAGTGCTGACTCTGGCGCAGTATCTTGATCATCAAGTCCGTGCCGATATTGCCCGAACCCAAAATCGCGACTTTCTTCTTGTTTGTATTCATAACGGTTTCCTCGCACCTAACGCCCGAGCGCCTTGGCGGTTTTGCCAGCAATACCGAAATCTGTCTTCGGCATTTCGTTGATGATGACGCGCACCGATTCGATGGGCGCCTGCAGCGAGCTCACGGCCGCGTCGGTCAGTGCGGCTATCAATCGAGCCTTCTGTTCCTCGCTGCGGCCTTCGACCAGAAATACCTGCATGATTGGCATGGGACTGTTCTCACAGAAGGCTGGACTGAAAGCGCATCGAAACGCTGCCCAGATGTTGATACCGCACATTGATCTGATCGCCCGCCTGAACGGCGATCGCTTCGGTCATGCCTCCAGTCATGATGAAAGTGCCCGCGGGCAGCTCACGGCCCCGCGCGCCCAGCATGTTGGCCAACATGGCCACGCTTTGCGCCGGATGCCCCAGCACCGCCGCGCCTGCGGCGGTTGCCACCACCTCGCCGTTTTTTTCCAGCACCACGCCGAGGCATTTGAGGTCGATCCCTTTGGGGTCGAGGGCGTTGCCGCCCACAACAAAGCGCGCCGCCGAGGTGTTATCGGCGATCACACTCTTGAGGTCGAAGCGAAAGTTTTCGTACCGCGAGTCGATCACTTCCACGGCGGGAATAATGAAGTCGGTGGCGGCCAGCACATCGCCCACATGACAGCCTGGGCCCTTCAATGGGTGCTTGAGGACAAAGGCAATTTCCGCCTCGATCTTGGGGTGGATCAAATGATCGACATCGATAGCCGAGCCATCCATGCACGAACCGTAGTCCGTCAGAAAGCCGTAGACCGGTTCACTGACGCCCATCTGTTTCATTTTTGCGAACGAGGTCAACCCCATCTTTAGCCCGACGATGCGCACACCTCGCTGCTCTTTGTGGCGGCGAATCGTGTCTTGAATGGCATACTCGTCCTCCCAGTCCATATCAGGGAATTTGTCAGTTATTTTGGTCACGGCCACACCTGTCAACTCAGCTCTTTCCAGATGCAGGGCCAGCTCGATGACCGTCTCGTGTGTCAGTTTCATGGGATCCCCTCAAACGAAACGAACGGACGCAGAGCCGATACCGCCCAGGCTTATGCGCAATTGATCACCGGCCTTGACCGGCACCATGGCGGCCAGTGAGCCGGACAGGATCACCTCGCCTTTCTTCAGGCCGATACCCAAGCGCCCCAGCGTATTGGCCAGCCACGCGACGGCATTGGCTGGGTGACCCAGTGCCGCAGCGCCAGCGCCCGTCGCAATCAGTTCGCCATTTTTTTCCAGTGTCATGCCGACACAGGCCAGGTCGACATCCCGTGGATCGACGCACTCGCTGCCCAGCACGAATGCACCGGCCGAAGCGTTATCGGCGACGGTGTCCTGAATGCGGATTTTCCAGTCTCGAATGCGCGAATCGACAATCTCGAAACAAGGCATGACAAAGTCCGTGGCCCGAATGACATCCGCCACCGTGACACCGGGGCCGGTCAAATCGTGTTTGAGCACGAATGCGATTTCCCCTTCAGCCTTGGGGGCGATCAGTCCGGCGCATTCGATCGCCGCACCGTCGCTGTACAACATCCCGCTGAGCAGGTGGCCGAAGTCCGGTTGATCCACACCCAGCATGTCCATCACGACCTTACTGGTGGCCCCAATCTTCTTGCCGATGATGGTCTGACCGGCATCCAGTCGCGCCTGGATCATGCCCAGCTGGATCTGGTAGGCGTCTTCAATCGTCAGCTGCGGATACCGTTCACTCAGGGGATCGATCGCCTCACGGCTGGTCAGTGCATTGTGCAACTCGCTGCCCAAGGCATGCAGTGTCTGGGTATTCATGAAAGACCTCACAGGCGCACGCAAACGTTGCGTAATTCGGTGTAGAACTCCAGGGAATGCACTCCGCCCTCTCGGCCGATACCCGACTGCTTCGCACCGCCAAAAGCGGTGCGCAGATCGCGCAGGAACCACGAATTGATCCAGCAGACACCGACGTTGAGAACCGAGCCCATGCGGTGGGCCACTTGCAGGTTGGAGGTCCAGACGCTGGCCGCCAGGCCGTACGGCGTGTCATTGACGAGACGCACCACCTCGTCTTCTTCGTCGAAGGGGGCGATGTGACAACACGGGCCGAAAATCTCCTCACGGATCACCGCTGAGTTTTCCGGCAAGTCGGTCCAGATGGTGGGCTGTACCCAGGCACCTTCTGCCAACTCGGAATTGAACTCAGGAACGCCTCCGCCGGTGACCACGGTAGCGCCATCGGCGACGGCCTGACGGTAGTAACCCAGCACTTTTTCACGGTGGCCCAGAGAAATGAGCGGGCCCATGTTCACCCCCCGTTCGTAGGGGATGCCCACGCGCAGGGATTCAGCTTTTGTCTTGAGCGCTGCGACAAAACGTTCGAACACTGGACGCTGGACATACACGCGCTCGGTGCCCAAACAGACCTGGCCGCTGTTCTCAAAGGCCGAACGAGCGACGCCCGCGGCGGCTTTTTCCAGATCGGCATCGGCAAATACCACGGCCGCATTCTTGCCGCCCAGCTCCAGGGACACCGGACGCAGGCCCTTGGCCGCTGCCCTCATGATCACTTCGCCGGTGCCGGTTTCACCGGTGAAGGTGATGCCGTTGACGTCCGGGTGAGCGGTCAGAAACGCACCGGCCGAGTTTTCACCAAAGCCGTGCACGACGTTGTAGACACCCGCCGGGACCCCCGCCTCGAGCATGACTTCACCCAACAAAGTGGCGGTCGCCGGCGTCTCTTCGGACGGTTTGACCACGACGGTATTGCCGCAGGCCAGCGCGGGGCCGACTTTCCAGGTCATCAACAACAGCGGCAGATTCCACGGACAGATCACCCCGATGACGCCGCGCGGTGCACGTACGGCGTAATTGACCGCCTTGCCACCATCGGGGGTGTCCATGGTGAAACATTCGTTCGGGACATTTTTCAGCAGGTCTGCAAACACCCTGAAATTCGCCGCGCCACGGGGAATGTCCAGGTGACTGGCCAGATCGTAAGGCTTACCGGTATCGGCGATTTCCGCGGCGACGAATTCCTGGAAACGACTTTCAATACCTTCGGCGACCTTGTGCAAAATAGCGATGCGTTGCGCAGCGGTCATACTGCCCCAGGGGCCCTGCAAGGCGCCCCGGGCTGCCTGGACCGCCGCGTCCACTTGTGCCTGGCCGGCTTCGTGGACCTTGCCGATCAGGCTATTGTCCACGGGGTTGCGGTTATCGAACGTGCGAACGCCCTCGCACCATTGGTTATCAATGAAATTGCGGAACTCATTAAGAGGCAGTGTGGCCATGTTCAGTTTCCTTGCTGTGTGAGCTCGACCGCCTCGATGTCACCGGCAGTGAGGTAATCCCACATACGTTCGAAGATCCGACCGGAGTAAGTCGCTCGTTGTCGTGTTTGCTCATCGTCAAGTGGCGGCACCCGGTCAGCCAGCCCCGCGGCATGCAGCTGCAACTCGATATGAGCGGCATCCTCCAAGTACCAGTTGAGCGTCAGCGCCTCGACCAGCGAGGCACCGGCCACAACGGCGCCGTTGCCGCGCATCACCAATGCCGGACCGTCCGCCAGTTGCTCGGCCAGCGCCGCCGCCTGAACGTCATCGCGCAACAGTTGCGGGTCATCCCATAGAGGTATGGACGAGTGAAAATAGGCGCCAGCGCCATGCCGTGACTTTGGCGTAATACCGGCGCAGGACAACGTCATGACCTGATCGGGCATGCTGCGAATCACTGCACCGACATCGGCACGACGCTGATAGATCTGCTGATGGATTCGCACCTCACCCAGCACGCCTTCCGGCAACGGGCCCTCGACGGGGACCACCACACCGGGTTCTCCCGGGCCGATCAGCCCCATCGGTTTGGCTGCGCACACCAGGAAGTGATGCGCGTCCAGGCGCAGGCTGCAATGACCATAGGCATGCACCAGGCCCGCCCGAGCCAATGCCCGTGCCGCTAGCCGCACTTCTCGTTGCTGGGCGGCCGTGGCGGTCACGCCACTCACGAACGGAATTCCGCAATATCGGGTTTCGACCCCCAGCAGCAATACGACGTAGGGACCGCCGGGAACTGCCGTGGCCGGTAACCGGCTTCCTCCTCGGCGCTGATGTGCCTGACCCCCGAGGAGTACTCATATGTCATGCCATCGGGCCCTTCGAAATACAGGAAGTAGGCGCCCGAAGTCGGATGGCGACCGGGGCCGAAGAGAATCCGAATGCCACGCTCGCGAAGGAAGTACCAGGCGCGCATGATGTCATCGACGGTTTCGACCTGATGGTTGATGTGCTGCACGCCCGCATGCGAGGACGGAAACAGCGCAATCTTGTGATGCACCTCATCGATGCGCAGCAGCGCCGCCTCGCCGATGCGGTCACTGACCCTGGCGTTGCACAGGCGTGTCCAGAACGCTTCGTCGCGTTTTGCGTTGGTGGTACGCAGGCCGATGTGGTTGAAACCGGTATTGCCGGCATCCCGCGAGGGGAAATGCCGCACGCCACTGGCATGAGGGCCGAGCACCAATTCGATGCGGTTGCCACTCGGGTCGCGGAACTGGATCAGGTCATTGACCGCACGCAACTCGATGTCTTCGCGAGTGCCATGACGAACAGCAAAGCCATTATCTTCGAGCACCTGCGCGGCATGGTCCATCTCCTCGGGCGTGCTCACTTCGAAAGCCGCGGTGGCCTCCTGCGGGTCACCTTCGTAGTAACACAAAGTGTGGTCGCGATCATCGGATCGGAAATAGATGGCGCCATTGGCAACCCGGGCCACTTCCAGACCCAGAATCTGGGTGGCATAGAGGCGGGTTTGTTCCAGATCCGGCGTCCCCAGACGGACATAGCGGATGTCGTGAAGATTGATCATGAAGCGGCCTCGAACGTTATTTTTATGTGGACTTAATCCTCGCGTCGCGGCAAAAATAAAAATAGCAAATTATCTTTATTCATTTTATTTGTTTTGGTTATACCCATGAAAACCGATCTGAATCTTCTCAGAGTGCTTCTGGCCGTCCATGAAGCCGGCAACGTGACCGCCGCGGCACAACGTCTAGGCATGAGTCAACCAGCCGCCAGCGCGGCACTGGCCCGTTTGCGGCGGTCACTGGGAGACGCGCTGTTCGTACGTTCGGGTCAGACAATGGCCGCAACGCCACGAGCCCAAAGCATCATTGATCGCACGCGGGAGGTGATCGACATCATCGACCGCGACATCCTCAGCAATCCGGTGTTCGACCCATCCACCAGCACCGCCCCCTTCATGTTCTGTTTGAGCGAGATTGGCGAAATCGCCTTTCTACCGATGCTGCTCGGGCACCTTCGCAGCGTCGCGCCGCTTGCGCAGATTTGCAGCCTGAGTCTGGCCGCCAAGGACGTGGACGAGCATCTGCGCGAAGGCAAGGTCGACCTGGTCATGGGTTACTTTCCTGACCTCGGCGCGGCGAACATCTATCAGCAAAGATTGTTCTCCCATGACCTGGTCTGCCTGATCCGAGGGGGGCACAAGATCCGGCACGAACAATTGACCCTGGATGAATTCTGCACCCTGGAACATGTACAAGTGCGCGATGGCGGGCGTAATCAGGAGATGTATGAGAGCTACCTGGCTAAGGCCGGTGTTAAGCGAAATATCGTTTTGCAGATGGGTCACTACATGAGTACGGCTTCAATTATCGAGCGGTCGAACCTAGTGGTCGTGCTGCCCCGGACCGTCGCCAGCCTTTACGCGAAATACGCCAATGTTCGCAGCGTCGAATTGCCCGACGGCTTTCCGGTTTACGACATCAAGCAGTACTGGCATGCGCGGTTTCAGAACGACCCGCGTCACCAATGGATTCGCCAGACCGTGCGTACCTTGTTCGAGAACGACCAACCGGGTGTCAGCGCCGCGCTGCCCCACGATCTGCCAGGAAAGGAAGTGGTTTTCGACGACTGACTCCGCCCTCGCTCGGGACTGTCGGTACCGTCAGGATCCTGCGAGCCCTCCCCGCGCCCACGCCGCCTCCAGATCGGCTCGGTGCTGCGGGGCGGCGATGCTGAGCATTTTGTCGACCCTTTGCTTCATGGTCAGTCCACGCAGGTCGGCGACGCCAAACTCGGTGACGATGAGCCCGGCATCACTGCGGGGAATGGTCGTTGGACCATTGAGGCGGGCAACGATTCGACTGTTGCTCCGTGCGCTGGACGGCAGTGCGATGATCGGCAGACCGCCCCGTGAACGATGGGCGCCGCGGATGAAGTCCAGTGATCCCCCTACCGCGCCCAGGTAACTGCCTGCCGCGACCTCAGAGTTCACTTGCCCGGTGAGATCGACCTCCACCGCGGAGTTGATCGCCACCAGACGATCCAGACTGGCCAGCACCTGAGCGTCGTGGGTATAGGCGCTGGAACGCATATGCACTGACCGGTTGCGATGGGCGAACTGCGCCAATGCCTGGCTGCCAATCAGCACGCCGCCCACGCTGAGCCAGGCGTCCCTGCTCTTGCGTGAATTATTGACCACGCCGCTTTGCATGAGCCGCATGACGCCGTCGCCGATGCTGCCCGAATGCACACCCAGATTGTGGTGGTCATTTAAGGCGCTGAGCACTGCATCCGGTATGGCACCGATGCCCGTCTGCAGGGTCGATCCGTCTTCGACCAAGTCGGCGATGTCCCTGGCGATTTTCATGTCTACCTCGCGAATGCTCGCACTTTCGCTCGCCAGGGGCGCACGGTCGGTGTAGACCACAGCGTCCAGTTCATCCAGACCCAGGGTACGCTCACCATAGGTCCAGGGAGCCTGTTGATTGACCTCCCCGATCACCACGGCCGCCTGTTCCAGCGCACAGAGCAAGTATTCGCTGGCCAGACTGAGGCTGTGCCGGCCGTTGGCATCCGCCGGCGAAAGCTGCAGCATCAGAACATCGACGCGCAATTGCCCAGAACTCAACTGCGACGCCATTTCAGAGTAGTGGCAAGCAAGAATGTCCAGCACACCGGCGTCAGCCAGCGCACGATTTGCGCCGGCACCGCAATAGGCGAGAAAGTCCACGGCATCGGCATGCTCGGGCCGGCAGGTGTCACTGTTGGCAATGCCCAGCAGCACCCGGATGCGTTTGAAATCATGACGCTGTGCCATGAGCGCACGGGTCAGGGTCAGCGGCTCGGCGTTCGCCTGTCCCCATAACACGGTGTCCCCGGGTCGGATCAGGCTGGAGAGGTCCGGTGCATTGGCTTGTAATTCGAGAGGCATGGCAAAACCCTGGCAATAGCGAGCCGGGCCCTGTGGTACAGGACCCAAGGCAGACAGGGCTCAAATGGAAAATGGCGGCCCGTTGCGGGCCGCCGCGACAATCAGAAAATCGACGACGGGTGCTTGGCCAGCGGGGTGACTTTGATCTTCATGAAAGGGAACAGAGGCAGACTCGACAGCAGGCTGTGCAGTTCATCGTTACCTTCGACGTCAAAGATGCTGATGTTGGAGTACTCGCCCACGACGCGCCACAGGTGGGGCCACTTGCCCGACTCCTGGATGTCGATGGCCCTTTCCTTCTCCGACGCCTTGATCCGCTCCACTTCGTCCAGCGGAATGTCACGGGGAATACTGACGGTCATTTCTACGCAATACAGCATGTTGAACTCCAGATATTGTTGTTGAACGAGCGCCCCCTGCCAGCGGCGGCGCGAAACCTCAAACCAGCTCTTCAGTGACGAAGGGCTTAAGCTGGCCGATGAAATACTTACCATGTTCGAACCAGGCCTTGCGGATATCGGATTCCATGTAGACCTGATACTGCTCCTCACTGGCAAACCAGCATTCACCGATCGCATCGATACGGCCTACGTCCAGATACGGCACGTGGGTATCCGTAGGATTACCGGCAACCAGTCGCACTTCGTATTTGTGCAGCCCCGGCATTCCGGCGGACATCTGGAAATGCACCACGCACTCTTTTCGAAACTGCTCGTGGCTCATGCTTTCCGGTTTAACCAACAGATAAAGGATACGAATCATGGGGACCTCGATGAATGGCTAAAGAACGGCGCTCAGGCGGTCTTCGGCGTTGTGGAATTTGTAGGGGCGGCAGCGTCAGCGGCCGGGTCTTGTGCATCCAGCACTTCAATGCTGATGCCCTTGGTTTCCGGTAGCAGCAACAAGGCCACCACGGAGATTGCATAAGCACACAGGCAAAAAAGGCCGATCGCTTGCGCCAGGCCGACATGCACCGAGAGCACACCGACGCCTGTGATCGCCGTGGCACCGACCGACTTGCCGACATTGTAGGAAAAGCCCATGCAGGTGGTGCGCACATGGGTGGGAAACAATTCACTGAGAAACGGCCCCAGCGCCGCGTACATGCCAATGGCGGCGAAGCCCACCAGGAAACCCATGACGTGGGTGACCAGTGGATTGAGCGGGATCATCATGTAGGTGACGGTCACGATCCACGACATCAGCGACAGCACGATCAGCGTCGGACGCCGTCCCAGTTTGTCCGCCAGATAAGCAGTACTGGCGAAACCGGCAAAGCAGCCCAGCGCCATGACCAGGATGGTAGCGATCAACGAACCGGACTCCACACCACGGTCCTTGAGCAACGACGGTATCCACACCAGAATCACGTAGCTGCCCGCTTGCAGACCGACCACCAGAATGCTCGATAGCATTGTCAGCCGCCGGTACTGCGGTTTGAACACGGTCGAGAAAGAGGCTTTGGGCGCCTTGCTTGCAACGGCCTGAACAAACGCATCGGAGTCTTTGACGTGACGGCGGATAAACAACACCATCAGTGCCGGGATGACCCCGAACCAGAACGCGACACGCCAAGCCAGTTCCGCCGGGAACTGGCTGAGGATGACGGTGATGATAATTACCGCGCCTGCCCAACCCAGTGCGAAGCCCGACTGCACAAAGCCCATCGCGCGACCGCGATTACTCGGGTTGATCACTTCAGCCATCAGCGCAGCACCTACCGCCCATTCACCGCCGAAGCCGAAACCTTGCAAGGTCCGGGCGATCAGCAACTGTTCGAAGTTTTGCGCGAAGCCGGCTACCACACCAAAAAAAGTGAACCAGAGAATCGAGAAGATCAGGATGCGCACACGACCGTGGCGGTCGCTGAGAATACCGGCGGCCCAACCGCCAATGGCCGCCGACAGCAATGCGGCAGTGCCGACCATGCCGGCTTCGGCCTTGGTCAGCCCCCACAGGGCAATGATCGTTGGCAGCAGAAAGCTGAACATCTGCATGTCGTAGGAATCCAGCGCCCAGCCGGAGTAGCAGGCCCAGAATGTCTTGCGTTCACGAGGCGAGCCTTTCCTGTACCAATCGAACATGATGACCTTCCTTATTGTTATTGGTGAACTGCTCATGGCCTCAGAGCAACGCCATGGGTGTTTCTGTTACCGATGCGCAATCCGCATTCGCAGCATGAGGGAGTTCGTTGCTTCTGCCCATTTGCCGTTGTGGAAGTCCCTCTTTCGCAATAGCTAAGACCATCTCATTCACGCAACCAACGGCGACAGCAACATGTCTTGAGTCATGCTCGCGACAAGCCGGCCATAACGCTGATAAATGTGGGTCGTGACCAAACCGCGACCGGCCAGGCTACGAACAGGCTCGCTCAGAAAAAGCAGCCAGTCGTTGGCATCGATTAACGAGCTGTGGAACCACAGACTGTGATTGAGCTGACTGACGCGGCCGTGCTGCCACGGATCAGGCATCGAAGGCGACGGCACCAGACATCGGTTGAGCCAGCAGTCGGACATATAGGCCAGCGCCGCAGGGTGCAGACAACCTTCGTTCGGCAGCGGCTGGTTCAAACGCACCCAGTAGCCGACCTCGGGCTGATCGTCTGGTCGCCCGCCCGCTCTTTCAGCGTGGATTGGCCGCACGTCAAGAACAGGCCGGTCAATTAAGCGCAAACGAAGAGCGTGGCCCTGATGCATCTGACTGGCGGCCGATTCGGCGAGAGTCGGCAGGCTTTCGGGTGTCGGCAGCAGGCGGTCCAAGTGATAGACCCTGCCACTGTCAGTGCTGGTTTTCTGGAATGACGCGTTGGCGCTCAACACCAGGCCGGTGCCCTGCACGCCATAGATATGCCGGTTGGAGAAGCATCGGCCGTCCTGCAGCAACTCCACGCTGTACTCAATGGTGTCCAGCGGGCTGGCATCATTGAGAAAGGTCATTTGCAACAGACTGGGGCTGCGCCCTTCCAAGCCTTGCGCCGCCGCCCAAAGCGTTTGGGCGATCAATTGTCCGCCATAGACATGTCCGTGGTTGTCGACGTCACTGGTATGGCTGCGGTATCGGTTTTGCCCATCCAGATCCAGCGCAAGCAATTCGGTCAGGTCCCGCTGATCCCAGTACTGTCCAGAGGTATGCAGCTCCATGACCGGCGCCTTATATCTTAGCCATTGATGCTAAGTTGAGGATGGAAAAGTCCAGTGGCACGGGTGTCAGCTCCTGCAGACGTTCGGCAGTGACATCGCCAATCAGCTCCAGCACCAACACACCGTCATCGGTCAGTTCCAGGGTGGCCATGTCGGTGTAGACCCGACTGACGCAGCCCAGCCCGGTCAATGGGTAGGTGCAGGCGGACAAAAACTTGCTCTGACCGTCCTTGCCCAGGTGATCCATCATCACAAAGATGCGCTTGGCGCCGATCGCCAGGTCCATCGCACCGCCTACTGCGGGAATGGCATCCTTAGCGCCGGTATGCCAGTTGGCCAGGTCGCCGTTGGCTGCGACCTGGAATGCGCCAAGGACGCAGATGTCCAGATGGCCCCCGCGCATCATCCCGAAGGAGTCGGCATGGTGAAAGAATGCGACGCCCGGTAGCGGCTGGATCGGCTCTTTGCCGGCGTTGATCATGTCCCAATCTTCCTGACCGGGAAGCGCGGCCACCCAGCGCCCCAGTACGCCGTTTTCACTGTGCAGGAAAATGTCCTTCTCCTGTGGCAGGTGGTTGGCCACCAGGGTTGGCAGGCCGATGCCCAGGTTGACGTAGGCGCCTTCAGGGATGTCGCGGGCGACGCGAGCCGCCATTGCGTTGCGAATGTTTTTGTCCATTTTTGTTCATCCCACCTGCTGCTGTGCCGGCGCAACATCGGTGCGCTGGACAATGTGTTTGACGAAGATACCGGGGGTGATGACCCGCTCCGGATCAAGCTCACCCAACTCCACCACGCGACCGACCGAAGCAATGGTGTTGTGCGCGGCCATGGCCATGATCGGGGCGAAATTGCGCGCGGTTTTGCGGTACACCAGGTTGCCCCAGCGATCGCCCTCCTCAGCATTGATCAAGGCGAAGTCAACGTGGATGGGGTATTCGAGCACGTAGTTGCGGCCGTCGATGGTGCGCGATTCCTTGCCTTTGGCCAACAAGGTGCCAAAGCCAGTCGGCGTGTAAAAACCACCGATGCCGCAGCCGGCGGCCCGCAGGCGCTCGGCCAAGTTGCCCTGAGGGACGATCTCCAGTTCGATTTTTCCGGCACGGTAGAGGGTCTCGAACACATGAGAACCGTTCATTCGCGGGTAGGAGCAAAGGATCCGGCGAACGCGGCCCGCCTTGAGCAGCGCGGCCAAACCGGTATCGCCCTGGCCGGCGTTGTTGCTGACCAGAGTCAGGTCGGTCGCGCCCTGAGCGATCAATGCCTGAATCAGGTCGTCGGGCATGCCAGCGCCGCCGAAGCCGCCCACGGCCACCACAGCCCCGTCGGGAATGTCCGCCAGCGCTTCAATGGCGCTAGGCAACAGCTTGTTGATCATCGCTATACATCCTTTCTCGTTCTTGGGGCCAGGCCGGAGTCTGGCAAGCAGTGCAAGGCGCTACCCCGCGTTTGAATCAGCTTGCCAGTGCGGCCCGAGGCCCACAATTTCGGACTTCGAAAGGGCGAATTAACGATCGATTAATGGCTGCCTGCGTAACATGCGCGAAACCCTGTAGAAGCTATCGAGTGCAACGAGGCTGCGATCTTTTGATTTTTAAAAACAAAATCAAAAGATCGCAGCCTGCGGCAGCTCCTACAGTGGATTTCTGCATCTATGGGGAGGCAATTCAGGCGGATCTAGACCGTGCGGTAACGCTCGATGAGCGCGTCGGCGAATTCGCGGGCGAAGGTCGAGAGGCCGTCGAAATCCTGGGAACAGAGCTGGAAGGTCCGCACCGCCCAGGGATCAAGCAATTGACAGGCACCGATACCCTGCCGCCCCTTGAGCCGGTCGTAACTGGCCTGAGGCACGATGGCAATACCGGCCCCTGCTTCGACCATACGGAAGATGGCGTCGGAACTGGCAACCTGTACCCGAATGGTCAGCGGCAGGTGCAACGCGGCGGCGGCGCGGCTGAGGAACACATTGATTGCGCTGCCCTCGAGCAACGATACAAAGGCGTATTGCAGGGTTTCCTTAAAAAACACATCACCGCGCAACAGAATTGGGTGATCCAGCGGCGCGATGACCATCAAACGGCTGGATACCAGCGGCACACTCTGCAAGCCGTCGGTGACCACGCTCCCGGACACGATGCCCAGATCGGTGCTGCCCTCGCGAACGGCACGCACGATGTCGTCACTGAGACGCTCGCGCATGTCGATGTGCACATCCGGATGACTGATCAGATACTCACCCACCACCGGCGGCAGGTATTCGGTAATCGCGGTGGTGTTGGCTTGCAGGCGCAACTGCCCCTTGAGGCCGTCGGTGTATTGCTGTAGATCGCCGGTGAGCATTTCCAGCTGGGACAGGATCACCCGCGCGTGCTGTAAATAGGTCTTGCCGGCGTTGGTCAGGGTCACACCCTGAGGCGAGCGCTCGAGCAAGCGCACGCCGAGGTTTTCTTCCAGGTTTTTGATACGGTTGCTTGTTGCGGGCACCGAAAGGAACGAGCGCTCGGAGCCGCGGGTAAGACTGCTGGTTTCCGCGATGTTGATGAACAGACGGAAATCGGTGATATCGAAATGCATCGCCATGGTCGGACGGTTCCTGCCAAGTGAGACTTACTGTACTCACAGTACATTGAGTCTGCCTAGTGGCATTCAACATAGCCACGACCGGCGCGGTCGCGGCTACTTTACAAGCACGGCAAACAAGCCGGTATCAAACCCAGTGCGACGGCTCGAACACGAAGCCGTTGCCCTGGCGACGGATGAAACCGCAATGCGGCTCACCAAAGTGCACCGGCATGATCAGCGCTTCGCGGTCGGCCGCGTTATTGAGAAATTCCAGACGGGTGCGGCGAGCGATGTCTTCCCAGATGCAGTAACCGGAGTTGATGTCCGGGCGCACGATCTGGATCGGGCTGTGCAGGATGTCGCCACAGAAAATACCTTCTTGCCCTTGAGATCGCACACGGAAAGCCACCTGACCAGGACTGTGCCCCGGCGCAGCTTCGACCACCAGGCAATCGGCGATTTCTTCACCTGGCAACATCATTTCTGCAAGGCCTTCGTTGACGATCGGCATCACGCTGTCGAAAAACGACTCTCCGAACACGTCAATCACGCCGGCTTCCTTGTTCTTGCCCTGGTGACAGAAATCGAAGTCGTCCTTGGGCAGGTAGTAACGCGCATTGGGGAACGTCGGCACCCAGCGGCCGTCCTGCCAGGTGGTGTTCCAGCCCACATGGTCGGAGTGAAGGTGGGTGATGACCACGTGTGTGACTTTCTCGGGCGGTGCGCCAGCGGCGATCATCCACTCCTTGACCAGGGTGTTGAGCATGTTCATGCGCGCAATGCCCGGCCGCGGCTTAAAGTTACCGACGCCGGTGTCGATCACAATGATGTTGCTGCCCACGTGCACGATCCAGAACTGGATAGTGACCAGCAACTTGTTCATGTGCTCGATCCAGTGATTTGGCGCCATCAGGTCACGGTGCTGTTGCAGTACACCCTCCTCCATGCCCGGAAACAGGAACGCGGGATCATGGGTCGGGCCCGCGTATTCAAGAATACGGGTAACTTTAATGTCTCCGATCATGCGGGACTGCATCATGGCTTTGTACCTCAACGGTTTTTGTTAGTTCGCGGCTGTGCCGCTGGTTTTTCCGGATTATCCGTTGCCGGTACCGACTGCGCAGTTGATATCTCGTTAACAGCACCTTAAGAAGCGCTTAAGGCGAGTGTACAGCCGCGCAAACGGCATCGGTCGATCAAACGCGCTCGAACAACGCCGCCAGTCCCTGGCCGCCACCGATGCACATGGTTTCCAAGCCATAGCGTGCCTCGCGCCGACGCATTTCGTGCAACAGCGTGGTCATAATGCGCACACCCGTGGCCCCAATGGGGTGGCCCAACGAAATCCCCGAACCGTTGACGTTCACCCGGGACAAGTCGTCCAGGCCCCAGGCCTTGAGCACCGCCAGGGCCTGGGCAGCGAAGGCTTCGTTGAGCTCGATCAAGTCCAGTTCGGCCAGGCTCAACCCGGTTCGCATCAACAGCTTTTGCGTGGCAGGTACTGGCCCGATGCCCATACGCGAGGGTTCGCAACCCGCGGCGGCCCAGTCCACCAGACGCGCCATTGGCGTCAATCCGTGACGCGCGGCGTACTCCGGCGACACCACCAGACAGCCCGCTGCCGCGTCGTTCTGCTGGCTGGAATTGCCCGCCGTGCACACGCCTTCGGGGCGAATGAGGCGGAGGGCCTTCATGCTTTCGAGGCTGGCGTCCTCACGAATGCCCTCGTCTATTGTTACCCGCGTGACGGCGCCGCGCTTGCCGGGCACATCTACCGCGACCACTTCATCGGCGAAGCGCCCTTCTCGCCAGGCAGCCGCGGCATTCTGGTGGCTGCGCACGGAGAAGCTATCCGCTTCCTCGCGGCTAATGCCATAGTCCAGGGCCAGGTTATCGGCGGTTTCCGGCATCCCGGAAATGTGCCCGAATCGCTCGGAAGGCTGCGAACGCTCGCGACCGCGCTCCAGGCGGTCATGAAAGCGCACGCTGCCAGCTCGCGCGCCCCAGCGCATGTCGGTGCTGTAGTACTCAATGTTGCTCATGCTCTCTACACCAACCACCAGCACCGCTTCGGCATTGCCAGTTTTGACCATCATGGAAGCATCGATCACCGCCTGCAGGCCCGAGCCGCAACGACGATCCAGCGTGTAGCCCGGCACCTCAACAGGTAGGCCCGCGGACAACGCAGCGTATCGACCGATGCACGGTGCCTCACTGGAGGCGTAGGACTGTGCGACGATCACCTCGTCCAGTGAGTGTCCCAGCACTCCCGTGCGCGCCATCACCTGGCTAATCATGAACGAGGCCAAATGCTCGGCTGTGAGCGGAGCCAGCGCGCCGCCAAACTTGCCGATGGGTGTGCGAAGGGGCGAAACGATCAGCGCGTTTTTCATTGCAGCTCAACCTCAATGGGGGCAATGCGCACAGCATGGGCGGTCAACGAACGCGCCGGCAATTTTGCATCGCGAAAGCCCGCGTTTCGCCTGGCTTAAGCTCCTGAGTTGTGCCTGTGATCCAGCGGATGCGTTTGCCTTGCCGCTCAAACCCTCACCGCTAAAACTGAATGGCCTACCTCCTTAGCCATTAGTTGACCCCCTCTTCCGCAAAAGCTAATTCCCCCTCTCGCCACGCTCCTAGCATCATGCATCGCACAACATCAGCGGATGCCAGACATGCTCAGTTTCGATCCATCCCAATGGCTGGGACGTACCCAGGAAGCCCACGACCAGTTCAGCCGTAACCTGATCCAGCGCATTGCCGCGACTTTCAACGTGAAAGTTCCTGGTCAGGGTGAAGAACTTCCGTGGCTCTGGCACTGGTGCTTCTTTACGGAGCCAGCCGACAGCAGCGATCTGGGTACGGACGGGCACCCGGCACTCGGCACTTTCATGCCGCCGGCTCATGGTCGCAACCGGATGTGGGCTGGCGGGCGCCTGGATTTCATCGAGCCGTTGCGCGTGGGGTTGCAAGCCACCCGCAAGACCCGGATCGAAAAGATCGCGGAAAAGACCGGTCACACGGGCTCGCTGCTGTTCGTGACACTCAAGCATGAGTATTGGCAGGACGGCCAGCTATGCATCTCGGAAGAACAAGACATTGTCTACCGCGAGCCTAGCCCACCCAAGCTGGGGCAAGGTGAGCCAGTGCCTGAATCCGAGTGGAGGGAGAACTTTAGCCCCACTCCGGTGTTGCTGTTCCGCTATTCCGCATTGACCTTCAATGCCCACCGCATTCACTTCGACTGGCCCTACGTCACAGAGACCGAAGGCTACCCCAACTTGGTAGTTCATGGCCCATTGACCGCCACCCTGAGCATGACTGCTTTCGTGCGCGCCAATCCCCTGGCCCGCGTGCGCCGCTTTAGTTTCCGCGGGCTGCGTCCGCTGATTGCCCCGGACGACTTCCAACTCGGTGGACGACACACGGGTTCCGGCACCGCCGAACTGTGGGCAAGCAATGCGAGCGGCCTTTGCCAGCAAGCCGAAGTGCATTTCGACTGACTCTATAAAAAATGCGCCCGCCTTGGTCGCGGACGCCCAATTCGAGGAACGCTCCATGAGCCACCGTAACAGCGAAGACATCAAATCCATCCGTGAAGGCGTCCGCGCCCTGTGTGCCGAGTTCGACGCTGCCTACTGGCGCAAGATCGATGAAGAAAAAGGTTTTCCTGAAGCCTTCGTCAGCGCCATGACCCAGGCCGGGTGGTTGTCGGCAATGATCCCCGAAGAGTACGGCGGTTCCGGCCTGGGCCTGGCCGAAGCCTCGGTGATCCTGGAAGAAGTGAATTACTGTGGCGGCAACTCCGGCACCATTCACGGCCAGATGTACAACATGTTTACGCTGCTACGTCATGGCAGCGACGCGCAGAAGACCTACTACCTGCCGAAACTGGCCAGTGGCGAACTGCGCCTGCAATCGATGGGTGTGACCGAGCCTACCACTGGTACCGACACCACCAAGATCAAGACCACCGCCGTGCGCAGGGGCGACAAGTACGTGATCAACGGCCAGAAGGTGTGGATCTCGCGTATCCAACATTCCGACCTGATGATCCTCCTCGCCCGCACCACACCGCTAGCGGAGGTGAAGAAGAAGTCTGAAGGCATGTCGATTTTCCTCGTCGATCTGCGCGAGACCATCGGCAAGGGCCTGACCGTGCAGCCGATTGCCAACATGGTCAATCACGAAACCAACGAATTGTTCTTTGACAACCTTGAGTTGCCGGCCGACAGCCTGATCGGTGAAGAAGGCAAAGGCTTCCGCTACATCCTTGATGGCCTCAATGCAGAGCGTACCCTGATCGCTGCCGAGTGCATCGGCGATGGACGCTGGTTCACCGAGAAATCCAGCGCCTATGCCCGCGACCGTGTGGTATTCGGCCGTCCGATCGGACAAAACCAGGGCGTGCAGTTCCCGATCGCGGAAGCCCACATCGAAATCGAAGCGGCTGACCTGATGCGTTGGCGCGCCTGCGAAGAATACGACAGCGGAATCAACGCCGGCGCAAGCGCCAACATGGCCAAGTACCTCGCAGCCAAGGCGTCCTGGGAAGCGGCTAATGCTTGCTTGCAAACCCACGGTGGCTTCGGTTTCGCCTGCGAGTACGACGTAGAGCGAAAATTCCGCGAAACCCGTCTGTACCAGGTTGCACCGATCTCAACCAACCTGATCCTGTCGTACGTGGCCGAGCATCTGCTCGAGTTGCCCCGCTCGTTCTGAGGGAAGATGCCGATGCATAACCCAACATTGCGTTCTGCCCTCTTCGTTCCGGGGAATCGCCCGGAGCGCTTTACGAAGGCGCTGATCAGCGGCGCAGATATCGTTATCGTTGATTTCGAAGACGCGGTCGAAGAAGAACAAAAAGCCAAGGCGCGCGCCAACCTGAGCGCGTTCCTTGACACCAACACCACTGCCCGCGTCTGGGTTCGGGTAAATATGGCCGGCCATGCCGAACATCAAGCCGACCTGGAAATGTGTTGTCACCCAGGCGTCGAAGGCATCTTTTTACCCAAGGCTGAAACGGCGGAGCAACTGCTGCGGGTATCTGCGACGGGCAAGATGATGATTCCTATCGTTGAGAGTGCCCTGGGCCTTGATGCGCTACCGGCTATGGCACGCGTACCCGGTGTCGTGCGCCTGACCTACGGCCGATTGGACCTTGGGCTGGATCTGGGCCTGGACGTGACCAGCTATGGCGCAGAACGCATGTTCGATCAAGTTCGGTACTCCTTGCTGTTGCAGACTCGTCTGTCCGGCCTGGCCGCTCCGCTGGAAAGCGTGTTCTCGAACATCGAAGACAGCGAGCGTCTGCAACATTACGCCCGCACCGCTGGCAATATGGGCTTCGCCGGGATGCTGTGTATTCATCCGAAACAGGTTGCCGTGGTTCACACCGCCCTGGCACCGACGGAGGAAGAACTGGTTTGGGCCCGCCACGTCCTCGATGCGGCCGATGGCCGAGGCGCCTTCAGACTCGATGGCGAAATGATCGATGCCCCGGTGATGGCGCGCGCTAGGCAATTTCTGTCCCTGAGTGCATGGACCACACCGACGAAGCCTGACGCTGATCGCTGATACGTCCGAATACACCCGATTTAAAAGACACCCATAAAGAGTTGCCTCCGCCGGTACGCCCACGACGCCCACCGGCGGCGGTAACTCAGGAGGTATTCACGCGGTCTGTGAGCCCAGCAACGCGGGCTCCATGGCCGACACCGATATCGCCCACTGATACTGCGCATGAAATTTGTTTGGAGGCCCCCTGCTATGAGAGTTTTGGTATCGATCAAGCGTGTGGTCGACTATAACGTCAAGATCCGCGTAAAAGCGGACAACTCCGGCGTCGACCTCGCCAACGTCAAGATGTCGATGAACCCGTTCTGCGAAATCGCAGTGGAAGAAGCCGTACGCCTGAAGGAGAAAGGTGTTGCGACTGAAATCGTCGTCGTTTCCGTCGGCCCGTCCACCGCTCAAGAGCAACTGCGCACCGCGCTGGCTCTGGGTGCCGACCGCGCCATCCTCGTCGAATCCGCTGAAGATCTGACTTCCCTGGCCGTTGCCAAGCTGCTCAAAGCTGTTGTCGACAAGGAACAGCCTCAGCTGGTAATCCTTGGCAAACAAGCCATCGACAGCGACAACAACCAGACTGGCCAGATGCTCGCTGCACTGAGCGGTTACGGTCAGGGCACCTTCGCTTCGAAAGTCGAAGTGTCCGGCGACAGCGTTGCCGTGACCCGCGAAATCGACGGCGGCGCACAGACCGTTTCCCTGAAACTGCCGGCCATCGTCACCACCGACCTGCGTTTGAACGAGCCGCGTTATGCGTCCCTGCCAAACATCATGAAAGCCAAGAAGAAGCCTCTCGAAGTGCTGACTCCGGACGCTTTGGGCGTTTCCACCGCCTCCACCAACAAGACCGTGAAAGTCGAAGCGCCGGCTGCACGCAGCGCGGGTATCAAGGTCAAGTCGGTGGCTGAACTGGTCGAGAAACTGAAAAACGAAGCGAAGGTAATCTAATCATGACTATCTTGGTAATCGCTGAACACGACAACAAGGTAGTGGCTCCGGCCACCCTGAACACCGTGGCTGCCGCTGCCAAAATCGGCGGCGACATCCACGTTCTGGTCGCTGGCCAGGGCGCTGGCGCCGTGGCTGAAGCCGCTGCGAAAATCGCTGGCGTGGCCAAAGTGCTGGTGGCCGACAACGCTGCCTACGCTCACCAGTTGCCGGAAAACGTAGCGCCGCTGGTAGCCGAGCTGGGCGCTGGCTACAGCCACATCCTGGCTGCCGCGACTTCCAACGGCAAAAACATCCTGCCGCGCGTTGCCGCTCAGCTGGAAGTTGACCAGATCTCCGAGATCATCTCGGTGGAAAGCGTTGATACCTTCAAGCGCCCGATCTACGCCGGTAACGCCATCGCTACCGTTCAGTCGAACGCTGCGGTCAAAGTGATCACCGTGCGTGCCACCGGTTTCGACCCGGTGGCTGCTGAAGGTGGTTCGGCTGCTGTTGAAGCGGTTGCTGCTGCGCACAACGCTGGCACCTCGAGCTTCGTTGGCGAAGAACTGGCCAAGTCCGATCGTCCTGAACTGACCGCTGCCAAGATCGTCGTTTCCGGCGGTCGCGGCATGCAGAACGGCGACAACTTCAAACACCTGTACGCCCTGGCCGACAAGCTGGGCGCTGCCGTCGGTGCTTCGCGCGCCGCGGTCGACGCAGGTTTCGTACCCAACGACATGCAGGTCGGTCAGACCGGCAAGATCGTTGCTCCACAGCTGTACATCGCGGTCGGTATCTCCGGCGCGATCCAGCACCTGGCCGGCATGAAAGACTCCAAAGTGATCGTGGCGATCAACAAGGACGAAGAAGCGCCGATCTTCCAGGTGGCCGATTACGGGCTGGTGACTGATCTGTTTGAAGCTGTGCCCGAAATGGTTTCGCTGGTTTAAATATCAGGAATGACCAGAGGGTTGAATCGGGCCTCTTAATATATATAACAAAAGCAAATAGTATCAATGCGTACAACTCGCTTTTATTATTTATGCGGCGGCGCGAGGATTATTCCCCCCATAAAAATGAGTTAAATCCTCGTTGTATGTTGAGGTTCGTTTAAGTGGAAAACCGTTCGCCGGTCCGATTGCAGGGATCATGTGGCAGATGCTGGAGGACAATGGTGTTACCCACTTAACCGTTTTTCAGCTTCGCGAGTCTTTAATGGAACCTCAATCCGCTGCCCCTTAATTCGAGATCAATAAAATGGCCAAGGCTGCCGATGTCGTTGTGCAATGTCTGGAAAATGAAGGTGTCGAGTTTGTATTCGGCATTCCTGGCGAGGAAAATCTCGATCTGCTTGAGTCCCTGCGAAAATCGAAAATCAAGCTGGTACTGACTCGCCACGAACAGTCCGCCGGCTTCATGGCTGCCACCTATGGAAGGCTGACAGGCAAGACTGGTGTGAGTCTGTCGACTCTTGGTCCAGGGGCCACCAACCTGGTCACCGCCGGAGCCTACGCCTACCTGGGCGGCATGCCGATGCTAATGATCACCGGCCAGAAACCGATCAAAAAGTCCAAACAGGGTCGCTTCCAGATCCTCGATGTGGTCGGCATGATGCAGCCACTGACCAAGTACACCCACCAGCTCGCTTCTGCCGACAACATTCCGTCCCGTGTACGCGAAGCGTTTCGCTTGGCGGAGGAAGAAAAGCCCGGTGCCGTGCACCTGGAGTTGCCAGAAGACATCGCCGCCGAGCAGACGGATAGCCTGCCTGTCCCGCCGAGCTTGCATCGACGCCCTTTGGCCGAGCACAAATCCATCGAAGCAGCCGTTCAGAAACTGCAGGCGGCCCGTAGCCCGATTCTGGTTATCGGTGCAGGTGCCAATCGCAAGATGACGGCCAAGGTGCTCAAGCAATTGATTGACAGCACCGGCATCCCCTTTGTCACCACGCAAATGGGCAAGGGCGTGGTGGATGAGCGTCATCCACGCTTTCTCGGCAACGCTGCCCTTTCCGCTGGAGACTTCGTGCACCGCGCTGTCGAAGCCGCCGATCTGATCGTCAATATCGGCCACGATGTCATTGAAAAGCCGCCATTTTTCATGGTCCGTGGCGGTACCGAAGTGATCCACATCAACTTCCGTTCTGCCGAAGTCGATCCTGTGTACTTCCCGCAAATCGAGGTGGTGGGCGACATTGCCAACGCCGTGTGGCAGATCGGTGAAGCGCTGCAGATCCAGACTCATTGGGATTTCAGTCGCCTCATGGCGATCCGCGAAGCCAACGAAGCACAGATCATCGAGGGCGCGGACGACAAGCGTTTCCCGATTTACCCGCAGCGTTTCGTTGCTGACGTGCGTCGCGCCTTACCGTCAGAAGGCATCGTCGCCCTGGACAATGGCATCTACAAGATCTGGTTCGCGCGTAACTACAAGGCCCACAAGCCCAATACCGTGCTGCTGGACAACGCCCTGGCGACCATGGGCGCGGGCCTGCCGTCGGCCATGGCCTCGCATCTTGTCTACCCGGACCGCCCGGTAGTCGCCGTGTGCGGTGACGGTGGTTTCATGATGAATAGCCAGGAACTGGAAACGGCCGTGCGTTTGAAGATGAACCTCACGGTCATCATCCTGCGCGACGACGGCTACGGCATGATCCGCTGGAAGCAGTCGAACATGGGCTTCACCGACTTCGGTCTGGACTATGGCAACCCGGACTTTGTCATGTATGCACAAAGCTATGGCGCTAAAGGCCACCGGGTAGAAAGCGCCGAAGGCTTCCTTCCACTGCTGGAGAGCTGCATCAGTGAGCCGGGTGTGCACGTGATCGATTGCCCCGTGGACTACTCGGAGAATGATTTCATTCTCAACAGCGAACTCAAGAGAAGAAGCGCGTTGGTCTGATCCTTCTATCATCATTCAATCTCAGGGGCGGTGCCGCGATGCCGTGCCGCCCGCGTTCAATGACAACACTGGAGTTCATGATGCAGCTTAAAGACACCCAGTTGTTCCGCCAGCAAGCCTTCATCGATGGCGCTTGGGTCGATGCGGACAATGGTCAGACGATCAAGGTCAACAACCCGGCAACGGGCGAAATTCTGGGCACCGTGCCGAAAATGGGCGCTGCCGAAACCCGCCGTGCGATCGAAGCCGCTGACAAGGCGCTGCCGGCCTGGCGTGCACTGACCGCCAAGGACCGTGCGAACAAGCTGCGTCGCTGGTTCGAGCTGATCATCGAGAACCAGGACGACCTGGCTCGCCTGATGACACTGGAGCAAGGCAAGCCATTGGCCGAAGCCAAGGGCGAAATCGTTTACGCCGCTTCCTTTATCGAGTGGTTCGCCGAAGAAGCCAAGCGCGTCTACGGTGACGTGATTCCGGGCCACCAGCCAGACAAGCGCCTGATCGTGATCAAGCAGCCAATCGGCGTGACCGCTGCCATCACCCCGTGGAACTTCCCGGCTGCAATGATCACCCGTAAAGCCGGCCCAGCCTTGGCTGCCGGTTGCACCATGGTGCTCAAGCCTGCTTCGCAAACGCCGTTCTCGGCATTCGCTCTGGCTGAACTGGCCCAGCGTGCCGGCATTCCTGCTGGCGTGTTCAGCGTGGTGTCCGGCAGTGCCGGCGACATCGGCAGCGAGCTGACCAGCAACCCGATCGTGCGTAAATTGTCCTTCACTGGCTCGACCGAAATCGGTCGTCAGCTGATGGCTGAATGCGCCAAGGACATCAAGAAAGTCTCCCTGGAACTGGGCGGCAACGCGCCGTTCATCGTGTTCGACGACGCGGACCTGGATAAGGCCGTCGAAGGCGCGATCATTTCCAAGTACCGCAACAACGGCCAGACCTGCGTCTGCGCCAACCGTCTGTACATTCAGGATTCGGTCTACGACGCGTTCGCCGAGAAGCTGAAAGTGGCGGTGTTCAAACTCAAGATCGGCAACGGTCTGGAAGAAGGCACCACCACCGGTCCGCTGATTGACGAAAAAGCCGTGGCCAAGGTGCAAGAGCACATTGCTGACGCCGTTTCCAAAGGCGCCACCGTGCTGTCCGGCGGCAAAAGCATGGAAGGCAACTTCTTCGAGCCGACCATCCTGACCAACGTGCCGAAGAACGCAGCCGTGGCCAAGGAAGAAACTTTCGGTCCATTGGCGCCGCTGTTCCGCTTCAAAGACGAAGCCGAAGTGATTGCGATGTCGAACGACACCGAGTTCGGTCTGGCCTCGTACTTCTACGCTCGCGACCTGGGCCGTGTGTTCCGTGTGGCCGAAGCCCTGGAATACGGCATGGTCGGCGTCAACACCGGGTTGATCTCCAACGAAGTCGCGCCGTTCGGCGGCATCAAGGCGTCGGGCCTGGGGCGTGAAGGCTCCAAGTACGGCATCGAAGATTACCTGGAAATCAAATACCTCTGCCTGAGCCTGTAACACGCGACCGAATCAGCTCTTTCAATGATGGAAGGGCTGATTAAGTTATTCAAAACTGCCAAGTATGGCGCGCACCACTCCCCGACTGCTCATGACGAAGCGATTGTTGGCGAAACGATACTGGTTGAATTGGATGACCGCAGGATCACATCATGAACAGGACTGAAAGCACCATTCGCTTGGCTGCCATCAAACTGATTTCCCGTAACGGCTATGAGTCGATGAGTCTTCGTCAACTGGCGGCTGAGTCCGGGGTCAATGTCTCGACGCTCTATCTGTATTACAAAAGCAAAAGTGAGTTACTGCTGGAACTAATCCTGGAGTACCTCCAGAGTCTGGGTCACGAGTGGAATCGCAACTGCCCCGCCGCTAATGTCAGCGCCAGCATACAACTGCGCTCCTTTATTTCGTGCCATATACGCTACCACCTGGAACATCAAGACCAAGCGATGTTAGGCAACCTCGAACTCCGAAGCCTGGACGAGGAATCGTTATCACAGGTTTGCCAGGCTAGACAGATATACCTGAAAACCTTGCAGGACTTACTCGAGCAGGGCGCGAGGGAGGGGGCTTTCGTTTGCGCCGATTCAAAGCAGATGGCGCGCACCTTGCTCAATATGCTGACCCACGCTTGTGTCTGGTATCAGGCCGATGAACGCTGGGGCATCGATGAGGTGATCCGACATTACTCCGAACTGGTGATGAGAATGCTCAGCCCCACTCTAGTCGCTGTGGCCGGTGTACCAGACCGCCGACCTTCCATTACTCGAAGAGTCGTGCCAAGGGAACTATGCCGATGACCGACCCGCAGCAATCGTTTTCCATGGAAGGAAAAGTCGTATGGGTCGTAGATGCCTCAACCCGGTTGGGTGCGCGTTTCGCTCGCCTCATCGCCCGCGCCGGAGCGCAGGTGGCCATTGGTGCACAGCATTCCTGGCAACTGGTTCAACTGGCGGCGGATCTGCGCTGCGAAGGCGCCGTGGTGTTGACCGTCAGCCTAAACAGCGAATGCCGTGTCAGTGTGGAGGCAGCGCTGGCAACGATTCAAGAGTGCTTGGGCAACGTCGATGTACTGATCAACAACAGCGGCGAACACGAATACACTCCACTGAACGATCACATCGTCCACTGCACCAATTTACACATGATGAATAGCGAACATGGCGGCAGTATTGTGACCATTGAGCCGCCACCGAGCGCCATAAGCGAACCCAATCCATGTCTGCGGCCCAACAGTAGCCTGATCCGCATGAGCCGAGCCTTGACCCAGTCGCTGACACCCCATCGCGTTCGTGTCAGCGTGATCGCAGCAGGACGTGGAAATAACCCAAGACTAAAAGAGTCCAGGCGTTCATCTTCAATGACCTGAACGTTGGTCATTGAATAATATTCAACTCAGATAACGACGCTGTGTTCTTGAATGCTCGCGGGCAAATGGATGGAAAGGTAGTCAATCAAGCTCCTTACCGATGGCAGCATTCCCTTCGGCTTTGGAAACAACAAGTGAATAATATGTTCCGCACCTGTCCAGCCACGAAGTACCAACTCCACTTGATTGCGTGCAACAGCTGATGAAGCGATGGGTTCTGGAAGGAGCGCTACACCGAGACCATGAATCGACGCCTCAAGTTGCATCCTCAAGTCATCCGATAATAACCGCGGCGTGTGAGCAGCCAGACAACTGCTTCCCCCATTTTCCAGCAACCATCTCCCCTTACCATCCTGAACGTCTCCCGGACGGCAAAGTGTGTCTACTTGCTTGAGATCTTCTGGCGACTCCAACTGGCCACAACGTGCGATAAATGCAGGGCTGGCCACCAGCACACGCCGAGCCACGCCGAGTTTTCGCGCAACCAGTCCGGCCGAATCTTCGATTTGCGGGCGGGCCCTGAGCGCGAGGTCGAAGCCCTCCTCGATCAAGTTGACCTCGCGATCCGTTGCATTGAGTTCCAGGCGTACCTTGGGATGCATCAACAGATAGCCCGGCAGAATCGGCGACAAATACGTCTCCGCCATCACTTGCGGGCAACTGAGCCGGACCATACCCGCCGGCTCGATTTGCAGGTTGGCAATGCTGTCGAACGCCGTATTGGCCCCTTCGACCACGGTCAGGCATTGCGCATAAAAGTGCGAGCCTGCCTCAGTCAAGGCAATTTGACGGGTAGTTCTGTTTAGCAGGCGTACACCCAGACGCGACTCGAGGATAGCCACCCTGCGGCTTAAACGCGTTTTTTCAACACCCGAGATTTTTGAGGCAGCGGTAAAGCCTTTATGGCGCACCACGAGGACGAAGTATTGAAGGTCATTGAGGTCATCAATCATTGGTGCTGCCCTGCAACAGTCTTGGGTGATTTGACCATCTTATCGATGATTAATGCCTAGTTTACAGTTCATCGCATGAAAACAGCGCTATAAATACGTGCGAAGGATGACAAAGATGTCGATCAAGTTTTCCCCAATAGCTGAAGCCAAAAAGGCTGAACTGGGTGCTCAATTTTCCGCACATCGCCTTGATTTGGACGCACTGACGGGGTTCAGCGCCCCAATCATGGGATTTGATCATTTCCGTGCGAGCGGCCCGACCTTTGCACCGCACCCCCATGCCGGTTTTTCCGCCGTGTCATATCTCTTCGAAGACTCCACTGGCGGCCTGCGAAACCGAGACTCCCTTGGCCACGACTTGGTCATCGAGCCCGGCGCCATGGTCTGGACCCAAGCTGCCCACGGCGTGGTCCACGATGAGCACCCTGCCGTCAACGGCGAGGAAGTACACGGACTGCAACTGTTCGTCAACCTGTCCCGGTCGCACAAAAATCTGCCGCCGCGCGTGATCCATGCATCCGCAGACCAGGTTCCGACCGTGGTCACCGGGCAAGGAGCGCGGGTACGGATTTTGACGGGGTGCTTCAATGAAATCGAAGGGCCCATCGCGCCGGTTGAGCCGTTTACTTTCTTGGATGTGACCCTAAGCGCCAGCTTCACCTACTCGGTACCCAACGGGCAAAACGTCCTGATCTACGTGCTGTCGGGTGCTCTCACTCTTAGCGCCTTTAGCGAACAACGATCATTAACGGCACATCAAGCGATTGCCGCCCGAAGTCTGTCGCAGCCGGAAGATGTACACCTTGTCCCTGACCAAGACGCCCATGTGCTGATTCTTTCCGGCTTCGACCCACAAGAGCCGGTGGCGGTGTACGGCCCATTCATCATGAACGATCAGGCCGGACTCCAGGCCGCCTACTCCCGCTACGTGGAAGGAAAGATGGGCAAACTGCCTCCCCTCTGAACCTCACTGAAATCATCCCGGCGATCCTCGAATCGTCGCAACGGCCATGGATTCCATGGCCGCATCACCGGCTGCAAGCCGACTGAAAACCCAGGAGAAACCCCATGAGCTACGATCGTCTGTCAGCTGACAACGCCGCCGTCGTGTTTGTCGATCACCAGACCGGCCTGTCCAACGGCGTGCAGGACCAAAGCCTGCCCGAATACATGACTGCGGTGGCCGCCTTGGCAAAGCTGACCAAGGCCTTCAACCTGCCCGCAATCATCACCACCAGCGCCGCAGATGGCCCCAACGGTCCGGTGCTGCCAATCATCACCCAGACGCTGCCCGATGCTCCAATCATTCACCGCCCGGGTGAAATCAATGCGTGGGGTAACCCGGCCTTTGTCGAGGCTATCGAGAAAACCGGCCGCAAGAAACTGATCGTGGCGGGCGTTTCCACCGAAGTCTGCGTCACCTTCGTCGCGTTGTCGGCGATCAAGGCCGGTTATGACGTGTACGTGGTGATTGATGCATCGGGTACCTGGAACAAGCTGGTGCAGGAAGTCGCCCTCGCCCGCATGGTCCAGGCAGGTGTCGTTCCGATGACATGGGTCGCAGTAGCCGCCGAGTTGCAAGCGGACTGGCGTAACGTCACCGGCGAAACACTGGCCCAGATCATGGGCTTACACCTGCCATTCTATGGCAACCTGCTGGGTAGTTTCATGGCGGCCAAAGGCTAAGCGAACGGCGCCACCGTTTGGCCTATCATCCGCTAGAGTCCATCGCCAGCCGGCTCGCTCCTGCTAAAATAAAACCTGCAGGAGCTAGCTTGCTCGCGGAACAAAGCCCTGGAAACAACCTACTGCTGGTGACCTAGCCGGAGGAACGGGCGCTGATCGAGGGATTCAAAATCACTTACCAACGCTGCGTCAGCCAGGCGGATGTGATTCATGAACTGATCAAAAACGGCCGAGGCGATGCAGGTCTTCAGTTGGCGTGGGCCGACATGGACAAGGTCGCTCGGACCATGATCGATCAACTGGAAAAGCTTGAACAACTTCACGACGCGTCGAAAATCAAGTCCAGCACCGAAGCCACGCAGTTTTACCTGAATGCCAAACGGACCACTCTGTTGCTGGCCTTGCGATTGACCCTGAGTTTGGCCTGCCCATCAGCCAGACACTGACTGCATCGGAAACGGTCGCCGGCGGTGACCTGCGCCCTTCTCGTATCCACATCACCGGCAGCGACGGGCGGCCCTGTTGCTGAAATCCATGGAGCGCATGCGGAAAATCCTTCGCGGCACCCTGATTCATGCGGGTGATCCCGCCAACCAGCTGTCCTCGGCCACCCACGAAATGAGCGCGTTGATGCTCAGCAGTTACAGCCTTGGTCGCAAGTTCGGTGATGGCCATTGACGAGCGCAACACCGTGATTGCCAGCGCTTATGAAGAACAGGTGCAAGTGGCGCATGAGGTGGACAGCAATTTGGTACGCATCCGCGACTTATCCGCACAATCAGCGGTGCGTTCCTTTCAGACCTGCAGGGCCAGCGACGCTCTAGCCGACTTGGCCAATGGTGTGAATGCCAGGCTGAAACACGTTCAGTTATGAGATTGGCTCAGCCCGTTTAACGAGAGTCAGCCAACTCATCTTGGGAAGACGAGTATGGAAGGGCAGCTAAAATCTCGCCTCTCACGCTTGGAGTGACGTTTGTCTGGTTTGAAACCGCGACCTTTCGGGTCACCATCAAATATTACACATTCAGTTACCAATTTCCGTGACCGCTCCTGAAGGACGTCAGCACTCCCACAAGGCTCAGAAAATGCGCTAAGTGGCCGTTTTATAACGCATTGACCAAGGAGGCAGTCTCCGCATGTACCTTCGCATTCATCCTATAAACGAGATTTATTCATAAGCATAAACCAGATTATTTGTTTCCAGCTTCCTTAGCCTCTAGTTTGTCCTCAAAGCAGATCTACTTTTGCACATAATAATTAAAAATAAGGCTTGAATATGACTATTCCACACATCTAGATCCGCTGACGCAGATTATTAGAGCCCGATCATCCAAACCTCACATTAAAATGGCACTTGCGCTAGATTTGAAAACTCATCTTCCCAAAAAGTAAAACTCATTAACGTTCCACATCCCTTCAACGCCAAAATAAAAACTCTCGGCTCTATGATTGATTGCATTAGGCAACGTGTCACATTGACCATTGCCAATCTACCAATGCATAAATATGTCAATCGCCACATCCAAACAGATAGGAAAATAAAAATGAATAAAATATCGAAATGGCATGTATTGATAGGTTGCTTTATAGCATATTTCTTTGATGCGATCGAAATTGTAATGCTTTCACTTTCACTGCCAGTGATCAGGCAGGACATGGACCTCAATATTAACCAAGGGGGACTCTTGGCAACCGCCACTCTTTTAGGTATTGGAGTAAGTAGTGTTATTGCTGGCTGGTACGCAGACACCTTTGGGCGAAGAAAGGCTATGCTTACCTGTTTGCTACTGTTTGGTTCATTAACAGCGATACTCTCGAGCATTGAAAATCTTTATGTATTCATGGGTCTGCGCTTTCTTTCCGGACTTGGGCTGGGCGGCCTGTGGGGAATTGTCGCAGTATACATCGCTGAAAGTTGGCCATCACATCAACGGGCCAGAGCGACGTCACTTGCAATCAGCGCGTTTGCCATTGGTGCTATCGCGGCGTCATTAGCGGCAAAATACATGCTACCCGAATGGCGGACCATGTTTGTTTACGCAGGCGGCATGGTCGTTATTCCTGTGCTTTACATCTATTTCTGGGTTCCAGAAACACCTGCATGGAAGGCAGCCAAGGCGCAGAATCTTAGCCTCAAAAAAAGCGCTACGATTACTGAGATTTTCTCACCGGCGCTCATAAAATCGACTCTACTGGGTACTACAGCAGCCAGTTTTGCCCTGCTCGGCTACTGGGGTGCCAATACGTGGCTACCTACCTATCTAGTCCAAGAACGAGGCTTGGGTTTGAGTTCCATGGCAACCTTCATGGCCATACTAAATATTGGCAACTTTATTGGTCTGAATTTCTTCGGATACTTGGCGGACATTATTGGAAAGCGAAAAGTTATCATCATTTCCCTCGTATGCACCACGGTAATGTTACCAGTTTATATTTATGCCTCCCAGGCAAACACACTGCTCTGGCTTGGTGCCCTGTATGCATTTTTCATCGCCTTCGCGGGTTTGTTCGGTGCATATTTCAGCGAATTGTATCCTACTCACGTTCGAACGCTGGGCGCCGGGTTTTGCTTCAACGCCGGGCGCGGCTTGGCCGCTCTTGCGCCGTTATTGCTAAGCGGTATCGCAACATACTACAGTTTGGCGGCTGGTTTGATGGTTTGCGCCGGATTTTTTTTCGTCTCGGCATGCGTTATATGGTTCATGCCCGAAAAGCCAAAGTTGGTGACTCAGGACATCATACTCGAACCCGTTTCGGCAAACCGGCAGGAGGCAACATGAAATGAAATATTTTAAGGGTGGCCACATATTGCACGCGGATTAACGCTTAAATAAACCCGGATACCATCCGGGTTTATTCAGGTATCTTTTATGCATCCACCCAAAGGAAAAATAAGTCGATCCACTTGGCTTATTGTTTTTGATTAATATGCCTATGCCACTCAGTTGGTCTCCTCGATGTCTATACGCAACGTTGGCGGCGGCACGGAGCTAGTCCGGATGAAGTGAAAGTCAAACTTGGAAAAATTCTTCAAGGCGCTGACCCTCCACATTCTGAGGCGGCTGTTCAGAAGCTTTTGCATGATGCGGTTTTTGGGGACGCTACCCGCTTTTCAGCAGTCTGTTCTGGGGTGCTTGGTTAACGTGTAAAACAGTCTTAATGGTGATCTGAGTAGCAGTTCCTGGCCGTTTTCAGCCTTTCGCGACGGATAGCAATCGGCCATTAGCGGACGCTAACTGCCCATCCCCATCTAGTGCTCCCAGACAGGGACCTGACCCAGTCATTTCAACGGGTCATACCGGATCAACGTCTTCGGCTCCAAATACGCGCTCATCCCCCACCTGCCCATTTCGCGCCCAAGGCCTGAATGCTTGAATCCACCGAAGGGGGCACGTGGTTCGTGGGCCAGCGTGTTGATGAGCACGCGCCCCGAATCGATCTGCCGGGCGACGTTCATACAACGTTGGGAGCTTTTTCCCAGCACCAGGGCGCTCAGTCCATAGTCCGTATCGTTGGCAATGCTGATCGCATCAGCATCATCCTCGTAGGGGATGATCGTCAGCACGGGGCCGAAGATTTCCTCACGCGCGATGCGCATCCGGTTGTTGGCATCAGTGAAGATCGTGGGCTTCACGAACCATCCGGCGTGCAAGCCTTCCGGGCGACCTTCGCCACCCGCCAGCAACCTCGCGCCTTCTTCCTGGCCGATACGGATGTAGCGCTGCACCCGTTCCCATTGTTTCTGGCTCACCATCGGACCGATGTCAGTGTCGGCGTTGCGTGGATCGCCCGATTGAATCTGTGCGACACCCTCCTTCGCAATCCGCTCGAACTCTGCCAACCGACTGCGCGGCACGAGAATGCGAGTGCCTGCGATGCAAGCCTGGCCGCTGTTGAGAAATCCCGCTTGCAGCACCAGCGGCATGACGGCCTGAAAATCCGCATCATCAAGCACCACGGTGGGCGACTTTCCGCCGAGTTCAAGCGTCACGCGCTTCATGGTGTCAGCACCGGCTTTTACCAGATGTTGGCCGATAGCGGACGACCCCGTGAACGAGATCTTGGCAACGTCGGGATGTCGGGCGATCTCCTCGCCAACCACATCACCCCGTCCGTTGACGATATTGAAAACACCCGGTGGCAGCCCCGCTTCGTGCAACGCCCTGACCACGACTTGCGTCTGTAGCGCGCTCATCTCGCTGGGTTTGATGACGGCAGTGCAGCCTGCCGCCAGCGCGGTGGCCAGTTTGTTGCAAATGAAGCCCGCATTGCTGTTCCAGGGTGTGATCAGACCGGTCACGCCCACGGGCGTCAGAATCACCCTGGCCATGCCGACCTGTTCCTCGAAATCGAACGTTTCCAGTGCATCGATTGCTTGGGCGATCACATCAGCCGGATAAGTCGCCATCCACCGCCCGCGAACCGACGGTGCGCCGTATTCCACGAGGATGGCCTCCAGCAGTTCTTCCTCCCTTGCCGCCATGGCCCGGTGCATCCGTTGCAGTGCCGCAATGCGCTCCTCCCGGCCAGTACGAGCCCACGCCGGGAACGCAACCTTGGCGGCGGCGATCGCACGCTGTGCGTCAAGTGCATCGCCCAGCCGAACCTGTCCGATAACTTCTTCGGTGCTCGGGTTATGAAGGTCGAACCACTCCTGACCGTGTGGAATGACGAACTCACCGTTGATGTAGATATGTTCAACGCGTTGCATGGCGACTCCTCGCTCAAAATGACTCGCCCGAAGCGAGCCTCTGTGATGAAGTCTAAGAAGGGTTCATTATTCCGATAAGCCATCTTTTGGCTTATGAAGAATCCCTATATTCAGGACTATCCATGCACAGAACAGGAATGACCGAGCTGGAAGTGGTACTGGCCGTTGCGCGTCGCAACAGTTTTCGCGGTGCAGCACAGGAGTTGGGCATGTCCACTACGGCTGTGAGCAGTGCGGTAGCCGGCCTGGAAGCACGCCTGAAAGTACGACTGTTCAATCGTTCCACGCGCAGCGTTGCCCTCACCGACATCGGGCAACGCTATGTGGCACGCATCGCACCTGCGTTGGCCCAGATCAAAAGTGCCGACGAAGAAGCCAGCGTCGGCCTCGATGAACCCAGCGGCACATTGCGCATCAATGCACCGCATGGGGCGGCCTATCTGCTGCTGGAGCCGCTATTGAAGCAGTACGCTGAGCGCTATCCCGAAGTGCGCATCGACATCGTCAGCGAATCAAGCATGGTCGACATCGTCGCCGGTGGCTTCGACGCCGGGATTCGCCTGGCAGAGTCTGTGCCGCAAGACATGATCGCCGTGGCACTGTCAGGTGACATCCGGATGCTCGTGGTCGCAACGCCCGAGTACCTCGAACGCCACGGCGTGCCCGAGCATCCGCGAGACCTGCTCACCCACCGGAGCATCGGCATGCGCATGGCCCATGGTGGCCTCTACCATTGGGAATTGGAGCGCGATGGCCAAAAGCTGCAGATGGATCTGCCGGTGCGCTTCGCCTCCAACGAGTTGCTGGCCATCAAACAGGCCGTGTTGTTGGGCCTTGGCATTGGATTTATTTCCGAGTGGTTCATCGTCGATGAACTGGCAAGCGGCGCACTGGTGCCGGTGTTGATGCCGTGGTGCCCTTCATTTGGCGGGTTGAGGCTCTACTACTCGGGCCATCGTTTCGTACCAGCGCGATTGCGCGCACTGATTGAACTGGCGCAGAAGTTGCGGCCCACGGTGGGTTGATTTTTATGCCCCCTTGTATCGTCGAACATAACTGTAATACCCCATATAAACCCGCCTCCTGCGTCGCTTGCTCCTGGGAACAGCCGAGTGTCATTGCGCTGTCGAGTCATTCACTTTCATATTTGAGGCTTGCGTCGAACTTGTGTCGATTCGCAGGAATGATTGCTGGTGGTCGTTTCGGGTCCGATGAGTGCGTGGTGACGCTTTCCTCAGCCACGTCAATCCGAACCGGGTAGCCGTTGAAGGTCAACGGTAGCGTTTCTGAGTCTTCAACGTTTGTGAGCACTCCGGGATGCACCTATAGGTAGGACTTATGCGATGGATTGTTTATCGGTCTTGGACGCTATTGATCGAATGGCAGAAGATTGCTTCACACCCAAGCAACAGCAACCGAGCCAGCCGGACAGGAGAAACACCATGCAACAGTCCCACGCTTACAACGACACCAGCCTCGAACTGACCGCGAAAATACTCGACGCCAAGGCGCGCAAGAATCTGTCCTTCGAACAAGTGACTGAAGGCACCGGCCTCGGCCTCGCTTACGTCACCGCCGCCCTCCTCGGCCAGCACCCGCTGCCTGAAGCCGCTGCCAAAGTGATCGGTGAAAAACTGGAGCTGGATGCCGATTCGGTGGCCCGCCTGCAAATCATCCCGCTGCGTGGCAGCCTCAATGGTGTCCCGACCGACCCGACCATCTACCGTTTTTACGAAATGATCCAGATCTACGGCACCACGTTGAAAGCCCTGGTTCACGAACAGTTCGGCGACGGCATTATCAGCGCAATCAACTTCAAGCTCGACATGAAGAAAGTCGAAGACCCTGAAGGCGGCCACCGCGCAGTGATCACTCTCGACGGCAAGTTCCTGCCACTGCGTCCTTTCTAAGGATGCAACCACAGCTGTAAATCGGCCCGCAGCCTTGCGGGCCTGCTTCAAAAAACGACTAAGCCCTTTCGATCAATCACCACATTTGAATGGAGGATTCATCATGAGAAAAATTCTGTCGCTGGCCCTGTCTCTGACCGCTTCGCTGTCGGCCTACGCCCAGCCAGCCGTGGTCGCACCCGAGGCCGTTCCATTTGCGTACGGCATGCATCTGGATATCGCCAAGGTCGTCAATATCACGTCGGCGGCGGATGTCTGCGGCCCGACACCGGTGCAAATGACCTACCGCGATTCCCATGGTGAAACCCATGTTCTGGAATACAGCGTGATCGGCAGCGGTTGCACCAACTGATCGTTCCCCACACACCACTTATTGAAGGCACACACCATGAAAGCGCTCATCGAAGGATTCTTGAAGTTCCAGAAAGAAGCATTCCCACAACGCACTGACCTGTTCAAACACCTGGCCACCACACAACATCCAGGCACGTTATTCATTACCTGTTCCGACAGCCGGGTTGTTCCGGAACTGCTGACGCAGCAAGAGCCAGGCGAGCTGTTCGTGATCCGTAACGCTGGCAACATCGTGCCGTCCTACAGCCCGCATCCCGGTGGTGTGTCTGCCACTGTCGAATACGCTGTCGCCGTACTGGGCGTGACCGATATCGTGATCTGCGGCCATTCCGATTGCGGTGCCATGACCGCTGTCGCCAAGTGCAAATGCATGGATCACCTGCCTGCGGTCGCCGGCTGGTTGCAACATGCCGAGTCGGCGAAAGTCATCAACGAATCGCGTCCTCACACCAGTGAAGCCGCCAAAGTCAGTTCCATGGTGCGTGAAAACGTCATCGCCCAACTGGCCAACATTCAGACTCATCCAAGCGTGCGCCTGGCTCAGGAAAAAGGTCAGGTGAATCTGCATGGCTGGGTCTACGACATCGGGACCGGTTCAATCGACGCCCTGGACGCCGACAACAAGACGTTCAAGTCTCTGGTCAAGCATCCGAACACCGTTGCCGTTCATGCCCGTCCAGCCAAAGCTGTTGCCTGAATCAGCCTGTCATTTTCAGGAGTACTGAACATGCTGGAAGTCACTATGTACACCACCACGACATGCCCCTACTGCCGCAAGGCCAAGCGCTTGCTAGACGGCAAAGGGATTGCGTACAAAGAAATCGATGTGCGCCCGCTCGGCGTGAAGAACGAAATGGTCAGCCGAAGCGGTCGCCGTACGGTCCCGCAGATTTTCTTCGGCAATAGGCTCGTTGGTGGCTTCGATGACCTGGCTCAACTTGAAAGCGAAGGCGGCATCGACGTGGTACTCAGCCCGCGCATGGCGGGATGAGTACGGATGACGCCAAATCACAAATCCAGCACCAGGGGGGCTCGCCCTCCTTGGCTTGCGCTGGCACCGCACAGCAAATCAGTACCTCCCCTTCGGCCGGCATCTCAGCCGGCAGGTTCAGATAATGCACTTGACCATTGACCAATCGGGTCCGGCATGTACCGCAGGATCCGCCCCGGCAACTGAAGTCCGGGTTCAGGCCACGGCTCTCGGCCAGTTCCAGTAAACTCCCGCCACCCGGCTCCCAACGAGCTTCCTTCGCCGACGCCGAAAACAGCACTTTGACCGGGCTGCTTGCCGCGGGTACCTGCTCGACCGCCGGGGTTAGATGATCCCGTTGGCGAACCAGAGTCGAAGGGCCGAAAGTCTCCGCGTGAATACGATCATCGCCAATACGCAACTGACGCAGGCCGTCGTACAGCGCCTGGGTAAAAGCACCAGGGCCACACAGGTAAAAATCGTAATCGTCCAGGGGCAGCAATGCCTTGAGCAGCTCGACATCCACCCGCCCCGCCACCTCAAAATCCTCACCAACGCGAGCGTGAGTTTCCGGCTGACTGAGCAGACGCAGCGCATGAATTTTATTCTTGGCACGGGTCGCCAGTTCGTACAGCTCATCGCGAAACCCGAGTTCACCCAGGCTGCGCGCACTTTGGATGAACCAGGTCGGTCGAGTGCGACGGATACGTTCGCCTTCATAAATCACTTCACGCAGCATCGACAGCAGTGGGGTCACGCCCACGCCCGCGGCCAGCAAAACCAACGGTCGATATTCATCGGCTTGCACCGTGAAACGCCCTTGAGGGGCACGGGCTTCAACCAGATCACCCACCTGAACGCGGTCGTGCAGATGCGACGAGATGAGTCCGTCACGCTTGACGCTGATGCGGAAAAAACTGTCCGACGGCGCACTCGACAGGCTGTAGGTTCTGACCAGAGGCGCCTGTCCTTCAGCAAGGCAAAAGCGCACCGGCAGATGTTGGCCCGCCTCGAACCGCGGTACGCCCGCGCCATCGGCCGGTTCAAAATAGAAGGAGCGAATGGAGCTGCTCTCGTCAACGATCCGCGTCACCCTCAGCGGTCGCCATTGATCGCGCAGGTTATCGGCTTGCAATCGGCCCTCAGCTTGCTCCCAACTGCCAGTCATCAGGCTGTTAGGCGAAAAACCATCAAACCGCCAACGGAGAGCCAACACAGCCTGACGTCGAACCACCTGCTCCACGGTCAGCGTCCAGAGCCGCTCAGCCCCCTGAAAGGCGGCAATCTCCGGTCCCTCGAGAATGATCTCGGTACGCCCGCTGACTTGCAGCATGTCGCCTGTTTCAAAATCGATGAACACCAGCCCCGCGCGCGGGTTGAGCAGGAAATTACCCAAGGTGTTGAAGTGCAGGTTGCCGGCGAAATCGGGAATCGTCAGCACGTTGCCTTCGATCCTGACGAAACCTGAATTGCCACCCCGGTGAGAAACGTCCACCGAGCGCCGGGATGCATCGTCATCCAGGTCGACATAGCTGGCGATGAAAAAGGTATCGGCCTTGGTGATGGCCGCCTTCGCGGCTTCATCCAGTTCGCTGAGACATTCGGCCGCAACATTTGCTGAGGCTTGGCCAAGGCTGACCGGCTCAACGCCTCGCAACTGAATGTATTGCGGGCAGTTGCCGAAAGCGTGCACCACAGAAACGGCAAAACCGCCTGACGAGGCGGTGCTGATGTTACCGTTCATGCGATTGCGCCTTCGGCTCTTCAGGTCAATACCCAGCAGTCCCACCGCAGCGCCCTGCTTAAGGGCTGCCCTGACCGGATCACCCTCGGCAGGCAGGCTGTCGAGTTGCAGCATTCGCGGATCGGGTGAATGGATGAAGCCAGGGGGGCCTTCGACCAACGTGGCCCAAGGCATCCCTTGTTCATCGACCGCGCCCACCACCAGGTAAGGCAACTGGTTGTAAAACAATCGATGCTGATCAGGCATGAAGTCACGTACGACCTTGCGCCCGAATATCTCCATTTGATCGGCGACACCGACGCTTTCCTGCAACTCACGCTCACCCGCATGCCAAGAGGATGCTCCTGGCGCGTCCGACTGATTCATGATCACCTCTACGCATTCGTGAACAGGTGCCCTTCACCCGCCGCCCGGCGAGGAATGGTTGAATCCCGGTACCGGGGGCTAATTCGCAGTTGCCGGGAATCATCAACTCTGTGCTTTACAGCCTCATGAAGCGTTCCGATTCTTCCAGAAAAATGGCGACTTTCTGCCCGTTGGGTGTTGGCCAGTAGTAATCGACAGCATTGGAAAGACTGAACATTGGGTCACCCTTTTCGCCAGCAGAATCGAAACCCTAGGCCACATACTCGTCAGTGCTCAGCACTTCGGCGTACCCGAACTTTAAGGCGGCCATGAACGCCGCATGCACCAGAAGCGCAGGAACCTTGACGTTGTTGAATTCCAGATCGTGGGTCGTACAGGCATCGTGAATAACGGTCGTCTCAAACCCGAAATCGTCAGACGCGCGGGTGACTGCATCGATGCACATGTGGCTCATGTTGCCGACCACGGTGACCCGTTCAATCTCGTTGTGCTCAAGCACTTCGAGCAATTGAGTTTCGCGGTACGGGTTCATGAAGTGTTTGACGATGACCAACTCGTCCCCAAGATTGCGCACATTCTCGTGCAATTGCGCGCCGTCGGAGCCTGGAACAAAAAACGGTGCATTAGGGGCTAAAGTCTCGTGACGGATATGGATGACCAAGTCACCCCGCTCACGTGCTGCTCCAATCACACGAGCCGCATTGTCAGCAGCCGCGTCAGTAGCATTGAGTTCCCATTTGCCGCCGGAAAAATAGTCGTTCTGAATATCAACGACGATGAGTGCTGTGTTAGTCATACGGTTACCTTGGTAAAAAGTCGATCAGGAGTGGGTTGATCATTTCAGGGCACTTGCGGCGTGTCATACCAATCACGGTCGGGGGTGGCGAAGCGCATTTTCTTGCGGATAAAAGCGGCGTTTTCGACGCTGGTTATTTTTTCCAGCAGTACGAATGCAACTTCGGTGGCAGTCCCCGGCCCGCTTGAAGTGATGATCTGGTCATCGACAACCACCGGGCGATCGACAAAGCGTGCACCGGTTTCCAACAGTTGGTTTTTCCGCTTGCCGCCCTCTTGGTGGTAGGTCGTGGCGTTCCTGTCACGCAGCACGCCGGCCACGCCCAGGCACACGGAAGACACGCAAACGCTGGCAACGGGTTTACCGGCTTCGACGAAATGCCGGATGGTCGCCAGGAAGGGTTCGCTCAAGGCTTCCTCGTAAAAACCCGACGGTTCAAAACCACCCGGCAGTGCCAGGGCATCGAAGCTGCTCACGTCCAGATCGCTCAATAAAAAACTCGGATTGAGCATGAGACCGAAGGTGGTCACGATCTTTCTGCGAAGGCCGGCGTTGACCAGTTCCACAGGGTGATCACCCAGCAGGTTGGCCCAGCCAAGCACATCGGTAAAAGCGGCCATTTCCAGGGGCTCTACACCGTTGGCCAGTAACATAAGCACGCGTTTCATCGGTCATGAACCTCTGCTGTGCAGCATGGAAGAGCGTGTGCTTATGCTCCGCCTTAACTGCCGTACAAAGAACGACCACAAAATACAATCCACTATTTCGCTCACTGAAATACCCGATGGGCATCTGTATCAGTGCAAGTTGCGTGCGCTGCACACGCTTAATCAGCATCCGGCTGCATCGCCGGATGTTCGCGCAGGCCTTCGACGATGTGGTCAACGAAGCTGCGTACCCGCATCGAGGCCTTGCGCCCCTCGCGGTACACCACATGCACCGGCAGCGCCGGTAATTCAAAGGGCTGTAATACACGGCGTAATCGCCCAGTATTCAAATACTCGTACAACGGATAGCTCAGGCAGCGGGTAATACCGGCGCCATGTGCGGCCGCATCGATGGCCGCCTGCACTGTCGCGCAACTGATCCGTGTCCGGGCTTTCAAGTGATTGACCTCACCGTTGTGGTGAAAGCCCCACTGGACCCTGTCTCGATAAGCATGGGTGGCGACCAGGCGATGATCTCGCAGATCCTCCGGTACGCCGGGCTCACCGTGAGTAGCCAAATAAGCAGGGCTGCTGCAGACCATCGCGCGCACATGGCCTACCTGTCGTGCGATCAATGACGAACTGGGCAGATGCCCGACCAGCACAGCCACATCGATGCCCTCTTCGTTCATGTTCGGAAAACGATCATGGTATTGCGCAAAAACCTTTACCTCGGGGTACAGATTCATGTAGTCCGAGAGAATCGAGGTCATGACGTAACGGCTGAACAGCAAAGGCATCAGCACCTTGAGATTGCCTTTGGCCTGAACGTGCAAGCCCTTGGCCGAAGCCTCCGCGTCTTCGATGGCCTCGATAATGCGTGAACAATCGGCCATGAAGCCGGCACCGGCCTCAGTCAGCGATACCCCGCGGGTACTTCGAAGTAACAGCTGCACGCCAAGACGTTCCTCCAGCCGTGCAATGGCGCGCACGACCGTAGGTCCTGACACGTTCAAACGACGGGCCGCAGCAGCCAGGCTGGGTCGCTCCGATAATGCTTCGAACATCAGCATTTCATGGTAGCGATCCATCAGTTGGAACCCCTCACCACAGCCTTGAGCGCCGAATCCTTTGCGAGTCTATCCGCGAGAAAATCCACGAAGGTATGAACCTTCGCCGCAATTCTGGCGCTCTTGAGGTAGACCACTTGAATGGGCAACGCAGGCGGTTCGAAATCCTCCAGCACCAACTCCAGTTCACCAGCTGCCACCTGATTGGCCACCTGGTAGGACAACACCCGTGTGACGCCCCAGCCCAGGCTGGCGATATTGATCGCAGCCTGATTGGCAGTAACCACCAATCGCGGTTCGAATCGAAAGCTCAGTGCGTTGCCGTCGTTGACGAATTGCCAGTCACTCAGCAAGTGACTGGCCGAAGACATGACGATGTTGGCGGTACTGAGTTCACCGGGATGACGCGGCCTGCCGTTGCGCTCGAAATAATCGGGCGTACCGCAGATCACCTGGCGTACCTCGCCGACTTTGATTGCGTGCTGATTTGACTCATGCAAATGGCCAATGCGTATGGCCACATCGATACCCTCATCAGCCATATTCACGACGCGATCCACCAGCAAGGCATTGATGTGCACCGAAGGAAACTGATCCACGTAGTCGGCCAGCAGCGGAGCGATGAACAACTCGCCAAATAGCACCGACGCGGTCACGGTCAAATGCCCGCACGGTATCGAGTAACTGCCGGCGGCTGCTTCCTCCGCCTCGTCGATATCACTGAGGATACGCCGACAATCCTCAAGATAGCGTTGACCCGCTTCGGTGAGGTGCAGGCTGCGAGTGGTTCGAGAAAGGAGCTGTGTGCCGATGCGCTCTTCCATCGCGGCGATGGCACGGGTCACGCTGGGGGGAGAAATGTTAAACCGGCGAGCGGCCGCGGCAAAACCTTCTTCCTCGGCTACTGCCATGAATATCTGCATTTCTTGAAAACGATCCATAGACGACCTTGTCTTTATGAGAGAACCGCAAGGAGTCTGGCCGCTTAAGCGGTAAGACCTGGTTGCCAGTATCGTCGGCCAAAGCAACTTTCGCACGCGCCGTCGGGCTGGCTGCATGTACGCAAAGTAATCCTGAGGGATATGCGCAACCCGTGAAAAGCAGCTTGCCGGAAGTATTCTCCCGGCAAGCGCTTTGAGGATCGAATCAAGCCGTCTGCAGGCCTACCGCGGTACGTTGCATGCCAACGAAGTTTGGCAATGCTTCGATGCTGCTCAGCCAGGCACGGACATTCGGGTAGTCAGTCAGCGCCACGTTACCTTCGGGAGCGTGAGCCACGTACGTGTAGGCGGCAACATCGGCCACGGTCGGCTTGTCACCGGCCAGGAATTTGCTTTGACCCAGCCCATCTTCCATGACTTTAAGCAGGGCGTGAGAACGTTTGATCGCTTCTTCTGGGTCATAACCGGCACCAAAGACGGTAATCAATCGCGCGGTGGCAGGGCCCGAACTGATTTGACCGGCGGCTACTGACAACCAGCGTTGAACCTTGCCCAGCGCTACCGGATCGGTCGGCAGCCATTGGCCGTTGCCATATTTGGCGGCCAGGTAAACCACGATGCCGTTGGAGTCGGCCAGTACGGTGCCGTTGTCATCGATCACCGGTACTTGTCCAAAACTGTTGATCGCCAGGAACTCGGGGGTTTTGTGTGCGCCCTTCATCAAGTCCACAAAGACCAGTTCTGTCGGCAGGCCGAGCAGGGACAGCATCAATTCAACCCGATGAGAGTGGCCGGACAATGGGTGACGATAAAGTTTGATCGCTTGGGACATGACGTACTCCGATTGTTTTTGAGTTCGACCCGGTCATCGCGTCGATGGAGCTATCTTCCCCTGCCCTCCCAAACTGAGGAATGACCAGCAATTACAATCCAGCATTTCACGGGAAGTAATAATCAGCACTCTTGCATCGAGTCTACTGACCCACTGACACGCCTACCATCAAGTCCATGAAGGCCACTGACGCCGCGCTGTGGTAGTTGTTCTTGCGTCGCAGCAACGAGGCGCCCCGTTGCGGTCCCTTATCCAGCAACGCGATCTTGCGCAGGGCGCGGTCCTGGGTAGCGATGGGTTCCGGAAGAATGGTGGCGACCGCCGTGTGCCGAATCACTTCCAGCAAGGTATTGACCGAGTTGACCTCGATCACCACTTGGGGAGTGATCTGCGTCTTGACGAAATACTCATCGATGCATACGCGGGTGGCGAAGTCCGGCGTCAGCAGTGCGAATTGCAGTTGCGCCACCTGCTCGGCGGTCAACGGCGTCCTGCAGTCGTACAACGGGTGATCGCGTCCCACCATCAAACCCAGGGTTTCGGTATAGGCCGGGATCGTTTCGATGTCGGCGTTTCTCACATCATCGAACGCAATGGCGATATCCAGCGAATCATCCGCCAGGCCGGTTTCGATATCGTCCATCGACAACTCGAAGATTTCCAGATGGATGTTGGGATAGAGGGCCATGTAGTCGCGCATCAAAGGCCCGACCAGATACGCCATGAACGTCGGCGTCATGGCCAGGCGCAGGGTGCCGCGCGACAGGTCCTTTACATCGTGCAGCGCCCGCTTGCCGGCCGCAAGTTCCACCAGCACGCGACGCGCGCATTCGATGTAAGCCTGCCCCGCATCGGTCGGTTTGACGGTACGCGAGGTTCGGTCGAACAGCACGACACCCAGGGTTTCTTCCAGTTGCCGGATCTGTTGCGACAGGGTCGGCTGGGAAACATGCAGCGCCTCTGCAGCGCGGGTGAAGCCGCCGTTATCGGCGACGGCCAACAAATAGCGCAAATGGCGCAGCAGCATAAGAACTCTCCTCTATAGGCACTGCTTATGCGCTGCATTGTATAGCGGAGTGGACTGTTATTGATTAACTGCAGACAGGTTGGCCCCTGTAGGAGCTATCGAGTGAAACGAGGCGGCGATCCTTTGATCTTGTTTTAAAAACAAAATCAAAAGATCGCCGCCTGCGGCAGCTCCTACAGGGCCAATACTTGCTCGACCTCCGGGTCATCGACAGGTGAGCGCAAGCTGGTGCCAGATGCAGGTCGACGAGCTCAGCTCCTTCGTGACGAGATAAGTGGACTTCATAGCAAGACTGTTAGTAAAAGTCGTGAGTTGGTTGCCTGCCATCATCTGCCGGATACAGGCGGACGTAGGGTCACGAACTCTTCTGCCGAGGTCGGGTGGATGCCGATGGTTTCATCGAACAGGCGCTTGGTAGCACCGGCCTTAAGCGCGATGGCCAGCCCCTGGATGATGTCGCCGGCGTCGGGGCCGACCATGTGGGCGCCCAGCACACGATCCGTCTGGGCGTCCACCACCAGTTTCATTAGCGTCTGCTCGGACGATTCTGTGAGCGTCAGCTTCATCGGCTTGAACCGGCTCTCGAAAATCAGCACTTTGTGGCCATGCTCCAGCGCCTGTTCCTCCGTCAGCCCAACGGTGCCGATGTTGGGCTGGCTGAACACCGCGGTGGGAATGTGGCGGTAATTCACCGGGCGATAGTCTTCGGGTTTGAACAGGCGACGCGCGACCGCCATGCCTTCCGCCGTGGCGACCGGGGTCAATTGCACCCGGCCAATCACATCGCCCAATGCCAGAATCGATGGTTCGCGGGTTTCAAAGTTGTCGTTGACGTCGATGAAACCCTTGTCATTGAGTACGACGCGGGTGTTTTCCAGGCCCAGATTGTCGAGCATGGCGCGGCGGCCAGTGGCGTAGAAAATGCTGTCGGTCTCCAGTTGACGACCGTCGTTAAGCGTCGCCAGTAAACTGCCGTCTGCTTGTTTGTCGATCTGCACGATATCGGTGTTGAACTGCAATTGCAGACCCCGTTTAGTCAGCTCTTGCACCAGGTGCATACGAACCGATTTGTCAAATCCGCGCAGGAATAGCTCACCGCGATACAGTAGGCTGGTGTCGGCACCCAGTCCATTGAAGATGCCGGCAAATTCGACGGCGATGTAACCACCGCCAACCACCAATACTCGCTTGGGCAGTTGTTTCAGAAAGAATGCTTCATTCGAAGTGATTGCGTGCTCATGACCTGGAATATCCGGGATCTGTGGCCATCCGCCGGTGGCAATCAGAATGTGCTCAGCGCTATAACGTTGGCCGTTGATTTCAACGTGATGGGCATCGGCCAGCCGTGCATGGCCTTCGAGCAAGGTCACGCTGCTGTTGATCAGCAAATTGCGGTAAATCCCGTTGAGTCGTTCGATCTCGCGATTCTTATTAGAGATCAATTTTTCCCAGTTGAATTGCGCCTTGCCGGCCGTCCAACCAAAGCCCTCGGCCTGTTCGAAGTCGTCAGCGAAATGCGAGCCGTAGACCAGCAGTTTCTTTGGCACACAACCGACGTTGACGCATGTGCCACCGAGGTAGCGACTCTCGGCTACCGCTACTTTCGCGCCGAACGCGGCGGCAAAACGCGCTGCCCGCACACCGCCGGAACCTGCACCAACTACAAATAAATCAAAATCGTAGGTCATCTCAATTCTCTGCAAGGCACACAACACATGAACTGTTGATTGTCGTTAAAGGGGAGGAAAGCGAAGTTTCAATGCACGCAAAAACGTCGCGCGTGGTGTCAAGAGCGAAGTATCGTTCTGATACTTACTGGATCGGTGCGTAACAGGGGCCGCTCTGGACTCGCTAGCCAGCGCTCCCATCAATTGGGGCAGCAGAAAGCCACCTTCGTATTCGGTATCGGCCATGGCTGGGGCGTCCAACCAGCGGTTACCGTCGCAGGAATGAGCGACATCAATCATGTGAAAACTCCCTGGATGGACACTGCATTAACCCGAAATGAGTCAATTGCTTCTGAATTAAGTCTCCCCATCTATGGACAATTAGAGAACCAGCAGGGATGTCATGACTTAATTGTGCTGGGTGAAATAATCTAGCGAGGCGTTGTCATAAGGCCCGAACATCAGCGTCTTATGCGAGGTCATTGATATTCAAAAAAGTCCAAGCCTGCAAAACGCTTTCTGAACGCATCGCGCCGCCAGTCAGTTGGGCAGCATCGCGCAACAGGCCGGCACCGCCGTCAGCCTGCACGGCATTGGTGGCGCTTGGTCGGTTCAATCGCTACAGCCCGCAGTTCGCCGTATCGCTGATCAGCGACGATGCCGCGACGAAGGAGCGCGCTTCTACAACGCCGTCAACGCGCCTTTTGTTGGCAACGGCATCACCCGTCGGGTTGATGGTTAAAACGCGCTCAACAAGCCGGAACTGGGTTTGTCGAACTGGAAGAGCGGACATTTGCTTGCGCGCAGTACGATTCTCTCGGGTGATGACCTGTTCACCATTCGCAGCCACATGACCCAGGTCGATCTGGGCGTCAAAAGCTGAGACCGTCGCTTCCAGCGACCATCCACTATGAGGTCGCTGGAAGGAAACGGAGGCCTATCGTGTGTTGCCAGGGACGCTTAGCCACCGCTGCACGCCGTTCCCCAGACTTGATACGTTACGGTGTGACGCTGTCCATGTGAATCGTCATACGTCAGCTCCACGGGGACGATTCCGCATGCATTACTGACATCGGTAATGCTAATGGTTTTGGCAATATCCAAGGGAACCCCGGGACGTGCGACCTCCTCGGTCGGTTCTGCCAGGATGCTGCTGGATACGATGGCAAACGCCAGAGCAACCGCGGGTTTCAATATGTTTTCCGATAAGCGATTCATGCGCGACTTTCTCGCAGCAGATGACGAGCGGAGTCGGCCATCACAGTGAGAGAGCCTGCCAGCATCAATACGTCTTTAAGCACCAGACGACCGCCACCGGACAGGTAGGGAAAACCGTGCTGAGCGTCGCCTAGGGCACCCACCCAGGCTTCGGGCGTGGTGATCAGAAAGCTCAAAGTCACCAGCGGCGTACCGAAGGCCAACGCACCACCGAGCAAGCCGGTGCGTCGTGAGATCGGGTTGGATAGAACCAACAGCCCAATCAGAAGTTCGACAATGCCCAGACCGGTCGAGAATCCGTAGGTGTTGTTACCTGTCTGCCAGGCGCGCTTCTCGACGTTCAGTTCACCTTCATGTGTCAGGTGAGCGTTGTACTCTTGCGGGTGTTCGTAGAAGAACGACATGAAGGGGCTGTTGGCGACAAACGGCGTGATGCTATCGGCCTCGTATGGGACGAATTTTAGTGCGCCAATCCACAGGAAAACGATGCCGATGGCCAGTCGCATGAGCGAAGCGCCAAAGGTATCCACTTTGCTGAGGAACCGTAACCAGGTTGTAAATGAGGTGAGCATGGGACTTCTCCAGAACATTGAATGTGGAGCTAGTCTGCTGGTTTGGAGACCGGTGCTTTTGTTCGTCATGCTCAAGTTGTTGCTTGATCGTCTCAACGTGACCTTAACGTTTCAATGACGTAAAAAAGCCTCGGCTCTTTGTAGTGCCGAGGCTGCGGTGGACGCGATGTCAGACTAGTTTTTCAGCGTATCAAACGCTTCGAGCGTGCGTAGCGAATAGATGTACGCAGCACCCGCGTTCATCGAGATAGCCGTGGCCAGGGTCGCCGCCACCTCTTCGCGGCTCGCGCCTGCCTTGATCGCTGCGTTCGTATGTGCGGCGATACAACCATCGCAACGAGTAGTGACAGCGACGGCGATCGAGATCAACTCGCGTGTCCTGACATCCAGCACATCGTTTTCGGCAGCGGCTTCACCGAGTGCCATGTAGGCTTTGACCATCTTAGGGTTGCTCTTGCCCAGTGCGCCGAAGGCTTTCTGGATAGTGGGCAATAATTCAGACCAATTATTGAACATAGCGTTAATTCCTGAACAGGTTGAGTGTACTGTTTCGACAGACTCAGTTTTCTCCAGTGGCGCGATTCAGGTTTGTTCAATCGGCTCAGCTTTTATTGCGAAAGACTCAAAATGAATTCAATCGATAAACTCATCAGCTTGGCCAACGTACGCGGCAGCCTGGATTTACGCTGCCAGTTCGAGGGGGATTGGGCGCGCGAGCATGAGCAGGAAGCCTTGGGCAAGGCGCCCTATCACATCGTGTTGGCCGGAGAGTGCCAGGTTTATTTTCCCGATGGCCAGCGTGTTCCCATGAAGACCGGGGACATTTTGTTGCTTCCACGAGGCGCGCCGCATGTCATGCACAGCACAGGCAAAACCGTAGCGCCGACCGTGCCGTACGTTAGCGAAGGTGGTGTCGTGCCGATGCATCGTATTGGCGGGGCCAGTCGCGATTTTGACATGCTCTGTGGCGGGTTTCACTTCAATCGCACGTCACTACTCTTCGCCGCGCTGCCCGAGTATCTGGTCGTCCCGCCCACCGCCAGTGGGCAGCTGCCTGCGCTGGTGGAGATGCTGCGTGGCGAAGCGGACGGCCACCAGGTCTGCTCCAGATTCATGCTCGACGCGCTATCCCAGGCGCTGTTCACCCTAATCCTGCGAGCGCACTTGGCAAGCGATGGCCAGACCGCCGGCTCATTGGCCTTGCTCAGCGATAAACGCCTCGGACGCGCCTGGCAGGCGATGCTGGCCGACCCTGCATTCGAGTGGACCGTTGAAGGGCTGGCGGAAATGGCGAGCATGTCCCGCGCAACTTTTCTGCGCGCATTTGCACGCTTGGCGGGCGCATCACCCTGGGTGCTGTTGACTCAGGTTCGCATGGAATTGGCGTTCAACTTGCTGAGCCACTCCCATCTGGGTTTGAGCGATATTGCCGTACAGGTCGGGTATCAGTCGCAGTCGGCGTTCAGCAAAAAATTTAAAGAGTTTTACGGGGAAGCGCCGGGAAAACTACGTCGTCAGAAGTAGTTTGTGGAACTGTCGCGAACCGTGACAGCGGGGTCAGAGTTTGATTCTATTCTAACAGGAGTCAACTTCTGGCCTAGCTGCGCCGCTTGGTGTGGCCGGTGAACCTCTCCTATGTGTGGCGTCGGCACCAGTCCCACAATTGTGACAAGAGCTATTAATTCCCACGAGAGCATCGCCCAACCGCAGAGTCATCAAAGAATTTTTGTAGTCCGGCCCCCTACGACCTCTCAGGAGAGACGGATCCAACATCTTGCGCTCGGACTTTGATCACTTCGGGGAGCGCGTTGGATGGCCTGCTCTTAAAAAGAAATTCTACGTGTCCTGAACAGATTTTCCCGCAAGTAGTATGCCCTCGCGGAGCCGGTTTTTACCAGACCGGTAGGTAGCGGGTCATTCCGTCCACCAACTCTGCGCTGGCATTGATCCGTTGCCCATACTGGCGCAGGACCTTGGCCAGTTTCTTGCCGTCCTTGCTTTTGTCCTTTCGCCGAATGGCACGCGAGACCTCATCGGAAAACGACGCGCTCAGTTTTTCCTGGCCAGTCCACTCCCTAGGGTTGTACTCAATGACGTCAAGCTGAGGCGTTGCGGTTAACTCCTGAATGGCCAGATTCTTGATCGAACTCTTGCCGCTGCCCCATAGCCCCGTCAGGGCAACGACCAGGCTCTTTGGTTTTTCCAGCCGACAATCGCCGCCGCTAGGTTTTTAGCAAATGTGGATCGCCCTAGTAGATCCTGCTCGGCAGCTTTGATCGGTCGGTCATTCGCGAAACCCAATTCATCCATCGCTCATTCCCTGTGTCGTGTCATGTCCAGCCGTTGAAGCGTAGGCGCCGTATGCTGAAGATGTAGCCTGGGGTGCTTACTTCGCTGACTTGGGTTCGGGCTTTTTCCTCGCGCGTGTCTTGCGTTCGCTGACCGGCGATGAGCGAGATGCACTAACTTCTGCTCCAGCGTGTCGCCACGCGCTTGCTGTGCTGCGGCGTTTTGCAGTGCTTGACCCAGCGCGGCCTGCGCACCTTCAATCTTTTGCTGCAACTGCTCAAGTTGGTTGCCTGCTTCCTTCACTTGGGGGGCATGGCTTGCTCTCTTCTCTGGCACGATCGACTTCACGATGCGCACGATCCTCGACCCCGCGCACGTAGATCTCCTGCGCGACGCGTTCCTACTCGGCCTTAAGTCGCAACTCCTGCAATTCCTGCTGCAAGGTCTGGCTTTACTGCTGCGCGTCACCGCGTTCCCGCAGCAGGTTGTCGCGCTGCTCAGGTCTTGAATCTGCGTCGCACGCTGTTCCAGCAGCAACTCCAGGTCCGCCAAGCGAGTCTCGCTCACTTGCTGGGCCGCCTGCGCAGTCGTCGCATGTTGCCGCGCTAGTGCGGCGACTTGACGCGCCTGGCCCTCCACCGCGGCGACTCGCTCGCGTTCGGCAGCCAAGACCTGACGTTCTTCGGACAACGCCTGCTCAGCAACGCCATGGGACAGATGAATCGCCTGTTGCCACAGGGCGACAAAGGCCTGCGAGACCTCCGCCGGCAACGTCAGCAGGCGAGTCTCGCCGCTCAGCCGTTCGGCCAGCCTCACCCAAGATTGAACGAGCAACCCGCCGACGCACGTCGGACTGCCGCCCCCCAGTTCCAAGCGCACACGTTCCACCGTTGGCCGCTCCCCACGGGCCAGCACCGCATCCGCGGCGGCAAACACGTCGCTTTCCGGCCCCCCTACTGCCATGGCCCGCCTCCGGCTATATTGGGTCTGATAAGGGAATGTTATCCGACGTTATTTCCGAAGACGGAAATTTCAGTCCGATGACCGTACTCAATACTACCGATCAGTTAGCGCTGGTCAACGCAACGCCGCTGGACCTGCTTTGCCTGGGGCTCAACGCCCAGGAAGCCGCAGAAGCGTTTCTCGCTGCGGGCACGGCGGCGAACACCGTACGCAGCTACCGCAGCGCCCTCGCCTACTGGTCGGCTTGGCTACAGCTGCGTTACGGCCAAGCGCTGGGGGATGCTCCGCTACCGACCACGGTCACCGTGCGCTTCGTCCTCGATCACCTGGCTCGACCACTGGCTGACCGCGGCTAGGCACACCTGTTGCCACCCAGCATCGACGCCGCCTTGGTCAAAGCCCGAATTAAAAGTAAACCCGGAGCCCTGGCCTACAACACGGTCAGCCATCGTTTGGCGGTGCTGGGCAAGCGGCATCGGCTCAACGACTGGGACAGCCCAACCGAGGCAGCGGCGCTAAAGACCTTGCTGCGCGAGGCAGGCAAGGCTCAGGTTCGTCAGGGCGTGTCAGTACGCAAAAAGACTGCCATCGTCCTTGAGCTGCTGCAGCAGCTGTTGGCCACCTGTACGGATGGCATGCGTGGCATTCGTGATTGCGCCCTGCTCTTGCTGGCCTAGAGTGGTGGTAGCCGGCGTTCGGAGGGGGTCGGCCTGCGAGTCGGCGATGTACGAAAGTTAGATGACGACACCTGGCTATACGCTTTGGGCGCAACCAAGACCGACACCGCTGGTACGCGCCGCGAGAAACCTTTACACGGGCCTGCGGCGCAGGCGCTGTCTAACTGGCTGACAGCCGCGCCTGCACAGACGGGGCCCCTGTTTCGTCGACCTTACAAGGGCGGTAAGGTTGGCAGTGCGGGCTTGTCGGCCGATCAGGTGGCACGCATCGTCCAGCGCCGAGCGAAGCTCGCGGGGCTGGACAGTGATTGGGCGGCCCACAGTTTACGCTCGGACTTCGTCACCCAGGCGGGCCGTCAGGGCGTGCCACTGGGAGAGGTCATAGCCATGACCGAGCACCGGGGTATCACCACGGTGATGGGCTATTTCCAGGCCGGCTTGTTGCTCAACAGCCGTGCCACAGAACTACTTCCCAGCCTCCGTCTGACACCGAAGCATGAGGATCCGTCAGAGACAAACCACTTGCGCGCGAGCGGTGATCACTACCTTTCGGGCACTAACGCCCCGCCGACAGCTGGGCTTCCCGCGCCAAGCAGCCCCGGGTCAGTCTTGCCAACCCAGCGAGATTAACTCATCACAAAGCCGTCCGACCAAGGCGCTCACCTCCATTTGCTCCTGCACTAAATAAGTGGCTGCCAGCAGCGTCAGGGGGTGGACTTCTAGTACCGCGGAAATGGCATCCATTTTCTCGATGGTTGGCGATTTCAAGCCGCGCTCCAGCGTACTCATGTAAGTCCGACTACTGACAACGGAGAAGTCCTCCTGGGTCTTTTTCTGACGACTGCGGATCCGTTTCAGGGCTTCGCCAAACGCGGCATTCAGTTCCATTTTCAACACCTGACAAAAGGAACGATGAAGCGCTAGCGAATACTTTAGAGCTACAATCTATAGTGTTCATTGATAGTATTGGGGGGGGGATCATTATGTTTTTCACTTTTGACCATGCAGAGGCACCAGCCGGCGCACTGGTGCAGGGCGGCCACATGTGGCGCTATGTCGAATACCTGACCGAGCGTCCATGGTTCTATGTCACGTTGCTGGAGGCAGATGAGGAGTCGCCCCGCCAGGCCGTGTATCTAATACCAATGCTGGAGGACCTGCTCGAGTTGGCCAATGCAGGTGAGCAAGGTTGGACCCTACTCCAAGTCTTTATTGTCAGCCCAGGGCACTTGAATGGAACCGGCAATTGGAAAATGAACGAGCTAGTCAGCATTTCACAGGTCTACTCAAGCGTACGTTCCAGTCTGGCTTACCGGGTCTATCCTGATGTGGTCTACTTTGAAGATGAGCTCGCACGAAGCCAGCCTTGCGCCGAACCGGAAGTTATTTTTAACCTGCGCGATTGTGATTCAATGCGGTATTAGCCTCGTCCTTGCGGTATAGGTTAGTCGCGATCATTGCGACGGTGTTCACATACTGGCCAGGCAACTGTTTCGCACAATTGTGATCGGCATAGCGGAGCGGGTAACCAAGCCCCCTGAGAATCCCACTGTATCAGCGATACAAGCGCTTCTGAATTGCCATGAATTTCTCCAACCTCGGCCAGCAACCGTGACAAAATTCCCCCAGATACTCACAAAGATAGTTGTACTCATTTGGGCTGAGAGAGCCTAAATAAATCGCGTGTTCGAGACCTACCAACGGTGGAAAATATGCATTCGCTTGTTCGCAATAACGGATAAACGGAGACATTTGCGTTTCCGGAACAACACCCAACAAAACAGCGAGGAGCATGGCACTTCCAAGTCGGCTAGCTGGGTCACTTAGCTGAGGGCCAAGATGCAAATTTTCCTGAAATGTCAATAGGCTTGAAAAGTTTTGCACGCGACGGGCATTAAAAAATAAAGTTCGTGCCACGCCACCGCTATCAGCTTGTCGTGTGGGTAAAAACAAGAATACACGATACAGCTTCTTATATAGACTATATTCAACTGCCCGCTCTCCACCCACCCCCCTACGCAACTTCAGCCAACGCTCAATTCTTGTAAGATAGAGGTGGCGGAGTTCTACATAACGCTTCCCGCCCCATTGCGTCGAAAGGTCTTGCTTATTGCAGATTTGGACGAACGCGTCCCACGCTTTCTCGCAACCAGGTCGCGCTTCAAGCCTAATCGGTTCGACCAGATGAATACTGCAAAAAACAAAGGTGTCGTAGCACCAATTTTTGCGCCAGGCTGGCAAGCGACCTGCTTGCACATCACTTCGCAGGCATTGAGGGCAAAACCAGACTCGTCGATCCCAGTCCACTAAGTCGTCTGATAGGGGCCGAAATAAGTAACGGGCACTTGCCTCTTGAATATTTAATACATGGCAGGCCTTATGAAAAAAAACGGTTTCAAAGTCAAAGTCTGGATCTTCGGTGTTGGTAATATTGCCATTCACCTTCCAATCAGGCTGTGCATGCAGTGCGGCATTAGCATAAGTACTGCAGCGCCTATGCATGCTACACCGATACGCCCAGGAGCTGAAAACCTCGTCATAAACAGGGGCGGGAAGGTTAGGGAAGATTTTCATTAGTAGCCCCATGGACTTTTAGCCGCGCACTGAAGGCAATTGATATCAATGACTTCTTGGTTTTGCTTGATCGCATAACAGGCAGCACTGCGTAAGAGTTCGATAATCTTGTCCATACGACCAGACGTGATAGCCAAGATGTTTTTCACCATTTCTGCGGAATATAAATGGGAGGGGGCCTTAAGCGGCAGTAACTCTTCAACTTCGAGTAGAAATGAACGAAAGTCTTCGCTTTCCCTCCAATCTTCTAAGGACACTTCAAAAAAACGACGCTTGAACTCATCATTAGAGGATAATGCCCGCCTTGCGGTTACAGTGCCAAAGCCGAAAATGGCCAGTCCGTATGCAGGGCCGAGCAGTTTTTTTAGAATCGACATATTTATCCGTTGTTCTTGCCGGCTGCGAAGTAGCAAATCTTGGAGTTCATCAATAACCAGCCCCCAAATCCCTCGCAACCTAATAACTTCTCCGAGTTCATTGGGTACATCCTCTTTCATGGAGGTTTTGGATTTACCATAAGCTGGGACGCCAAGGGCGGCGGCCAACTCGAATCGAAGATTTTTTTGAGCGCTGATGTGTGGATCTTCCGCCATATCTATGAAGATAAGCCCCTTACTATTTTCCACTCTATGAGGAATTTGAGAGATGATGGCGCTTTTTCCAGAGCCTCCTGGACCAATAACTAAAAGTGCTGGAGCTGTATGACGCACAGGCGCATGAACCATATTGTTCATCATCCTGAAGACCGTTTCGCTTGGCTTGTAATCTACCCACACGTCTTGCTGGAGTGCTTTTATCCGTGTGTCGATATCTTCAGAAAGAAGGCGACGTCTATCTTCGCGCAGGTGTGATCCGTCCATCCGAATTACTCCTCAGGCATGAATTTTTTGGGCGGTTTCGAATAATCAGGTGTATCCACCTTGATCGCCGGGGAGGCTTGAGAGCTAGTTTCAGGATAAGCCAGGTCGTAGACGTCGGCTGCAGCTTGTTTGCGTCTGGCACGTTTCGTTAATATACGACTCTCATCTTCAATCGCTTGCTTCTCCCGATACAGTTTTGTGGCGTCTGGGTAGTCGAGCGATCCAGGGCGAATAGCCGTATTAAAGAAGCGATGTGCACGGTATTCTTCGTAGGTAAAATCCGCGTGCGTCAGGTCAGACAGGTTGATCGGATAAAAGCGCCCCTCTATCTTTACCCAAACGCGTCGCATGGAGAAAGGGTCAAATTTCACAATAACTTTGCCGTTCCCAACAAAAGGGGTAAGCACTGGATCCCAATATATTTGACCTTTAAACTCTATGCCGCTCGGCTGAATTTTCCGCTGCTCTTCTGGCATGAAAAATAACTTAAACTGATGCGGATCTGTTATTTGTGGCGGGAAAGGACAACCTCCAATTGGAGTGTAATAATTCAACCACTTTTTACGAGGGGACATTTTCAGTTCGGCATGCACCGTAGAATGGTATAGTGCGACTTCTCTTGCAAACCACGGACAAAAGTCGGCAAAGGTCATCACGGCTTTTTTTTCGCTATTCAAATTCCTCCTTGCCACTACATTGGACATGGTGGTGCCTTTTAAGAAATGCACCTTACTGGTCATTAAGGTGCCAATCAGCCGCTCGACATGGCCGCCGTAATGTTTTGCTCCCGGGGGTCTATATTTCGGCTCAATCCCAAATCGATGACAGCCTTGCTTCAGCTTTGCGCTCTGGAATTCAGATGCATTGTCCATGTATAAAACCTTTGGAACGCCATGATATGGATAATCCTCTATATTTAAAGCAAGAAGCTTCACGAACTCATCTTTGCGTAGTACAGCATGCGTTAATGCGCAGGCTACCGAAAGTGCGGAGGGGGCATGAAGACTTAAGTAATAGCCGAGCAATACTCTGGTATTTACATCAATCAGCACCGTCAGCCAAGGTCGGCCTATGACATGGAGGCGATCATCCGACAGAAGTAACAAGTCTACTAATGTATGGTCTATTTCGACCCAATCAAGTGGACATTCAGGCTTGAATTTACCAGGGCGCGGTTGATGCTTCTGATTTGCTGCATCAGCACCAAATTTGATTCGATCACGCTCAAAATCTGTAAGTATTGATCGTACTCTTTTTGTCACTGTTCTTCTGGCAGGCACTGGAAGTCCGCGTTCGAGACAACTAATTTCAACTTCTTTCCATACCGCGCTAAAAGTAGCCGCACGGGAGGTGTATGTTTTACGAGTAGCGTTTGAAATTACAAATTCTACGGCCTCGCTCAGTAATGTACTTCCTGATTTTCTACCGCGCCTATCCAGAAGCATCGAGATCGCACCAAGCTCCTCCTGGTATCGCCTGGATATTTTATAAAGGTAGTTTTTTGTTACATTCAGTGCATGGGCTGCCTGAGTCAACGAGAGTTCGCCCCCTCTCCACCTTGTAATAACTTCAAAACGGGTAGTGGCAGCCTCTAACTCAGCGAGAGTGGCTTCCGCGGCTAGGCGGGTTAATTCAGCACTTTCAAAAACGACGTTGTCTTCGTTTGAACTTTTCAGGAACTCGATTTCGTTTAGCTCTACCTTGGCGATCTCCCCATTTTTAGAAAACATCACTTCAACAGCATTGGCGTCGATTGCTCTGTGCACAGTCGCTACCATGCCCTTGGCAACGACTTGCATACCAATTTTTATGGACACGGGCATGGCTGCACCTTAGTCGACATGAGCGATTATCTTTCTATAGAAGAAAGCCATGGAATTTCAACCTGACTTTGGGGTAATTTCCGGAAACCCATAATTTCAACAAACTTCTTATAGAAGAAAGCTCGTAAATTTCAACCTGACTTTGGGGTAAATAATGCGAGCCAATAGCACGTCGAGATTATTTGTAGAAAAAACATAACGGAGCCTCCGACCTTGTACTGACCTAACCAGCACAAACGTTGCGAGGGAGAATTTGCTAGAACGGAAAGCCCATTGTTAAAAAAAAATGTGCATTTTCGATGTTTTTTAGAGTTTATCTAGCCATGCTGGGAGAACGAACTACAGGCGATATTGATCGACAGTGCCCCTGCTCCTTGGGTGGCGAGCACAAGTCTTTCGTCATGTTCGGTGATAAATTATGAATTTTCGCATAATTGCGCATAAAACTATTTTATTAGAATCATCCACCCGAACATCACGTTGCATTGAGCGTAAAATCGATTTTTCTGTCGTTTTCCGCTCGTTTCATGTGGAGCCTGGCTCCAGCGATGCGTTTGTCCTGATGTGACGCCCTCCTCCAATCAAAAACCAATGAGCAGCAATTGGCTGCAAAATTCGCCCCACTTAGCTATCCCCTTGCTTAGCGCCCCATAATTTTGCAGTTCATCTTGCTATCGAAAAATCTGATTTGACCCGTACGCTTCTTAACCACGTTCGGTAGAGACTCGCCAATTTTTTCTCGCTTGCATCTCACAGAACCAGCGAAACCGACTGCTTTCCCGGGAGTGATTAAGCGTTCAAAAATGATAGAAAACCCATTTTTACGATTCCTTTTTATCTTTTTTAAGAAGTAATCCCATAACTATTTGGTTTTTATACAATTTTCTTTTATCTGTTTTAGCTATCGGTCACAAGAAACCTATTCGGTCAAACAAGGCGCCGCTCTGGGCGATAGTGATGTCCGGAGCATCCTTTAGAGCGGCGCTCTGCGCTTTCACCTCTTCCCCGCTGCCATTCAGATTCACGCAAGTCACCTCTAACTACGGGTTAAAGACTCATTCTGCGCAGTCGATATCGTACGAGTCGCCAGAATGGGCAGCATCGCGCGCGCTCCGCCTCTGAATCAGGTTTCTCTGCATGTATTCAACGCAAAAGCTTGTCTGCAAAACAACGGTACTGAACGGTCGGTACGTTTCATTCAGGGTTTCCAGATTTTTTGTGTTCATGGCACTCGCCATTTGCAGCCTGCTGTTTGATTCATCTTCGGCGTACGCGTTATCGGCCAGCTGCACGACGCTCAACGGTTTGAGCGGTTCGGGTAGCTTTTCTCGCTCCTTTCCTGCTGGTTCCTTTTCTGCCGGCGAGAGCGTCTCGGTCACGTTCAGTGACAACGGCGGCAACGTCGGCAACAGCAATCCGTCGTCCGCCGATAACGTGATCCTGCGCAACCCGACCACGTTCTCGCCCTATTTCGACTACCGCAGCAACACCGGCAGTGCAGGTAGTCATGCGGGCAGTGCTTCGGCTGCAAATCTGACCAACGGGCTGTTCATCAGCACCAAGGTCGGCACCTACCTGAGCACGGTGACCATCAACTGTGGTGCGGCGGTTTCCAGCGATGCCACCCTGTCGAACCTGATCCCTTCAGCCGGTACCTTGTCGCCTTCATTTTCATCGGGCACCAGTACCTACAATGTCGCGGTCGCGAGCAACGTATCTTCAATCACCTTCACGCCGACGGCCTCCGACAGTAACGCTACGATCACGATCAACGGAATGAGTGTGGGCTCGGGTGCTACATCGCCAGCAATCAGCCTGAACACGGGGTCGAACACGATCAGCGTATTGGGTACTGCCCAGGACGGGAGTACCACGCACCTGTACACCATCACGGTCACTCGGGCCGTCGCTGCGCCGGATGCGAGCAATGTCTCCGCGACCGTGGCTTCCAACAGTTCCGGCAATCCGATCACTTTGGCCCTCTCAGGCGGCACTGCGACGTCGGTTGCCGTTGCATCCGCCCCTTTACACGGGCTTGCCACCGCCAGCGGCACCTCCATCAGCTATACGCCGGCATCAGGTTACTCAGGCCCAGATAGCTTCACCTACACCGCCAGTAACTTGTCGGGCACCTCCTCCCCCGCGACGGTCACGCTAACGGTGACGGCGCCGACACTGGTGTTGACCCCGGCCGCTGGTGCGTTGCCTGCCGGTCAGGTGGGAACGGCCTACAGTCAATCATTCAGCTCGACCGGGGGCTCGGCGCCGTATAGCTATACAAGCTCCGGAGTTCCCGCAGGGCTGACTCTCGATGCAGCCAGTGGCGTTCTGAGTGGTACGCCCGCCAGTCCTGGCAGCTACAACCTCTCTGTCAGCGTGACGGATCAACATGGCGCCGTCGGCAATGCCAATTACACGCTGAGTATTGCCGGTGGGCCAGTGCCTGTGGCCAACCCGGTTTCCGCCGCCATCGCTGCCAATAGCAGCGGCAGCATTGCGCTGTCTCTGGCGGGGGGAACAGCCACGTCGGTAGCGGTTGTCACTGCACCAATGCACGGCAGTGCGATGGCCCGAGGTCTGACGATCACCTATACGCCAGTCGCCGGGTTCTCCGGGACGGACAGCTTCACCTACACCGCCAGTAATGCCTCAGGCACCTCGCCGGCAGCGACGGTCAATCTGACGATTTCAGCCCCTACCCTGATCGTTTCCCCCGCCGCCGGATCGCTGCCAGCGGCAACAATCGGTGCCCGTTACTCACAAGCATTGAGCGTAAGCGGTGGCGGCAGCCCCTATCGTTTCAGCGCCACCGGTCTGCCGTCGGGCCTGAACATCGATGCCTCCTCCGGGACAATTTCCGGCACACCTTCGGAAGCAGGCTCGGCGACCATTGCCGTGCAAATCACGGACGCCACCGGTGCGACGCTCAATGTCGCTTACAGCCTGAGCATCGGCGGCACGTTGCCAAGCGGCGCCGACCGCAGCGCATCCTTGTACGCCGGGCAGGCAGTCACCGTGAACCTGGCGGATGGCATCAGCGGCGGGCCATTCACCGGCGCGGCATTGGTGGACACGCCTTCCAAAGCCATGGGACAGACGACGCTCAGCGGGACGAGTCTGACATTTGTGGCTGCCGCACAAGCTTCAGGCGCTGCGATCATCCGTTACACCCTCAGCAATCGCTGGGGCGCGTCGCAACCCATCACCCTGACGCTGCAAGTGGCCGGACGTTCCGACCCGAGCAAAGACCAGGAAGTGATCGGCATGCTCGGCGCCCAAGCGCAAAGTGCCGCACGTTTTGCCCGCGCGCAGATCGACAACTTCAACGACCGCCTCGAACGACTGCACGACAAAGAGAACCGTCGTGGCAGCAGCTTCAACTTGCAACTCGGCTTGCCGCAATCGCGCCAGTCACGTACCGGCAATACCAGCGCCTCGGAGATGTACCAGGCGCTGTCGTCACTCAGTGGCAGCGATCGCACAGCCTCCCCACAATTGTCCGCAGCCCCCGGCTCAAACAGCGGATTGCTGGGAGATGAGAACCTGTCGTTCTGGAGTGGTGGCTACGTCAACGTCAGTGATACCCGCCGAGACGACGTGAAGCTCGACAGTACCATGGTCGGCATGAGCGCCGGCGTCGACTATCGCTTCTTTGATGCCTTCACCGCCGGCATCGGTTTCGGGTATGGCCGGGACTCCAGCGATATCGGTTCCCAAGGCAGCCACAGCAAAGGAGACTCCTTCAGCGGTGCAATCTACGGCAGTTTCCACCCGGGTCGCGTATTCATCGACGGTTTACTCGGGTACAGCAACCTGTCGTTCGACAGTCGCCGCTATGTGACCGACAACGGCGGATACGCCAAGGGCTCGCGTGATGGCGATCAGATCTTCGGCTCGCTCAGCTCGGGTTATGAATTCAGGGAAGACACCTGGCGTATCGCACCCTATGGCCGTGTCGACGTGTCATCGACGAAGCTCGATGGATTTCGCGAATCCGGCAGCGGCGCGTTCGACCTGGCATACGCGGCACAACGCATGAGCGTGTTGTCCGGAACCGGTGGTTTGCGGGGGCAATATGGCTTGTCGCTGAAGCCGACGGAACTGACGCTGCGTGGTCGCCTCGAATACAGCCACACCTTCAGCGGTGACAGCACGGCGCGCATGGGGTACGCCGACATCAGTGACGCCACCTATGGCGTATCCACCCAGGGACAAAGCGAAAACCTGATGACCGTCGCGCTGGGAGCTGACTTCTCACTGCCAGGAGGCTTGACGACAGGCGTGACCTATCAAGGGTCATACGGATTGGGGGACGACTCCAGATCTCATGCGCTGATGCTCAGACTCGGAACGCGATTCTGATATCAGGGAGCGGCGTCTCAATAGAACACTCGGCTGGTGCAGGTATCTGACAGCGTTTCCGTCATTTACGTCCATGGTTATCACCTGATCAACACACGCGTCGGCTTTCTAATACAGAGAACAAATACATACCGGCCAACATAGCCAACACGAAAATGATTATTTGCCAGTGCCCCGTCAGCAGAGTAGCTACAGCCGGCCCAGGGCAAATCCCCGCAATTCCCCAACCAACACCGAACACTAGACTGCCGCCAATCAAGCGGGGATCCAGCTCTCGCTTTACGGGTAACTGCATGCGGGCACCCAGCAAGGATTGCTTGTTCTTGCGCGCCCAATTCAGGGGAATAACCGCCACTGCAATGGCCCCTCCCATCACCAGAGCAAGTGACGGATCCCAAGCTCCGGCGACATCAAGAAAAGCCAATACCTTGGCAGGGTTCGCCATGCCTGCCAGGAGTAGACCTAAGCCAAAGATCAACCCTGCAAAAAATGCGCTCAACTTGATCATCTTCAAGCTCCCAAAACATGACGAATGACGTACACCGTTGCGAAGCCGGCGGTCATAAAACACACCGTTGCCACGATGGAGCGAGGAGACAACCGGGAGATCCCGCACACGCCGTGACCACTCGTACAGCCCGAGCCGTAACGGGTTCCCACGCCGACGAGCAGCCCCGCAATAATCAGGGCCGGCCACTCTGTCTTGATCTCTATTTCCGGCAAAACGGTCAACGCTCCCCACAACAAGGGCGCAAGTAAAAGACCAAGAAGAAACAACGCCTTTTCGCTCCAGCCTTCACTATCAAATTGCATCACGCTACCTAGCAAGCCGCTGATGCCCGCGATACGACCATTAGCGAGAACGAACAAGCTGGCCGCCAGCCCTATCAAGGCGCCGCCGCCTAATGACGTCCAGGGTGTGAAGTTGATCCAATCGATGTGCATTTTGTATCTCCTGTACACAAGTGCTGGTAAAGCCTGAGCCCGAAGAGCAAGTGTCTGCTCCTGTGGTAGAGGAGCCTGTACCTGACCCCTCGACTGACTCGCTCGGGCACGGTTGCTATCTGCGAACAGATCCTGACTCAAGTCACCGTGACAGCCGCATTCAACATCAACACCACAATCAAACCGACCACGGCTACGATGGATTGAACCACCGAAATGGTTTTGGTGGCTTCGCCCATAGTCATGCCAAAGGATTCCTTCACCATCCAGAAGCCCGCATGGTTCGCATAGTTGAAGAACAGCGAGCCACAGCCTATGGACAAGGCTAGCAGCGGCAGGTTGAGGCTGGGATCAGCACCTGCAAGCGGCGCCAGCAAACCAGCAGCACCAACGATACCTACAGTGGCTGAACCGGTAGATACCGAGAGCAGCATCGCGATCAACCAACCCAGGATCAGCGGAGGGAACGCAGACTGCTGGGTCAGGTGCACAATGGCATCGCCTACCTTGGCGCTGGTCAGCAGTTCCTGAAAGGCACCACCGCCGGCGATGATCATGATGATTGAAGCGATGGGCTTGAGGCTCTTGCCCAGGGATTCGCGCAATTGCCCTGCATCGCCGCCCCGCACGAGTACCAGACTCGCCCCTGCGAACAGAACGCCCAGAAGCATGGCTATCAGGGGATTGCCCAAGAAACTGGCCATCTTCAGGATTGTATTGCCCTTGGGTAATAGCATCTCGGCGACGGCATGAATCAGCATCAGGATCGCCGGTAGCAAGGCTGCCAGCACACCAAGCCATACGCTGGTGCTTGGTTGATCGTCGGCTTTTTCAGCCAGGGTGAACTGATCCAGCAAAACCTGATCCGGCCGGGTGCTCATACGCGGCGAAATGAATGCGCCATAAAGCGGGCCGCCCAAAATCATTGCAGGAATTGCGGCAAGGAAGCCATAGAGCATTGTCGGCCCAACCGAGGTTTTGAGCGCGGCGATGGCCGTCAAGGGGCCAGGGTGCGGCGGTACCATCCCGTGCATGGCTGCAAGTGCCGCAATCACCGGAACACCCACATACACATACGCTGAACCTTTGAAGCGAGCCTGGCTTTCCAGTTTTCGCGCCACGCTGAATATCAGCGGCAGCATGATCACCAGGCCTACCTCGAAAAACATGGGAATACCAATTACAAATGCAACCATCATCATGGCCCAAGGGATCATCCGATCCGATGTCCGCTTGAGGATGACCTCGGCGATCTGCTCTGTGACACCTGCGTCAGCAAGAATTTTGCCCAGCATCGCTCCAAGCGCGATGACCACCCCTACTGCACCCAGTGTCTTTCCGGCGCCGGTGATCACGTGGGAGACGATGGATTCCGGCTCCATTCCGGTTGCAAAGCCAACGCCCACGGAAACCACCAGCAAGGCCAAGAGCGGGTGCATTTTGAGACGCGACACGATGAGCCCCACCAGCACCAGGACGCTCACCAATGCGGTCAGTAACAGGTCTATATCTAAGGGGGTCATGAAAGGATCTCGGTTGGGCCGACGCAAAAACTGCACTCGGATTTGAAAGAAAAGTTTGAAACCGTAACGCCTGTCGGTGCATGTAATAAGCGAAGCTTCGTTTGGGTGGGTTCAATTTCGATTTCGGATGACATGTTCATGGAATCTGCTCTTTTGTAATTGGAATCAGCTGCTACACAAAACGTCCCGATGAGGCACGGCAGGTTTTAATGCAACGTCGCACGTCGAACGTTCTGTAGGTATTGATTTAAATGGGAGAGATGAATGGGCATTTGCGAATGCAGGCGCAAGTTTCAGCTTTTGCCTTTCGCAAAACCGAACAACCTTCGAGGGGCTTGCACCAGAAGCGAATAGCTAACCTGCGGCGAACACTCCAGGGCTTTTAACTGATCGACTACGGTACGAAAACCGGTGCTTTGCTCATGCTGCGTATGCGGCCAGTCGCTACCCCACACCAACTGGCGAACGCCAAAACTTTGTTCCAGCAGCGGTAATGCCATTCGAGCGAAATTGATGTTCTGTTGCGGCGTACCTCCCAAACGATAGATTCCCGATACCTTCATCCAGATCGAACCTTTCGACCCCAACTCCAGTAACTCGCAAAAACCGGGCTGATCGACGCCCGAATTGGCATCCGGCCGGCCAAAGTGATCGATCACCAACTTCAAACCGAACGGGGCCAATTGATGAATCAGCCCAGGCAGATCCTTTACCTCCCGATGCAATTCGACATGCCAGTCAAGATCAGCAATGTGGCTGAAAAACGCTCTCCAGGCACTATTACGAAAATCAGGTAACGCCTTGCCCATCAGGTTCAAGCGAACGCCGACCACGCCCAGGCGATCCATGTCATTCAACATAGCGCGACTGACGCCTGGCTCCAGCACAACCACGCCTCGCAACTGATCCGGCGCTTGCCTCAACGCCGCCAGCAAGTAGCTATTGTCAGTACCGAGAAAGCTCGGTTGCACCAATACGCCATGGCTTAGGCCATGAGCGTGCAAGTGCGTCAGATACTGCTCAAGCGTGGCGTCGTAATCAGGGGTATAGCGCCGTTCACCGATCAAATTCAGATCACGACTAAACACATGAGCATGGGAGTCGATGCCGGTGATCGGTTTAGAGCAGGTATCAGTCATAGCATTCATCTAATAGAAGGTAATGGGCATCAGGCCCGCGCACTCTCGTTGCCGTTGATCGCCACTGCCACCGATGTATTCGAAGCTTCGAGGCTGCGTCCACGGGTTTCCGGCAGACAAAGTGCCGCAATCACCGCCACGCCATAGGCGATCCCGGCATCGATACCAATCGCAGAGCCAAGGGACATGGAGTCGCTCATGTGACCGACCAGGAACGGGAACACCGCGGAAAGCACTCGGCCAAAGTTGTAGCAGAAGCCCACACCGGCACCGCGCACGTCTGCCGGGTATAGCTCGTTGAATAACGCGCCAAGGCTTGCGGGAATACCGGCCGCAAAAAAGCCGAGCGGGAACCCCAGGAACAGCATCTGGGTATTGGTCAGTGGCAGGAACACGTAACACTGCACAGTGACGACACAGCACAACGCGAACAGCACGATGTTTTTACGACGGCCAATGCGGTCGATCAAAAATCCACTGACCACGCATCCGCACCAAAAGGCGAAGATGATCACTGCGAGGTAACCACCAGAGTTCAGCACCGAGAGGTTACGCTCGCTCTTGAGGAACGTCGGCAGCCAGGTCATCACTGCGTGGTAACCACCGTGCGCGCCCAAGCCCAACAGACCACCGAATAGCGTCACGCGAATCAGTTCAGGACGGAAGATACCTGCCAGGGATTTGAAGAAACTTTGCGGGATGGCTTTTTCTTTTTGCAGGCGCTGGAAACTATCAGGCTCCTCAACATTGCGCCGTACCCAGATAATCAGGAACGACGGCAGCAAGCCAACGATAAACATCACACGCCAGGCCATATCCTGCGGCACGAACGAATAAATCAACGCAAACACACCGACCGCCAGGCCCCAACCCACAGCCCAGGCGCTTTGCACCGTACCCATTACCTTGCCACGAAGTCCAGGGTTGATGGTCTCGGCCATCAGCACCGCGCCGGCCGCCCACTCACCGCCAATGCCGAAGCCTTGAAGTGCTTTGACGATCAGCAACTGATGGAAACCAGTGACGAACGCCGACAGAAAGGTGAAGAACGAGAACCACAAGATCATCCATTGCAGCGTGCGTACCCGGCCGTAGCGGTCGGACAATGTCCCCCCTACCCATCCGCCGATGGCCGAAGTAACCAGCGTAACGCCACTGATTAGCCCCGCGTCACCCTTTGTCAGGGCGAATGCGGCGATCAGCGCCGGAATCGCCAAGCCAAACATTTGTACTTCCAGTGCGTCGAGCGACCATCCGCCGAAGCAGGCCCAAAACGTTTTGCGCTCCCGAGGAGTGATTTGGCGATACCAGCTGAACATGATTCTTATCCTTATAAGTGGAACTTAAGGCAGCCGAAAGCGAACCGCTCCGCTACAGGGCCATTTTTGGCAATAAACAGGAAACCAGCGGCGACTTACTCGCCGCTCAACGATTCACTACACAGGTAGGTGCTAGCGGATATCCACGCTGTATCGGAAGTGCTCCGCATGCCCACGGGAACGACGCCACTCCAGTGGTGTGCCGGCGTAATCACGAGCCAATCGCTCGATCACTACCACTGGGCTGCTGACCGGTACCTGCAGCAGTCGAGCATGCACCTCACTCGCCGATTCAGCCGTGAGTGTCTCTTCGGCGTAGGCGACGACCTGACCGCAGATTTCTTCGTAGATCGGATATAGCAGTGGGCCTTTCCGGCTGAGGTCAACTTCCAGCAGTGCTTGAAAGCGGTTGCGCGGCAGCCAGATTTCTTCGGCAAGCACGGGCTGAACTTCAAGCAATCGAACACGGACAATGCGGATAACCGGCGCTTCGACCGGTAACCCTAAGGCTTGGGCTACAGCTGAAGGCGCGGCCACTGCTTCGATGGACAGAATGCGACTCTCCGGTACTTGGCGTTCGCCGGCAGCGGTTTGAAAACGAAAGAATCGAAACAACGACGATTGAAACTGGGGTCGGCGAACGAAAGTGCCTCGGCCTTGTTGCCGCTCAAGAATTCCCTCGCTGACCAACGAATCGACTGCTTTGCGCACGGTGCCAGTAGACAACTGGTATTCCGCTGACAGTGCGGCCTCAGTGGGAATGGCCTCCCCTGGACGCCAGCGGTTGTTAGCAATCTGTTCAGCCAAGTGGTCACGCAGGCGTTGGTAAAGCGGCAGGCGAGCATCACTGGAAAGAGAATTCATTGACTTTATTCACCTTGTTATCTAGTCATCTATATGAATCTTGAGGCGAGTATTTGCTCAGATACCTCGGCTGTCAATAACGGTTCATGCATTTTGCTGACGAATGGTGAGAAGGACATTGTGAGAAAAATTGCGTTCGTCGCCGCCCCTGAAGCCCTCATCCCGAGCATGATTGCGAGTGACCTGGTGAGATCGACGCCAGTAAGTTTCAGGCAGTCGCTTCCTGCTACGGCAACTTGAAGGGACGAAACCTGCAACCGCCCAGGCCGTTAGCGCGCACAGCTTCAAGCTGGCGATCAGTTTCTTGGGCGCCAAGAAATGGATGCAACTGAAGAGGTCAACTAGTCCAGGCCGGTGCCGCGCGCAGGCGTCCCTGACCGATGCAAGACCCTGCTCGCCAGCGTCCACCTTCCGGAACGCACCCTAGCTACTCTGAAGACCGGCCAGGACATGCAATTGGTGGTCGACACTTATCCGGGGCGGCAATTTCACGGCAAGGTGAGCACCATCGAGACACTGATCGACTCGGTTACGCGCTGGGTTGTTTGCTGACTGAAGTCAGTTTTTGCATCAGGCCACGCACCGTTAATCGTCCGATTGGCTCGTCATCTACCTTTATCATCGACACTATGCTGCGGTTGCCGGCAGCGCTTCGAATCTGCGTGAACAGCTCATTGACTCGACTACGTAACCGAAGTCGTTCAGCGTCCAGACTTCGACGCCTGAGGCGATGGCTGTATTAGCACGCGAGTGATATCAAATATCTTTCCGCGAAAAGTAGACAGAGAGTACTCTGCTAACGCTTCATTGCATTTCTCGACTACGGTAAGAAACACGAAGTAATCAGCAACTGATTGACAGCCCGTCCGTGGATCCGCATTTTGAGACCGTGTTTTGCTGACATGATCAGCTACATGCCCAGCCGTCAGGATCTTTCAGTCGGCGCTGCGAATTTCCGCAGGATCCTGCCCAATGTTCGCTAAGCTTTCGGAAGTGTGAACAGTCGACACCTTGTCGATGGAAGCATGATTCATCTATCCCACGACGGGCCTGCCCCGTTATGGGGGCAGGCCTTTTTGTTTTTTTGTAGGCCTCAATGAAAATGGATCTGGCTCTGTACCAGGCACTGGTTTCGATCAACGTATCTGAGCCCAAAGCTGTAGCAGTCATCCAAGCACTGGAGTCCGATTTGAATACTCTCCTTGCAACGAAGTCAGACCTGACCACACTCCGTGGCGATGTGAAGGCTGACCTCACCGCACTACGTAACGACGTGAAATCTGATATGACCACTCTCCGCAGTGATGTCAAAGCAGACCTATCCCAACTAGAGCTGAAGCTCACTGTCCGGATGGGCGTCATGATGTCTGCTCTGGCCGGCATTCTTATCGCAGGAATAAAGTTCATTCACTGATGGACTCCTTGACACCAATACAGTTAACAATCCCTCGTCCAAATACGAGTGACTCTTCCGGTTGAAACGGCAGTACATCTGATCGTTTGATTTCCGCAATGATTGCAACAGCTTCCCCTAATGGTCAGTCGACTACATGTCCATGGAAGCATGCTTTCCCACCCACGACGGGTCTTCCCCGTCATGGGGAAGACCTCTTTACCGATTGGAGGTCTTAATGAAAACAGAGCTGGCTCTGTACCGCGCGCTTATCGCAATCAACATTCCTGAAGCCAAAGCCCATGCTTTTGCTGAAGCCATGGAGTCGGATATGCGTACTCTTCTTGCGACCAAATTTGACGTCATGAAGGCTCATGACGGCCTGATGTCCGAAAATTTGAAGTTGCAGTCGGAAATTGATCGAACTCGGCTGGAAATTGCTCATCTGGCTGAGACGCTAACTGTCCGGATCGCAACAATGATGGTCGTTACAGTCATTGCGATTGTAGGAGCGATGAGTCTGCTCAACTGATTCATCTTCCATTAGAGAAATCCGTTGAAGCCACCTGTACAGGTGGCTTCTTCTTTAAGGATTGGCCGAAAAACGAGTTTCTGTGCTGTCCAAACATACCCACGCAGGCTGATTGCTATTCGGTACTTCGCCAAGCATCGCCAATATCGTTGTCGCCGGGCGCGAACTGGGACAGTGCGACTCCAAGCTGCCCTACTGCTTTCTCTCCTTCATCGTCACCCTCTATCTGGTCGGCGGAATCAAAATATCCTTCATTAGCGATGGCACCACCCTGTTCGATTCCGCCTTCAACCACGAGACCACCAAAGGCCCCGCGAACTTTTACAGCCAGGGTCGCGAGACTACCGCCAAAGCGAATTACAACTGGTCAGGAGGCACGTCATCCTTTTCGTCATATACGAAGCGGTACCCGCTATACCTCGGGCGCCGTCAACTCGGCCGTCAATCGTCGAGACGAGTAAAGTCGTTCGGCGATTGGGTATGAGGAGTGATGCCTAAGAAGTTCGAAGCCCTACTCGCTTAAATTATACGAAACAACCCATCAATGACCTGTGCATTGGCCAGTCGTGCCTTCAAATCAGAATCGAGTTCCTGATCGTCATCTTGGTATTCCCGAACCTTTCGAAAGGCCTCCTGGCTACACGCCCTTGTACCTAATGAGTTCCACACCACTCGGGAGCAGACGGGAACTCGATGATCACATGAAGTGACCCCCATTTTCAGTCCGTTGAGCCTCGCATTTCTGGTCTTGAGGCTGGGAACCAGAATGGTTTGATTGATTTCACTCGTAGCGAACGATTCGTAGTCGATCAGAAACAGCCGATCTCCGAGGTAGTAGGCAACCCCCTGATAGCGGTGGCAATTGGTGCTGTTGAGGTCGTTGTTGTGATTTGCTGACGGTTCTACTCGCTCATAGACAAAATGCCCATCGAGCTCTTCGACGCTCACCAACGAACATAAGATGCGGCCTTGATGCGACATTGAATAGGCGTACTCATGGTAGTGGCCTACCAAGTCCTGAAGGCGGGATGAGGAACGTTGGCGCAAATGCTCAACGGCCTTCTGTGGTGCCGTAATCATTGACAAGGTTGGCTTGGGTGTTCGGCTGCTCACCAATCGTAGAAATTGCTCTGGTGGCAGGTTGATTTCGTGCGCCTCTACACCAAAAAAATCACAGATGTGCTTAAGGTTGAAGGGCGATGGGAAGCTGCTTCCGGCCAGGTATTTATTGAATTGTCCACGATGGATTTTCAGCCTGTTGCACACATCTGAAATGGACCGGTAGTGGCTGCAGAGGTGTTTCAAATTTGAAGAGAGATACTGACGCATTCGTTCGTTACTAAGTCGCGATACCGCAGATTGGCGCAAAAGTAGCAGTAAATAGCGTCCGTTTCGAACTACTCGCGCAATTGCGCCGCATCGGACAATGACCAAATATTACTTACGAATCAGCGAGCTAATCGTCCACTCATCGCAAGACGAATTCCCCTACCACTTGGATTGAAAAATCCTACAGAAGTCGAGGCCAAATCCCCCTCGCACCTTCATCTCACACGCTGCTCTCTCTTGAGCAGGCATGCCGTAAACCAAGGAGTTGTTGAAACATGGATCGTTATCGCCCACTCAAAGCCAACGCCACTCTCGCGTCTGTACTCTGGATAGACAGTGCTGCAGATGCCTCACAGCTTCTCGAAAATGCGCTCCTCAGGATTCGCGCCGGCACCGGTCTGCTCGAGACCTTGACGTCGTTGCCGTTACAGCATGCGCACTGTGATGACTTTTATCGTTTGATTCTATCCGCCTACCTTCCTTTGCAGGACGGGCTGGATCTGCTCGAGCAGCTTCGATCGCGATCGTGAACTCCCGCACAACCTCGTAGCAATACATGTGATCAAACACGCCCGCTCAATTTGCTTCTGCAGTTGAGCGATGGCCAAGGAGCCATTTTTGGAACTTCGACATCTACGCGGCTTTCTGGCTGTTGCAGAGGAGCTTCATTTCGCACGTGCGGCAGAACGTTTGCATATCGAGCAATCGCCGCTTTCAAGAACCATCAAGGAGCTGGAATCTGAGTTCGGCACTCAACTGTTTGATCGCGGACCACGTGGTACTCGACTCACATGGCCAGGTGAAGTGCTCGCCACAGATGTTCGGCGGATTTTCCTCGCCGTGGAACAAGCACGCAGGAACGTACAAGCCGCGGTAGCCGGCTATCGCAGAACGTTGCGCATTGCGATCTCTGACGGAGTATTGCCCCAGCGATTGTCCGCCCTCCTCGCCCGTTGTCGAGAGGAGGAGCCAGAGATGGAAATTCGCCTTTACGAGGTGTCACTTACCCAGCAACTCAGAGGCCTTCGGGAGGACTCATTCGATGTGGGGTTTGCACGTTCGAAAGAAGTCGGCGAGGGCTTGGCTGCAACTGCTGTATGGCAGACGCCTCTGACTGTCGCTATGCCTGCGCGTCATCCATTACTGGCGCGCAAGCAGATCCCACTGAAAGAAGCCATGCGCTATCCCCTCGTGCTGTTTGACCCCAAGACACACGCAGGATTGTCAGAGCAAATCGAACATTTGCTTCATCAAGTGCACGTACCTGTAATCGTGGCTGAACGTGTGTCCAGCCACGAAGTCATGCTCTCGTTGGTAGCAGCAGGTTACGGCCTGGGGCTGGCATGCAAGGCACAAATGGCTCTCTGCCAGAGCTCCGAAATTGTCACCCGCCCCTTGGCGGGAGAGCCTCCTTTGCTCACGAGTTATTTGCTCTACGTCAACCATAGCCCCAGCGAACACCTGCGCCGTTTTATCGCCAGAGTGACCGAATCTGATTTCGAGTTGGGTATCGAGCCGCCGAGCCGTTCAGTTCAATGTGACTGATTAGGTCTCAGGCAAGACTGAAAAAGGGTCAAGCTGACGACAACCCAGAGCTACCGGGCACTCGTGCTCCACAATGTGCTGGCGAATGACTTCTGACCCAGCAGGTCTTGATCTGTCCAGCATCAAAGTGAGCAAGACTGAAGACCTATTAAGTCTTTCACCAAATCACGGCCGAGAGTTCCATGGACAGGTATCGCAAGCCATGGAACGACTCATGAACCAATTTACCCCCCTCAATGCAACCAAGGTCTTCTACAACCCGATAGAAGTGGCGGTTCGCTGGAGCGATTTGCTTGAGCACGAGCCTGAGATTCTCGAGCAAGTGTCGCAAGGCACTGCCCTCACAGCCGGAGTTTCCGGCGATTGGCCGCTACTGAATTTGAATCTCGAACGCCTTCTCGATGCGATGCGGCATGGGGAGTTGCCCTACGGCAAAGCCGGTATAACCCAAAACGATTCTGCCTTACTGACGTCGCCTGAACTGACAGTTCGACACGTGGACGTGAAGCGCTGGATAGCATTGGCTTACCCGGCTCAAAAACCGGCGTTCCTGTTCGACGAGTCAGAACGTTTGCCGATAAAGGCCATCGATCAGGCAGCCGCTCAAGTGCTCTTGCAGCAAATTCACTCACTCACGTCGCGATCTGTGACTCGTCAGAGAACCAGCCAGGAAGAGTCTCAGCTTCGATTGAACAGCAGAGCTGAAACCACCTACCTGAACATCATTGGAGCCTTGTTGACGCTGTTGCTGGGGCACTCACCCGGCGGCATCCGTTATTCGGTCTTCAACACGCTCGAATCAGTCATCAGCGCATTGATCGCGCACCACAGTGGCCGCCAGGGTATTACGGAGCGCACGTTGTGGGCCAAATTCGCGGACGCCAAACGTCAATTGAGCGCTTATTCATGAAGAAGGCAAATACAGATAGCTCCACTGCATCTGCAGTGACTTGCCTTTTCTCGATGCGTTGAATGTGCACACTTTCATCAGTTGCTTCTGAACATAAAGGAGATTCTGTGATGTCGTTGAATACTGAGCAGCCGCCCTCACTTCCAGAGCGTCGCATTCTACGGCGCCTGGACGTTGAACAAAAAACCGGCCTGAAACGAGCATTTATCTATGTCCTCATGGGTCAAGGGAAATTCCCGAAGTCTGTGCGGCTCGGTGCCAGGGCTGTCGGGTGGGATGCAATGGAAGTTGATCAATGGATTGCCGATCGACTTAAAGAGCGTGGCTGAGGAAGGTCATGAGCGTCTCACCGCAATCGACTTCCTTCAATAAGCCACCAGCAAGCGTGCCGGAGGTAGTTGGTACTAGACAATCTCACGTCATGGCTGACCCTGAGGTCGACACCCCCATGATCGTAACGCTCGATCAATTGAGTCCCTATGACCTCAACCCCAGGGTCACGCGCAATCCGAAATACGATGAGATCAAAGCCTCCATACGGGAGCGAGGACTTGACGCCCCTCCTCCCATTACTCGACGCCCAGGTGAGCATTGCTTTCGTATTCGAAACGGTGGCAATACCCGGTTATCGATTCTGCGCGAACTCTGGTCTGAGACCAGAAACGACCGGTATTTTCACCTGTCATGCTTGTTCCGACCCTGGTCAAAACGTGGTGAGATTTTGGCGTTAACCGGGCACCTGGCTGAAAATGAACTGCGTGGTGGACTGACCTTCATCGAACGCGCGCTTGGCGTGGAAAAGGCCAAAGAACTGTACGAACAGGAGTGCGGTACACGTCTCTCTCAATCCGAACTTTCCAGGCGACTAACGGCGGACGGGTATCCAGTGCAGCAATCTCATATCAGCCGCATGCGTGATGCCGTCGATTTTTTGCTGCCTGCAATACCTAACGTGTTGTATGCAGGGCTTGGTCGTCATCAGGTGGAGCGCTTGGCGGTTATGCGTCGATCCTACTTCAGAATTTGGGAGAAGCACGTCAAGGGAAAGAGCGTTGGGACCGATTTCTCATCACTTTTTCATGATGTCTTGTTGATGTTTGACGACCGCACCTGCGAGTTCAACAGCGCGCGTGTAGAGGATGAGATCGTCGGCCAGATGGCTGAGTTTCTCGGCATGGACTACGACACATTGGTGCTCGAATCGGAGTCGAGCGCAACGCGTGAACAGGCGTTAATGGCTGCGCCTCCATCTAAACCAATACCAGAACAGCTGGCGCTGAGTTCGGATGATCCCGGTCATAACAAGGCGACGTTGTCCGCCCCTGAGCAATGTGCTGATAACCCTGTGCCTGTTGATTCGCCTGATTGCAGCATTCCCAAAAATTGCGAGGGTGCTGCTTCGGCCCTGATAGCTGTCGAAAAATGCGTCTCGGGAGAGTCCTCACCGGCCGCTGACATCCATCCCTTTTCACAAGGAAGTCTGTTCCCGATTTCGGACATCTGGGACATCGAACCAGACCTGGATGAGCCGAAGCGGCTAAGAACCCATATCAGCCAATTTGCTCGCGAGATTTGCCAGGACATGGCAAAGGTCGACCTCATCACTGAAGTCGACGAGGGCATCGGATTTCGCTGTGACCGCGATGAAGCACCCGACCAAATATCGGCCTCAAGTTTGGTCGACTTACTGCAAACATTGACAACAGGAGTGGCCTCGTCCTTGGCCCCTGTAAACATCGGGCCACTTTTGGTGGGCTCTACACAATCCGCTTCTCATTCAGATCGCTTGAGCGACGCGAGCCTGGTAAAGCTTTTTCGTCTGATTCGACTGGCCCGCCGCCTTATTGATCACAAGTCAGAAGCGGGCCCTACAGCCACGATGTATTCAAAGGAGGACGTGTGACTTCACCTCACCCCATCAATCAGGCCGTCATTGCTCAAGCGCTACACGATCTGCGTAACGGCCAGCTACGTCGTTGCAAGACAATGGGATTCGCTGATGAAGATCTGGCGGCTCTAAAGGAACCGGCGTTACTCAGCGTTCTTCTGAACGCACGAGTGCCCTGGTGCACTGTTCAAATCAACCGCAATGTTTTGCAGCGGATTCTCACGCAGGTAGAGGGTGTAGAGAAGGAAATCTTTATCGTTGATCGAATGCTGCGTCTGGGTGCCAGCACAGAAATGGTGAGCAAGTTCTACGGACTGACCCACCAGGAAGTGGCGCTTCGACGAGATGTGCTTGGACTGCCCAAACGCAAGGGGCGGCACCCGGCACTCAGCGAGGAACAAGACACGCTGCTTTGGCAGCAATGGCATCCACAGTTGAAAGCCCGTCGTATCGATCTGCAGGACGACGCTGCCATGCTGGACCTTGCGCTCGACTTGGCCCAAGAGCTTTCGCTGCCCGCCTCAGTGATCTGGTCAACTGTTCAGGATTGGATCGCTCAGGGGTTGGTCTGATGCTGGCTTCGGGAGCACAGCACGTATACCTATCGTGTGTGGATCATCCCGCGACCGTTTAAAGAGTGGGCGCGTTGACGTCGGATGCTGACCACTCTGGTACCTATCCCCTGGGGATAGCTAAATCAGGCTTGGGCGGCTTGCACTTTGTTCACAGACAGCGCCGGCCGGCACCCTAAAGCTGGGCACCCTTCCATTGTTCCGTGGGTGTTCTTTCTATGGCGAATGATCTGCAACTGAACCTGGGTACGTTGCGCAGCAGCATGCAACTGACGCTGCATACCCATCACGCATCTCGAATTTGGCATGGCCGCGACGCCTCGCAGGGTCGGGCCACAATCATTGGGCTCAATGGCTTCATCGCCGTCATGAACAAAATGAAGCGCGCCGCCGAATTGGATGATCCCTACGCGGATGTGTGGATGCTTCGAATCGAAGAAAAACTGAATGTCACCAAAGCATCTATCCAAGTGCTTCGTGAACAAATTGATCTTGCACTTTCCGAAGTTCCTGAAGCCCTGAGCATGGGAGAAAACCTCAATGTGCACCCGGTCCGACTGCCTCTTTTCGTCAATGCACAGCTTGGTTTCATGGCCGTGTACTTACTGGCGGACTATGACGACCTAGCACGACGCCTGATTCTAGCCCATCACACTGCACTGATAGATCGTCGAACCCTTGAGCACCTGCTCAACGAAGGCGCTCATGCGCTACGCAGTCTGTTCAGTCTGGCTCAGCAATTCAAAGCCTCAGGCGTGAAGCGTGGCGATTACATATCCAATAACCCAGCGGCGCTAAAGGCCAGAGAGCGTTTTGGCGATGTGCCTCAGGACGTGCTTGAGGGATCAGCGCGCTCGCGGTTCGCCCCGCCGCTGGTGCGGCCTCCTGCTGCTGATGCGAAGCATCCAGACACTAATGAGGCCGATGTTGACGCGCCAACTGGCAGCTTTGATCAAACCCGTGTCTTAGAACATGACGCTCAGGTAGTTATCCCGACACAGGAGCAGCGCTGATGGGACTTCACTACTTTCGCCCATTGCAACAAAGCGACTTTGAGCAACTGGAACAGACAGCCTACCTAAAAGGCCTTTTCGAGCCGTTTAAAGGTAAGGGGGATCTGGAGGACTGGGCCAGTCGATGCATTGGCATTCGTGACGGGCTGATCAGGCTGGCGATGGAAAGTGTCCTGGTACAAGCGCGTCACTATCCATTCAACCTGCTGCAGGCCCAGCTCACGCCTCACATGACGGGCGCAGGGTTGACCTACCTGCGCTGGCGAAACCCCGAGCGAACGACCATGGGCGTCGAGCTTTGGATACGATGCATGGAGAACAAGGAAACACCAAACCTGTTGATTGATGACCTCTATGCGATGGAGCAACAACGGATCTTGCTCAACATGCAAATCAGTCTGACCCATACACTGGCCCGCCAGGCTCAGGACTGCGCCAACAAGATGGCGGAGGCAGCAGCGATCTATCAAGGCTGCCTCAATGAACGCGCAATTACATCGGAGAACAACTGATGAGCACCCATTTTTTTGGTGAAGGCAATATTGGTTCCGTGCCCGAGTTTCGGGAGTTCAACAATCGAAACGACGAGCCACGGCGTCTGCTTCGCCTGAATATCTACTTCGATAATCCTGTACCGAACAAGGACAAGTTTGAAGACCGGGGCGGATTCTGGGCGCCTGTCGAAATCTGGCATCGCGATGCGGAGCGTTGGAGCAGCCTGTATCAAAAAGGGATGCGTGTTCTGGTCGAGGGCCGCACGGTCAAAGAAGAATGGGAGGACGCGGACGAGAATACTCGGGTGACGTTCAAAATCGAGGCTCGGCGGGTGGGCATACTGCCCTATCGGTTAGAAACCGTGACGCTCGGGACAAAACCGTCCGATTGCTGAGAGCGGCGAACAGCCGCATTGATTCAACACTTTCTCACGTGAGCGACTGGACCAGCGAACAGTCGCTCCATTGCCCCATCTGCCCTCCTTCTGCACGGCCATCAGTCCACCGACGTCCATGCTCGTTCGCGCCGCGGCACAGGACGAAGCTTCTGTTGCAAGGACTCTCGACTGTTTTTCATACCCCACGGATGACCGCTACTGCCTGACATGAATGGGGCACAGCGAATTTCATTTTCATCCTCGCTACCAATCCCCACACGCGGTGAACTTCGTACGTCATTCAGTGAAAACTCAGGTCATGACATGCGACTTTTTCTGTGTGAAAAACCCTCTCAGGGCAAAGATATCGCCCGTGTGGTGGGCGCCAATCAACGGGGCAACGGATGCTACAACGGTAATGCCGTCGCAGTGACCTGGTGCATCGGACACTTGGTTGAAGCAGCGCCACCGGAAGCTTATGACAAGCGCTTCAAGCGCTGGTCAATCGATGACTTGCCGATTATTCCCACGACCTGGCGCGTCGAGGTAAAAAAAGACACTGCCGTTCAATACAAGATCGTCAAACAGATGCTGTCTCAGTCGCGTGAGCTTGTCATCGCAACAGACGCCGATCGGGAAGGTGAAATGATCGCTCGGGAGTTGCTTGATCTGTTCCAGTACAAGGGCACAGTATTTCGCTTGTGGCTGTCGGCGCTCAATGACGCTTCTATACGTAAGGCGCTTTCTTGTTTGAGGCCAGCCGGTGAAACCCTGCCGCTCTACCACTCTGCATTAGCCCGCGCACGCGCAGACTGGCTGATCGGGATGAATATGAGCCGGTTGTTCACATTGCTAGGTCGGCGCAGTGGTCTTGAGGGTGTTTTATCAGTGGGGCGAGTGCAGACACCAACGTTAAGAATGGTGGTCGATCGTGATCGTGAAATTGAACGCTTTGTACCCGCGCCTTTTTGGAGCATTGAGATTCAGTTGTGCTTTGCTGGAACAATCTTTTCGGCACAGTGGATGGTCCCCGAGAGTGCTGCCGACAGCTCTGGTCGCTGTATCCGGCAAGCTGTAGCACAAGCCGCCCTTCAAGATCTGAAGCAGGCTCAAAATTCCAAGGTTTTGGCCGTAGAGACGGACAGAGTTCGTGAAGCTCCGCCGCTACCGTTCAATCTCAGTACGTTGCAACAAGTTTGTTCACGTCGATTTGGTTTTGGTGTGCAGGAAACGTTAGATATTGCTCAATCGCTCTATGAGTCCCACAAGGCAATCACCTATCCCAGAACTGACTCAGGCTACCTGCCTGAAAGCATGTTGGCTGAAGCAAAAGATGTCTTAAAGGCGATGGTCAGTAGCGACCCGAGTCTTCGAGAGCTGGCTCAGTCTGCGAATATTCAGCAACGCTCTCGCGCTTGGGATGACGGAAAAATAGGTGCTCACCACGGCATCATCCCAACACTTGAGCCTGTACGTTTAGAGTATCTGAACGAGAAAGAACGCTTGGTATACGGTCTGGTCGGTGCTCACTTCCTGGTCCAGTTCCTGCCCCACTACGAATATGACCGAACCTGTGCACAACTGGTTTGCAAAGGCCATGGGTTGCAAGCTTACGGCAAGCGCATCGTGGTCAAGGGCTGGCGTAATGCAATGGAGGGGTTGATCGTCGATGAGAATGACGCAGCCGAGCGTGGGCAGGTATTGCCAGCACTGACTGTTGATGATCAATGCTTGATCCAGTGCTTCCAGCTCCACGCACTCAAGACAAGGGCGCCCAGAGCCTATACCCAGGGTGAACTGGTCAAGGCCATGAAAAACGTGGCCAAGCTCGTAACGGATCCTCGGTTTAAGCAAACGTTGAAGGACACCGCGGGCATAGGTACTGAGGCAACACGTGCGAACGTCATCAGCGGACTTTTGAACCGTGGTTATCTCTACACAAAGGGGCGTTCAATACACGCAGCGGACGCCGCGTACACCGTCATCGATGCAGTACCCGCGGCTATTGCAGATCCGGCCACTACCGCGATATGGGAGCAGGCATTCGATAAAATTGAAGCCGGCCAACTGACGCTGGAGTGTTTTGTCGCCAAGCAAACCGTCTGGGTCACGCAACTTGTTGAGCACTATCGAACAACAACACTGTCGCTCCACACGCCGGGTGGACCGAATTGCCCTCTTTGTGGGGCAAGCATGCGACAGCGAAACGGCAAACATGGAGCGTTCTGGTCATGCTGTCGTTACCCGGATTGCCACGGTGTTTTACCGATTGCCAAGCAAACACTGACCACAACTCACCGTAGAACGCGTCGTCGCTCACCGCCTAAAGGTGGCTGAGCGATTTTGCCCTAGCACGCGCTTCCTTTCTGAAATGGCGTGCACGCCTACTATGCCGTTGGCAGTAACGGCGGGAAAGGCTTTTCAGTCCTAGCTGTGCCAGCAGCTTATCGAAGTTGGTTGAAGCTGACCTGAAAGGTCTCCTCATGGCCTCCAGTACAGAAGGCCATAAGGAGACCCTTCAGGGAAGACGTAATCAGTGCCGGTACCCACCGGTCAAACAACGGGTGCCTTTTGTACGCGGATGTGTGCCTCACGATACCGACTCAAGCCATTAGAGGAGTCGGGCATGACATCTGTAACAGCGTATGGAAATGACGCCCGCTATGCGTTGTGCAGCTCATGGGTGGCTCCTTGGTTCCGAGCCGAAGCTCAATTCGGCCCCTTTTTCCCTTCTCTCCCACTGCGCCGTATCGGCACTGCAAAGGCTGAAAACGACGCGCAACAGCGAAGGAATAGCATATGAAATACCCTAAGAATTACCCCCAGTACGCAAGCGTGTGTAGTGGCATTGAAGCAGTAAGCGTCGCCTGGCAGCCGCTCGGATTGAAGCCCGTCTGGTTCTCTGAAATCGATGCCTTCCCCAGTGCAGTATTGGCCCATCACTACCCGGGTGTTCCGAATCTGGGTGACATGACGCTACTCAGCGACAAGGTACTCAATGAAACCATACCGGCTCCACCCGTTCTCATCGGCGGTACTCCCTGTCAAGACTTCAGCGTGGCAGGGTTTCGTGCAGGTCTTTCAGCAGCCAGAGGCGCGTTGAGTTTGAAGTTTGTGGAGCTTGCTAATGCCATCGATGAAGTCCGAAACCGCCGTCGAGAACCCAAGTCAATTGTTGTCTGGGAAAACGTCCCCGGCGTGCTCAGTGACAAGCGAAACGCCTTCGGCTGCCTTCTTGGAGCATTGGCTGGTGAAGAATGCGAACTGCATCCGCCAAGGGCGACATGGTCGCACGCAGGTATTGTGTTTGGTCCACAAAGAACAGTCGCGTGGCGCATCTTGGATGCCCAATATTTCGGCGTGGCCCAACGACGCCGTCGTGTGTTTCTTGTCGCAAGTGCTCGAAAGGACTTCGATCCCGCCGCGGTACTTTTTGAGTCCGAAAGCCCGCGCCGGGATATTGCGCCGGACCGCACGCCGCAAACGGATGCTCCCGGCGATTCTGAAACAAGCACTCACGCACACGGAGATGGACTAGAGGTACGGGCATTCACCAACTCCTATGGAATGTCGAGCGGTCAGGGCGGCGCGGAAGCAAACCTTGAGTGCTGCCCTACCCTGACATGCAACCACGATGTTGCGATTGTTGTTTGTTCAAGCGTTGATACAGCAAGCATTCCAACTGATGGTGGAATAGATCGCAATGCCTCAACAAACAGCTCTGCGATCCTCAAAAGGATTCGTCATAGAGCACGGCGATTACTGCCTCAGGAATGCGAGCGCCTTCAAGGACTACCCAGTGGCTACACACGTATCCCTCGCCGTCATTACGCGCAAAAGCGCGTTAGCCGCAGCCGCCCCGAGGATGTTTGGGAGCCTACAGAAACCGGCTGGATATTGATGGCTGCCGATGGCCCTCGTTATACCGCCATCGGCAACACCATGGCCGTACCTTGCCTTGTCTGGATCGGTAAACGGCTGCTGGCAGAACTATCAAAATCCGGGAATGAAGCTGAAGGCATTGATCGCTGACACCTGAAAACGCGAGAAGCATTCTTGGGCCTCGCATCACTGATTCTGGATCAGTGTCTGCCCAGGCAGCCGAGGTCTTCAAGGCTGCGACGTGAGAACTTCACGCCGACCTTGCCCAGTCCGCTCAGCATCATTTTTGCGGATGTACGCCTTAATCGGCGTTGATGCCTGTCTCTCGCAGCGCAAGCCCTTTTGGATAGCGCTTCATTTGATCTTCAGGAGTTAACCCATGAAAACGTCCCTGTCCCAACTCTCCACGCAATCGCTGCAAACGCCCGTGAACAGACCTTCCGTCTGCAGTCCCTCGGTCGCTTTCTTCTTTGCCTGGAAAAAGGGTGTTGGAATCGCTGGTCTTCGCTTCTTTGGCGATGGCAGTCAAGAAGGATTCAAAAAATCCGACTGCAGGTGGCATTTGCGTCCCAACATGCAAGTGGTCAAGAACAACTTCGAGATTTTGACTCACCAAGAGCGGGTTTTCCTCGCAGCATTGGTCAGCTTTTTCAACGCGGAGGAAGGAAGCAGCCTGCTCAAGCAGTCGGGTGTCAGAGGTTTATCTGACCTTGGAGTTTTGACCTTTGAACAGCGCGATGTCATCGCCGGGCTGATCATGCACTACCACGCCTGGTAGTTCAAAACATCATTTTCCAGGGTCATCTGACCCATTTACCCACTGGGGGCTGTCGTCCCCTATCGGGATCGAAGCCTCCATAACTTTTTAATCTGGAGGCATATCTTGAGTAATCCAATCGGCGACGAGTCGTACTTCGATCTTCATATCACAGGTGTTGGTTATCTCAATCGCATACGCGAGGTGAAGGTTAAGAAAGGTCAATCATTCCTAGCGTGCGACATTGTTGCTCTAAACGGCCCCATTAGTAGTCCGGAGTATCGTCGGTTCGATCTACGGGTCACCGGTGAGGAGGCAAAACAATTGGTCCGCGGATGTGCCAAAGCGCTCGAAGAAAACATGAAAGTACTGGTGGGCTTTCGTCTTGGTGACCCTTGGCTGGATACGTTCACATACTCCAAAGGCACTAACGCAGGGCAGTTGGGAGTGAGTTTCAAAGCTCGACTGCTGCTCCTGAATTGGATCAAAGTCGACGGTATTTTGATATTCAAGCACAAGCCAACTGAATCTGACGGCAACCCTGACAATGAAACATCTCAAGCACTCAAGCTCCAGCCCGATCCAGCAGGTCCTGGTGCTCCCTATACCTGATTTCAGATCCGAAAACGGGTCTTGGTTTTTACTTAGCGTCGTCTATTGACTGACGTTTTACTTCCCCCCCCCCCTCTTGGGCACTGACGCCCAAGGGGGATGTCATGGCCCAAGTTAGAACAGGCAGCAGACCATGATTGTTATCAAATTCAGCGAATCAGCAAAACCTATGTCCGAGTTGGGTGCCTTGGTTATTACACAAGGCGTCGACGCACTGATGCGAGCGCACCGATTAGATCCATTCCACTATTTCGGCCGGCACATGCAGGGCGACTGGGGAGACGTCTGCGATGAAGATCGTCAGCTCAACGAGGACGCACTGATAGACGGCAATCGACTGATGTCGGTTTACAACATCAATGCGGAACTGAAGATCTGGATCATCACCGAAGCTGATCGCAGTGTGACCACCATCCTTCTTCCTGAAGAGTATTGAGACCTGCGGTCAGGTCGCAAGTAACACTTCAAATCTTCATCACAACGGCCTCCTTTGAGGCCGTTTTTTTTCCCAATCCGGTGACGAGCAATTACCGATTGATCGCTGCGAGCGCCCTACTTGATTGAGATCTTTTGATGATCACATTCAGGAGTCCGGCCTATGCCAGCTGTTCACAAATGCCTAATTGCTCTCACGCTAATGAGCATATCGCTCGTTGGTTGCCATACCGCGGAGCCGTTACCCGACGCGCCAATCAATACATCTGTGGTTGAACATCCTTCAATACACCACATTCCTGTTCAACGGTATGGACGCTACACCTTGGTAGAGCTCAAACCGGATGCTGCGAAACAAGATCTTCTGCTGCAAGTCATCGACATCGATCTTCCCGGGAACTGGGTCATCTCCGTCGGTGATGCATTGCACTATGCCCTTTTACGCACTGGCTATCGCCTCTGTGAACGAACAAGCGAAAACGCAGCCCTGTTTGCACTCCCGCTTCCCGCCGCGCATTTGAAGCTGGGACCAATTGCCCTGCGTGACGCTCTTCATCTGCTTGTCGGGACAGCCTGGACATTACAAACCGATGAGCAACTCAGGCATGTCTGCTTCACCAAAGCGACCAGCAGTATCCCTGCACCCCAGTCTGCGACTCTGGAGGCACTCCAATGATTTACACCCTTTCAAACAGAGCAAACCTACGCACTCGCGCGACTCGCTGGGCGTCTCCCATCATCGTTTCAATGACGTTTTGCGCGCTTTCTGCGAACCAAATCTATCTCTTCGGATTGACTCAACGTTTAGAGGCTAAGGCTGACCTTACCGATCAGCAACATCTGACCAATCGAGTCATGACCTTGGAGGCAGATGTTGCGCGGGCGCCACACTTCCAGAGTGACGTCAGCTATTCAGATCTCAATTTGGTGAACGACAGCCTCAATGATCGGCTCACTGAACTCGCGAACGTGATAACGGGCGTAGCCACTCAAACCGACTTGGCAACGTTACTGCAGCGCTTGCAACAGCTTGAATCGAATCAAAATCAGCCACCGGCACAGACAGTCGTCGCCCCCCCTAAGCACAAACCTCGCAAACCGAAAAAACCACAGGTACTCCTATTTCAGATACTGGGGCAAGAACTACGCGGTGATGAGCACTTCCTGTCCGTCGGGCCACTAGAGACTCAATCACTTGAGCAGTGCCAACTCATCAGGCGTGGCGAGAGCTACGCCGGATGGAGATTTGAGGCAATCCAGGAACAGAGCGCTGTGTTCACGGCTAATGGCCAAACACTCCGTCTGACTATTCGATAGGTGCCTCCATGGTCTACATGAAATTACTGCCGTATCTGCTGTGGCCAGTGTATTTCGCCGCTCAAGCCCAGGAACCGGTGAAGCAGGTTTGCGTCGAGGCAAACTCCCAGCTTCGCTCTGTCACAACCAAGGAAGAAATGAACTCTGCACTGGCCCAGCAGTGGGGGTTGAAGCTAGAAGAATTACAACGGTTCCGCGATTTGATGCAGGGGCCGCTGGGCACTTACTCCCCTAATTTGGATCCTCTGAGCGCATTGGGTATTGAAGCTTCCACGGACGCAGAGCGACAACGCTACGCACTACTCCAAGTCCAAGCAGAAGCCACTCGAGTTGAAAAACTGCTCGCCTACCAACGTGCGTATGACCAAGCTTGGAAACAACGCTACCCAGAGTTGGCACTGGTCAACCTTTCGCCAATCGCCAGTCCGTTGATGAGCAAATCCAAAACCAGACAGGCCGTCTTTGTTCAGTACGACTGCCCAGAGTGCGAAACGACAGTCAGACAGCTACAAGCCTCTGGCACACCCTTCGACCTCTACGTTGTGAACAGCCATCAGGATGACAATCGCATTCGTCAGTGGGCGCAAAAGGCTGGGATTCACCCGAGCAACGTCCGCGACGGGATCATATCTATCAATCATGACAATGGCCGATGGTCTTCAACCGCTACTAAAGGTCCATTGCCAGCAATCATGCGCAAGGTCAATGGCAAATGGGTACGGCAGTGAAGATGCGCAGCCCAGTGCTGCGACTGGCCACATGTCTTTCACTTTTAAATTTTGCTCCGTGGTGCCTGGCGCAATACGCACAGTTTCCACCTCCGGCGTATAGCATTGTGGCCAAACGGATGGGGGTCCCAGTGAACGTTCTTTTTGCGGTGGCGCTGCAGGAGAGTGCAGTGAGCCTGCGAGGGCAAAGCATTCCGTGGCCTTGGACACTGAATATCGCCGGCCAAGCACGATATTTCTCCAGTCAGGCTGATGCTTGTCACGCACTTCGAGTGGCGCTGATACAGGTGCCAGATTATCGAATTGACGCTGGCCTCACTCAAATCAATCTTCGACACCAACGGCGTTTCTATCGGCATCCTTGCGACTTATTGCAACCTCAAAACAATCTCGAAATTGCGGCGACCATACTGCGCGAGCAGCACCGCGCAGGAGAGAACTGGCTGTCCGCAGCCGGTCGTTTCCACCGTCCCGCAGGTGGGCCAATTGCAGCTCGATATCGACACCATATCGCTCAGCACCTAGATCAATTGGCTGTAGTCGATGGGAGTCGACCATGAGGATGAGGCTTGTATGGGGGGCCGTGGCATGGGCGTTCTTTTGTGGCACGAGTACAGCTGAGACTATCGCCCCCCGCTATGCAGATGCCCGCTATAGCGAAGAGGATTTTTTGCCAGTCCTCTCGAAAGTTTTAACGCCCGGCGCCGTCAAATCTCGAGCACTGGGGGCAGCAGGACTGCCGACTTTCTTCCTGGTCGGTGATGATCCTTTGTCCAAGTCGTGGTTGAAACAGCGTTACTCACGATTGACAGCACTCAAAGCAGTCGGTCTGGTCGTCAATGTCCAATCCAAAGCGGAGCTGGAGCATTTGCGCCGGATCGCGCCGGGATTGATGCTGTCGCCCGTGTCAGCGGATGATCTTGCACAACGATTGAAACTTCAGCACTACCCGGTCCTGATCACCGCTGACCGACTTGAGCAATAACGGTGGCACAGCATCATGCCGTTGAAACACTACTGCGACCTGCGGTTGAACTGTACAGCGTGGCAGCCTGCAGTTCAGCTGCCGTTCTCTGTCTGATAGCGCCCTGGTCATTGGCACTGACGCCCTCCATTGGCGTTGGGGCCGCTTGCAGTTGTGCGGCCCTGGCTGCAATCCGCCTCAAGCAGGCATGTGTCGTGCTGCGGTATCGCCGACAAATGAGGCGATTACCGCGCTACGTAATGACCAGTCGAGATATCCCGGTCAGTCATCAGCGTCTATTTGTTGGCAAAGGCTTTCGGTGGGATCAGCGTCATACCCATAGGTTGATGCAGACTTACAGGCCCGAGTTTCGGCGATATGTCGAACCATCGGTGATGTATCAGATGGCGCGTCGACTCGAAGCAGGATTGGAATTTGCTCCTTATCCGCTGCGACAGCTGCCCCGCCTCACCGGCTGGGACCATCCACTGAATCCAGTCAGACCACTGCCTCCAGTTGGCGGTCTGCCCAGGCTGCATGCTGTTGAGCCTAGCGAGGTCGATGTAACCCTCCCCTTGGCTGAAAGGGTCGGTCATACACTCGTGCTGGGCACGACTCGGGTCGGCAAGACCCGGCTAGCCGAGTTGTTCATCACTCAGGATATTCGTCGTGGTGAGGTTTGCATTGTATTTGATCCCAAGGGCGATGCAGATCTCCTGAAGCGAATGTACGTTGAAGCCAAGCGTGCAGGACGTGACGGCGAGTTCTATGTGTTCCATCTGGGACAGCCTTCGATCTCGTCCCGCTACAACGCAATCGGCCGATTCGGACGAATCACTGAGGTTGCATCCCGTATCGCCGGGCAACTGTCTGGGGAGGGAAACTCTGCGGCATTTCGAGAATTTGCGTGGCGCTTCGTCAACATCATCGCCCGGGCACTCGTGGAGCTGGGGCAGCGTCCAGACTATCTGCTGATCCAGCGTCATGTGATCAACATTGATGCGTTATTCATTGAGTACGCGGCTTACTTCTTTGCCCAGCACGATCGCAAGGCGTGGGATGTGATTGTTCAGCTGGAAGCCAAGATCAATGAGAAGAACACGCCTCGACACATGATGGGCCGCGAAAAACGAGTGGTGGCGATCGAGCAGTATCTGCAACACGCCAGATTGTATGACCCTGTACTTGACGGGTTACGCTCCGCGGTACGTTACGATCGAACCTACTTCGACAAAATTGTCGCGTCCCTCCTCCCCTTACTGGAAAAACTCACCACCGGCGACATCGCGCAGCTTCTGGCCCCGGATTACATAGACCTGGATGATCCTCGGCCGATCTTTGACTGGATGCAGGTGATCCGCAAACGAGCCATCGTGTACGTGGGCCTGGATGCACTTTCAGACTCTGAGGTGGCCTCGGCAGTAGGCAACTCCATGTTCGCGGATCTGGTGTCTGTCGCAGGACACATCTACAAATTTGGAGTCGACGACGGTCTGCCAGATGCTGAGCCTGGCAAAAAAATCCCAATCAACGTCCATGCCGACGAATTCAATGAACTGATGGGAGACGAATTCATTCCGATGATCAATAAAGGTGGCGGCGCTGGCATCCAAGTCACGGCCTACACCCAGACGCTCAGTGACATCGAAGCACGAATTGGTAATCGAGCGAAAGCGGGTCAGGTCATCGGCAACTTCAACAACCTGTTCATGCTGCGGGTTCGCGAGACTGCAACTGCCGAGCTACTGACCAAACAGTTGCCGAATGTCGATGTTTACGCCACGTCCGTAATGAGTGCTGCCACCGACAGTTCAGACCCGCACGGCGACACGGCTTTCACGTCGAATACACAGGACAGGGTCACGACGACCAGCGTTCCTATGATCGAACCAGCTCATGTCGTGGCATTGCCCAAGGGCCAGGCTTTTGGATTGATCGAAGGTGGCCAGCTCTGGAAGATTCGGATGCCCCTCCCCGCTCCGGATCCTGATGAGGCAATGCCGAAGGATCTTCAAGAGATGGCCCATTACATGCGTCAGCGCTATGTGCCGGCAAATGATTGGTGGAACCCAGTGATGGTCCAGGATCAGAGCGCGCCTCTCCCGAGCGATTTACTGAATCAAGACGCGCCACGTGAGTCCGCAGTCCAATGAGCGAACCTGCATCAACAGCTCAACGTCAGCAACTGCAACAGAGAGGTCTGTTCGTTGGGCTGCTGACATTGCCTTTTCGATTTGCAGCCGTGCTGTTTGGCTCGTTGCTGTTGAGCATCGTGATTGAGTGCGTTGGCATGTATGTCTTTTGGCCAGAAGAAGGATGGCGCCATGCGCAACGGATGTACGAATTCGAACTGGGACAGCTGTCCAAGGATTTTAAGCGTAGTGCGCTGGTACGAGAGCCGGGACGTTCTGCTGGCCAATTGATCCGGTTAGCCTATCAGTCAGTGATGGTTGAAACAGGGATCGAAAAATCAGTGCAAATCACATCTTGGAAGGCTTCAGAAGTACATTCAGAGGGGCCGCGTAACGCGCGCTACTATGTGGGCACACTTTACACGCACATTGAGAAAAATTTGATCGCAGCAGCCTTTACAGTGCTCGTGTTCGTGGTTCGACTGCTCGTGCTGTTTCTATCACTACCGCTATTCATCATTGCGACATTTATCGGATTGGTAGATGGACTTGTATGCAGAGACATCAGACGATTCGGTGCAGGTAGGGAGTCGGGGTATCTCTACCACCGGGCTAAGGCATGTCTGCTGCCTTTGGCAACGCTGCCTTGGATCCTCTATCTTGCCGTTCCAATGAGCGTTGATGCTGGACTGATCCTTGTGCCGGGGGCCGCCTGCCTGGGCACGGCCGTGGCTCTTACATCCCGAAGCTTCAAGAAATACCTCTAGCCCGAACAATGGCGCAGAAACTATCTGATCACCTCAACCCGTTCCTTGCCCACCAATAGTAAGCCGCCATTTCTACATCCGCCGGCGTCCAGCATTTCATCTGACTCGTGACAGGACACTGGAAAGCATGCTTGGTGTGGTTTAGAAAATTGGCTAGACGCTCAAGCAGCGGCAGGTAAACGTCGATGTATTCACTCAGGTTTCGACGGTGCCTAGAAGCTGTGTAAGCTGCCAACCGGCTACCAGTTCGAGCCTTACTTGACCACTCACGCACAAACGACGTACCAAAGCCAGTTCTCGAAAGGGAGTTGAAGAAATAGGAAGCGTGGCGATCCACTGCGGCCCCCTCCCAAGGTTTGAGAAATCTGTAAATTTTGGAAGCGATCACCAAACGCAGTCCCGGCAAGCGAGAAAGTGCATCGATCCCCTCTTGAGCGCGACCTGGTATTAGACATAGCTGGATTGCGCGTAACATCGCTCGCTTTTCAGCAGCTGAGGCGTTCCAAATCCTAATCTTCGCTCGCAGATTGTTTCCTGCCCAGCAAGACACCCTACAAACAATTTGATGAGCGGTGTTTTCATTCAAACAGGACAGCCACTTCGCGACGTCAACCTCAACCTGAAGTACCTCACTTTGACTGTCTATCGCGCCAGTGCCGAAGGGCCAGTCGTAGTCTTCTCGGGCCTTGGTAAGAAGCAAAACCAGATCGGTACTCGGCAGTATCAATCCGGCAACCTGATTTAGGCTGACTCCCGCAGGAAAGCAGTTCGCATCATTGGGTATCGCCATTGGACTCTCCTTGAGTCAAACGCCTTAATGAATGGAGGCATATTGCCATGCCCCGTCGAGCATCTGCACGTACTCAATCCGATCACCTGGCAGAACGGTTTGATTGAGGCAGTACCTCCTGGTTGATCCCACCATCGAGCCGTCTGACAGGATCAAACGAGCTCAACCTTATGGCTAATCGGCTTCGCAAAAAACACCTGCTTTTCCTCATGCTCAATTGCGCTTTCGGGGGACAAAACACAGCAACAGCACATGGGCTGGCTGAAGAGAACGTCCGCTTGGCGACATTGATAAGAGAGCTGAATGCAATCGAACGGATTGCAACCGCCGGCGACACTGTTCTGGATCTAAATACCTCACGCTACCACTTCAACTACAGCCGCCTGCGTGCAGATATCCACCGAGTCCGGACGGGTATCCAGCAATACCTGTCTCCTCAGCGCGCGGTACCACGGGACGAGGTAGCTCTGCACGCAAACTATCGCGATGAAACGGTCTCAGCCGAATGAACGCTAGCCAGATCACAGCGTTTCAGGCAAACGGCGGCATGAGCCCTTCGATTACAGCTTCGGTGCTGACCTCCCTGGTTTTCGCAGCATTGTTGCTATGGGGTGCCTGGGCTATCCGAACCGCGTACTCCGGCTGGGCTGAGCAACGCCTGAATCAACGCCAATTTATGGGTGTGGTGATTCGCTTTATCGCGATGTACCTGGCCCTGACGTTTGTTCTCCTTTCATGAGCCACAGGAATCTCCCCATGTATTGGAACTCACTCTGCACAAGCAGAATTATCGCGCTGCTTTCGATTCATACAACGATGCTTCCCTCCCTCGCACAAGCCAAGGGGAAATTGCCAACCATGGAGGATCCATCCCGTGGCGCCGGCAAAGGCATTATGGAGACGATGCAGAACTACGGCTACGACATCGTCATGCTCGTGGCACTTCTGGTCGTTGCCTCCATGTTCATCGGAGTCTGCTACCACGCCTATACGCGCTACTCCGAGATTCATACAGGTAAATCCACTTGGGGTCAGTTCGGTCTGAGTATCGCAGTAGGTGCAATCATGCTGGTTGTCGGAATTTGGCTGCTGACCAAAGCCACCGGCATTTTGTGAGGGCATTGCGCTATGGATACCCCACATCTAAATACCGCTGACGGCACAATCTCCTTCCTACCTCATCGACTGAATCGACAACCCGTTGTTGTCCGCGGACTGACCGCTGACGAGCTTTGGATCTGTACCGGCCTGTCTGCAATAGCGGGCTTGGGACTCGGAATCCCTTTCGCCTGGTTGACCAGCAGCCTTGCAGTCATACCCACCACAATTGTCGTTTTGATTGCAGCTGGCCTTTTCATTGTTGGCGGATTGCTTCGGCGCCATAAACGTGGCAAGCCCGAAACCTGGCTCTACCGACAACTCCAATGGAGGATCGCTCAGAATTGCCCCGCATTGGCCTGTCAACTCGGCGCAGGGAACTTGATCACCCGCACCGGTTTCTGGGCAGTACGCCGAGGTGATGCATGAGCCGATTCAAGAACGAGGTTCTGCACCTGCAATCTCATGTGCGAACGTTACGGTTGGGGGCGGCAGGCATACTCATCGTAGCGCTGGGACTTGGTGCCGGATGGTGGAGTGCACCCAGAGATCTCACGATCCATGTGCCTCCAGATTTGCGTTCGGGAAGTACACGCAAATGGTGGGAAGTCCCTCCTGAGTCTGTCTACGCATTCACTTTCTACATATTCCAACAGCTCAACCGCTGGCCAACGGATGGTGAAGAAGATTACAGCCGCAATCTTCAATCATTGTCGGCTTACCTGACGCCTGAATGTCGTACGTTCTTTCAGCATGACTACGAGTCACGCAGACGCTCCGGTGAGCTTAGAAAGCGTACTCGCGGGGTCTACGAAATACCTGGGCGAGGCTATGGAGACGATCCGGATAACCGCGTCAAAGTGGTCTCCGATCAAGACTGGATTGTCACCCTCGATCTCAACGCAGACGAGTACTACGGCGCAGAACATATCAAACGTGCTCTCGTGCGATACCCCATCAAGGTCGTGCGCCTGGACATGGATCCTGAACTAAACCCCTTCGGCCTGGTACTGGACTGCTACGACGGCGCGCCACAACGCATTGTCATGCCCGCAACGCCTGCACCGGCTTCTGGCAAAGCGGATAGTCCATTGGGAGATGCCTCATGAAACGATCCCTGATTGCAGCGTTATCAGGAATTGCCCTCCCCCTCGCCGTCTCCACGGCTTCAGCCCTCGAGGTCATGCGCTGGGAGCGCCTCCCCTTGGCGGTACCGTTACAGATCGGCCAAGAACGCGTGGTCTTCGTCGAGCGCAACGTTCGCGTGGGCGTACCCGCCACAGTAGGTGATCGGCTACGGGTACAAAGTGCAGCAGGGACTGTATACCTACTGGCCAAAGAGCCCATAGAGCCGACCCGGTTGCAGTTGCAGGACGCCGTTACGGGAGAACTGATCCTGCTCGACATCGCGGCACAGGACACCCCCACGGGACAGTCAAAGCTGGAAGACATCAGAATCATTGAAGCACCACAACGCGAACATCTAGCGCCGTCCAGTGCGTCAGAACGGCCTTCCCTCAATCAGGCCCCGAAACAACGCCCCACTATTTCCGTTCTGTTGACGCGTTACGCCGCTCAAAATCTCTACGCCCCGTTGAGAACGGTAGAGCCTTTGCCGGGTGTGCGTAGAGTCAATGTCGCGACTGATCTTTCTCTTGATCTGCTCATACCCAGTTTGCCGGTCACCACAAAAGTACTTGCGGCTTGGCGTCTTGAGGATCTTTGGGTGACCGCAGTCCGCTTGAGCAACCAGACCACACTCACCCTTGATCTGGATGCCCGGCAGTTACTGGGAGACTTTGTCACAGCTACCTTCCAGCATTCCTACCTTGGACCTAAAGGCTCCAGCCTGGACACCTCCGTGGTTTACGTCACAACTCGAGGACACGGTCTGGCGCAATCACTCCTGCCCACTATCAGCCCGGTCGACGCCGCTCTCAACTTGCCGACTGATAAGGCTGCAGCCCAGGAGGTGATCCATGAAAAGTAATGGTTTGCTCAAGTGGTTGATGGTTCCGCTGCTACTCGCTGTGCTCCTGATAATCGTGAAGCTATTGCCCAACAGTAAATCCACGTCCACTGATCCGGTGGAAATCGAAAGCCAACTTACCCCCGAGGAAATGAAGGCTCTCGGCCTCGAAGGTGACACACCTAGCGATACAGTCGCCACGTTGGTGGCCCAAGTACGGCAGCTTCGTGCCGAATTGCGGAACGTCCAAAACGAGGATCAGCGATCTGGTGATTCTCTGTCACTACGTCGGTTTGAAGAAACCTTGGAGCAACGTATCCGGCTCGCGCTGGAGCAGGAACGTCATCGGATGCATGACGAACGCGCTGAGTCGAACAGCGACACTGAAACCCAAAGCTTGCTGCAAGAGATTCAACGTCGACTGGATTCCCTCGGTCATCAAAGGGCCGAAATGGATGTTCCTGTCGGATTCGGTCTTGAAGATGGTGATGGAGCGCGCGTCAGCAATAGTGTGCGCTGGATCGAGCCTGAAGATGCCAAACCCCAAGATCCATCAGGCTCCAACGAAACGGGAATCCATTTCCCTACTCAATTCGGTCCTGCACGAGAGACTCTGGGTGAAATGGCCGACTCAATCGTTTCGCAAGCCTCAGGCGGCTTGGAACGACCGTATGCTACGCCAACATACACGGTACCTCCCAATGCAACGCTCATGGGTTCCGTGGCAATGACAGCCCTCATAGGACGCATACCCATCGATGGCACCGTCAATGACCCCTACCCGTTCAAGGTGCTGATTGGAGCAGACAACCTGACGGCCAATGGCATCGACTTGCCTGAGATCGCCGGAGCGGTTGTCAGCGGCACGGCATCCGGTGACTGGACGCTTTCCTGCGTCAGAGGACAAATCCGTTCAATCACATTCGTGTTCCAAGACGGCACCATCCGAACGTTGCCGGGCGACAGTGACAACGACTCCCGAGACAGCAAGCAAAACTCGTCCAACAGTGGTGCAACTCAAGAAGGCTTGGGCTGGATCAGCGACAAGCACGGGATACCTTGCGTAGCTGGCAAACGTCGGAGCAACGCACAGCAATATTTGGGGACGCAGGCGTTGATAACCGCCGCCGGAGTCGGGGTCGCCTCAATGATCAAATCCAACGGTAACAACACAGTCTATGCCGGCAACCAGAGCGGTTCACTGGGCACTGTGGGTGTTTCTGGAAGTGAGGCTATGAACCGACTTTTGGCCAGTGGCGTGCAAGACATCTCACAGTGGGTCAACAAACTCTATGGCCAGGCCTTCGCCGCCGTCTATGTCGATCCTGGTGCACAGGTGGCTGTGCACATCGAACAACCCCTCACTTTCGATTACGACGCTCAAGGGCGCAAAGTCGATCACACCCTTGGAGGTCGCCATGTCACTACGGAACTGGATTGAAACAAGCGTCGTAAGCTTGATCGTTGCGACCCTGTCGGGCTGCGCAACAAATACCGAAGATCTGCTGACCCATGACGGCCACACGATGATGGACGTCTGGAACCAGCAAACCAGTGGTGCTCAAAACGGGCTGGCTGGCCAGCAACTGCTGGATGCCAGGCAAGCGCTAAGACGAGCACTGACTGAGCCGTTAGTGCCGTCCACAACAGAGCCGTATACGCGGACTGCTCAAACAGAAATCCAGCGTCAGTTTCATCGGCTGCCCAATCCAGATTTGGTCATGTACGTATTTCCACACCGGGCTGGAACAGAAGCTGTGCCGGTGCCTGGCTACAGCACCGTTTTTCCACTGCATCAGCGTGTGCAATACGCCATGCCAGGTGAACGTTTGGAGGATTACTGATGAACGGGTTCTTCAGACGTAGACGCAATGATCCAGCCCCTGATGTGCAGGAGTCCAACGTATGGCATCAATACATCGCAAAGCTCGCGAAATGCGGTGTACCCGAGCCCGGAGTGGGTCACCGAAGACCTGTAACCGAAACAGAGGACGACGTGTTCTACAGCACCATCCCATCCTTCGTCGATCGACTGCCATGGGTGGAGTATCTGCCGCACAGCCGGTGCATGTTGCTCGAAGACGGCCAATCGGTCGCCGCCTTTTTCGAGCTGACGCCCCTGGGTACCGAAGGACGCGAGAGTGCATGGCTGACTGAAGCAAGGGATGCTCTGGAAAATGTTCTGCAAGATAGTTTCGAAGAACTAGACAACAACCCTTGGGTCGTACAGCTTTATGCTCAGGACGAAACCAACTGGGATCGCTACCTTCAGACATTGCGCCAATACTTTCAGCCTAGGGCAAAAGGCACCGCCTTCAGCGACTTCTATCTGCGTTTTTTTGCGCATCACTTAGATGCTATCGCCAAGCCCGGTGGTCTGTTTGAGGACACCACCCTCACCCGCCTGCCTTGGCGAGGTCAGAACCGCCGCGTGCGTATGGTCGTCTACCGTCGAGCTACCGATACAGCCTCAATGAAACGGGGGCAGACAGCCGAACAAGCCCTAGATCTGGTGTGTGAAAGGTTAACGGCCGGGCTGACCAGTACAGGGATCAAATCTCAGCGCCTTGATGCAGCAGGCATCCACAACTGGATGTTACGTTGGTTCAACCCCAACCCAACGCTGCTGGGTGAATCCCCTACTGACCGGGAACGCTTCTATCAGTTGACCGCTTACCCTGACGAAACCGAAGCAGGTGAATTCGAGCTGGCCAGTGGCACTGACTTTTCTCAAAGAATGTTCTTCAGCCAACCACGCTCTGATGCAGAACAAGGTGTTTGGTACTTTGATGGCATGCCTCACCGAGTCATGCTGATGGATCGTTTGCGAAATGCGCCTCACACCGGGCACCTGACCGGTGAGACGCGCAAAGGCGACGCCATCAATACCTACTTCGACCAGATGCCTGAAGACACGTTGATGTGCCTTACGCTTATAGCGACGCCTCAGGATGTTCTGGAGGCTCATCTCAATCATCTGAGCAAGAAGTCCGTTGGTGAAACGCTAGACTCAGAGCAAACGCGTCAGGACGTTTCTCAAGCCCGTTCAATCATTGGAAGCTCGCACAAACTCTACCGAGGAACACTGGCGTTCTATCTGCGTGGTAAAGACATGCAGGAGCTCGACGCCCGCGGCATGCAATTGGCCAACGTGATGTTGAATGCAGGTTTGCAGCCTGTGCGTGAAGATGACGAAGTAGCGCCGCTGAATAGCTACCTGCGTTGGTTGCCGTGTGTTTTTGATCCAGCAAAGGACAAACGCCAGTGGTACAGCCAACTGATGTTTGCTCAGCACGCTGCCAATCTCGCACCGGTCTGGGGAAGAAGTCAGGGTACGGGGCATCCGGGCATTACGTTCTTCAATCGCGGTGGTGGCCCCCTCTCCTTCGATCCGCTGAACCGGTTGGATCGACAGATGAACGCGCACCTCTTTCTGTTCGGCCCCACTGGCTCAGGCAAATCCGCAACACTCAATAACATCCTCAACCAGATCACGGCGATCTACCGGCCTCGACTGTTCATCGTCGAGGCCGGCAATTCCTTCGGTCTATTTGCGCAATTCGCCAAGCGTTTGGGGCTAGCAGTTCACCATGTGAAGTTGTCGCCTGGCGCCGGTGTGAGTTTGGCCCCATTTGCAGATGCTCGCCGCTTGGTCGAAACACCGGAGCAAATTGAGACACTGGACGCTGATCAGTTAGACGAGGCAGCGAAGACCTATGAGGGCGACGAGCAACGCGACGTTTTAGGTGAGCTGGAGATTACCGCGCGCCTGATGATCACAGGAGGCGAGGAAAAAGAAGAAGCAAGGCTGACCCGTGCCGATCGCAGCTTGATTCGACAGAGCATTCTGGATGCCGCTCAGCGCTGTGCCTATCATGACCGAACTGTCCTGACGCAAGACGTCAGAGATGCATTGCGAGCCCGTGGTTCTGATACAGCACTGCCAGAGGGCCGGCGTACCCGCGTGCTGGAGATGGCTGAAGCAATGGATCTCTTCTGCCAAGGCCTGGATGGTGAACTCTTCAACCGCACAGGCACACCATGGCCGGAAGCCGACATCACAATCGTCGACTTGGCCACGTTCGCACGCGAAGGCTACAACGCCCAACTCTCGATCGCGTATCTATCGCTGCTCAATACCGTCAACAACATCGCTGAGCGGGATCAGTTTTTAGGACGGCCCATCATCAACGTCACGGACGAAGGTCACATCATCACCAAGAACCCCCTACTCGCTCCCTACGTGGTCAAGATCACCAAGATGTGGCGAAAGCTCGGTGCATGGTTCTGGCTGGCGACACAAAACCTGGACGATCTGCCAAAGGCGGCTGAACCCATGTTGAACATGATCGAGTGGTGGATCTGCCTGAGTATGCCGCCAGATGAAGTGGAGAAAATTGCAAGGTTCCGCGAACTCAATCCAGCGCAGAAAGCCTTGATGATGTCGGCAAGGAAAGAGTCGGGTAAATATTGTGAAGGTGTCGTGCTCTCCAAATCAATGGAGGCCTTGTTTCGTGCTGTCCCTCCAAGCTTATACCTGGCCATGGCCATGACCGAACCAGAGGAGAAAGCAGCTCGGTTCAAGCTCATGCAGGAGCATGGCATCAACGAGTTGGATGCAGCCATTCAAATGGCCGAGAATATTGATCGTACTCGCGGCATTGAACCACTTAGATACGAATAACATATTTAATATTTAATATTTAATATTTAATATTTAATATTTAATATTTAAATTTCAAGCTTCACGGTCGCGATTATCAATTATTTACCGCTTTAACAAACCTGCTATTAATTACGGCCCTTCCAAAATGACACATTTTAGAATGATCATTGTTTTGCGACTGCCAAGGCTCACTATTGCAGCTACTCGGATTATCCCTACGATATTCAGCCTTGCACGCACTGCCAAACACTGTCCAGGCATCTGGCGAACAATCTGGCGTTAGTTGCTCTATATAATAAAGCAAACCATGAGCACTTCTCGCCGCCTATTTAAACATCCGCGCATCATAAATAAAATCAAACACATCAACCACTTTGATCTGGCTCAAAGCAGGATGATTGGGATTGACCACGATATTTCTCTCAAGCACTAGGACCACAGAAGGTACAATCAAACCTAAATGTGTGTTTGCTTTCAGCCAACTGGAACCGAAATCCATACTGGGACGATCTGCGGGAAGACTGGCCCATCCATCCGGTAGCATCAGAGGGTCAGGCTCGAAATAGAGCGATGGATCCTCAGGTAGCTCGAAACAGGTGATTTTCATCGGCATCGTGGGTTCGCCAGATGCATGCACAAAGGTTTCCAGGCAGCAAATTGCAGGGGTCAGTCCCATATAAACCGCAGGCAAATCCTGATCATTCCAACGACCGCCTTCAATTGCAGCCCCTTTCCCAGAAAGATCCATTGCACGCTTTGCCTTAGCAATCCTCCATGCCCGCATCAGGCTGCGCCTCCCCACTCCAAGGCATGAAGGACGCGACGGACCTGCTTGGCTCCAATCTCAGTTTCGCAAAGCATGACTGGAGCATCCCCACCAAGTGCTTTGTTTGGCGTTGACATCCACTGCGCCGCAGCTTCACGACTCTCGAACACTTCTTCAGCCAGTCCGCAGACTGCTGCAATACGATCAAGACGCTCAGAAGCAACAGAATCGAGTTTTTTATGCTCACGGCGTCTTCTATCAAGCGTAGAGGTCGATGCATTCATCAGAATCTCGACGCTTCGCTCGTGCAGGCAGAATGCCGCTCGCAAGCCTTGAACTAATGCTGCGGAGAACCCTTCCTTGATTTGTTCAAGACGCTCCGAATCCCTGAGTGAATCTCGATTCGTACTGAAACTCCAAAACGCCTCGACACCCTCCTCACGAAGATCATTCTGTTTTTTGGTAGATCGCAGGGCCGTAGCTGCAGTGACCATCAAGAGCTCCGTCAAATGATTGGTTTTCTCTGTCAAATGACTATAAAACATTATCACTCGAGTGGGTACCACCACTGAGCGAGATCTGTTTCAAATAGGGAGAGTCGTTCGTCCGCATTCCAGACTGACTTGAAATCGAAGCCTCTCCAGAATGTTACTTGCACTACCTACTGCTCAAGTTCAGCAGCAAACCCAGGTGACCAAGGTCTTTGAGGTCACGATACAGCGAAACTGTATGGATCCAACCTCGTAACCAGCTCCACCGCCGAGCCTTCCTTTCCAACATTCCCTTGGGGTTCCTCCCCAAAGGGCTGGAGCCTCCCCTTCGTCAATGGAGACTCCTATGGAAACAAGCGTCCCACCAACCCCAGTCCTCCAAACTGAATTCAACGCACGCGATCAGGAGGATCTGAGCATCCAGAAAGCCATTTCAATATTGGAAGAACGGATGTTCAAACGAGGCCCTCATCTAACGATGCCTTTGGATGTTCAGAACTACCTGAGACTTCAGCTTGCACAGGAAATCAGAGAGGTTTTCAGTTGCATTTTTCTCGACTCAAGTCATCGCATACTCGCGTATGAGCCATTGTTCTTTGGAACCATAGACACCACATCGGCACATCCAAGGATAATCCTGCAGAGAGCATTGGAACATAACAGCTCTGCCGTGATCCTGGCGCACAACCACCCTTCGGGTGTTGTCACTCCCAGTGAGAGCGATATATCTCTTACTAAGCACCTTCGGATGGTTCTCTCGCATGTGGATGTACGGCTCCTCGATCATTTCATTATCGGTCAGGGAGAGCCTTACTCATTCGCTTCGGCTGGATTGCTTTAGTTTGCTGAGGCTCACCTATCCATAAAGCGCCCTGCGGGCGCTTTTTTTTCAACTGACCGGTCTATCAATAAGGTGAAAGCCCGAATCGGATTGAAGAAGGTCAGTCTGCAACCTCACTGGTTCACTGCGCCCCTAGCCATGCGCAGGATCAAACTATGCATCATCGTCACTCCTTGAGTTTTCAACTCATAGCCATTGCCACAGCAGTGGCACTTCCTGCTTCAACGCTTGCCCTCGGCACAGCGGAAATCGTGTCCTCAAGCCTATCTCCTGACTGCATCGCTTACAGCGTTGTAGGCGTCTGCTACTGGCTGCGCTGCACCAATCTTGGTTGCGACGTTGAGGAGTCTTCCAAAATCCGCCATTACGTCCCTGATGCGGTGGTGTCGAGCTATGCCAATACAGGTGAAAACCCGTGGACTGAAGTGCGCATGATGAGTCCGGCCAACTCGAAAGCGCGAAGCGGTGGCGACGGCAGTGCAGGAATTGCAACCGAGAACGATCTCGCCAAATTCAAGAATGCTGATGTGATCGGTCATCCAGGTGGCGCGGTCTTCAGCCAGTTCGTCGGACAGTCTGGCTACGGCTGTAAAGGCGCAGGGCAAATACTCATGCCCTACTTCCTCAGCACAATGGACATCCTGGCCTGGCGATACAACATTCCTGAAGCCGTATTTCCGGAAGCTCTCACCCTAGGCATGCGTGAGATCGGTAGCCGCACTCAAGGCAATCTGTGGGGCTCGATCTATCCGCGCGGTGGTTTCTTGCACGGTGTGGACGATCACAAGTGTGCTGCTGTGGTTGCTCAACGCGTCGGCGACATCGTGACTCGCCGCGGGCAAATACACGTGTACCAACCCTTGCTGGCCAAAGCTCAGCCTGGGTACTGGCCCGCTGGCCCTCTCAAGGAAAGTGAGCCTGAAACCGGAAAGTGGCAGGAACTGACTCCCACCCAATCTAAAACCTGCGTGACGTTTCCGAATACCGGATCACACGCACAATCTCCGAGAGGCGACTACGCCTGGGCCCTTTGGCGCCCATATACCTGCTGCGAGCGTAAGGGCCAAACCTTTCTAGGTAGTACCGACGTGAGTGGAGCAGAGCAATGAGACCTTCACAAAAGCACGCTTCGACCCTCTTCCGATGCGCATTACCGAACTTGTTTGTAGCCGCCCTGCTCGCAACTCATGTACCCACTCATGCAGCGCAGACCCAGATCAACAAAGACGGGGTCCATCACAGTGGCACAGTCATTGGTGATGACGTGCTCTATAGCATTGGCGGTGGCCGTGCAGTGTCCATGGGTGGTGCAGCCAGCATGGACAGCATCAGCGTAGGGGCCGCTTGGGATACCAACCTCATCTGTGGAGACATGAACCTAAACACCACAATACAAAATCAACTTAACGGTGCCACAAAAGGGTTCAAGTCGATCATGAGCAACGTGATCCAGAATGCTACAGGCGCAGTGGCCTCACTCCCTGCCCTGATTATTCAGCGCGCCGATCCCGGGCTCTACAATCTGCTTACCAATGGCATTCTGCAAGCGCGCCTCGACTTCGATCGCTCCAAGTCCACCTGCAAAGCGATCGCCGATCGCATGGCCAACATTGTCGGCGGCCAACTGGAATGGGGCCAATTGGCAGAAGGGGTCGCGCTCTCCAAAACTGTAGCAAGCAAAGATGCCGTAGCCGCCATCGAACAAGCCGAGACTCGTCGCGGCAATCAAGGCGTTCCTTGGGTCGGAGGGCGTTCGGCCGGCGGTTCAGGCCAAGCTCCAATCAGAGTCATGTCCGATGTAACCCGATCGGGCTACAACCTGCTCAATGGCCGAGATGTCAGTGATCGATCTGCTATCCCCAAAAGCACCTGCGGCAACCGTCTGAGTTGTCAGACGTGGTCCAGTCCACAGGAGGCTGAGGCTTGGGCAACAAGAGTCTTGGGTGAACGTGAACATCAGACCTGCGATCACTGCACCAAAACACAATCCAAACCCGGTGTCGGACTGACTCCACTCATTCAGGAAGAATTCGAGGCCAAGCTACAAGCCCTCGACGCACTGATCAAAGGCAACAAACCCACCACAACTGAAAATCTTCTTGAGGCCAGCAGCCAATCACTCACCGTTACTCGGGGAGTCATCGAGGCGCTGCGCGATGAACCGGATCAAGAATTGCTGGCTCAGCGACTGGCCTCAGAAGTCGCTCTGTCGAGCGTGCTGGAGAAAGCACTGCTGTTGCAGCGCACACTGCTGACTGGACGCAAGGAGCCGAACGTGGCATCCAATCAACTGGCTCAGCAAGCGATCAGTACCGAAAGCAGCCTCCTGACTCAGGAAATCAACAGCCTCAAAACCGAACTTGAGCTGCGACAAACGCTCGCCGGCAACTCACCCTTGATGTTGATTCAACGCCAGGCCAACAGGGCTGCCGGATCGCGTGGCATCTTTCAGGGTGACCCCGTGCGTAATCGTCTGGATCTGATCCAGCGAGCCGTACCAGAGGGTCAGCAACGATGAGCCGCCCTCCTTTCACCCGAACCCTTTTTGCCCTTGTTCTTTTTTGGGGCGTGGTGCTCAGCCTCGCCGTCATCATTCTTGGACTGATTGCCGTTGATGGCATGGGCAACATCAAGGAATGGAATACTTGGATGCGCTCAAACCAAGCCGCGCTTCTGGCGTGGCGAATGCCCCTTTACGCACTCACAGTTTATGGCTGGTATCGGATGCGTTTGAGCTTGGCGAAGCGTGGCTTCAGCCCTTATCAGAATCAGCGGCTGTTTTACGCGGAAGTCGCTGCAATCGCCGTGCTCGGCCTTCTCGAATTGCTGACCTTCCGAACAAACTGACGAGCAAGGACGATCTCATGACGCTCTACACGAACGACTACCTGGAGTACTACCTGACCCTCGTCGGATGGATCGTGAATAACGGCATCTGGGAGATGCTGGTTGCCAGCGGTGTGTTCACGTTGCCGTTCCTGGTGATCATTGTTCAGGAATGGCTCAGAGCCCGAAGCGAAGGCGCCGATGAAGGGAACAAAGGTGTGTTGTCTTCACTCAGGATTGAAAATCGTGTGTGGGTGGCCATCGCGGTGATCATGTTCGCAGGCATACCGTTTATTGATGTTGATCTCGATACGATCGAGTTCAACACTACGCGTTCGACACAGTGCCAGGTCGATGTGGCCACCCCGCAAGAAACTCGCTGGTCCAATACTTTCACGACGCTCAATAACCAAAGCGCAAAAGTCCCGGTGTGGTGGTTCTTCATGCACTCGCTGTCCAAGGCCCTCACCGGCGGCGCCACTGCAGCAATCCCCTGCGGTACTGACCTGAGACAGATCCGTATCGACATCGATGCTGCCCGAATCGACGATCCAATTCTGGCTCAAGAAGTCGCCGACTTTAGTCAGGACTGCTACGGCCCCGCCCGTGCCAAGCTCTTCATGAACCGTCCAGCACTCAGTGACAGCCAATTGGATGACATCAACTGGATTGGCTCAAGCCACCTGCTCAACACCAACGGTTACTATGATGCCTATCATTCAAAAACGCCCCGCACCTCATGGCCATTCAATCCCGTGCGAGATGCGGGCCTAACGAAAGTGCCCGCCGGCGGAGGCTACCCGACGTGTAAGCAGTGGTGGACAGATGGAAGCTATGGCTTGCGCACCCGGCTGCTGAAGCAAGTCGATCCGAACCTGCTCTTTCGTATAACTCAATGGGCACGTTTTCTGAACATGGAGCAGGCTGAAGACGCGATCGTCCGCTCAGTCATATCTCCGCGTCAGCAAACACTGAACCAAGGCCAGGTTTACTCAAGTTATGCCGGCCAGATCGACATGTCCGCATCCAACATTGCAGCCCGTGCCGCTTCGGACCTAGGCTTGACGATGGGATCGCTCGCCTACTTTCCTGCCATGGATGTCGTGCGCCAAGCACTCCCCATGGTGCTGTCCTTCCTCAAGATGGCACTGACTATCTGCATCCCACTCATCCTGGTCGTCGGCACCTACGACCTCAAAGCGCTCATGACCATCAGCTGCGTTCAGTTCGCGTTGTTCTTCGTCGACTTCTGGTTTCAACTCGCACGCTGGCTCGACAGCACCATCCTCGATGCTCTGTACGGCTGGCACTCTCCCCACAGCAACTTCAACGTACTGCTCGGGGCGAACAACTCATTTGGAGACATGCTGTTGAATTATGTAATGGGCAGCTTATTCATTGTTTTGCCTACATTCTGGGTTGCATCTTTAACTTGGGTAGGACTGCGAGTAGGCGGAGCCCTGCACGGTCTAGGAGAGGCCACCAGTGCTGCCGGCCAAGCAGGTTCAAAGGGCGTAGATACAGGGTTCAGACTGTTCAAGTGAGCTTGAAACAGCAACTCAACGCTCATCGAACCGTGGATCATCGGGATCAGAATAGTTAATCGGATCATAGAATCCGCTATCCCGATGCTTCATTTGATCGCCAACAACCCACTCTCCAGGCTCTTGGCTAACGCGATTGAAGTTCCTAACCGCTAAAAAAATAAGGCCACTGATAGCCAAGATCAGGAGGCCTAAGCAAAGTACCAGGAGAAGGAGACCAATGTGACTCGTCCATTTTAAGCAATCAATCACAGCGCTTGGCATCCCTTTTTCTGAGAGCCAATCAGAGATTCTTTTTCCAAACTTTAGATAGCTTCTAAAGCCTCCACCAAGCCACTCACCGAATTTGGAAAACTTAGTAGGTTGCTCGCTTATGGTCATCGTCCCCACCTCTCGATCCATGAAAGTTTCAACCGGTAAAAAGGCGGTCACTCGGCACCTGGCTCATAGAGCCGATAGCCCAACGTCCCGCCGCAGCCTGAAAAGGTAAATGGAAAAAGGGACCAAACCAAGGGAATGGAGCCGAAGAGGAAAGGCCCTACCCAACAAACAGAAAAGGCCTTCCTACAAGCCAATCGACAGGACCCATCATGTTCTCGCTGTTCCTTCGCAAGACTCGACCTGCATCCACTTCTGCTGCTCCAGCCAAGCCAACATCCTCAGTAGGATTAACCGCTCCTCAATCTGTTAAGACGCTCTTGGATACCCCCCGACGACAGAAATTGCTGGAGCAGATCTGGCAGCGTACCGCCCTCTCACGCGCTCAATTTGAAAAGCTCTACCTCGATCCCATCAGCCGGTACGCGGAGTTGGTCCAATTGCTTCCCGCATCGGAAAGCCACCACCATGCCTACCTTGGAGGAATGCTGGACCATGGCCTTGAGGTCATCGCCTATGCTCTGAAACTTCGGCAATCGCATCTGCTTCCTTCAAGCGCCCAACCAGAAGTACAGATCGCTCAGGCAGAGGCATGGACCGCTGCCCTCGCCTACGCAGGCCTTGGCCATGATCTTGGAAAGATCGCCGTGGATGTGCATGTCGAATATGCAGATAGTAAAACCTGGCACCCATGGCATGGCCCCCTCACAAGCCCCTATCGTTTTCGATATCGGAAAGACCGGCAATACCGACTGCACAGCGCGGCATCGGGGCTACTGATCCATCAGCTACTGAATCGAGAGATTCTGGATTGGCTCTGCACCTTCCCAGAGTTATGGACGTCTCTGATATTCAGCTTGGCAGGCCAAAGCGAACACGCCGGCGAACTCGGCACACTTATCACGCAAGCAGACCAAGCCTCCGTAGCCCAAGCACTCGGCGGTGATCCTGCCAAAGCAATGTCCGCCCCTAAGCACGCATTACAACGCAAGCTGTTGGAAGGTTTGCGCTACCTACTCGGCTCAGAGCTGAAACTCAACCAACCCCAGGCCTCTGATGGCTGGCTCACCCAAGAAGCCTTGTGGCTGGTTAGCAAAACTGTCTCTGACAAGCTTCGTGCTCACCTGCTCTCACAAGGAGTCGAAGGCATACCAGAAAGTAACATCGCCGTGTTCAACGTCCTGCAGGAGCACGGCATCGCGCTACCCAGTTCCGACGGCAAGGCAATATGGAACGCAACTGTGACAAGTGAAACAGGCTGGTCCCACAGCTTCACTTTTCTGAAGCTGTCTCCCGCATTGATCTGGGATGCTGCAGCACGCCCAGCAGCCTTCTCCGGCACGGTTATTGTCGATACCACAAAGCAACCGCCAATCGCCCCAGGCCCTCCCTTGAACACATCATGCTTAGCGAGGGGAAATGCATCAGAAAAAGCAACTTCAAGCCATGATTCGTTTGGCCCATTGCCACGCGCGGACGCTCCGCCGGTACCAGACTCCCTCGACCTTCTGATGGATCTGTTCGGCGGGCCTCCTACCCTCCCGGAAGATTTCGAGACAGTGCCATTCCAGGAACCTGAGTTGGCTATATCGTCATCAGTCGAAGGAGCCATTGAATTCTCCGGCAAGCACTTCATGGACTGGCTCACTCTAGGCGTGCGCTCCCACCGCATCATCATCAATGACAAGAAAGCCTTGGTTCACACCGTCGGCGACACAATGTTCCTGGTCACGCCTGGGCTCTTCCAGAGATACGGTCAAGAGCACCCACAGCTAGCCTGGATCGCCAAAAAAGAGAGCCTTCAAGACTGGCAATGGATACAGAAACGCTTTGAGGAGTTGAGGCTGCACCGTAAACAACCGAACGGCCTGAACATCTGGATATGCGAGGTGAGCGGCGCACGCAAAACCCAATACCTGCATGGTTATCTGCTCAACGAACACGGCGGATTGATGAACGATCTGGCCCTGAACAACCCGTATCTCAAAGTCGTTGATCAGATACCAAGAAAGAAACCGAGGCCAACAATAGGAAACACTCGGTAACCGGTTTGCGGATTGACAGAAACCACCCAGCATCGCAATTTAGCGTTGTGTCTTGCTGACAGGTTCAGCTACATGCCAGCCGCCAGGATCTTACAGACGGCGCTGCGGTTATCCGCAGGATCCTCCCAATGTTCGCATCGCTTCCGGAAGCGCGAACAGTCGACCTAAAGGTCGAAGGAAGTACTGATTTTCCCACCCACGACGGGCCTAACCCCGTCGTGGGGATAGGCCTTTTTAGTTTTTTGGAGGCCTTAATGAAAATGGATCTGGCTCTGTATCAAGCACTGATGTCAATCAACGTGCCCGAGCCGAAAGCCAACGCAGTCATCGAAGCATTGGAGACAGACTTGCAGACATTACTTGCAACCAAATCAGACGTAGCGCTACTACGGGCAGAGCTTGCTCAGCTTGAAATAAAGCTCACGATCCGAATGGGTGTAATGCTCTCAGCTACTATCGGCATTTTGATTGCCGCAATGAAGTTCATTCACTGAAATCCACACCGTAAACCAACAGTCCCAGCCACCTGTCCCTGACAGGTGGCCTTTGGTCTTTCTTTTAGTTTTAGAGAGACGCCTAAACACTTACGTTCACTATCGGCCGTTAGCTGGTTTTTGTGAGCGTTAGCAATCGGCCGATTCTGTTGAAAAAGTAGCTCCCCTGTCTGGCCTGCGGCAAAATCTTCGCATCGGCCAGCAGGGAAGCACGCAGCATGATGGGACAGTTATCGAGTGGGCAGGAGCGGCTGTTTTACTCGTTCAACCTTGAAGATCACATCCTCGCCAATCACCTTCTGCGCAGCATTGATCAGTGTCTCGATCTGAGCGACCTGCGCCATCACCTCGCTGATTTCTATAGCCCGATTGGGCGTCCGTCGATTGATCCCGAACTGATGATCCGCATGCTGATCGTCGGCTATTGCTACGGCATTCGCTCAGAGCGGCGGTTGTGCGAAGAGGTTCATTTGAACCTGGCGTATCGCTGGTTCTGCCGGCTGAGCCTTGAAGATGAAGTTCCCAACCACTCGACCTTTTCCAAGAACCGACACGGCCGTTTCCGGGACAGCGATCTGTTTCGCTGGTTGTTCAATGAAGTGCTGCGTCGCTGCATGGATGCAGGCCTGGATGGTGGAGGAAAAAGACATCGAGCCGCATGTGCGGGTGTGGGACAAAACCGAGCGTAAGAACAACAGTTTCTCGAGCAACGATTTCCATTGGAATGAAGAGGCTGAGGAATACCTCTCCCCGGCAGGCAACGCATTACGCAGCGAATGGCGAGCCTTCAAGAACGAGCGCTCGCACGTCACGAAAGCCACCATCATCTTCCGATCTCGGCAGACCGACTGCGTTGCCTGTCCGATGAAAGCCAAGTGCTGCCCGAATACTGCGTTCCGCAAGATCGCTCGCAGCGTCCATGAAGCCGCTCGTGATGTGGCACGACGCATCGCAGCGACGGCGCAGTACGTGCGCTCTCGCCACGAACGTAAAAAGGTCGAAATGTTGTTTGCCCACCTCAAGCGCATCCTGAAACTGGATCGCCTGAGACTACGTGGCATGGTGGCGCGACTGATGAGTTCACGCTGGCCGCTGCGGTACAAAACCTGCGACGGCTGGCCAAATTTACCTCTCAAGGGCCACCGGTCACGGGATAGGTGCGTCTGCACTAAGCAAAAAACCTCAAACCAACCCACTAACAGAGCAGCAAAGGTCAACGAAGGGTCGAAAAACCACTCAATGTGGTGGGTCGGTTCTCCGCTGATGGCCGTGCCTGAGTTCAGGCGAACTGAAAATCCGACTTTTTCAACAGAATCGGCCAAAAACGGACACTCAAAGATGCTAACGAAAACAGGGAACGTAATCCTCCTCGACGCCAGTAGGGTCTCTGGGCAGGAATGCGCTTTCTCCACTACCTATCATCGCCTCCTCGGCACTGATGTCCAGCTATGCCTTACTATGGCTGACTAGGCCTACATCTCTTTTAAATGACCTAGCTTAAACCAGTAATTATAGGTCATGACAATCGACGCATTACTTAGAGCAAATGGCTTCTTCGCCGTCCTTTTGGAGTCAGAATTGTTGCTCGCTGCATCGCTCGAGTTACGGCTACTCTCATAGTCAAGCGGGCTTGCCTTTCGCGCTCAGCGGAGGGATTGTCAGTCAGGTATCGGCCTTTCATCAGCCCTTCGTAAAGAAGGACTTCGGTGAACTCCTTGCCTTTCGACTTATGCATAGTCATCAGGTGGATACCTTTCCACTCCTTTGTCGCAGCTTGAAAATGCTCCTGCAGGAGTGCATCTCGAACGAAGCTCTCGGCACCAATATAGCTCTGCGTGCTCCTCCAAACTTCCCCTAGACGGCCACGCAACAGAGTTCCTTTACCGAGTAATCGAACAAAGCGACCATCAGCTGCGATCTGTTTGATTTCAGCGCAGGCACTGTCATCCAAAAGCTTGCGCACGGCAATCCAGTCGGCAGCAGGATCGCCTGACAGTTCTAGCTGCATACGCTGCTGCGAGATTTCCTGTGCAGCCGCCAACACCCTTTTATGGGCAATTTTCTTCAGCTCCTGCCCTGCAGCCACACCGTCTATCGCGTCGACAAGATCTAAGTTTGGCTTGCTTGGTTTTTTTTCACCTCGCCGGCCACGAACGTGGGCACACAGATTCCCAAGTAGTTTCAATGTGATCAATTCAGCGTGCGCCCCCCCCTCTAGGAGGGCCGCAATAGTCACAGCGGCCAGGGCAGCAGCTTCTTGGTCGAACGCCACGTCATGGGGAATGCGTGGTAGCTCATCAGCGTCGCTGGAGAGGTAAGCGGATACCTCTGCCATGAAGTCTTTGCTCGGTACCAAGATGGTCAAGGACCAATTTCTACCGCCCTTGAACAAGCGGCGTATGATGCCGAGCACCACCCTCTTGAAGTCCAGGTGCAACTGGCCTTTGCGGGGTGTATACGTTTGCACCGCGACATTATTGTACGCCTTGCCCTTATTCACCCCATTCATTAAGTCGTTTCCGAACTGCACGATGTCCGTTCCGTTGCTTCGGTGGTTCTCTAATCCAAAGTTGAAAACGGCCGGATTGAAAGCATCTTGGTATTCCTGTATCCGGGCCGCATTCGCTCCGCGGAACTCATAAATACGTTGCTCAGGATCAGCTAGCGCCATGACTTGGCTGTGCGGCGCAAGTGCGCGTATGAACCGCCACTCATCTTCGTTTGTGTCTTGGAACTCATCCAAGATGATCAGGGGATAGCTTGATCCGTAGATGCGCTGCAGCGCTTTACTGCTCTCAAGCAGCAGGGCTGCGTTGCTCGCGAAAAGGTCGAAATGAAGCAACCCATCCTCTGCCAGCAGACGTTGCTTCTCGGCCTCTCGCTGATCCTCGGGAAGGCTGGACAACCGAGATGCCGCTTCTGGTGGGGGTAGAAGAGTTATCGGGCTACCTGCACGCAACAGATACCCGTGGCTGCGTAGTAGCCCCCAGGTGAAACCATGGTAGGTATTGACCTCAAGCTTGCCGCGCTCTAACGCCGGCAAAAGCTTTCCCGCATGTTCGGCAACCCTCGCGACGGTTGCCCTGGCGAAGCTGAGAAAAAGCACCCGCTGGCCGGTTTTCAATTGCTGCCCGCCGATCAGCTCTTCCGCTTTTAGTAGGGCTACGGTGGTTTTTCCTGACCCAGGTCCTCCAAGGACAAGCATGTGTCTTGGACAGCGGATAACCGTGTTACGAGTGTCGTCTAGCTCTAACATTGCCGCTCCTAGATCAAATCAAGAACATCATCCAGGAGAGCTGGGGCAGCTGGCTTTGGAGGAATGACCGACGCACAGATTCTGGCCAACGTGTCTACAATGAACATAGGCAACTGGCCCTGATTGGTGGCAGTGCAAAGTAACGCTGCAGCGGCTCCATCACCTTTCCAACGTTTCAGCAGCACGCTCAATACCGCCTTTAGCTCGTCAACGGTGGTTTGATTTGTTGGTGCCCTTTCTCTGAGATCTGTTGGCCAAGATTCACTGGCGACCAGATCGGCAGCATACTTGCGAAGAACAGCCACATCGGTTCCGTTGAGAACGACATTCTCAAACCCAGTTTCGGGAGCCTCGTAAGGGAAGTCGACCGACTCAGTAATAGCCTGCCGTTGTGCCGGCTCTTGTTGATCGAAGACTGCGTACACTGTTTTACCTAAGCCACGATAGTAAGCCCCCATAGCAGCTATCTGGGAGTCGCTACCGGCATCCAGGATGGGGATCCCTAAAGCCTCTAAAGGCATGAATCGGTCAGGATCTTCCTTGTGGAGCATGCGAGCCACTGCGGGCCAGGCATCGTATTCAGTGCGTCCCTCTGCAAGAAGCACACGCCGTGCGAGCAACGCTTCACAAACCCGCTGCCGGATATCTTGCCTATAGAGCTTGGCTTTGATGCCAGGTGGCATCCCGGCCGCGCGTGCCTGCAGATGCCCTTCCTCCCGACTAACTACGACGATCTGCTGTGGGCTGAACTCTTCAAGAACGTACGGAGAGTGCGACGTGAACAGGGCTTGAGCTGACTTACCCCGGACGCCATTAATGATGCGTTTTTGGATATGGGGAGGGATGGCAATTTCTGGCTCCTCCATCGCAAAGATGACGTTCTGCTTCAGCTCTGCGATAAGTGATAACAGCGCCAAAACCATCATGTTTATCGTTCCGGTGCCCTGATGTTGGAACGGGGCGGCATGTTCGCTGCCGTCGCTACGTTGAGCACCAGTGGCCATGAACACTGTGAGTGTTCGACGCAGGGACTCTCTCGTGAGGTCAGATACCCGCATGTGGGGATCAGCACCGCCATCTGACGGCATGTAGTTCCTGATAGAGGCCTGCACACTTGAAAGGATGTTGCTGATCCCTAGCTCCGGCTTTTCGGCAACCTCAAGGTCACGAAGTTCGACAAGCAAGTCCTCCCAAATCTTGAAGTTTTTTTCCTGCTGCAGCCTCAGAATGATGTCGAGCAACGAGCCCCGCTCTAGGCTTAAAGCTCGACTTCCGGTCCGCACGGTCCGAAGGTAAAGGAACCCACACTCCCGCTTGTCGGTGTTGCGAAAGGCATCAAATGTGCCGTCTTGCTTTGCAGGAGACGCGAAGTAAGTTGAGCCGATGAAATCATCTTCCTCGACGTCATATCCACCGGTGAAACCAACGCGTAGGCAGGACTGGACACCTTCGGCATCTGTCCCCTGAGCGGGAGGTCCCTCGATAACCGCAGAGTGCACGTTATCCCACCATTCAAGATGGTCTCTGAAGCGCATTTCCTGGTCGGCATTCAACCCAGTAATCACGAGCTCAATGCTAATAGGGACAGGTTGCCCTTCTGGGCCAATGTATTCGCTAGCGTAGAAATCGTGTTCATCAATAACCGGGCGACGTGACAAGCGCTCCGGCCCCAGAACAAGGTCGATAGCCTCGAGAAGAGTGGACTTTCCAATGTTGTTGTCGCCGACGATCACCGCATGATCAGGAAGAAGAATCTCTGCAGTTCTAATCCCTCGAAAATTTTCTACTTTCAAGCTTGCAACACGCATGTCATCCCTCTTCCCTTGCGGTGATTTCGATCCCCACCCCAAGGATAGCGTCTAAGCAAGCACATGCTGTTAATTTCAAAGGGGCACTGAAACGTGCCGATAACTCTCACTACGGGCATGAGCAACATCTCTCCGAGCAGTCATACAGTACCGCCCTCTCATCAGCGAGCCTGGTGCCGTCAAGGCGCTTCGTCGGCATCTGTTGGAAAGACCGTTTCTGAGCTGAATGGTCGTTGGCCGGGAGCGGAACAGGTAGAATGTTCGCCTTTGGCCGAACTCAGCCACGCAATAACGACCGCAACCGGCCAGAGCGGACTATCACGCAGCTGCAGCAACTTCGGCTTTCGCCTGCAGAAAATGCGCAAACTTTCGTGAATAGCCCGGAAGAAGCAGTCGCAATCGTCACTTCGGCACACCGTAACAGGGGCTGCAGTGGGATCATGTTCACCTGGCTGAAACTTTATTGCCCCTCTGGATGGGGATCTGGGTATCGACTCGCAGCGTGACGAAATCAACCTCAACTACGTGGCCGTGACCAAGACCAAACTTGCGATCGCCTTTCACAATACCGTCATCGGCATGATGCGAGAGCACGCCAGCAAAACTAATAGCGCCACCTCAGGATGAACTCTAGCAACCCAAAACAGAACATCTGGGTCATCATCAACGCCGACGTCCCACCAAAAACAATGCCTCTATTAGGGGCATTGTTTTGCCTCAGAATCGGTTCATAAATAGCAAAGCAGCGGGCAAGAGAACGCCGCCATCGACTCCTGGGAAAAACCAGCTTTGTAATCATGAATGATCTTCGCCAACGGATTCTCGGCTGCCAGGAGTCCGGGCATGAGGCTAGCTTGTTTCTCATAATCCTGAGGCTTACTAACACCTGCATCGTGCATGGTCCGGAATGCCTCAGGACTCGGCCCGAGGGTGCCCTTCGATGGGATCTCCTTGTTGGCGTTAACCAAGCCCTGTGGATCCGCATCAGGGAAGTAGTAAACCTCGGGCACACGCTTAGCCAAATTCACCACCGCCCCTATGGAGAACTGAGGCGACCCTCGGAACACGAAAGGAACGCCAACCAGCTCCTGCGGAAGCACATACTGCGACGCATCAAGCATTGCCTGGAGGTTCTCAACAACGATAATCCGACGCTGTCCGGCAAGTAGCTCTGAAGGCACCGTCAACATGCATCCAGGCAGTAGCGGCTGGATGGTGTCTCCCAGCAATATCTCTCTGGAAGGCGCCGAAACCAGAACAAGATTCCTGGCAACAGGCTCACGTGCCAGCTTCTCGTCACGAGTGGAAGACGCCAGAACAGCTCGACTACCTTGAACCTTGCTACCTGCCACATGAGGGTCCCAACCAGCGTGTCGCTCAGCAAGACTGCGAAGTGCCTTCCTGTCATCCGCGTCTAGGAGGAGTCTTTTGCCACTGATCTTGCCAACTCCGTATAGCTGATGAATTTTCATCCATACGCCGCCCAGCGCGACCTCATTTGAAGCCATACGAACAGCACGGCTAACCATCTCAACGACTTGCTTGCTATGCAACAACGAAGTCATGAACGCTCCCCATTTTTTCTAAGACGAAGAACCAGATCCACCACGACCTTATTGTCAAAGCCTTCATGTGATGGCGCCAGCACCGGTGCCAACATAAAGCGTGGCATCTTCCCGACTCGGGCGGCATCGGCCAAAAGCGTCAGGTAGTAGGCATCCAACGCATAGAGCCAGATGGAGCTTCGGAAACCCTCATCAGCGATGTCATCCCAGTAAGCCAGGGCACTTTGAGGTGAGAGATCACGCTTTAGCGCTGCAAGCATTCGATGAAAGTGCGGTTCAACAAACGGCTCTGGCGCGTCCTCGACCTCCGGCTCCGCGAGGATCACTTTAACGGGCTCGCGACTAACCAACGGATCTTGGAATGCCTTTCTGACCTTCGGCAAAGGCATTGCCTGAATCAGGGCGGACATTTCCTGAATAGCCTTTTCATCCTCGACAGGCGGAAACAGATAAGCGCTATTGGGCAAACGCGCAGCACGAATCCAGTTCTCCGCATCCCCACGATCAAGAATGTCGTCCAAGTCGGGGTTGTTGCCATCTTGCAGCCAAGAGAAGACGCTCTGTGCCATCCTGCGATAATGATTCCGCTGACGCATGGTTGTGCCCAGTTGGTTCAACCGGTCGATCAGATCCCGGATACCCGTTTTGCAGCGGTCAATCGACTCATACAAACTGCTCAGCAATAGACGACGAAGCGAGCGATCCTTCCGACACCAATGACTCAGCGTGTCGCGATCAAAGGCCATGAGCTTTTCAGAAAGACGCCCGAGGCGCTTCACCGCGCTGTCGATATCCCTCAGACGGTCCTTGAATCGCGAAGAATACCCGTAGCGGGCCTCAATGAAGTCATTTGCAGCCCGGTGCTCGTCACGCAAGTGCGTGACGACCTGGCGAACAGAGAGGCGCACCTGTTGTAGCTCTCGATCCAGCTCAGAAGGCGAACCCTCCTTGGATGAGTGGAATCGCGCACAGCCATGCTCAATCCGGATCAGCAGTTCCTGCAAGTCGGGGGCCGACAATTCGAAGCGCTGCGCACCAATACGAGACCCCAAGTCAAGCAACATCGACGACGGGTGAAGGCTGCCATCACAGTCATCAATAAGCCGTTGACTGACCAACCAAGAGAGCCCTGCCGTCATTTTCTCCGGCTTTGGCACACCCTCTTCGTCAGCCTGGCAAATATCCTCGATGATGGCTGCATTCGCGATCAGATGAGCACCAAACTCTCGCCAGTTCTCCTCCTTCACAAAAGCTCTCCCGTACTCTGTGACGGGTCAGCCTCTGGCTCTTCTGCAGGCAGCAATTTTTGACTGTCGGCGATCCAAGACACCATGTGATAGAGGTATCCCATCTTGCCGGTGGCAACATACAGGCTCGACTCAACGCCCTTGCGAACTAGGTAACCGGCATCCACCAGCACCTTGAACACGACAGTCAATTTTTCCTTATTGCCTTCGACACCCTTTACCCGAGCGAACATCGGGTAAACACAGAGATCACGAAGCTGATCGCGGGCGACCGTGAACTGATCGATATGCATCAGAAGGCTGCCAAAGGAAATCTCCTCGCCAGGTGACAGACAAACATCCCCTTGCCCTGCCCGGCCACAGAGGTGAATGAAATCCAACACTGGCATTATCTGGTCGCGAATGCACTTCAACTCCTCCATAGCCTCGCGCCGATCGCCAGAATCGGACAAATCGACGTAGCGGGCAAAGAACGCCGTTACATCGTCGCCTTCACCCAGGTGCGCCAGCGCCCGTCCGAAAGGACGAAGTGCGGCTTCAATCGCGGCCGCAAACTCAGGCTGGCGAAGCTGTTCGTAAACCTCGCGACTGGAGTATGGGCAGAAGAACCGCCCAGCGATTAGCCCCTCGAGAATTGCTCTCATGCAGAAACCTCCTCTTCCTCTGGAAGACCGGCATTCAGATCATCCAGAGCCACAGGGTCAGCACCACGATATTCCTTCAGATAAACCCCGCCTGAGCGGCGTCGGTCGAGGGCATACAGATTTTTGAAGTGCCTCATCAGCTCTGGCGCACCACCCGGAAACCCCAGCATCAGCTTGACGTTGCGCGAGTTGAAATTGCCCACCAGCGTCGCCGCGTTGTTGACCTCAAGCTCCAGCGCCTCATCCACAGGCACGATTAGCTCAAAGTCGGCGTCACGCCGGATCATCTCGAACAGGGCAAGGTAGATCATTCCAACCACAATCTTCAGCTGGCCGGTACTCAAGCCATCGCCTAAGTCCGTCGTATTGCGGGCGACCCGCGGCTGGCCATTTACCTGCCAGGAAAGACTGACCTCAAAGCACTCGCTGATCTGTGCGCCCCGCCACTGCTTATCAACCATGGCCGAGTGCAGCATGCGCAGAGCATGATCAAGACCATCGGGTGGGAAGGCGTCGTTGCCCATGGCATCCCATCGGGCCGACTGCATTTCAATCGCTCGGATGTGCTCCCAAATCGGCAGGTCGTTGATCTTCAGATCCTTTATCTTCGAGACGACATGAAGATGGAAATTGGTGAACTCCGGGAAGCGCCCGAGCACTTCAGAGACTTGCAGCGTTGCTCGCCGGCCTACGTCCTGAATCGTGCGATCGACTTCTGCAAGGATTTTGCCGCCCTCAACCAACTGGTTGCACAACGTGCGGATGTAGGTAACCAGCTTGCTCCTCTGTACATCGTGGCCGTCATCGATATACATCTGCAGCTCAGGTGCTGCGTAAAACCAGACCCGCTCACCGGAGCTGTCAAAATGTCTGGCCCGCATGATGATGTCGTGCACGATCCCGGCTTCTGGGGTGGCACGATGTGCGAAGTTAAAGGGTCCCTCCACATCACGGAGAAGCCCCCGCCCCTCCTGCTTAATCTGGTGAGCATCCCTGAATATCCGGCCAACCTCCGACTCGATATCCGCTGCAGACAGCTTCTCCAGACTCTCGGTGCCGGAGGATGCTGCAGCGACCAGGATCAGGCGCTCTAAAACCGAACGTAGCGCACTGGCCTGATCGAATAGCGTGCTGTTCCGGGCTGCCAGCTCGGCTTGACGCACCTTGTAAGTCTTTTGACGCTCTTCGTATGCTGTGCGCATTGCCTGCAGATTGCGCTCAAGACGGCTGACCACCTGTTCTGCCTCTGCGTAGGCCGCCTCACGGGCAGCCATGTGAGGCCAAGCCGTTTCAAGCCAAGCTCTGTAATCTTGAATACGGGGTAACTGCTCGACCAGTTGTCGAACCGACTGATCAAGGCCGTTGACCGTGGATTCCAACCGTCGAACTGCGCCCACATCAACGCCTGCGCCCTGCAGGGCTGAATATTCATCAGCCTTAATACGCTCGATCTCTTCACGATGGGCACGCTCAAGATCAGCCAGGGCAGTGACGAGAGCTTCCTCAACAGAGCTTCGCTGAGCAGCAATGTCCTGCCGGGCCAGATCGGCGATGCTCTTCAGTTCCAACTTGTGCCGCCCGAAAGCAGCCTTCAAGCTTTCGATCTCAGCGATCTTTTCCGAGTGAGCGGTCGCGGCCTTTTCGGCTGAGTCCTGTGCCTTGGCGCGAGCAATGGAAAGCAGCTCTGCACCCTCATCACGAAGCGACTCCAGACGCTGTTTTCTGGCTGAAGTATCCGCTTCAATGCTTGCTGTACGGGAGTCGAGAGGGACTCGCTCCTCGCGTAGCGTATTACGGCGAACCTGAGCAGCTGCTGATCGATGGCTGAGAGCCTCCTCAGCATCATTGCTTTCATCGATGCGCAAATTCAGCCGCGCAATCTGCGATTCCAGCTCTTCCAGATTGAGCACGTCAACAGGATCAAGGCGCTCAAGATTAAGCTGCAAGCCAAAGAGCCCCGCACACGGAGCCGAAAACGACGGTGACAGGTCTTCACGCATCAACAGTCGAGGATCGATGACGAGCCCAACCGTGGTCTCCCAATCAGGTATGCTGCCGCGAAGGAACGACAGCAGGGTATCGTCAGATGCATTCAAGCGAGCGGTGAGCAATTTAACTGCTGCCCGCAGGTCATCGCGCCCTCGGGCAAGGCCTGACATCTCTGCGGCAAGGCCCTGCTGTTCAATGATGAGTTCAGCAACCTCTCTGTCGAGCCGGTCCAGATCCTTTCGCGTTTGCTCCTGCAACTCATAGAGTTGAGCGAGAGCGGTTTGCTCCGCATCAATCTGCTCAGCAATTTCTGGCAGATGTTTCTGTCGAGACCAAAAGGCCACTTCTGCCGCCGAAGAAGCGGCGAGTGCCGCTAGTTCGCTGCGGGCTCGCTCATACTGAGCAAGGTCCTCGGTGTGTGCTTTGTGGGCCTGTCCCAGCGCTTCTTCCGAGGCCTCATTGTGCAGCCGCAGTTGCGCATCAAACTCGGAGAGACGCCCAAGGGCCTCGGTACGACGATTTTCGCGACGCGAAGACAGCGAGTCGAAGGCGGCGCGCTCCATGGCAGAAAAACGAGAAACGATCCCCTCACTTTTGCTTGTCAACAGTGCCAGTTGCTCTCGTTTGGCCGCCAAGTCTTCCTGCATCGAGGGAAGGCTGTCGATTTTAGCAAGCAATGCTGGCATTCCGGCCTTGTCGTAGCCGGCTTTCTGGTCTTCCAGTGTCTTCAGTAGGCGCAATTGCTCAGCAGATGCTGCCCGGGCATCACCTAAGCGGCAATCAAGCTGGCGCTGCTCGTCACGAGAAGCATCCTGTGCAGCAAGCTCCTCTTTACGCTGCGCGTCCATAGTTGCTGCAACAGCCTCCTGCTCCTGCTTGACGGAAAGCTGCCGCGTCACGGCGACCTTCTTCAGGCGACCCAACTGCTGGTCGCAAGCCACCAATCGACTACGCAAAGTCGCCAAACCAAGAATCTTGGGTTTGACCTCACGATCCATCACCAGATAACTCGCCCGGTTGCTGATCGCGCTCAGGAAAGACTGGACATCAATACCTGAAAGGTCGATCTCACTGCGCATAGTCTCCTGCCGGATAATCTCCCCGACCGCAGACTCCATGGAGTCAAAGGTGCCTTTGGACTCCAGCAGAGAGAACATCAGGCTGTCGATGCCGGCGAAGTTGCGCCTCAACGGTGCGAGCGAATACATGCGCCGGAAAAGGTTGATCATCTTTTTCACGGATGCATCGGTGATGCCATCCATGTCTGCCGAGCCGGTGTTGTACTGGATGATCTTGTTGTAATGGTTCCAGCTCAACTCAGGTGTGCAGTCGATACCCATACCTTGAATGCGGCTACCAACCTTGCCAGGCAGAACCAGCTCACCTGAATCTTGATTCACATAAAGCAGACTGGGCTTCCAGCCGGTAGCCGCCAACCGGTAGGCGTAACCGTTAGAAGCCCGATGCAGGATGGCCGAGCGCAGAGCACCCTCGTGGTTCTCATACTCGAAGACGATGTAGCTCGACGCATGAGGCAGATAGTGATCGGCGAAACTTGCGGTATTGGTGCCCTTACGAACCATTCGACCAGCAGGGGCACCGTAGAACAGCGGGAGCAACTTCAAAAAGGTCGACTTGCCGATGCCGTTAGTGCCTGTCAGGCAGGTGTTGTCGTCGGTTTTCACCTCGACGATCTCGCCTCGACAAAGCGAGTCGATCAGGATAACCCGGAGAAGTTTGGCCACAGGGCCTCCACGCGCAGAAAGGTGGACAAGAGTCAGCGCGGACGCGATAGTCGAAACAAGCAAAGCGGCTATCGAATCTTTTTGATCCCGACATTGAATCAAAAAGATATATTACTGCATCAGGCAATGACAAGCTGAGGTTATATACAGTGTCCACCCCATCCCCTATTGAAGGCATCCCGCAGAAGCAACGGGACAGACTGGCGTTCATTGAGCAACAGGCATGGTTCTGCGGCGCAGTTTCACGGCGGGATGTTGTTAGTCGCTTCGACATACAGACGGCTGCAGCAACTAGGGATCTATCGCTATACCGCGAACTGGCTCCCGAAAATCTTTTTCTCGACCAGCGAGAAAAGGTGTACCGCCCAAGCGAAGGCTTTAACCCTATCTTCACCTACTCGATTTCCCGTATCACAACTTGGCTGAGTCAGGGGTTTGGAGATGAGGAGCATCTGAGCTGGTCGACGGGGATCCCATGCACCATCAGCGAATCCTTAGCACAACCCAAAATTTTCATCTTGGCGGCTGTCTGCCGCGCAATCAGGCAGCAGCGCGCCATCGAGATCACGTACGAGTCACTCACCCGATGCAGCACCAGGGTTATCGCGCCGTTCGGCCTGCACAGCGATGGCCGACGATGGCACGCGAGGGCATACGATCGGGAAAGCTCGGAGTTCAGGGATTTTGTGATAACCCGGGTGGGATCGGTACAAGACGCTGGACCGGCCCGCGAGGCCGAATGTGCCAATGAGGATGACCACTGGTCTCGTCGAGTCGTGCTTGAGCTGGTCCCTCACCCCGAGCTTGAACGAAAAGAGCCTGTACTATGCGACTACCCCTTCAACCAAGACGGCGTAATGCACGTAAAGGTTCGCGCTGCCGTCGCAGGCTACGCTCTCAGACAGTGGGGTGTTGACTGCTCGCACGATCACTCTGGCTCAGCGCGCGAGTACCAGCTCTGGCTGCGTAATCGAGAAGCATTATACGGAGTTCCTAATTTGGTGCTTGCGCCCGGGTACGCCCCCTAAACCATTCATGCAAGATGCTGTTGCTGGTTCTGCCAAAAGGGTACTAACCCGCTAGCAAAGACTCGGTAAAATTGAGTCACAACGGCCCGAATCACACTGACGCTTGTCGAGAAGTATCAGTCCACCCAGGACCTGGCCATAACCGCGAAAACGTACTTGGCCAGCGTGATGCTAGTGGTTGACCCGCAGGACGCAGAGCGGGCCTACCTTTAAAACGGCTTCAGCAAGCTCTAACTTTTTAGCTCTCTCGAGTTTGGACCTCTGCCTTAACCATACAGCCTATCGTCGAACCCAGCTGCCCCATCTTCGCCTTCAGCTTTGCTTGAACGTCTTGCGGCAACCCACTCCAAAATGTCAGCCCAGATCGCTCTTCAATCTCTGCCACCGTGACTTGGAAGTCGCAAAAATTACCTACGCGCGGCGTGCTCTGCTCCATGCTGAACGCAGCAAACTGACCACCGGCAGGAGTGGTACCGGTAAAGATGACTTTCCAATAGCCACTCGGGATCGTATGAACCTTATTGGTACCTGGTAGCGTTCCCATATTTCTTTCGTAAAGCGGACCCGTAGCCACATACACTGCATCCACACCTGTCATTTTGCTGAGACTCCGCTCCTGATCTTCCAGTCGAGCCCACGCACCTTGATTGAGATCCGCCTTCTGAGGCGTGATGTTTGTCAGGTAGTTGAGCGACTGCCAATCAGAGACGCCTCCCATAGAAGCAAGGTTGGCCTGATGTCCACGGTCTATCTTTAGGGCAACGCTGGCACCGTTGTAGTCAACAGGATTGAGCGTCTCCCCAGCAGGCACGTCGGGATCCGTCTTCCAGTTACGTGGACGCCCGCTCGCTGGTGTTTCCTTCGTGATTTTGTAGGCCACCCAGTTAGCGAACTTGGTCGAGCCGTTGTTGTTCAGAGTGTAGGCCTGGCGATAGAGCGTGGTTTGGTCGCCCCCTGTTGGACATCCCACCGAACAGTTGTCGATCACGACCGCGGCCGTTTGAGCAAGCCGCCCAGATTGAACAGCAGGCTGCAGCATATGAGGCGATGAGCATGCGCCAATCAGCGGGATGAGCAGTAGTGTGGCCAGTTTTGATTTATGCATTCCGTGCATTTGCTTCTCCTAAAAGTCTGGCAGTCTAAGCACTGGCCTTACTTGCTACTAGACGCATCTTTCAGAAAGGTATTTCAAGAGTTGGCCAACGCCGAATACTTCACCTTCAGCTCAGCAAGCGCATTTTGAAACCCTCAATCCAGGCTTGCACCATGGTTGAATAAGGTTCTTGAGGTCTTGCCATCCGCTTCATCTCACCCAGAACCTGTTCCTGAAGAAAATTCAGACGGCGAACAATGCCTTCGTCACGCACATCAGTAATCTTCGGATCTGCGGGGTCAGGCTTGAGCTCCTGAGCCATAACACCGATATCCAAAGATAGCGCCTCAAGGAACTCCAGCTGCCGTAATAACCGCGTTCGCTCTTGCACCAGACCGAGACGATTGAGTCCATACACATGGATGGACACGACTCCTCTGAGACTCAGCCCAAGCTCAAGGGCTTCACCAATCACTGCTTGAATGGTTGCATCTGCCCCATTGCCCCCCATCACTGGCAAATCTGTTCCTGCATGGGGCTGAGGGACGACAAGACTTATAAGATTGGACCGATCAATGTGAAACCTGAGGTGTTCGCTAGGATCATCTCTACACGGATCAAGTAACAGGGGGTATTCGTCGAGGATTGAAGAAGTCTCCGTCATCGCGCGCGTACCCAGCACCGGAAAGCTGTCCTTCTTGCCGCTAGACATGACTACGCCGTGGCTAAAACCTCGTTGCTCTTCCTGCAGCGTCAGCAGCTTGGCAGATAACCTGGGCATGCTCTGCTTGCGCTTACGGTTGCAATCGATACAGCTCGGTAGAAGATTCTCCCAATCCATTCCAAGCCACCAGTAGCCGGGGTGCGCCCCGTCCTCATGAACAGCCCCTTTTGGCCTGTAATGTTCAACGTCTACCGGTGCTGTCGATGCATAGAAGCTCTCACAGTAAGCGCATTTGCCATGAAATAGCTCATCTAGCTGCTTCTTCACGCTGTCAGACTTGTACACGGTAAATGTCGGGGCGTTGTCACCAGGCGCATGGAAGTGCTGCCTGAATTTGTTCAGTTCGCGCGAAGCTGGGGAGTCGGCTCCCGTCATAGCGTCAGGCTTGCGGACTGTGTTGCGGATGACGGCACGCATGATTCAGATACCCTCGAGAATTGCGACGATGTCTCGACGGGCCTGATCTCGCAACTTACCCAAATTTTCCGAGGATATTTGCCGGCGGTTTTTCAGATACTCCATTACCGCCTCTTGTACCAACCGCTGTACTTCAGTGGCGCCCACGGGCAAAGCGTCACTAATGTCCTGCTCGAAGCGCGCCCACGCCAATTGTTGATCCTCAGTTAGTGCCTGGCCGGATGCTCGCGCTGTCAGCAGGTCAGCGAACATCGCTAACTCACGTTCGGTGCCAGGTTGGTCGGTCGACGCCAGGCCGAAAAAGTCAGAGGTTAGCAATTGTTCGATCGTTAATTGACTGACCTCCGGCAGTCGAACCACCTGTTCCACCATCACCGGCCATTCGCTATCCGCACCACTCTGGCTAGCAACCCGATGCATCACGATTACCTCTCCATCCTCCATTCCCCGCAGGCACAATGGATCGTGAGTTGTTGCGATAAAAGTGACCTTTGGCAAAGCACTTCGTAAGGCGCTCATGATTTGAATTTTCCAGCGAGGATGCAGATGAGCTTCTACTTCGTCGATAAGGACCACCGCCCTCGCCGTCTCCAGACTCTCGAAAAACGTATGACTCTGTGCGCTCATCAATCCCTGAATGATGTCGCACACCATCGCCAGTATCGATCGATAGCCCGAAGACGCGAGACTCAAGGGCGTACGACTATATGTATGACCTCCTAGAGCAGCAGTGACGATCAGGCAACGTCGATTTTCATAATCGCGCTCAATAACGTCAAACTCGCCTTCGATTGAAAGGATGACGCGTAATGCACCGACTACGTTTTCAAAATTATCCTTGCTTAAACTCAGCAACCATTTTTCCGGATTGGATAGCAGCGTGTCCGAATGGAATAGATTCCGAATTGATTTGACATGGCTGTAGCGTTTTGGTCGTTTCTGGTACTGCCGGAATGCGCCGTAAGCAAACACAGGGGGTACATCTGATCCACCCTGCATATAAAACCGTCCATCTGCAATTTGCAGACACCGGGTAGAGCCGTCGTCGAACTCAAGATTAACCGTAGCCATTTCGCGCTGAACGGAAGAGTGCTCTCCCATCAGTTCTGGATCAAGTGGCAGGGTCGATACATCCAGTTTTAATTCAGTTCGCGCCTCATCAGTCGCTAAAGTCAGCGCTACAGCTTCAAGGATGGAGCTTTTTCCCGCAGCGTTTTCACCCAAAATTAGTAAGGCTGGTTGCAGCGGGTCAGGCGTCTCGGCCAGACCCGATTTCAACATGGGCATATCCAGATGCAGCCTTTCGATCCCTTTGAAATTATTCAGGGAAATGCTGGTCAAGGTGGGAGGTCTTTCGGTGAAAGCGCGTGCCAAGTGGGAGTCTTCCGTGAACACATCACGTAAGGGATTGTTAATCCACTCCTCCAGTGCATCACTGTCGAATCCCGTTTCCAGACTTCTAACCAGCTTCTGAAATGTCTGTTCCATATTGCCTGACGACAGCGACCACCTTTGCGGTTTGCCTTGAGTGAAAAACAATATGATTTGGCGGCACATCAGATACCACAATCCACCGAACTCCAGCTCTGCGAAGTCGAATAGCCGGGCATTCCAATTTTGAGTCTGACTACCCCGCAAGATTCTTTCTATGAGCTCATCGAAATACTCCCTCACACGCTGACCGCGCAACTCACTTAGGCCGGAGCGATTGAGGTTGAACTGGTCAATTGTCAGTTCTGCACGAGCGGTTTCTGGAAACAGATACCCGTAGAGATCGACTGTGAAATGACGAGTTAAGTCATCCTTACAAGGATCAAGCAAGACATTGTTTTCTTTGGGCGGATGATCTCGCCATAACCCAACTCCTTCCTCCAGATATCTTTGAAGCTGAGTTGCGGAAGGTAGCGCAGCTCGCCTGCCTTTGACTGGGAAAAACTCTGGGCGTCTGGGGATACACCCTTGGCAAATCGAATAGCAGTTTTCCCAAGCATTACTAAGCCATAGGTAGTACAGACGGGATGCCGAACTGGGCTTCATTGGCAAGACATTGCCCGCCGGGCGGAACAGGTAAGGTTCAGTGCTTGTGTAGCTTTCGCAGAAAGCACATTTACCGCGAAATAGCCTTTTCAAGGCTCCATACATGGACTCGTGGTTCAGCTTCTGGCGCGGACTTGGAGGTCGCGTCTGGGCCCTGCGCTTTTCATCCATCAGGAAGTAATCGACGATCAACCGCCGTTGTTCATTTATCTCCTTGCTCTGCAGCATGCGTGGTGGCGGCTCATTACTGCGATCAAATCGTTGCACAACTTTCCTCCCTGATAAGCGGTTCAATTTAAGCTAGGCAGCAAGCTATGACTGCCCTATTCGTGTACTGGCTACCATGTTCCCTGGCGAACGGCGGTGCTTTCTGTCGAAGCTTCTACTCGCCAATCAAGAGCAGGCAATCAGGCTCAGTACGCAGGCGTATTTATCAACCTTCCGCGCAGGGTCTATCGAAACAGATGCTCTATCAAGCCCGAATAAATTTGCGAAGGTCTTCAACCCGGAGCAGGTTTTCGTCAGTGTGGGCAATACGGTGGCAGTTCGCACACAAGAGCACTAAATCTTCCCGACTCGTCTCCCCTGAGTGACGCTCATGTGATAGCGGCAATTGGTGATGGCACTCAATCACACGGGTCGCCTTTCCCCCCAGCAGAGCATAGAAATCAATATCACAGGCTTCGCAGCTCAGACTACCCTCATCTCGCATACGCTGAAGCTTAAGCTTGTATGCCTCACGCCCGTTTCGTTCGGTCTCCAAGTGGGTCTTCAGAACCTTGGATCCTTCAGCAAATCCCGAGTTATCTCTCAGATCATCTCTCGCATGGATGAACTTGTTCTGCAATCCAGAGATGATCGCTGCGGTCTCACCGCCCTCCGCGAAGTCCCCTTGGTTGTAATAATGGAATGAGCCGAGGACATGAATGAACACACTCACGGCATCCTCATTCAACGGTGCATCCTGCCAGCCCGAGGAACATACCTTCTCGGACGGACCTGCGTTTTTGCAGCGATGGAAATAGGAGCACGTATCCAAGCAGCTACCTTGGTAGCTCGCCCAGTTTTCCCCTCCTGGCATGATCGAATCTAGAACGGTTTTTTCAGCACTACTGAAGTTCAGGTTTTTTATAGTCATCAGGCTCGCTTCTTCCATGCTTTTTAATAGGTCCGGCAGGTCATTCACATCAGGTCAAAAACGTGCGATTAGTGGCCAAACCCCACAGCAATGTCAATTGGCCATACTGCGCAAGAAGTTGCGCAGTTGTACGTAATAAAACCCCTTCTAAATCGCTGAAGACCTTGTGCTACGTGGCCTCCAGCCAAGTGCGCAAGAAGTTGCGCAGTACTGCGCAACTTCTTGCGCACTTCCAGCCATTTCGCTGTTCAAAAAACGCTCAAAGCCGCGAAACAGAGCGGCGAAGTCCCCAGCTCCCGGGGACGTGGAAAAAGCTGGCACGCTCCTTGATAACAGTCAGGCACCCACCGGGCGATTTCGCCTCCCGGGCACCCTAACTTTATCCGCAAGGAGCACCTCCCATGGCAACACCA